>NC_014394.1:632494-1264988 GCF_000145255.1 Gallionella capsiferriformans ES-2
GCGATGTGAGCCTCGCGCTGCGCATCGTCGATGAGGCGGAAGGCCGTGAGCTAAACAAGGCGTATCGGGGGCGGGACTATGCGACCAATGTGCTGACCTTCGTCTATGACGAGGACGATCATTTGTCGGGCGATGTGGTGATCTGTGCGCCGGTGGTGGCGCGTGAAGCCACTGAGCAGGATAAGGATTTGTTGACCCATTATGCGCATCTGGCCATTCACGCCGCTCTGCATCTGCAAGGCTATGACCACGAAGTCGACGCCGAGGCAGAGGAGATGGAAGCGTTGGAAACAGCGCTGATGTTAAAATTGGGGTATCCTGATCCCTATAAAGAAACCTGACAGCCAAAACATGGACGAGCCTGAGAGTCACAAACCCACCTTGCTGGAACGTTTATCCGCGCTGCTGTTGCGCGAACCGGAAGATCGAGAGCAGTTGGTACAACTGCTGCACGGCGCTTACGAAAATAATTTGCTCGATGCAGATGCACTATCGATGATGGAGGGGGTGCTGCAAGTCTCCGAACGTCAGGTGCGCGAAATTATGATCCCCCGCGCGCAGATGGATGTCATCGACATCAGTCAGCCACCTGAAGCATTCATCCCCTTTGTCATTGAAACCGCACACTCGCGTTTCCCGGTCATAGAAGGCGACAAGGATCACATCATCGGCATACTGCTGGCGAAAGATTTGCTGCGTTACTATGCCGGCGAAGAGTTTGATGTGCGCGATATGTTGCGGCCGGTCGTATTCGTTCCGGAATCCAAGCGCCAGAACGTGCTGCTGCGCGAGTTTCGCAGCAATCGCAATCACATTGCGCTGGTCGTCAATGAGTATGGTGGCGTGTCGGGTCTGGTCACCATCGAGGATGTGCTGGAGCAGATCGTCGGCGACATCGAGGATGAATACGATTTTGATGTTGATGAGGACAACATCATCGCCGATGGCGCGGGCCAGTATCGCATCAAGGCCGATACCGAAATCGCCGATTTTAACGCGGTGCTGGGTACGGACTTTAGCGATGAGGATTGTGACACGGTGGGGGGGCTGGTGCTCAAAGCGGCCGGTCGCCTGCCTAAATGTGGTGACCGGGTGCAACTGGACGCCTTTATCTTCACGGTGCTGCGCGCGGACAGTCGCAGGTTATATACTCTGCAGGTAAGTCAGCAAACACCGGGGAATTAATCTTCGCACGGCGGTTTATTTTTCCTTGACGGGTTTGCCGATTGCCAGCGAGTAAAAGCGCTGCGCCAGCCGTGTCGGGTAGGCCATCACCAGCAACGCGGTGAAGGTAATGCTGATCAGCACGACCATGTAAGTGGTATCTCTGATGATCTCGCCCCCCGCCACGCCATATTGCAGCGGCAATGATGCCAGCACGGCGGCCGCCAGTCCCTTGGGAACCATCATTGAGGTGATCGCGGTATCGCGTAGGCTGTAGCCGGGATCGCGGAACACGGCGCGGGTCAGTGCGATGCGCATCAGATAGATCAGCAGCACGATGAGCGCTGCGGTCAGTGTCAGATTCACCGCGCTAAAGTGGATGGAAATGCCAAGGTAGACGAAGAAGTAAGTTCGGAGCAGAAATACCGCTTCGCTGTAAAAAGCCAGATCGATGTCGTTCAGCGGCACGATGTTCCGGTCTATGCTCGGGATGCGATGTAAATTGAATTCTTCAAAATTGCTCAGTGTAAAACCTAACGCCAGCGCCGCGATGGGGCCCGAGAATCCCAGCCCTTCGGTCGCGCCATAGACGATGAACACATAGGCCAGTGTCGATGAGATGGTATTGGGAAAATCGCGCACGCGGCCTAATACCAGCAGCCAGCCTATACCGCCGATCACGCCGATCACGGTTGCAAACACCATCGCCGAGAGCACGCTGCCGATCAGCTTACCGGGCTCTACGCCGCCTTGCGTGTAGATATGCAGCAGCGCAAATACGCCGATAATGCTCAGCACATCCGTCAGCGCAGACTCAAGGATCATCACGGTGGCAGGCTTTTCGGATACGCGCAACACTTTCACCAGCGGGATGATGACAGCGGGAGAGGTGCTCCCCAGCGTCAGACCCAGCATGGTGGCGGGCAAGATGCTAAGCTCCAGCGCGTAGATGCCGACCAAGGTTGCGATGATCGCGGTCAGCACGAAGCAGCCGATGGCAAGTTTACCCGTGGTGGTGAGCGATTTACTCAGCACATTCATCTCAAGCGAGGTGCCGCCTTCGAACAGGATGACCACCAGTGCGATGGTGGCAAACAAGGAGCCGACCTTGCCGAAGTCAGCCGGCGAGACGAACCCCAGCACAGGGCCTAGCACGATACCGACAATCACCAGCACCAGCACATCCGGGATATTGGTTTTGCGAAATTGCAGGGAAAGGAAATGGGCAAAGAACACCATCAGTCCGATGAACAGTATCGTTGTGGACATTTTCGCACCTTGGTTTGAGAGGCTGCGGATTATACATGACGCTCAATGGCCAGACCGGAGTGAGGTTTGCAGGCAAAAAAATTGGCAGCCATTTTCAGGCTGCCAACTGTGTGGGCTACAAAGGCTTAAGGCTCATCAATGAAACAGAATCACTGCTTTGTTGAAGGTGATCCACAGGCCAATTGCGATCGGGATGCCGACAGCAGTCCAAGCGAGCGCTGTTGCCGTATCGAGGCCGCCGTGCGTGATGCCAAAAGAACCTGTAACGAGTTCTTCGTTCACTTCCTTTTGATGGTGAGCCGCTTCGATTTCACGCATTTCCTGTTCGGTCAGATGCCACTTCTTGTCCACCGGTTTGATCAGCCAGTTGGCGATAAAGCCCAGCACTAGGAAGCTTGCCAGTATATACATGGTGAAGTCGTATACCTGTTCGCGCGGCACGCCCGCATTGATCTGCGCTTCTCTGATGTAGTTCACCACCACCGGGCCGATGATGCCGGCTGTCGCCCAGGCGGTCAGCAGGCGGCCGTGGATTGCGCCGACAAATTGCGTGCCGAACATGTCCGCCAGATATGCCGGAACCGTGGCAAAGCCGCCGCCATACATGGACAGGATCACGCAGAAGAACGCGACGAATAAGGCTTGATGGCCCGAGTGCGCCGCCCACGGTGCGAGCGAATACATCGCGATGCCCAGTGCGAAGAACACGAAGTAAGTATTCTTGCGCCCGAGCGTGTCGGAGAGCGAGGCCCAGAAGAAGCGTCCTGCGATGTTAAACAACGAAAGCAATCCGGCAAAACCTGCGGCCAGTGCTGCGATTGATTTTTTCTGATCGTCGTTCAGGTGGACAAAATCGACCTCGGGCAGGCCCAGCAAGCGGCCGCTGAAAATTTCCTGCAACATGGGCGATGCCATGCCGAGCACGCCGATGCCGGCGCTGACGTTCAGGCACAGCACCGCCCAGATCAGCCAGAATTGCGGCGTTTTGTGCACGTTCTTTACATGCACGTTGTTGTCCGAGATCAGCGCATGCTGAGTCTCAGGCCGGCTCCAGCCTTCCAGTTTCCAGCCGGTTGGCGGCACGCGGTAACCGAATGCGCCGCAGGTCATCGCGATGAAATATACGACGCCCATGGTAGCGAAGGTCTCCCACACACCGATGCTGGTCGGGGTGCGGAAATGCTCCATCAGCATGTTGGCCAGCGGAGCGCCTATCATCGCGCCGCCGCCGAAGCCCATGATGGCCATGCCGGTTGCCATGCCGCGTTTATCCGGGAACCATTTGATCAGCGTGGAAACGGGCGAGATATAGCCCAAACCCAGACCAATGCCGCCGATGAAACCCGATCCTAACCACATCAGCCAGAGCTGGTGGATATACACGCCGTAGGCGGAAATCAGCAAACCGCCACCCCAGCACACCGCGGCGGTAAACCCTGCGCGACGCGGCCCCACGCGTTCGAGCCAGCCGCCCCAGATTGCGGCAGAGGAACCCAGTAACAGGAAGAACAAGGTGTACATCCAGCCCAGATCGCTGATTTTCCAGTCGCAAGAGGTCGCGAATAAGGCATCGATCAGTCCCGATTCGGCGGGGCAGGCAACCTGCGTCGTGATGCCGACGGATTTGGATAACGGCAGCCAGAACACGGAAAAGCCATAGGCCATGCCAATACACAGGTGAATGGCGAGCGCAGCGGGGGGAACCAGCCAGCGGTTAAACCCTGCGCGGGCGACGGTGCGCTCACGGGCGAGCCAGCCTGAAGGGGTGCCGGTTGATAAATTGGGTGTGGTCATAAGCAGCTTTCTTGATGAAGGTTAAAGTGTTGAATGTGGTTTAGCAGGCGTTCAGATTGCGTAGCCTGAACTGGTTGATGACGCGATTTAACAGTTCGGCTGAGGGCGGCTGTACCGTTTTTAACTGGTAGGGGTATCCCAACTCCTCCCATTTGTGTTCGCCCATTTTATGGAAGGGCAATACTTCGACGCGTTCCACGCCGTCCAGTGTGGCGACGAAATCGGCCAGTTTTTCCACGTCGTCAATCGCATCGGTGTAACCTGGCACCAGTACGTAGCGTATCCACATCTTCTTGCCCATCGCCGACATCCTGCGTGCAAAATCGAGCGTCGGCTGGACGGGGTTCGCGGTCAGCGCATGATGTTTTGCAGGGTCGATGTGTTTGATGTCGAGCAAAATCAGGTCGACATTGTCAAACCAGTCGTCTTGCAGGTGGGCGCCTAAAAATCCCTGCGTGTCGAGCGTGGTGTGCAGGTGCAGCTCGTGTTTTGCGCGGTAGAAGATTTCCCCGATATAGTGCGCCTGCATCAGCGGCTCGCCACCTGAAATGGTCAGTCCGCCGGTTGCGCGAAGAAATCTGGCGTACTTCTTTAATTTGCTGAGGACTTCATCCACTTGCATCAGTTTGCCGTTGTGCAATTTTACGGTATCGGGATTGTGGCAATACAGGCAGCGAAACTGGCAGCCGGAGACGAAAACCACGAAGCGCATGCCGGGGCCATCGACGGCACTGCTGGTCACGAATGAATGCACAAAGCCTGACAGTCGACCGTTTTCGTCGACGCAGGCAGGGGCAATATAGTTAGGATGTCTTGATTCGGTTTGCATGATCGGGTATCGCCATCATCGAAGGCCTGAATTTTTAACAGTGCAGATGGAAAGTCCGGTTAATGACATCGAGCTGCTGTTCGCGGGTCAGCTTGATGAAATTGACCGCATAGCCCGAGACGCGCAGCGTTAATTGCGGGTAATTTTCCGGATGTTCCATCGCGTCGAGCAGCGTTTCCTTATTCAGCACGTTGACATTGACGTGAAAACCGTTCGACGTGCAAAACATATCCAGACAGTTGGTCAGATTGTCGACGCGGTCTGTCAGGGTGCGTCCCAGCGCGTCCGGCGTACAGGTGGCGGTCCATGAAATGCCATCGAGTGCGGCCAGATAGGGTAGCTTTGCGACTGAGGCACCGGAGGCGACAAAGCCCTGCGTATCGCGGCCGTTCATCGGATTGGCGCCGGGTGCAAAAGGCTCGCCGGTTCTTCTGCCGTCCGGGGTGTTGCCGGTCTTTTTGCCGTACACCACGTTGGAGGTAATCGTCAGTACCGACTGGGTCGGCACGCTGTCGCGGTAGGTCTTGTGTTTACGGATTTTATCCATGAACGTCTCGACCAGCCACACCGCGATTTGATCGACGCGATTGTCGTTGTTGCCGTAGGCCGGATATTCGCCTTCAATGGCAAAGTCGGTCGCGATACCCTGGTCGTTACGGATTACTTTGACGCGGGCGTATTTGATCGCGGACAGCGAATCAGCTACCACAGACAGACCGGCAATGCCGCAGGCCATGGTGCGCAGGATGTCGCGGTCGTGCAGCGCCATTTCGATGCGTTCGTAATGGTATTTGTCGTGCATGTAGTGTATGGCATTCAAGGCCTTGATGTAGGTCGTGGCAAGCCAGTCCATCATCTGCTCGAATTTATCGATCACTTCATCATAGTTCAGATAGTCGGCGGTGATCGGGGTAAAGCCGTGAGCGATCTTGACGCCGGATTTTTCATCTACGCCGCCGTTGATCGCATACAGCATGGTCTTGGCCAGATTACAGCGCGCACCGAAGAACTGCATCTGTTTGCCGATGCGCATCGCCGAGACGCAGCACGCGATGGCGTAATCATCGCCCCAGTGTTCGCGCATTAAATCATCCGATTCATACTGGATCGCACTGGTCTCGATGGAGGCTTTGGAACAGAAGTTCTTGAAGCCCTGCGGCAGCGATTTTGACCACAACACGGTCAGATTGGGCTCGGGCGCAGGGCCCAGATTGTAGAGGGTGTTGAGGAAGCGGAAGCTGTTTTTAGTGACCAGCGTGCGGCCATCTTCGCCCATGCCGCCGATCGCTTCGGTGACCCAGGCAGGATCGCCGGAGAACAGTAAGTCGTATTCAGGGGTGCGCAAAAAGCGCACGATGCGCAATTTGATGACCAGATCGTCCATCAGTTCCTGTGCCTGCGATTCGGTCAGCACGCCTGTTGCTAGGTCGCGTTCGAGATAGATGTCAAGGAAGGACGAAATCCGCCCGATCGACATTGCCGCCCCGTTTTGTTCCTTGATTGCGGCCAGATAGCCGAAATAGGTCCATTGCACCGCCTCGCGCGCAGAGGCCGCAGGCGTGCCGATATCGAAGCCGTAGGTTGCCGCCATCTGCTTGAGTTCTGTGAGTGCCCGGATTTGTTCGGATAACTCTTCGCGCATGCGCAGCACGTCTTCGCTGAACACCGCGTTGTCGAGTTCTGACTTTTCGCGCTGCTTGTCGCGAACCAGAAAGTCGATGCCGTACAGCGCGACGCGGCGATAATCCCCCACGATGCGCCCGCGCCCGTAGGCGTCGGGCAGTCCTGTGATGATGCCGGATTTGCGGCAGGCGAGAATGTCAGGGCTGTAGGCGTCGAACACGCCCTGATTGTGATCCTTGCGATACAGCTGGAAGGCTTCTTTGACTTTCGGGTTCAGTGTGTAGCCGTAAGCCTCAAGGCCGGCTTCAACCATGCGCAATCCGCCGTTAGGGATGATAGCGCGTTTGAGCGGCGCATCGGTCTGCAGGCCGACGATCAGTTCGAGTGTCTGGTTGATGTAACCGGGCGTATGGGCTGTGATCGATGAACCGATGTCGGCTGAGACATCCAGTACGCCCTTGATGCGCTCTTCTTTGATAAGCACCGAGAGCTCGCGCCATAGTTGCTGCGTGCGCGCCGTGGCCGGGGCTAAAAACTGCTCGCCGCCTTCATAGGGCGTGTAATTGAGCTGGATGAAGTCGCGCACGGACACGCGCTGTTGCCATTGACCGCCGGTAAATCCGGTCCAGCAGGCAGGCTGCAAATTATCTTGGGGGGCGTTCATAAACACTTTCAATTTCATCGCTATTCGGGCGATTAGGCTATTTATTCAGGGTGATTGTTTTGCAATGCACGGTGACTATATAGGGGAAATATTGAAATTTCGTTGCAGTCGCGAACAAACGGCAAGTAAATCTCGATACAATGCGCATCAGTTGATTGCTAAACCGAGGATTGTGTGGTTTTTCACTGCCGCAATTATAACTCATCGACTCGCTCACGACCAAAACACGTGCAGCGGTCATTGATGCTGTTGCTGCGGCCTTAAATTTTTTCCTTTATCTAAATGACAACATCCCGTTTTCCCGCATTGCAGTGGTTGCTTTTTGTTGTGCCAGCCTTGCTGTTGCTCTACTGGCTCAGCCCCATCCTGACGCCTTTTGTGGCAGCGGCGATACTCGCCTATATCTGCAATCCGCTGGTGCGTCGTCTCGTCGTTTTGAAGTTGCCGCGAGCGGCGGCGGTGGTGATGGTGATGGTTTTTTTGATGCTGTTGTTCGCAGGTCTGTTGCTGATCATGCTGCCGCTGCTGGAAAAGGAAATCAGCCTGTTTATGGTGCGCCTCCCCGATTTGATCGAGATGTTGCGGGCTAGTCTGCTGCCGAAGCTGCAACTCTTGTTTGGTGCAGAACTGCAATGGGATAGCACGCTGCTGAAAAACTGGTTGTTGAGTCACTGGCAGTCGGCAGGCGGGGTGGCTGAAAAGCTGCTGCCCTGGTTGTCGAGCAGCGGCGGCAAAATTCTCAATGTGGCGATGAACCTGTTGTTGATTCCGGTCGCGATGTTTTATTTTTTGCGCGATGGGGGATTAATGTCCGCCAAATTTGATGCGCTGATTCCGCGTCACTGGCACGCTAAGGTGTGCGAGATCAGCGCCGAGGTAGACCGTGTGCTGGCGGAATTTTTGCGCGGACAAATCTCAGTCATGTTGCTGATGAGTGCTTTTTATAGTCTAGTGTTATGGGCGGTGGGGCTCGAATTTGCCTTGCCGATCGGCATTGTTGCCGGGATGCTGGTGTTCATTCCCTATCTGGGTATGGTGATTGGGCTGCTGCTGGCGACGCTGGCGGCCGTGATGCAATTTAGCGAATTAAGTAGCGTAGTGTGGGTGTGGGGCGTATTCGGCGCCGGTCAGATGCTAGAGGGTACCCTGGTCACGCCATGGCTAGTTGGCGAGCGGATCGGTCTGCATCCGCTGGCGGTTATTTTTGCGCTGCTGGCTTTCGGTCAGTTGTTTGGCTTTTTCGGCGTGCTGCTGGCCTTGCCGATGTCGGCCATCCTGTTAGTTGGATTACGTCACGGCACGATCTGGTATCTGTCCAGCCGGATGTACGGTAAGCAATGAATCAGTTACTGCTGGATATCACGCCTGACTGGTGGCCGACCTTCGATAATTTTGTCGCGGGCGGCAATGCCGAATTGTTGTCTGTACTGCATCAAGCCTTGTCCGGCGAGAGCACGGATCGGTGTGTGTATGTATGGGGGGCGGACGGCAGCGGCAAGAGCCATTTGCTGCAAGCCTGTGTCGGGGTGGCGCAAAACGCGCATCTAAATGCGATTTATGCGCAAGGCTATGTGCCTGAGCCTGCTGAGGTGGTGGCGGTTGACGATGCCGATACGCTCGATGAAGCGGGACAAATCGAATTGTTCAATTTATACAACTGGATGCGTGACAGTGGCGGCATGCTGCTGGTTTCCGGGCTGAGCTCTCCGTTGCATCTGAATGTGCGCGCTGATTTGCGCACTCGTTTAGGATGGGGGCTGGTATATCAGGTGCAGGGGCTGAGCGACGAAGAGAAGGCCTTGGCGCTGGTAGGGCACGCGCAGGGCAGGGGATTTGCGCTGGCACCGGAAGTTGTGCAGTATCTGCTGCGTCACGGGCGTCGCGATCTGCCGAGTTTGCTGACGGTGCTCGACGCACTCGATGAGCACTCGCTGCGCCTGCACCGTGCCCCTTCGATCCCCTTGCTCAAGGAAGTGATGCAATTTGAAATCAATCTGGGAAGCTGACTGACATGAATTTAGCCTTATTTGATCTGGATAATACGCTGCTTAACGGCGACAGCGATTTTGAGTGGTCGCAATTTTTGATTCGCATCGGCATACTCGATCGCGAACTGTTCGAGGTAAAAAATCAAGCCTTTTACGATCAGTACAAGGCGGGCACGCTTGATATCCATGAGTTTTTAGACTTTCAGCTCAAGCCCTTGTCGCGCCACTCGCGTAAGACGCTCGACACTTGGCACGCGCAGTTTATGCGCCAGAGCGTGATGCCGATGGTGACACAAGCCTCGCGCGATCTGGTGCAGCGGCACCGGCAGGCGGGGGACGTCTGCGTCATCATCACTGCGACTAACAGCTTTGTCACCGCACCGATTGCGTGTGAGTTCGGCATCGAGCATCTGATTGCGACCGAACCTGAACACATCGAGGGCGAATTTACCGGTCGCGTTGCCGACGTGCCGTGTTTCCGCGAGGGAAAAATCACGCGGTTGACGAACTGGTTGAATTCACACGGCTGGACGCTGGAGAGTTTCGAGAACAGCACTTTTTACAGCGATTCGCTCAACGATCTGCCGCTGATGTGCAAGGTGAAACATCCTGTCGCTGCAAACCCCGATGAGACCTTGCGTGCGCATGCCGTGCAGCATGGCTGGGACATCATCAATTTACGCTAGCGGCACGGGTTTTCTTGTACAATTTATCAGCGAAGGCTGTATGAAATCATTGCGTAAAGGGGGACTGTTATGAAGCCGCATAACTATATCGGGTATGAGAAAGTCATGCACGAAGCGCTGGTCGCGGCGCGTGGTGCGAAGGTGGGCACCCATGAAGATAAAATTCATGCGCTCGAACGTAAACTCGAAACATCCAAGTTGTCGCATCTGGAAATAGCGGAAATTCAGAAGCAACTCAAACACTTGCGTTCCCGTTAAGTCACAGCCACTCCCGTGCGGAGTGGCTGATTCCTGCCCTATTTCAACTCGTTGATGAAATTTCTGATCGTCAGCACCCGTTGAGTTAAATCCGTATGTTTGACCTCGATGCGCAGTTTGTCCTGTCCGATCATTTTGATGTAGCGGCGGCTTTGGATCAGCGTGATGATTTTCATCGGGTCGATCGGCGGATTTTGCACGAACTGAATCTGAATGGCCTCATCCGACGCATCCACTTTGCAGATTCCTAACGGTTTGGCGGCAATGCGCAGGCGATGGCTGTCGAGCAGTGTTTGCGCGGCCTCCGGCAGCAGGCCGAATCGGTCGATCAATTCTTGATGCATGGAGTCGAGTTCAGGCTGGTTCGTGCAATTGGCCAGCCGTTTGTAGATCACCAGCCGCTGGTGGATGTCGCCGCAATACTCATCAGGGAGTAGTGCCGGGCTGTGCAGATTGATTTCGGTGGTGACGCCGAGCGGGTGCGCCATGTCCGGCTCACGCCCCTGCTTGAGGGAGGCAACGGCGGCATTGAGCATTTCGGTATACAGCGAAAACCCGATTTCCTGCATCTCGCCGCTTTGCGATTCGCCCAGCACTTCGCCCGCTCCGCGTATTTCCAGATCGTGCATCGCCAGAAAAAAGCCGCTGCCCAGTTGTTCCATCGCCTGTATCGCTTCCAGACGTTTTTTGGCCTGTACGGTCAGGCCGTCCAGACTGTCCACCAGCAGATAAGCGTACGCCTGATGGTGTGATCGTCCGACACGGCCTCGCAACTGGTGCAATTGCGCAAGGCCGAAGCGGTCTGCGCGATTCATGATGATGGTGTTGGCGGTGGGTACATCGATGCCGGTCTCGATGATGGTGGTGCACAACAGGATGTTAAAACGCTGCTGATAGAAGTCGCGCATGACGGCCTCTAACTCGCGCTCGCCCATCTGGCCGTGTGCGGTGCGGATGCGCGCCTCAGGCAGCAACTCTGTCAGCTTTTCCGCCATGTTGGCGATGGTGTCCACCTCGTTGTGCAGGAAATACACCTGACCGCCGCGCTTGAGTTCGCGCAGCACCGCTTCGCGGATCACGCCCTGGCTATAGGCGCTGACGAAGGTTTTAATGGACAAGCGCCGCTGCGGGGCGGTCGCGATGATGGAAAAGTCGCGCAGTCCTTCGAGCGACATCGCAAGTGTCCTCGGAATCGGCGTGGCGGTCAGCGTCAGGATATCCACTTCGGCGCGTAATGCTTTCAGGCGTTCCTTCTGCTGCACGCCGAAACGGTGTTCCTCATCGATAATCAGCAGCCCCAGATTGTCGAATTCGATGCCTTTCTGGATCAGTTTGTGGGTGCCGATGATGATGTCGAGTTTGCCCTCAGCCATTTCTTTTAAGGCCTGCGTCTGTTCTTTGGCCGAACGGAAGCGCGACAGCTCGCCGATGCGGATCGGCCAGTCGGCGAAACGGGTGGAGAAATTCTGGTAGTGCTGTTCGGCAAGCAGCGTGGTTGGCACCAGCACGGCAACCTGTTTGCCGTCCATGACGGCGACGAACGCGGCGCGCAGGGCGACTTCGGTTTTGCCGAACCCGACGTCACCGCAAATCAGTCTGTCCATCGGTTTTCCCGATTGCAGGTCTTCGATGACGGCGTTGATGGCGGCGGCCTGATCGGGCGTTTCTTCGAACCCGAAGCCTGCGGCAAATTCTTCATAATCGCGCAGCGTCAGTTTGAAGGCATGCCCCTTGCGGGTGGCGCGCTGGGCGTAGATGTTCAGAAGCTCGGCAGCGGTGTCGCGTACCTGTTGCATTGCACGGCGTTTAGCCTTATCCCATGCGCCGTTGCCGAGTTTGTGTAGCGGGGCGGTATCATGCGCCCCTCCGCTGTAGCGGCCGATCACATGCAGTAGCGATACCGGCACGTATAACTTATCGGAGCCTGCATATTCGAGCAGCAGGAATTCGCCCATTCCTTCGCCCAGATCCAGATTGACCAGACCCTGATAGCGCGCAATGCCGTGCTGCTCGTGCACCACCGGGTCGCCAACCTTGAGTTCGGACAGGTCGCGCAACATACCTTCGATGTTGGTTTTTTTAGCGATTCGGGCCGCGCGGTTGCGGGGCATGGAGGCATACAGCTCGCTCTCGGTTACGATGGCTAAGCGTTCATCCGGCAGCAAGAAGCCGTTTTGCAGCGGCGCGATGCACAGCATGAACCGGGCCTTGTGCTGCAAGAAAACGGCGAAATTTTCGCATACTTCCGCTTTCAGGCCATATTCCTGCAAATAGCCCGACATGATTTCGCGCCGCCCCAGGCTGTCCGCCAGCAGCAGCGTGCGTCCGTCATACGTTTGTAGAAATTGTGCAAAGGCCTGTGTCGGCATCTCGGCGTGACGGTTGACCGCGATGTTGGGCAGTTTGTCGGTCGCGCAAGGGGTGAGATTGGCGGAGTCGCCATCCGGCGCAATATCGAGCCTTGCGAATGCGCGGGCGGCAATAAAAAATTCCTCGGCATCCATGAACAAATCCGCCAGCGGCAGCAGCGGGTGTTGCGGGTCGCCTCGTAGCAGGTTGTAGCGCGAGGCGGCATCCACGCCGAACTGCGCAATCGCCGCATCCACATTACCATGCAGGCACAGCGTGGCATTTTTCGGCAGATAGTCGAATACGGTGGCGGTCTTGTCGAAGAACAGCGGCAGGTAATACTCGATCCCTGCCGGTGCATTGCCTTTGCTGACTTCTTTGTAGATGCGCGACTTGGACGGGTCGCCCTCGAACAGGTCGCGGAAACGCTGGCGAAAATGCGCCTGACCTTTTTCATCCAGCGGAAATTCCCGCGCGGGTAGCAGGCGGATTTCAGGAACCGGATACAGGGTGCGTTGCGTGTCCACGTCAAACGTTGAAATGCTCTCAATTTCATCGTCGAATAAATCGATGCGATACGGTAGCACGCTGCCCATGGCAAACAAGTCGATGATGCCGCCTCTGACGCAGAATTCGCCGGGCGACAACACCTGTTGCACGTGGCTGTAGCCGGCGAATGTCATCTGTTCGCGCAAGGCCGGCAGATTGAGTTTTTCGCCGCGTTTGATAAAAAAGGTGAACGCGGCCAGATATTCAGCCGGTGGCAACGGGTAGAGCGCGGTCGTGACCGGCACCACCAGCACGTCGCACGACTGACTGCGCACATGGTGCAGTGTGGACAGGCGTTCTGAGATCAGGTCCTGATGCGGCGAGAAATGGTCGTACGGCAACGTCTCCCAGTCAGGCAGCAGGTGTACGCGCAAGTCGGGCGCGAAGAACGGTATTTCCTCGATGAGTCGCTGGGCCTCATTCGCATTCGCCGTGATGACCACCAGGGGCTTATGTTGATCAGCAAATTGCGCCAGTGCCAGCGCGTCGGAGGAGCCGATAAGGCGGGTATAGCGGGGGCGTGTGTGGGTCGATGTGAACAGCATGGCTGAAATCTGAAGACGAATAGCCGTGCATTATCCAAGAAAAACCGCTCATCCGCATCCGTGATTGCAAAGCTTGCGTGTAAGCAGGAAATTAATCGCAGATAGCGCGTGCGCATTCGGTCTGCGTAGCGCGGTACGATGTGGCAGGCCGATTTGCTCTGTTGTCGGTTAGAATGAGGCCTTCGCGCGATTCCGTTATTTTCCCCTGCCGATATCGAGATCTTATGACACAATTTTACGCTCTGGTTCCCGCCGCCGGTTTTGGCGCGCGCATGGGACATGAGTTACCCAAGCAATATCTGCCGCTGGCAGGTCATCCGATGATTTATCACGCGATCGCGACGCTGTGTGATTGCGCGGAAATCACGACCGTGTTTGTGGTGTTGTCGGTTCATGACACATTATTTGATGCCTGTGACTGGAGCCGGTTTGGCGATAAGCTGCAGCCTTTATATTGCGGCGGCGAAACAC
Organism: Gallionella capsiferriformans ES-2; assembly: GCF_000145255.1. Lineage (NCBI taxonomy): Bacteria > Pseudomonadati > Pseudomonadota > Betaproteobacteria > Nitrosomonadales > Gallionellaceae > Gallionella > Gallionella capsiferriformans. The sequence continues at coordinate 646,684 of NC_014394.1, forward strand.
GTGCGGATACGGTGTTGAACGGACTTCTTGCGTCTGAACTGGAGCCGGATGACTGGGTGTTGGTGCACGATGCGGCGCGTCCTTGTCTTGCAAATGCGCATTTGACGAAGCTGATCAATGAATTAAAGGATGATCCGATAGGCGGCATACTGGCGGTGCCTGTCGCGGACACATTAAAACGCGCGAATGCTGCCGGACGCATACAGAATACTGAAAACCGCGAGCAGTTATGGCAGGCGCAGACGCCGCAGATGTTCCGCGCAGGTCTGCTGGCGCAAGCCTTGCAGCAATGCAAAGCCGTGACCGATGAGGCGTCGGCCATCGAGGCGCTGGGGCTGCATCCTAAGCTGGTTGCAGGCGATTCAACGAATTTTAAAGTGACCTATCCGCAGGATTTGAGGATGGCCGAATTGTTGCTTGGAGAGAAAAAATGAGGATAGGGCAGGGGTTTGACGTACATCAACTGGTTGAGGGGCGAGCGCTCATCATCGGCGGTGTCACCATCCCGTATGAAAAGGGTTTGCTAGGCCATTCGGATGCCGATGTCTTGTTGCATGCGATTTGCGATGCGCTGCTGGGTGCCGCAGCCTTGGGGGATATCGGACGGCACTTTTCCGATACCGATGCCAAATTCAAAAATATCGACAGCCGCATCCTGCTGCGTGAAACGCTGCATCTGGTGCGCGGGGCGGGATTCCGCGTCGGCAATGTGGATGCGACCATCATCGCGCAAAGCCCTAAGATGGCGCCGCATATATTTAAGATGGTCGAACACATCGCCGCTGACCTGCGCATCGAGAAGAGCGCCGTGAACGTGAAGGCTACCACCACCGAGAAACTAGGTTATACCGGACGCGGCGAAGGTATCGCCGCACAGGCGGTTGTCTTGCTGATTGCCGAGCAATGAAGATACTGGGACTGGACACTTCCACCGAATATTGTTCGGTAGCGCTCTGGCAGGCGGGGGCGGTCATTGAGCATTGCGAACTCGTCGGGCAGAAACATTCTGAATTGCTGATCGGGATGGTAAGTGCGTTGCTTCAGGATTCGGGACTGAGGATTGCGGATCTGGACGGTATCGCCTACGGTTCGGGGCCGGGTTCGTTTACCGGCGTGCGCATCGCGTGCGGGGCGACTCAAGGACTCGCGCTGGGGGCTGATTTGCCGGTATCCGGTATCTGCACCTTGCTGGCGCTGGCTGAAGCGTCGGGCCGGGATCGCGTGATTGCGGCGCTGGATGCGCGTATGGGCGAGATTTATTGTGCCGCCTATCAAAAGCTGGAGGGCGCATGGATGGTCGTTTTTGAGCCCTGTCTTTGTAAGCCTGATGTGGCGCCGGCAGTTGACGGTGCGGACTGGTTTGGCATGGGCAGCGGTTTTGCCGCGTTTTCGGAAGCATTGCAGGCGCGCTATGCAGGGCAGTTGAACGGTGTCGACGGGGCGGCCATTCCGCAAGCCGCGGCGATCGCAAAACTGGGTGCCGGGCAGTTTGCCGCAGGACTCGGTGCGGATGCCGCAGCCGCGCAGCCCTTTTACCTGCGTGATAAAGTGGCTTTGAAAACGGCTGAGCGGGAGCAATTAGCCCGCGCCTCGCGGATCGATAATTAGCCATGGAACTTGCATAGCGTCATGGGCTTGCTTCGTGATTGACTGTTCATTTAGCTGCGGGGTTGATAATCGCCAAGAATCGCTGAAAGTGGCGCTCCGGAATGTTAAATTTCATCGGTAAAATGCCGGTTGCATTGTAAACTGAGCGCCTGTATACGCATTTGAGGGGCTTCACGTCGCGTTAGACGCAGTCGCCAGTTTGCTCTGCTGTTTTATTTTTTTCTGTCGTATTCCCGTAATATATTGACCTTAGTGATTTAAATGAGAACGATGACTTTGGCGGATCTCGATGCCGTCCTGACCGTTGAGCAGGTCGTGCAGGCCTATCCGTGGACGCGTGGTAATTTCAGCGATGCACTGAGCTGCGGCTACCTGTGTTTTGTAGACGAGTTGGCGGGTGAAGTGCGCGGTTATGCGGTGCTGATGCCTGGGGTGGGGGAGGCTGAATTGCTGACGATCGGGGTCGCATTGGCGCATCAGCGCAAGGGATTGGGCAGATTGATGCTCGCCGAGTTGTTAAGGCTGGCAGCTGAGAAACAGTTGTCACGGGTTTTTCTTGAAGTGAGAGCGTCTAACAGGGCGGCGATTGCCCTGTATTTACGCGCAGGGTTCGCGCAAATTGGTTTGCGGCGCGGATATTACCGGAATGCGGCAGGCAGCGAGGATGCGTTAGTGATGGCATGCGACAATTTTTCAGGTGAAAAAAATGGATAGGCGCGAGGCGATGCTGCGCGAATTGAATCTGTACCCCGTGTGGGTGCGGCGTAATCCTGTGTCGACTGAGGGGGATGCGCCCGTTGCGAAAAGCGCGCTGAATGCGGTGCCGGTTGAACAGGCTGTACCGGTTGAACCCGCAGCGCGGGCAGCGTCCGTTGAACCCGTTGAGCAGGTGGCGTCAGTTGAGGCCGTTGAACCCGTTGAGCAGGTAACGTCAGTCGAGCCATCGTTCGTGTCTCATAGCGGGACGGCATCGCCGCTTAGTCAGGATGCCGGTAACGCAATCGAGGTTCAGGCGCCTGTCGTCGATCTATTTGCCAGCGATTTTCAATTCGCTGCGCCGGGCGAGGCCGCAGACAACTCGTTGCGCGAGTTTCAGCTCAAAAATTCCGGGGGGCTGTTAGGCACTACCGACTGGCCCGAACTTCAGCAAAAAGTACAGGGATGCACGGAATGTAAGTTGCGTGCTGAGTGTACGCAACCGGTCTTCGGGACGGGGGACCCGCATGCGCGCTGGCTGTTTGTCGGTGAGGCGCCAGGTGCCGAGGAAGATGAGCTTTGCGAGCCCTTTGTCGGAGCATCGGGGCGACTGCTGGACAATATGCTGTTGGCGATCGGTTTGCAGCGCAGCGAGGTTTATCTCGCCAATGTGATCAAGTGCAGGCCGCTTGATGACCGGCATCCGCATGTGGGCGAGATTGCCGCCTGTCTGCCGTATTTGAAGCGCCAGATCGGTTTGCTGCAGCCCGCGGTGATTGTTGCGTTGGGTAAGACGGCGGCCTCTGCGCTCCTGGATACGGATGCGACGATCGCCAGTTTGCGAGGGATCGTGCATGACTACAAAGGGATTCCTTTGGTGGTGACTTACCATCCTGCCTATTTATTGCGCAGTCCGCTGGAAAAGGCGCGCGCCTGGCAGGATTTATGTCTGGCGGTGCAAACGATGGACGGTTGTACTGGTTAGGTTTTGCCGGAATCCTGATCGTGGCCGTGCCGTTTATACAGCACGGTCATGATGCCAGAGAGCATCAGACCAAACACCAGAATAATGATGTAGATGGAAAACTGCAGCTTTTCCATCACGGCATACAGCGCCAGCATCGCGAAGATGCTCAGGTTTTCGTTGAAATTCTGCACGGCGATCGAGCTGCCTGCGCCCATCAGAAGGTGGCCGCGATGCTGTAGCAGCGCATTCATCGGTACCACAAAATAGCCGCCCATGGCGCCGATCACGATCAGCAGCAGGATGGCGAGCGTGCTGTCGGTGACCGGGATCATGAACAGGACGACGATACCCATTGCGATGCCGATCGGCAGTACTCTCACCGAATTTTCCAGTTTGACAAATTTAGCCGCCAGCACTGAACCGATCGCTATGCCGATCGCAACCCAGGCGGTGAGCTTGGCGGCAGTGGCGATGTCGTAGTGCAGGGCAACGGCAGCCCAGCCCAGCACGATCAGGCGCAAGGTCGCACCGGTTCCCCAGAACAGGGTGGTGACGGCGAGCGATACGCGGCCTAATGGATCTTTCCAGAGTAGTTTGAAGTTATGCCAGAACTCGGAGAGCAGGAAAATCGGATTGTGGCTCAGCGGTTTGTGATCGAGTGCGACGCGCGGGATATACAGATTGAAAAGGGCGGCTAAAAAGTAAATCAGCACGATCGCTGCGATGGCCAGTTCAGGCAAGGTGTCGATGCCGGTGTTGATGAACGGCACGTCCCACCATTGCAACAGGGTGCCGCCTATGCCCGGGCTGATCAATACGCCACCGACCACGGCACCCAGTACGATGGCCAGCACGGTCAGGCCTTCCATCCAGCTATTGGCCAGCACGAGTTTTTCAGGCGGCAGATATTCGGTGAGGATGCCGTATTTGGCAGGCGAGTAGGCTGCTGCGCCGAGGCCCACCAGTCCGTAGGCCAGCAGCGGATTGACGCCGAGCAGCATGGCGATGCAGCCCATTATTTTGATGTTGTTGCTGACAAACATCACGCGCCCTTTAGGCAGCGAGTCGGCAAACGCGCCGACGAAGGGTGCTAATACGATGTAGGAAAAAATGAAGGCTTCCTGCAGCACAGGCGTATGCCAGCTGGGGGAATGAAGGTCTTTGAGCAGTGCGATAGCGGCGAACAACAACGCATTGTCTGCCAGCGCTGACAGGAATTGCGCCGCGAGTATGATGTAGAAGCCGATATTCATTAAATCTGACGTATTTTTTATCAGGGGGTTTTATATCATGAAAGTATGCCCCCTGCTATCATTACATAATTCGAATACAGCCAAAACTTAAGATTCATGCCGCGTCCTATACAAGCACTCATCGATCAAAATGCGCTCGAAAACAATTTGCATGTCGCGCGCCGTGCGGCGTCATCACGCATCATGGCGGTTATCAAGGCCGATGGTTATGGGCACGGGCTGTTGCGCGTAGCCGAAGCGCTGGCGGCGGCAGAGGGTTTTGCGCTGCTCGACATACAGGACGCCGTGCGTTTGCGGGAAGCCGGCTATCGCCAGACGATATTGCTGCTCGAAGGTTTCTTTGATGCGGCCGATCTGGCGTTGATTGCCGCCTACGAGCTTACGACGGTGATACACAGCAACTGGCAGATTGCGTTGCTCGACGCCTATCCGGGGCGCGGCACGCTCGATGTGTGGCTCAAGGTGAACAGCGGCATGCACAGGCTGGGTTTCTCACCTGAAGGGGTGAACGCGGCGATGAAGTCTTTGCGTGCTCATGCCGCAGTGCGTGAAATCACGCTGATGAGTCACTTTTCTCATGCCGATGAGCCGCGCGGCGTTTCCTTACAACTGGCGCTGATCAACGAGATTGCCTCGGAATATCGGGTGGCGCGCAGTCTGGCTAATTCGGCCGCGCTGCTGCGCTATCCTGCGACGCATGGCGACTGGGTGCGCCCGGGGGTCATGCTATACGGCGCATCGCCGTTTGCCGACACCAGCGCGCAGCAATTGGGATTGAAGCCGGTCATGACGCTATCGAGTCGGATTATCGCCATTCAGAATTTACAGGCGGGTGACGAAGTCGGTTACGCAGGCGTGTTCCGTGCGGACAGGACGATGCGTATCGGTGTGGTCGCCTGCGGTTATGCGGACGGCTACCCGCGTCACGCGCCCAATGGTACGCCTGTGCTGGTCGACGGGCGCAAGACGCAGTTGCTCGGTCGCATTTCAATGGATATGCTGTGTGTCGATTTGACCGCCCTGCCGGACAGCGGGATGGGGGCGCAGGTGACGCTGTGGGGGCAGGGCTTGCCGGTTGAAACGGTTGCCGCTGCTGCGGGTACCATTAGTTATGAACTGATGTGTGGGCTGACGGCACGTGTGCCTGTCCGGCTGTAACGGGAGAGGGTATGAACGATAAATTTCAGCCGGTTAAAGCTGCCGATATTCCCCTGGGGATTCCGCTGGCCTGGTCAGTGTACGATAAACACGGTCACTTGTTGCTGCGCGAAGGGGTGATGGTTGAATCGCAGCGTCAGCTCGACGGTCTGATCGAAAATGGTCTGTTCCGTGAGCGCCGTAGTGTACATGTCGCCAGAAAAACCGCTGTCGCTGACCCTGATGAGGCGAAGTCAAAAAGTCCGGATAAGACGGAAGACTTGCTGTCGGTCAAGCTCGTCATTGGCGACACGATACAATTACAGGACTTTTCTTCGGACAAGCAGCGCTATTTTGTGAAACTGATCGGTTTTATGAATAAAAAAAGTGTGCTGGTCTCCCATCCCCGTCAGGATGAAAAATTGAGTTTCATCAAGGAAGGGCATGGATTCATGGTGCGCGGCTTTGCCGGTACCAAAACATTTGAATTCAGCAGCAATGTCATCAGCGTTTGTCTCACGCCCTATCCTTACCTGCATCTGGCATTTCCGCCTCAGGTTAAAACTACTTGCATGCGCAAAGCGGTGCGCATCAAACTCAAACTCGTGTGCTCGGTTGAGTCTCCTGCGCTTGGAGGTAAGCTGCCTGCCATTATTGAGGATATGAGTATTTCCGGCGCGCGCATTCAAGCGGCGAAATCATTCGGTCAGGTGGGAGACACGGTGTCAGTCAGTTTGCGTATGCAGGTCGCCGGCGAAACTCAGGTGTTTTTAGTGTCCTCGGTGATTCGCAACGTGCATGTTGAAAATGACAGTAAGAGCGGTGAGAGTATCGTGATGCACGGCATGGAGTTTGTTCAGACGCTGAGTGTGGATTTGACCTTGCTGCAAAATTTTATCTATAAATCGATGTTGGAGACTTAAAACTATGTTGGGCATTATTGGCGGCAGCGGTGTTTATCATATAGAAGGGCTGGAGAATTCGCGCTGGGTCAAGGTGGAATCCAGTTTTGGCGACCCTTCGGACGAGATTTTGCTCGCTGAGCTGGCCGGACAGCCCATCGCATTTTTGCCGCGCCACGGCAGAGGGCATCGTATTTCACCGTCGGATATCAACTTTCGCGCCAATATCGATGCGATGAAGCGTCTGGGGGTGACTGACATCATTTCGGTCAGTGCGGTAGGCTCGTTGCGCGAAGATCTGCCGCCCGGCACCTTCGTCATCGTCGATCAGTTCATCGACCGGACTTTTGCCCGCGAGAAGAGTTTTTTCGGCACGGGGCTGGTCGCGCATATTTCGATGGCGCACCCGGTCTGCAACCGTTTGGGCGATCATCTGTTTGCGGCAGCCGAGTCCTTGAATATACCGGTTGCGCGCGGTGGTACTTACTTGGTGATGGAGGGAATGCAGTTCTCCAGCCTTGCGGAGTCTGAACTGTATCGTTCGTGGCGTTGTGACGTGATCGGCATGACCAATATGCCGGAAGCGAAACTCGCGCGTGAGGCGGAAATTTGTTACGCGACGGTGGCGATGGTGACGGATTTCGATTGCTGGCATCCGGAACACGATAATGTGACGGTGGATGCCATCGTCAAAGTGCTGCTGGCTAACGCTGACAAGGCCCGCGCGCTGGTCAAGGCCGTTGCGCATCCTGTGCATGCGGATAGCTGTGCCGGCACATGCGCCTGTCGCAGCGCGCTGCAATATGCAATCCTGACCGCGCCTGAAGCGCGCGATGCCGCGATGCTCGAAAAACTCTCCGCTGTGGCGGGCCGTATCCTCAATCCTCAATCCTGAATTTATCATGCTCAAATCTCTCATCCGTACGGTTCCTCATTACCCTCATCAGGGCATCATGTTTCGCGACATCACCACCCTGCTCAAAGATCCGGCAGGCTTGCGTGACATGGTGGCCAGAATCGTTGCACGTTATCAGGATATGCAGATCGATGTTGTCGCTGGTATCGAGTCGCGCGGCTTTATCGTCGGCACGCCTGTCGCCTATGAGCTGAATCTGGGCTTCGTGCCGATCAGAAAACGCGGCAAATTGCCGTCCGAGACGGTCGGCCGCGACTATGAACTGGAATACGGCAGCGACCGCATCGAAATCCACGTTGATGCAATCAAACCGGGCGATCGCGTGTTGCTGGTGGACGACTTGATCGCAACCGGCGGCACGGCGGAGGCGGCCACCAAGCTGATCGAAGACATGGGCGGAATTGTCGTCGAATGCTGCTTTGTGATCGATCTGCCCGATATCGGCGGGCGTGCCAGGCTGGAGGGGCAGGGGCAGAAGGTATTCGCTTTGTGCGAGTTTGAAGGTGACTAAAGGCAGTCGTTAGCTGTTAGACGCAAGTGTGCGAAGCATGCGTGTTGCACGTCATCCCCTGTGCGCCGCCGAAGATAACCAGAAAATAAGCGGTGGGTTAGGCGAGCACTGTTCGAGTCCCGAGCATAGCGAGGTCGAGTTGCGCAGCCCCGATTTTTTCTGGTTATTAAGGGAACGCCAAAGGCGCGGCAAACCGGGGGCGATTTCTTTGGCATACCTTTCTGGGCAAGATCAGAAAGGTGTGCAGTTGCCGGTCTGCCACCGGCGATTTTGTTTCGTTCGTGATATGGGTGAGCAGTGTAATTTAATAATGCAGAGTACAAACCATGAAAATTAACAACATCCCTTATCGCACGATCTGGCCCACAGCTGACGGGGCGGTCGAGATCATCGATCAGACGCGCTTGCCGCATGAGTTCGTGACCGTTCGTCTCGAATCAATGCGCGACGCGGAATTCGCGATCCGTTCCATGCAGGTCAGAGGTGCGCCGCTGATCGGCGTGGCTGCAGCCTATGGCGTGGCGTTGTCGATGAAACACCATGCGACGGATGCGGCGCTAAAAGCCACCTGCGATATGCTGGCTAAGGCTCGGCCCACGGCGGTGAATCTATCCTGGGCGGTTGAGCGGATGCGCGCGCTGCTGTTGCCACTGCAAGCCTGCGAACGTGCGGATGCAGCTTGGCTGGAGGCGGGGCGCATTGCAGAACAGGACGTGAAGATCAACCAGGCCATCGGACGGCACGGGCGGGAACATATTCAGGTTATTCACCTGGAAAAGGGTGATACGGTAAACATCCTCACGCATTGCAATGCCGGCTGGCTGGCGACGGTGGACTGGGGTACGGCGCTGGCACCGGTCTATACCGCGTTCGAGGCAGGCATCCCGCTGCATGTGTGGGTGGACGAGACCCGTCCGCGCAATCAGGGTGCCAGCCTCACCGCTTGGGAGCTCGCGCAGCACGGCATTCCGCATACCGTTATTGTGGATAACGCAGGCGGCCATTTGATGCAGCACGGCCTGGTGGATATGGTCATCGTAGGATGCGATCGCGTCACGGCGCATGGTGATGTTTGCAACAAGATCGGCACGTACTTGAAGGCGCTGGCGGCATTTGACAACGGCGTGCCGTTCTATGTCGCGATGCCGATCTCCACGCTGGATTTGACTCTGCTGGACGGTGTGCTTGAAATTCCGATCGAGGAACGGGAGCAGGAAGAAGTGACGCATGTGTCCGGGCTTTGCGATGACGGTCAGGTGCGCCGTGTGCGTCTTACACCAGAAGGGTCTAAAGCTGCCAACTACGGATTCGATGTCACCCCGGCGCGTCTTGTCACAGGTCTGATTACCGAGCGCGGCGTGGTAGCAGCAAACACGGCGGCCATACTCGCCGCCTTAGCCGATTGAGGAATGGATATGAACGAACAACAACTACGCGGGGAGCTTGTGCGCACCACCCAAAAACTCGATGCGCTGGCGTTGAGTCACGGCACCTCAGGTAATCTCAGCGTGCGCTCGGGCGAGGGATTTTTAATCACCCCGTCCGGTTTCGGGGCGGAAGGGCTGACGGAAGAGGACATCGTGTTCGTGCATCTGTCGGGCGCATCGACGGGGCGCTGGCAGCCGTCCAGCGAATGGTTGTTTCATCGCGACATCTATGTAGAACGGCCCGAATTCGGCGCGATCGTTCACACCCATTCGAATGCGGCGACCACGCTCGCCTGTCTGCGGCGCGACATCCCGCCCTTTCATTACATGCTGGCGCTCTTGGGCGGCGACAGTCTGCGCTGCGCCACCTATGCGACTTTCGGCACCCAAGCGCTGTCGGATAACGCGTTACTCGCAATGAAAGAACGCAAAGCGTGTCTGCTGGCCAATCACGGCATGATTGCGGCGGGGAAAAATCTGGATGAGGCGTTCAAATATACCGTCGAAGTGGAGAACCTGAGCGAGCTTTACCTGCGCAGCTTAGCGGTCGGTGAGCCGGTGCTACTCACAGCGGATGAGTTTGCCGATGCCCAGCGGCAGTTTGTCGGCTACGGAAAACCCAAGGCGTAATGAATCCGCGCAGTTGCGACATCTTCTGCAACGTCATCGATAACTATGGCGACATCGGCGTGAGCTGGCGGCTGGCGTAGCGCATTAAGCGGTTGAATCATTGCGGCCTGTATCGGCGAATGGGTATACTGCAAACAATACCAAACGGAGGCATGAATGGGATACGCTGAACTAATTGAAACGCTCCAGAATCTGCCGCAAGATAAGCGTGCTGAAGTGTTCGACTTCGTTGAGTTTCTTGCCGCCAGGTCAAAAATGGCACGCAGCACGCAGCACGAACCTGAAGAATGGACAGATGGCGAGTTTGCACAGTTCGCTATGCGTCAGGCGTTGCGCGGCATGGAAAATGAGGATGTGAGCTACACGCGCGATGATCTCAAGGAGCGCTGGCAATGAAGCGTGCAGGACAGATCGTCCTCACGCCTTTTCCTTACACCGATTTGTCCGGGACAAAACTGCGTCCTGTTTTGCTGTTGCGCGAGGCATCAAATCGTTTTGACGATTGGCTGGTATGCATGGTTTCTTCGCAGTTGGAACAGGCTGAATCAGGCTTCGATGAAATTATTACGCCGAACGATACCGATTTTCCCGCCACCGGATTGAAAGCATCTAGCGTGTTGCGCTTATCAAGGCTGGCAGTATTGGATGGCGCATTGTTGATTGGCAGTATTGGCGCGATAGAAGACGCAAGGTTGTTACCGGTGCGCCAGCGTTTGGCAGATTGGATAGCAGGCCGTTCCGTGTGACGATTGCGCCAGCCAAACAAAGCGCTATGAAAACTAATCTTATGCCGCGTACTTGCGACATTTTCTGCAATGTCATCGACAACTACGGCGACATTGGCGTGAGCTGGCGGCTGGCGCGGCAGCTGGCGAAGGAGTTTGGCGTCACCGTTCAGTTGTGGGTCGACGATCTGGCAAGTTTCGCAAGGCTATGTCCGGATGCCGATGTTGCGCTGGATAGCCAGCACTGTCGCGGCGTGGAGATACGGCTGTGGCGCAACGCCTTTCCTGAGGTGTTGCCGGCAGCTTTGGTGATCGAAGCCTTTGGCTGCAAGATGCCGGCCACTTACCTTGCCGCAATGGCGCAGCAGGAGATGCCGCCTGTCTGGATCAACCTCGAATATCTCTCCGCTGAAGACTGGGTCGAAGGGTGTCATAAATTACCGTCCCCCAAGCCGCCGCTGACCCGCTATTTCTTTTTTCCGGGTTTTACGAAAAAGACCGGCGGTTTGTTGCTGGAGCGTGACCTTCTGGCGAGGCGCGATGCATTCTTAGGCGATACCTTACAACAGCAGGCATTCTGGCGCGCCATTGGCATAGAGGTGCCCGCCGCCGGTACGCTTAAAATTTCCCTGTTTTCGTATGAAAATGCCGCGCTGGCCGTCTTGTTCGATGCGTGGGCGACGGGTGCGCAAGCCGTATTGTGTCTGGTGCCGGAAGGGCGCATTTTGCCGCAGGTGGCGCATTACTTTGCTGAGGGGACGGGGGAGGTCACCAGTTATTCGCGCGGCAATCTCACCGTGTGCGTGTTGCCGTTCGTGGCACAGGAAAATTACGACGAGCTGCTGTGGGCGTGCGATATCAACTTTGTGCGGGGCGAGGATTCCTGCGTGCGGGCGCAGTGGGCGGGCAAGCCGTTTATCTGGCAGATCTATCCGCAGCATGATGCCGTGCACTGGCAGAAGTTGCAGGCCTTTCTCGACTTGTATACACGGCATCTGGCACCGGCCGCGCGTGAGTCTGTGCAGGGGCTGTGGAAAATGTGGAACGGCAGTCAGCCTGCGGGGGGTGAGTGGGAACGGTTTGCGGCGCAGCAGGGCGAGTTGAACTTATGTGCAATGGCGTGGGCGCGTGAATTATCACAAAACACTCTGGCATTGAATTTGCTGGCTTTTTTTCAGGAAATCGGTAGAATGCGCGCCTTCGAAATTGATGAGCAGTGAACATGAAAACAGCACAAGAACTACGCGCCGGCAACGTCATTATGGTCGGTCCAGATCCGATGGTCATCTTGAAGGCAGAATACAGCCGTTCCGGTCGTAACGGTTCGGTCGTCAAAATGAAGATGAAGAATCTGTTGACTGAGTCTGCTAAAGAAACCGTATTCGCAGCCGACGACAAGTTTGACCAGGTTATCCTTGATCGCAAGGAAGTCACTTACTCCTACTTCGCTGAGCCGATGTACGTATTCATGGATGAAGAATACAACCAGTACGAAATCGAAGCGGAATGCATGGGCGATGCGCTCAACTACGTCGAAGACGGCATGCCGTGTGAAGTGGTGTTCTACAACGACAAGGCGATTTCTGTTGAACTGCCAAACACCATCGTGCGCGAAATCATTTACACAGAACCCGCAGTACGTGGCGATACCTCAGGCAAGGTGATGAAGCCTGCCAAGATCAACGGTGGATTCGAGTTGCCTGTTGCGGCATTCGTTGAAATCGGCGACAAGATCGAAATCGATACACGCACCAACGAGTTTAAAAAGCGCGCTTAATCCCCCGCTTGTGTTTTAGTCCGCTGCCCGGCCGAGAAATCGTCCGGGCAGTTTGCTTTTATATGGCGTAGAATTATCGATCTCATGCCACGCATGCGAAAAATGCTGCCGTGACCAACTCATTGTTTGGAAAACCAATGAATGCTGAACAGGGGTATTTGAAAAGGAAGTATCGCTGCGCCTCCAGTGCGCGGCCTTCTGTTGATCAGCTCACCAAAAATACCTATGCGATGGTGTTAGCGGGTGGTCAGGATTGTCGATTGCAACAACTCACCGAATGCTGTGCCAAGGCTGCCGTGCCCTTCGGCGGAAAATTCCGCATCATCGATTTTGTGCTATCCAACTGCATGAATTCCGGCATTCGTCACATTGGCGTCGCGACGCAATACCGTTCGCAAAATCTCATTCAGCATATCAAGCGCGGCTGGTCATTTTTAAACGGACACTTCAGCGAATTTGTCGATTTGCTGCCCGCCCAGCAGCGCGTTAGTGCGGGACACGGCTACCGGGGTACCGCGGATGTCTTGTATCAAAATCTCGATATTTTGCGCGCTCACACGCCTGAGTTTGTGCTGATTTTGTCCGGTGATCATGTCTATAAAATGGATTACGGCAAACTGCTGGCTTTTCATGTTACAAACCGTGCCGATATGACGATGGCCTGCGTCGAAGTGCCGGTCAGTGGTGCGTCAGCCTACGGCGTGCTCAGCGTGGATGAAAACTCACGGGTGGTGGCGTTTTCTGAAAAGCCTTCCAGACCCGCTGAGCTGCCGGATAATCCAGGCAGTTCACTGGTAAATATGGGGATCTATATCTTCAATAGCCGATTTTTGTTTGATCACCTGTTGCGTGACGGCGAAGATCTGCATTCCTGCCATGACTTCGGGAAAAATCTGATCCCGCACATGGTTAAAAATCATGCGGTGTTCGCGCAGAACTTTAAGCACAGTTGTATGGGGAAAAGCGCCGAGCCTTATTGGCGCGATATCGGCTCTATCGATGCGTATTGGGCAGCCAATATCGCATTGACCAATGTCACTCCGGATTTGAATATCTACGACAGACTCTGGCCGATCTGGACACGGCATGAGCAATCGCCGCCGGCCAAGTTCGTGTTTGACGATGACGGGATGCGCGGGATGGCGATTGACTCGCTGGTGTCGGGTGGTTGTATTGTTAGCGGGTCGCTGGTGCGCCGCTCGCTGCTGTTTTACGACGTGCGAGTGGATTGCTATAGCCGCATCGAAGATTCGGTGTTGCTGCCCAACGTGGATATCGGGCGTCACGTCGTCTTGAAAAAGGTGATTGTGGAAAAAAACTGCTGCATTCCCGATGGATTTTCGGCCGGTGTCGATCCGGAGGAGGATCGCCGGTATTTTTATGTCAGCCCGGGCGGCGTGACGTTGGTCACGGCTGCTGCACTGGAAAAAATGGCCGAATGGCGTGCTTAACTGCTTATTGCGTGACTTTGCCGCGTAAAGTTTTGATCTCGCCGCGCCGTGTTTTTCCTTCGAGGCGTTTCTTCTTTGAACTTCGGGTGGGTTTGGTCGGCGTGCGTTTTCTGGCCGAAATCCCCGCACTGATGATCAGCGCCTGCAGCCGCTCCATCGCATCGGCACGGTTCTTGTCCTGAGAGCGAAAGCGTTGCGCCTTGAGGATAATCACATCGTCGTTGCTGATGCGCCGGTCGGCTAGCTGTCTTAATTTTTCCTTGTACTCTTCAGGAAGGGAAGACGCATTGATGTCAAAGCGCAGGTGGATGGCGCTGGATACCTTATTGACGTTCTGCCCGCCCGCGCCCTGAGCCCTGATTGCATTGAGCTCGATCTCGGTGTCCGGGATTTCGATCCGGGCGCTTATCTGCATGCGGCCAGTACGGGCTTCAAATACACGCCTGTTACGCTTTTCTTGTTTTTGGCGATGTCCTGCGGTGATCCCTGGGCGATGATCTGACCGCCGCCACTGCCGCCTTCGGGACCTAAATCAATCACCCAGTCGGCCGTCTTGATGACATCCAGATTGTGCTCGATGACAACCAGCGTGTTGCCCTGATCGCGCAGCTTGTGTATCACGCGCAACAGCAGTGCGATGTCGTGAAAATGCAGGCCGGTGGTGGGTTCATCCAGAATATACAAGGTGCGACCGGTATCGCGTTTGGATAATTCCAGCGACAGTTTGACGCGCTGCGCTTCCCCGCCTGACAGTGTCGTAGCCGATTGACCCAGCGTGATATAGCCTAAGCCGACATCGAGCAGCGTCTGGAGTTTGCGCGCAATGACAGGGACCGCCTTGAAAAACTCATGCGCAGTTTCGACGGTCATCTGCAGGATCTGCTGGATGTTTTTACCCTTATATTGAATTTCCAGCGTCTCGCGGTTATAGCGCTGCCCGTGGCATACATCGCACGGCACATAAATGTCCGGCATGAAGTGCATTTCGACCTTGATGACGCCATCGCCCTGACAGGATTCACATCTGCCGCCTTTAACGTTGAACGAGAAGCGCCCCGGTCCATAGCCGCGTTCGCGCGAAGAAGGTACACCCGCGAACAGATCGCGGATCGGTGTAAACAGTCCGGTATAGGTGGCAGGATTCGAGCGCGGTGTGCGCCCGATGGGGCTTTGATCGACGTTGATCACCTTGTCGAAAAATTCCAGCCCGGAAATTTCGGCAAACGGGGCAGGCTCGGTGTTGCTGCGATACAGATGCTGCGAGATGGCAGGATACAGCGTGTCGTTGATCAGCGTGGACTTTCCGGAACCTGACACGCCGGTGACGCAGACGAGCAATCCTACCGGCAGATTCAGCGTGATGTTTTTCAGGTTGTGGCCCGATGCGCCCACGATGCGCAGCATGCGCTCGGGATCGGGTGCGAGGCGTTTGGAGGGCATCGGGATTTGCCGGCGGCCGGTCAGATAGTCACCGGTGAGCGATTCGGCATTGTTGCAAATCTCTGCCGGCGTGCCTTGGGCGACGATCATGCCGCCGTGTTCACCGGCCCCCGGCCCCATATCCACCACGTAGTCGGCATGGCGGATCGCGTCCTCGTCGTGTTCGACCACGATCACGCTGTTGCCCATGTCGCGCAGCTTATACAGGGTGGTCAGCAGGCGGTCGTTGTCCCGTTGATGCAAGCCGATTGAGGGTTCGTCCAGTACATACATCACGCCCGTTAAGCCTGAGCCGATTTGCGATGCGAGCCGGATGCGCTGCGCCTCGCCCCCTGAAAGGGTTTCGGCTGAGCGCTCCAGCGTCAGATAATTGAGCCCGACGTTGTTCAAAAAGGTCAGGCGGGATGCGATCTCATGCACGATCTTCTCGGCAATGGCGAGTTTTTGTCCGCTCAGTTTGAGCGTCTGAAAAAAATGCAGCGAGTCGCTCAGCGGCAGCGCACTGATTTCGTACAGATTCTTGTCCAGAAAGCGCACATGGCGCGCTTCCAGACGCAAGCGGGTGCCGTTGCATTCCGTACAGGTGCAACTGTTCAGATATTTGGACAGCTCTTCCCGGACCGTGGGAGAGTCGGTTTCCTTATAGCGGCGCTCCAGATTATTCACGACGCCCTCAAAGGCGTGTTCGCGCAACATGGGGCGACCGCGTTCGTTGGTGTACTGGAAGGCGATCTCAACTTTTCCGCTGCCGTACAGCACGGCCTGCTGAATGTGATCGGGCAGGCTTTCGAAAGACTGTTCCAGATCGAAGTCGTAATGGCGCGCGAGCCCGGAGAGCAGCTGGTAGTAGAACTGGTTGCGTCTGTCCCAGCCTTTGATTGCGCCTGAACTCAGCGACAACGAGGGGAGGGTGACGATGCGCTTGGGGTCAAAGAAACTGATGACGCCTAAGCCATCGCATTTGGGGCAGGCACCCATCGGGTTGTTGAACGAGAATAAGCGCGGTTCGAGTTCAGGCAGCGAATAATTGCAGATCGGGCAGGCGAATTTCGCCGAAAACAGATGTTCGGTGCCGCTATCCATTTCAACGGCGACCGCACGCCCGTCCGCATGGCGCAGCGCGGTCTCGAACGACTCGGCCAGACGCTGCTTGGACTCGACGTTTACTTTCAGTCTGTCGACCACGATTTCGACGGTGTGCTTCTTGGTTTTCTGCAAGGCGGGCAGCGCGTCGATTTCGTACACCGTGCCGTTGATGCGTAGCTTGGTAAACCCCTGAGCGCGCAGTTCGTCGAACATGTCCAGCTGCTCGCCCTTGCGATCGACCACCAGCGGCGAGAGGATCATGACACGGGTGCCTTCGGGCAGTTCCAGCACGTGATCGACCATCTGGCCGACACTTTGCGACTGCAATACCAGATCATGCTGCGGGCAATACGGATCGCCCGCACGCGCGAACAGCAGGCGCAGATAATCGTGGATTTCGGTGACGGTGCCGACCGTTGAGCGCGGATTGTGCGAGGTGGCTTTTTGCTCGATCGCAATCGCGGGCGACAAACCTTCGATCAGGTCGACATCGGGCTTTTCCATCAGCTGCAAGAACTGGCGCGCATAGGCGGACAGCGATTCCACGTAGCGGCGTTGTCCTTCTGCATACAGGGTATCGAATGCCAGCGATGATTTGCCCGAGCCCGACAGGCCTGTGATCACCACCAGTTTGTGGCGAGGCAGGTCGATGTCGATGTTTTTCAGGTTGTGGGTGCGAGCGCCGCGTATCTTGATGCTTTCCATGATGGTCGGAATGTGTGGAGTTGACCTGTCAATATACGCGATTTGCTGCGCAATCCCAAACGCCGTTAGCCTGCCAGCCCCACATAGACATTTTGCACATCGTCATCCGCGTCGATGGATTCGAGGAAGGCCTCGACTTCTTCACGCTCCGCATCGGTGAGTTTCACCGGATTTTTGGCGCGGTAGCCTAACTGGGCTGACTGCACGGTAAAACCCTGTTCAGGCAGCGCGCGGCAGACGGCATCCAAATCGGTCAGATCGGTCAGGAACAGCGTCGCACCCTCCTCTGCGGGTTCGAAATCTTGAGCACCGGCTTCGATCGCGGCCAACTCCGCATCGCTGTCAGGCCTCGCAGGTAGCGCTTCGATCATGCCCAGATGATCAAAATCCCAGGCGACCGAACCGGATGCTCCCAGTTGTCCCTTGCGGAACAACACGCGGATGTTAGGGTAGGTTCGGTTGGGGTTGTCGGTCAGGCATTCGACGATGACCGGGACCCGGTGCGGCGCAAAGCCCTCGTAGGTCAGGCGCTCCAGACTCATGCCTTCATCAAGCAGTCCGGCGCCTTTTTTGATGGCGCGTTCCAGTGTTTCTTTGGGCATGGATACTTTTTTGGCTTGTTCAACGACCAGTCGCAGGCGCGGATTCATGTCGGGGTCGGCACCGGCGCGGGCGGCGACCATGATTTCCTTCGACAACTTGCCGAAAACTCGTCCTTTTGCATTTGCTGCGACTTCTTTATGTCTGGCTTTCCACTGTGCGCCCATATCTGCTCTCTATTTATTTAACCTATCGGGTATAAGGATGGCATGCTTTATGCGCGTGCCTGTTGCGCGGTAACTGTATTAGTCTGCGCCTGTGCGTATTATCCCTGATAAAATAGCCGGCTGGTAAGGCCTGCCGCACCAGCTTGCAATATTTTAAATCATACCCAAGTGCAAGAGCTCAAATAGGCCGGACTTTATCCGCCATACGGGGCCGTCAAGTAACAGGAGAACGCGCATTGCAACCCAATAAAAATTCTGCAGACGACTACGGAATTTCAGATGACAAACTGGCGAGTTTCGCCTCATCCATCGAAATCCCGGCTTGCCCGCGCGTCATCGTAGAAATGACTCAGGCGCAAAATGCGTCGAGCCCGGATATGCGTGAGATTGCCAGACTCGCCGAGCAGGATCCTGCGATGACCGCGGCGCTGCTCAAAACAGTTAATTCGCCCTTTTTCGGCTTGCGCGCGAAGATGTTGTCCGTGCAACAGGCGGTGATGTTTCTGGGAATGCGCAATGTGATCAATATCGTCACCGCGATCGCTTTGAAAAATGCCAGTGGCGATGTGCATGGCGATGGCGTGCGGTATTTTTGGGATCAGGCCTCGGTGACCGCGGCCTTTGCAGCGGATCTGGCCAACCGTATCGTAGGGCTTGCGCGCGATGAGGTCTATATTCACGTGCTGTTTCGCGATGCGGCGATTCCTCTGATGATTGCGCACCGGGTTAAATCAGGCCAGTTAAGTCAGGCAGTGCAGGCTGACAAGCAGCTCTATATGGCTCAGGTTGAGATCGAGCAGCGCAGCATTGATCACGCCGTAATCGGTTATCACTTCACGAAAAAATGGCTGCTGCCCGAGCGTACTCAACAATCGGTGCGTATGCATTTGAATATTGAAATGTTTCTGGGCGGTGCGCAGAAGGAAGAGGTCGCTAAATGGGTCTCGCTGCAAATCGCCATCGGCTATCTGGCTGAACATATCATGCGCGAGCATTTCGGGCTGCCGCACAGCGAGCTGTGGATGACATCGCAGATCGATGCATTTTTGCGCTATGTCGATATCGGTCGCGCAGAGTTCGATAAAATTACCCTCGAAATGCTGGATGAGAAAAAAGGCAGCTCAATGATGGACGATCTGGTATCCATGTCCTAGTACACCGGGTCGCTATATCCCTGTTGTCGGCCGCGCTTATATTTGTTGGCAGGGGGACGACCTGCTAAAATAACCCCCCTTTTCAGCTCCTTCAAAATTCCCATGCAACCTATATCCGAATCAATGACCGCAACCGAGAAACGCGCCAGCTTCGGTTTGGCCGGCATCTACGGGCTGCGCATGCTGGGTCTGTTCATCATCCTGCCGATTTTTGCGTTGTATGCAGAAAAATTGCCGGGGGGCAGCAGCCATCTGCTGATGGGAATTGCGCTGGGTGCGTATGGTCTGACGCAGGCGGTATTGCAGATTCCGGCCGGCTGGATGTCGGATCGCTATGGCCGCAAGCCGATCATTTACGCGGGGCTGGTCATTTTCGCTATCGGCAGTTTCATCGCCGCTTTCGCCGATAATATTTACTGGGTCATTGCCGGTCGCGCGATTCAGGGTGCGGGTGCGATTAATGCCGCCGTGATGGCGCTGACTGCCGATCTGACCCGTGAAGAGCATCGCACCAAGGCGATGGCGATGATCGGCATGACGATCGGCATCACCTTTTCGATCTCGCTGATTCTGTCACCGTTATTAAATGGCGTGTTGGGTGTGCAGGGAATTTTTGCGATGACCGGCGTACTTGCACTGCTGGCGATGGCGATCGTGCGCTTTGTGATTCCCAATCCTGCCATTACTCGTTTTCACAGCGACACAGAAGCCCGTGGCAGCAAATTCGCCGAGGTGTTGAAAAACCCCGAATTGCGCCGTCTGGATTTCGGTATTTTTTCGCTGCACGCTATTTTGATGTCGGTTTTCATGCAGGTGCCATTCGTGCTGCAAAATGATGGCCTCGAGGCATCAGCGCACTGGAAGGTGTATTTGCCCGTCATGCTGATCGCTTTCGTACTGATGGTGCCGCCTATCATCATCGCGGAGACCAAAGGCAAGCTCAAACCCGTGTTTATTGCCGCGGTTGCGCTGGCGATGGCAGCCCAGCTGATGCTGATGCTGATGCAAGACAGCTTGTGGGGTGTGGCGGCGGCTTTGCTGCTTTTCTTCACCGCGTTTAACGTGCTGGAGGCGACGCTGCCTTCGATGATTTCCAAGATTGCGCCACTCGCCGCTAAGGGAACTGCGATGGGCGTGTACAGCAGCGTGCAGTTTCTCGGCGCATTTTTCGGTGCGGCCGTAGGTGGCGCCTTGATGCAGTATGTCGGGCACAATGCGATATTTTTCTTCGCGATCGCCTTGCTGCTGGTCTGGCTGATCGTGGTGTCCGGCATGCAACCACTGGCGGTGGTGCGCACTAAGCTGTACCACCTGAACGAAATGAGCGACTCGGAAGGGGCCGCGTTAGAGCTGCAACTGGCTCAGTTGCAAGGTGTGCGAGAGGTGCTGGTGGTTGCGGCGGAAGGTATGGCCTGCCTCAAAGTCGAGATGCAGGGATTTGATGAAGAAGCTGTTGAACGACTGATTGCGGCCTAGCCTTATGCTGAGGGCGGGCGCTACTAAGGGTGCTCGCTGATCCGGATTACCGGGCGTATGCTTTTCGCCATTGCTTTTGCTTTCTCTAGGGTCTTGCAAATGCCAAGTGCCAGTAGCACGCCGCCCCTGACCATTTTTGATACTTAAGCTGCGTCGTCTTGACTATGTGGCTCGTCAAGTATGGTTAGCTAACGCACAGGTTCGACTGCCCGTCTCCAGCTGTAGGGTCGCATGTTCAATGGCAAACTGATCATGCAATTCTTCCGTCACACGGTTTAAAAAGTCATCCTCCTGAGGGCCGTTCGGCGTAACCAGATGCGCGGTCAAGGCAATCCCGGAGGTGCTCATCGCCCACACATGCAGATCATGCACTTCGCTGACGCCGGGCAATGCCGATAAATAACTTTTGACTGCGGCCAAGTCGATTGAGGCCGGCACGCCATCCAGCGAAAGATGTAACGACTGACGCAACAGTCCCCATGTGCCCAGCAGTATCACCACGGCAATCACGATACTGAGTGCTGGATCCAGCCACGTCCAACCCGTCCATATCAATAATGCGCCTGCGATAACGACGCCTAAGGACACCAGCGCATCTGCCGCCATGTGCAGATATGCGCCGCGCAGATTGAGATCATCCTTGTTGCCGGACATGAATAGCCGTGCGGTAATGCCGTTGATGATCACGCCGATGGCAGCCACCCACATAACAATGTTGCCCTGAATCGGGACAGGATGGCTGAATCTGGCAATCGCCTCCCACACAATGCCGCCTATCGCAACCAGCAGGATCAGTGCGTTGAACAAGGCCGCCATGATGGTGGCACGCCCCCAGCCGTAGGTATGTTTTTGATTGGGTCGCAGCCTGGACAAATAAAATCCCCCCCACGCCATCACCAGTCCCAGTACATCGCTCAGGTTATGCCCCGCATCGGATAGCAGCGCGAGCGAATCGGCCTGCCAGCCGTACACTGCCTCGATCAACACGAAAATGATATTCAGCGTGATGCCGATGGCAAAAGCGCGATTGTAGTTCGTGGCGTGGGAGTGATTATGTGCGGTCATGCTTTATCTTGCCCTGAGAATAGCGTTTCTTGCAAATCATATCAGTCCCGTTTTGATTCGACGAGTCTCGATAGCGTTTTTTGGCTGTGCCTCTGTGATCGAAACGACAGCTACCCTGTCATTTTGCGCGGGTGTTTTTTTGGATAAAAATGCGCAAAACGCTTAATCCAGCTCGTGTATGATCGCGCCGTTTGCCGGCTAAAGTGTTACGCCCGCGTTCACGCACGACTTTCAGTCGTATGGGGGCATGAGGTGTCGAGTGTGTAGGGGCGATTGACATGCAATATCCTCATGGCTTATTAAAATCAGCGGGTTGTAGTCTATCAGGACCGCTTATACAGAACGCTAGCGACACAATTTTAAAAAAATCATGTCGGGTTCCATTCGGTATATTTTGTTAAAACCATTCGTCTCTGAGCTGAGTTTGTTTTTGTGTGATGCGCTAAATTTCCTCATGGATTATTGAAAATGTCAGAACGTAATGATTTGTCGCAACATATACTGCCAACCTCGGCTCAATTGGTTGGCGTATGTCTGACCGTTATTTCTTTGGTTAAGGTACTGCATCTGGGGCAGGCAGGATCGCTACTGGATAAATTTCTGGCGATTGATGCGCTGATATTTACGATCAGCACAGCCCTTTCTTATGCATCGATGCGTGGCGTAAAATCGGCAAGTTTTGAAAAATATGCTGACCAGTTTTTTATGCTGGGGCTGTTGGAATTGGGTGTTTGTGCCGTCCTGTTGTCATTTGAAATAATTTAAACTGGAAAATGAAGCTGAGTGTTCGCCACGGGGTTGTCTCGTTTCGTCACGCTGCATCAGGGTGAACTTCCTCAATAGGAAGCAAAACGGTTATTTAAAGCCGCGACATTGATCAGGCGCCTGCGCATGAGAATTTGCCGCTGAAATGCGCCTCATCTAATTCCGGATTGCAAATTGCCCTTCTTAGTTTTGCGCGGCGTGCGCCAGTGCGATGTCGCTAAGCTCGGTTGTATAGCGCGGCGATACGTTGCCGCGCTTCATGGCCCAGCTTTTTGTGATTCCCTCTCCCAGCAAGTGTAGGGTGCCGCTCCCCATGCGGCGATTGATCAGGTCGAGTGTGGCCATCAGCGTGGCGGATTTTTGTTGTGCTTCGCTATCATCAAATAGGGAGCGTGGCTTGTCGTCGCTTGCGATGATGCCGGACAGTACGATGCCGGCTTTTTGGTAAGCGTAGCCTGTGCGATAAATTTGCCGCAATCCTGACAGCGTTGCGTGACACAACACGCGCGTATCATTGCTGGGCTCCGTTAATGCTTGCGTGAGGCTCGGCTGGTATTGCGGCGCTATGAGCTGATTCGGGTTGGTGCGGATGGCAACCTGCACGCAGCAGGCCATCGACTGCTGGCGGCGCAATTTTTCGGCAGCACGGCTGGTGTAGGCGATCACGGCTTCTTCTAGGTCAGCCAGTTGTGTGACCGGAATGCCGAACGAGCGCGAACAGATGATTTGTGCGCGCGGCCGGGCACATTCGTCAAGCGACAGGCACGCGGTGCCGCCCAGTTCCGCCACGGTTCTCGCAAGGGTGATGCCGAACTCGGCACGGATGCGCTCACCGGATGCGCATTTGAGTGCCAGTACCGTGGTGATGCCCATTTCCTGTAACCGGCTGTGCGTACGCCTGCCGACGCCCCAGACTTCACCGACCTCGATGCGGCCCAGCAGACGGTTTAATTCGTCGTCCGATAGCGCGTTGAAATTGCAGATGCCGGAGGAGCGTTTTTTGGCGACATGGTTGGCGAGCTTTGCCAGTGTCTTGCTCGCAGCAATGCCCACGCAGACAGGAATGCCGACGTGCTGTTTGACTCTTTGGCGCATCGATTGAGCGTAGCGGGTGAGTTCGTCGATCCCTGTCACATCGAGGAAGCATTCGTCTATCGAATAGACTTCCTGGTCGGGCGAGAACTGCGCTAATACGCGCATTACCCGGTTGGAGAGGTCGGCGTACAGCGTGTAATTAGATGACAGCGCGATGATGCCGTGCTGCTTGGCGAGTTCTTTTAATTTGAACCAGGGCGCGGCCATCGCAATCCCCAGATTTTTGACTTCTTGTGAACGCGATACCACGCAGCCATCGTTGTTGCTTAGTATCACGACGGGTTTTCCTTCCAGCGCCGGCTGAAACAGGCGTTCGCAGGAGACGTAGAAGTTGTTGCAGTCAACCAGTGCGATTGCGCGCTGCATACGGTTAATTTTTTCTGCTAAATCGGCTTAATGCTTGTGTACGTTCCAGCTCACCACGCCCCAGATGGAAAAATCCTGTTCAGGCTGGATGCGCATGTCGTCATAGTCAGGGTGTGCTGCGCGCAGCACGGGGCCATCGCTCGTGTGCAACAATTGCTTGACGGTAAATTCGCCATCGACCACGGCAATCACTACGCAGCCCGAGGTGGCGGGCAGTGCGCGGTCGACCACCAGCAGGTCGCCGTCGAAGATGCCTAAACCGCGCATCGATTCACCCGCAACGCGCATGAAAAAGGTCGATTCGCGGCGTCCGATCAGGTGTTCATCCAGACTGATGCGCTGTTCGACATAATCGTCGGCAGGAGACGGGAAGCCTGCCGGTACGGCGCGGCGCAGCAGGGCGCGCTGGCGATAAAACAATTCCTTGTTGGGCGAGGTCATAGAGAGCAGAACGGACGGGGCGCTACGGCGCGAAGCGTGTAATTGCATGATGGTTATCTCCGGTATTTGCGAACGAGACCGGTCAGTACGCCGAATATTTCCAGCGTGCCTTGCGGGCGGATGATAGGGAACGCGGGATTGGCCGGGCGCAGAATAAACGCGCCATTCTCGCGATCGAGGGTTTTGAGCGTGAAGTCATCATCGACGATCGCCACCACGATATCGCCGATATTCGCCGTCATGCGTTTCTCGACCACGGCGACATCGCCATCGTGTATGCCCGCATCGATCATCGAATCGCCCTTGACTGTGATGAGCGTGGTCTTTGAGGGGGTATCAATCAGCATCTCGTCGATTACGAAAAAATCTCCCTGCGTGGCGGTGACGGATACGGGCATGCCTGCCTGAACCGTCGATTCGGCCAGCGGCCGCGCGAAAAATTGTCGGGTGGGTATCCATGCACCATCGGGCGTACGTTCGATGAAGTCGGCCTCCCCGAGTCGGGTTAGGATGGTTTTTACCCAGGATTTGGAGGCGATGCCGAAAATTTCGCACAAACGGGCATAGGACGGAATGCTTTTCCAGTCTGCGTAGTAGTCTTGAAGCTTGTTTAAATACTCGGTATCTTTAGAGTTGAAGTCGGTCATGGTAATTTCCTTGAGAACGAACGTGCTGTGCAATATAAAGAACGTTCGTTCTGTTGTCAATGGGATTCATTCAGATGATTTTGGCGCGGTTGCTAGGTGCCATGTGTTGTGTGTATTTAAAATGTATTTTTCAATTCAAACATGCGTCTGCAATCAGTTAGAATGAAAACATGAATGAAAAATTAATTTTTGTCAGGACGGAAAGCGGGGACGGCGAGGCGCGTGGTCGTACCGCGCTTCTGTCCAAGGACATCAAGCGCGCATTGATGATGGTGGACGGTACGGCTTCGGTCGCTGAGATCATGAAGCGCTCTTCACCCAGTTTGCGCGGTATGTTGCAAGATATGTTTCTCGAGTTGGCGCGAGGCGGTTTTATTCAGGATAAAAGCAAGGTTTCCAGTTTGGCTAAACTGGTTGCGCCTCATGCGCCGGTAGCATCCCCTAAAAAGCCCGATGCCGGGATTGAAGAGCTGGATTTTACCGCTGCTTTTCGTGTGCCCACCTCCGCCATGATGGCTGAGGAAGCGGCTAAGCTCTCGCGTGAAAAAGCCCGAGTCGAGGCGCAAGCTCAAGTTGCCCGCCAGAAAACTGAGGAAGAAGTTGCCCGGGTGAAGGCTGAGCAGGCTGCACTCGAAAAAGCACAAATTGCCGCGCGCGAGGAGGCGGCTCGTGTCGAGCAAAAAGCGGCTGAAAAGGCGCGCGTCCTAGAGGCTGAGCGTATCGAAGCCGCAGCGCGGCAGGCGGAAGCACGCGCTCGTGCGGAAGAGCAGGCAAAACGCGACGCTGAAGTGGCACGCGTGAAAGCGGAGTCGGCACGCGTGGCGCACGAACTGGCAGAACGCGTTAAGGCTGAAGCGGCGCGGGTGGTGGCGCAAGAGCGTACCAAGCTGGAAGCGGAAGTGGCCCGGTTGAAGGCTGCGGCCGAAGCCGAAGCGCAGGCGCATGCCCGGCAGGAAATTGAAGCGGCAAAGCGGTTGGCTTCTGAGGAGGCGGCGCGGGTTGTGGCGCAAGAGCGTGCCAGGCTGGAGGCGGAAGCGGCGCGCTTGAAGGCGCAGGCAGACGCTGAAGCGCATGCCCGACAGGAAATTGAAGCGGCAAAGCGACTGGCTGCTGAAGAGGCCGCACGCGTTCGCGAAGAGCTTGAACGGGAGCGTGCAGCAGCGCGTGAACAGACGGCGCGTCAGGTTCGTGAAGCGGCTGAGGTGGCCCGCATCAAGGCGGAACAGGAGGCTGCCAAAGCGGCTTTGCGTGCAGAAGCTGAGCGTCACGAGGCCGCAGAAGCCAAGCTGAAAGCTGAGCAGCATGCAGCGCAAGTGCAGGCTGAAGCCGACGTACGTGCGTTGGCGCTGGCACAGGAGCGCGCGAAGCTTGAGGCGGAAGTCTCTCAGCTCAAGGCGGATGCCAGAACGGATGAACGCAGGCGCGTCGATACGCTGGCCAGACTGGAAGCTGAGACGGTCAAGGCGCAGCAGGCATCCGAGCGTCTGCTGCGGGAAGCGGAGGCCCGGCGTATCAAGGCTGAGGAGGAAATTAGTCTGGTGCGTCGCGAGTCTGAGCAGCAATTGTTGCAGGCGCGTGAAGAGGCCGCACGCGAACACGCTGAAAAAGTTGCGGCGCAAAGAGGCGCACAGGTTGAATTGATCAGTCCGATTCCCGATGAGGATGCCAGTAAACTCGTACCGGATGACCCTGTGTTGGCTGCAGTCGTTAGATTAAACGCAAAGCACGCCGACGAAGAAAGGAACGTTGTTTCTGCGTTGGATGAATTGACTCAGGCAGCCGCTGCCGCCGCGTCGCGAGACTCCTCGCAGTGGGTGGTGCGTAGCGATTCGGCACCTGCGACTGACAGGCGGCAGGCAGCGCCAGCGGTGCCCGGTTGCGACAGCCGGGGAGGCAACAACGGTGTTCCGGTTGTCGAGCGCAGAACGACAACGGCAGCGGTGCTGTTTTTCGATATTGTGGGCTATACCAAACTGTCTGATCAGCGGCAGATTTCCTTGAAACAGCAGTTCAGCCAGCTGGTGGGCAACAGTCTGGATCCGCTCGACGCCGGAGAGCGCATTATTCTGGATACCGGGGACGGTGCTGCGATCGGATTTTTGCAACACCCGACCGATGCGCTCGAATCTGCGATCCATTTTCGTGCCGGCCTGACGGCTAACAGTCACTTTGACTATCCTGATTTACGCGTGCGTCTGGGGATACATTTAGGACCGGTCAGTCTGGTCAAAGATATGAACGGGCAGATCAATATGCTGGGCGATGGCATCAACAGCGCACAGCGTGTGATGAGCTTTGCCGGTCACGATCAAATTTATGTCTCCCGTGCCTATTTTGAATTTGTCTCGAATCTGAGTGATGAGTACAAGGACTTGTTCCGTTATCGCGGTGCGCAACAGGACAAGCACGGTCGTGAACATCAGATTTACGAATTGATCGACGCGAATGCCGAAGTCGTATTGCCTCAACCTGAAATTCTGTCGTCCGAGGGCTTCGAGGGATTTAATCTGGATGCCTTTGATCTGGAGGCGCCTGCTGAGGCTGAGGTCTTGATGCCTGAGATGGCGCTCTCGCCGCAGCTCAGCGCGGCTGATCAGTTGCTGCTCGATGCCGCAAAATTGGAATTGCCGCCTATCGTAGCGCCTGTTGAGGCGATTGCCGCGACGGTTGCGCCTATCGCTGCTCAGTCTAAAGTCGTAGCGGAGTATTCCGAGCAGGAAGCAAAACAGCTGGCGGATGCGCAGGCCAAAAAGTGGCGGGAAGCGGAAAGCCGGGCGGCGGAAGACGCGCGGAAAACGGTGCCCCCCCCCCAGGCCGCACCCGAGCCGGTCGTCAGATTGCCTCGTGTGCCTCGTAAACCAAAGCCCTGGGGTAAACTCGCGGCCGGACTGGCTGTCGCCTTAGTCGCGACTTTGTTCGCGTTGCCGGCCGTGATGCCGATGCAAAGTTATCTGGCGAACATCGAGCAGACGCTGAGTGCGAAATTGCAGCAGCCTGTGCACATCGGTCGATTGTCAGCTCGGATACTGCCTGCGCCGCGTCTGATCCTGAGCGAGGTTTCCATCGGCGCGACACGTCAAATTCAGGCGGATCAGGCACAGGTCAATTTTGCCTATTCTGCGCTGTTTGGTGCGACCCGCGCGATCGACAGCCTGAATCTGGAGGGGGTGCGGGTGAAGGATGAGGCCTTGTTGCAAGTGGCAGGCTGGCTGCAGCAGACGGCGAGCGATGCGCATTATCCTGTCGCGCGCATTGGTTTTACACAGGCTCGTCTGGAATCCGACAGCGTGCCGTTATCCGGGGTGGGCGGCGAGGTGGATTTTGATGCATCGGGTCATTTTACTGAGGCAAAACTCAACGCGGACGGCCATAAACTGGTGCTGGAGCTTCACGCCGGGCCAAAGTTGCCGTTCAGTCTGACGCTGCGCGATCGGGCGCTACCGTTGTTTCCTGACTGGATATTCGAGGATTTAAAGGCGAACGGCGAACTAAGCCAGGATGAAATGCGCATCAGCGATCTGGATGGCAGGATCAGGGGCGGTGTGTTGACCGGTGATGCGCGCATCAATTGGCGTGAGGGCTGGCGTGTACAAGGCGCGCTGGAGGCTAAAGTTATTCCGTTGCAGAACATCAATAAGCTGCTCGGCGGCGATCTGGATGGCACGGCGCGCTTTCAGATGCAGTCGGGGCGTCTGGCTAAACTTGCCGATACGGCCGTACTCAATGGCGTTTTTAACGTTAACAAGGGAATCGTCAACGGTGTGGATGTTGTTGAAACCGCCCGTTTGCGCAGCCGTGAGAATTTGCCCGGTGGCAGAACCCATTTTGAGGCGATGAGCGGCGAGTTAAATTATGCCAATGACTTATACCGGTTTAGCCAGCTTAAGATCAATGACAGTGTGGTCAAGGCAGCGGGGACGCTGGCGGTGAATCGCCAGAAATTATCCGGCATGCTCTCGGCGGATTTATCCATGCGTGCCGGTACGGTCATGTTGCAAGTTGAAGGGACGACGGCGAGTCCAGCGCTGCATGTGGCACACTAAATCTGAACGGGTTTAATATTCGGCCAGATACAGCGCAACGTGTTCGGCGCCATTCGGCGTGACCCTATCCACGGCGGGCGCGTCTAGTATCTGTATCAGCATGCCGGAGAAATCGCCATTCTCCAGTGAGTTTTGCGGAATTTCACGGCAGACACCATGCTGTTGCAGCCACGCGATCAATGCGGGGGACTCCGGCCAGTCCGGCCGGTTGGCATAGAGCACCGGCACGCCGGAACCTGCGGCCTCAACGAAACTGCCATAGCCGGGTTTGCACAGCAGCACATCCGAGCTTGCCAGCAAATCGTAGAAACTGAACGGGAGCGCTTCAAAATTAATGGCGTCCGGATGTTGGTCGCTGCAGTTTGCCTGCAACAGATAGCGTACACCGTCCAGTCGGGGCCAGTTTTCCACGGGCAACCGGCTGCTAATGCCTCCCATACTGACCAGCACCAGTTTTTCCTGTGCTGACAATTTTAGATGCCGGTTCAATTCACCGCGCCGGCGGGTGCCAATCGCGGCAATCGGCGCGACCGGCGTCACATTGGCAAGGTTGCTCATCGCCATGCCGGGCGTGGTGCGCCAAAACACATCCGCACCGGCGTAGCTCGACTGGATTTGCGCGGCGATAGTCTCATCGCGCGTGTCTGTTCCATCGCAGCAGTAATGGCGGTAGATGTCCGCCCAGTTTAGCGAGCACAGCGCGACATTCGCAATGCCTGCGCGTTGTGCGCCCGCCAGCGGCAGGTAACCTACGTTGGAAAATACTCTGTCTGCGCCCAATGATTTTAAGAGGCGTGCTTCTTCGGTGACGCGTGCGTCCCAGTCCGCGTGAAAGGCATGATAGGCGCTGCGGCTTTTTTCGATGTCGACGGTCAGTGCGGATGACATCACCATGCCGATATCGCCGGTGCTGTTAAGGTAGTCAAAAGGTGCGTGGATGCGTGAGCGCAGATGTGACTCTGGCGCCGACGAGCGCACGGTGATGCGCAGTTGCGGACAGCGCTGGTGTAAGGCGTTTAAGATCGGCGCAGTTTGTGCGACATGCCCGAAACCGTGGCCGGAGACGGATACGACCAGATGGCGGGGGTTGCTCATGGTGTGAACGAGAAAGTCGGGAGGTGATTATTCCACATTTGCCAGAGCCGGGTGGACGCGCTTTAGCGGTTGCGTTGAAGCGCGCGTTAAAAACGCGCGGTTGATCACAGTAGTTTTTGGGCTCTATATGAAAGACAGTCGGTAATACGAAATTTCAGCGGGTGAATAATACAGCAAACACGGTTTTCAGCAGCTCCTGTGCGGTAAACCGGGGGGCGCCTTTTCTTGGGTGACTTTCTTTTGGCGACTCAAAAGAAAGTCACTAGCCGCCGGGCTGCCCCCGCAGAAGTAAATTGAGATTTATAGCCCCCTACAAATCGCTTAAAGCAGTTTTTTTAACTGGTACAGTGTTTCCAGCGCTGCTTTCGGGCTCATGTCATCGGGCTGGATGTCGCGTAAAGCTGCCAGTAGCGCATGCTCTTCGGGTTCAGGGAGGTCGGGTATTGCCGCGAATAAATCACCCTGCGGACTTTGTGCGGCGCTGTTTTGTTCCAGTACGCGCAGCTGCTTTTTGGCGGTTTTGATGACTTGCGCCGGCACGCCTGCCAGTGCCGCAACCTGCAGGCCGTAACTTTGGCTCGCCGCACCTTCATTGACCGAGTGCAAAAAGACGATGCTGTGCTGGTGCTCAATGGCACTCAGATGTACGTTGGCAAGCTGGGCGAATTCTTCTGATAAACGCGTCAGTTCGAAATAATGCGTGGCGAACAAGGTGTAGCTCTGGTTCTTGTTCAGCAGATGGCAGGCAATCGCGTAGGCCAGAGCGAGTCCATCGAAGGTTGAGGTGCCGCGCCCGATTTCGTCCACCAGCACCAGACTCTGTGCGGTGGCGTTGTGCAGGATGTTGGCCGCCTCCGTCATTTCGACCATGAAGGTGGAGCGTCCGCTGGCCAGATCGTCCGATGAGCCGATGCGGGTGAAAATCTGGTCGATCTCGCCTAAGACCGCTTGCTGCGCCGGCACAAAACTGCCGACATGGGCCAGTAGTGCGATGATGGCGACCTGACGCATATAGGTGGATTTACCCCCCATGTTCGGGCCTGTGATGAGCAGCATGCGCCGCGCGTCAGACAACTCGGTATCGTTGGGCGTGAAGCGCTCAACTTGCGCTTCCACGACCGGGTGGCGTCCGCCGCTGATTTGAATTGTGGAATCGCCGGTAAATTGCGGTGCGGTAAAGTGCAGCGTGCGGGCACGCTCGGCAAAGGTGGCCAAGACATCCAGTTCGGAGATCGCGCCTGAGATGCGTTGCAGTTGCGCAATGTACGGCGCTAATTGTTCCAGTAGCTGATCATAGAGAAACTTTTCGCGGGTTAGGGCGCGGTCGTTGGCGGACAGGGCCTTGTCCTCGAAGGTTTTCAGTTCTGGCGTGATGTAGCGTTCTGCGTTCTTGAGCGTCTGGCGGCGGCGATAGTCATCTGGCACGTTGACGCTTTGCGCGACGGACACCTCGATGTAGAAACCATGCACGCGGTTGTATTCCACTTTTAAAGTAGAAATGCCGGTGCGCGCTTTTTCGCGCGCTTCCAGTGCCAGCAAAAAGTCGCCGCAATTGGTCTGTATGCCGCGCAATTCGTCGAGTTCTGCATCGAATCCGTCGGCAATCACACCGCCTTCGCGTATCACAGAGGACGGGTCGCTGCGCAACGAAGCTTGTAGTAGCGCCGTGAGATGGACATCCGCTTGCAGGGCATCGCTTAGCGCATTAACCCGCGTTGAATCGCAGGCGTTTAACGTTGTGTGCAGTTGCGGTAGCGCGGTGAGTGTATCACGCAGGCCGGACAGATCGCGCGGGCGGGCCGATTTCAAAGCGATGCGTGCGGTGATGCGCTCGACATCGACACAGGGCTTTAAGTGCGTCTGTACAGCATCCGACAGCTCGGTCAGTTTATCGACCGCATCGAGGCGCGCGCGCAAAATATCGCGGTCGCGCAGCGGATGGTGCAGCCAGTGCGACAGTAGCCGGCTGCCCATGTTGGTCGAACACGTGTCGAGCAAGGAGAGCAGTGTGGGCGCTGCCTCGCCCCGCAAGGTCTGGGTGATTTCCAGATTGCGCCTTGTCGCGGCATCCATGCGCACGTAGTGATCGGCGCTGTAGACTCGCAAGCTACTGACGTGATCCATCGTCTGGCCTTGGGTAAGACGGATATACCCCAACAGGGCGCCGGCAGCTTCAAGGCCTGCGGTGTACTCATCGCAGCCGAATCCTGCCAGATCCAGCGTGGCAAATTGCTGACACAGCGTGCGGCGTGCGGTGTCGAGTTCGAAATGCCACGAGGGCAACTGCCGGCAAGATGCGGCAGGGAGCAGATTTGAATTCTCGGCTTGCAGGATTTCCGAAGGTTGCAGGCGTTCGAGTTCGGCGGGCAGATTGTCAATCGCCGTCTCGCAGACATAAAAGTGTCCCGAGGCCAAATTCATCCAGGCCATTCCCAACAGGCCGTTCCGCTGGTGCAGGCTTAGCAGCAGGTTGTCGCGTTTTTCGTCGAGCAGCGCCGAATCGGTCAGGGTGCCAGGGGTGACGATGCGCATGACTTTGCGCTCGACAGGTCCCTTGCTGGTGGCAGGATCCCCCACCTGCTCGCATATCGCGACCGACAGCCCCAGCTTGACCAGTCGCGCCAGATATTGTTCGGCTGCGTGATAGGGAATGCCGCACATCTTGATCGGCACGCCGTTTGAGGAGCCGCGATGCGTCAGCGTGATATCGAGCAGCTTTGCGGCGCGCTCGGCATCTTCGAAAAACATCTCATAAAAATCGCCCATCCGGTAAAACAGGAGTCCGTCCGGGTGTTCGGCCTTGATGCGCAAAAACTGCTGCATCATCGGCGTGTGATTGGCTTTGTTGTTTTCCATGGGCAGGATACGGTTAATTCTCTTTGGTAATGTCGTAGAGCTGGTATCTGGATTTTCCTAGATTTTTTGCCTGATACATCGCGGAGTCGGCATGTGCCAGCAGCATTGCTGCCTCGCCTTTGTCATGCGGGAACTGGGTAACGCCGATGCTGCCGGTGACGAACACGTTCTGCTCCCTGATGCCGATCGGCAGGCAAATCTCTTGGAGTATCCTCACCAGCAGTTCTTCAAAATCATCCGGTTTGTGCAGATCGTTGAGCAGGATGACGAATTCGTCACCGCCTACTCGGGAGACTGTGTCATTCAGGCGCAGGTGGCTTTGCAGGCGTTTGGAAATTTCGCGCAACACCAGATCGCCCGCCGTATGGCCGAGGGTGTCGTTGACGGGTTTAAAATTATCCAGATCCAGATAGCACACCGCCAGAAAACTGCCGGTGCGTTCTGCATGGGCCATCGCAAGTTCCATGCGATCTGCGAGCAGCAGCCGGTTGGGCAGTCCGGTCAGCGCATCGTGATTGGCCATATGTTGCAGTTCTTGCCATTGTCCTGACAGGCGTGAGAAATTAGAAAAAATCCCGACGTAATTGCAAATGGCGCCATTCTCTTCTTTGATAGTTGAGAGTGTCAGCCAGTCTGTATAGGTTTCTCCCGAATTTGACCGGCTCTTGATTTCGCCGCTCCAGTGCCCTTCCTCTGCAAGTTTTTCCATGATGTTGGCGAAAACCAGATCATCATCGAGCCCGGATTTTAGTAAGCGCAGGTTTTTTCCGATCAAAGCATCGAGGGGCTGCTGGGTGATTTGCTGGAAAGCCGGATTGGCATCGATAATATTTGCGCAATGATCGGTAATGCAAATTGCTTCCAGCGTATTTTCGATGGCGTTGGCGGCAAGGCGCAGTTTCGCCTCGGCTTTTTGGCGGTCGATTACTTCTTTGATCAGCTCCAGCGTGCGGCTGGAGAGCGTGTCGTACATCGAGAGCACCGTCTCAATCAGGACTTTCATCGAGCCGCTCATATCGGCTGAGGCCTGTAACTTGGCGTCTGTGAGTGTCATGCCTGCTTGCAGTCCGAGGGCTACTTTGGACATGTGTTTGTCGGACTCCAGAATGTGAAAAGCCAGCCAATGTGTCAGGAATGACAGAATATCTTTGAGCGTTTCATTGACGGTGGCATTCTCTTTTTTGCTTTTCAGTTCGAGCAAGTCGGTGACAAACCGGTTGTGTGAGTGCTGGTGTTCGACTTCCCACTCATCGTCTGCGAGATGTGCATGCCAGACGGCCTCTTCGGTTTTGAAATGGTAAACAGCGTAGTCGGCAAGTTCGCTGAAAATGCGATCCAGTTCTGCCGTGTCTGACTGGTAAGCAAGTCCGCACGCGAGCAGGTTGATCAGATGGATGAGTCTTTTGTGCTGTTCATCGATCAACGGGATGCCGGTGGAAAAATTATCGTTCCAAGGGAAAACTTCAATCGATTCATTCATCAGATTCATAATTCTGCCTAACGGGTCGGATTTGCTTTAAATTTTAGTCTAATTTATTGAATTTAAAGTAAACTTTTTGCCTGTGTAAAACCTGAGGTGAAAACGCATCCGACCTTGCGGCCGGATGCAGGTGTTTATTTGAGCGCGTCGCTCAGGTGCGGCGCGATGATTTCGAGCAGTTTAGGATGGATTTCCGCATTGCCCGCGCAGATGTGTCCGGTCTTGAGGAAGGTGTCACCCCCTGACAGATCGCTGACCATGCCGCCTGCTTCAGTAATTA
The DNA here is from genome assembly GCF_000145255.1 of Gallionella capsiferriformans ES-2. Lineage (NCBI taxonomy): Bacteria > Pseudomonadati > Pseudomonadota > Betaproteobacteria > Nitrosomonadales > Gallionellaceae > Gallionella > Gallionella capsiferriformans. The sequence continues at coordinate 681,445 of NC_014394.1, forward strand.
GCAGGGTGCCGGCGGCGATGTCCCAGACTTTTAAGCCGGTTTCAAAGAAGCCGTCGTAACGACCCGCTGCCATCCAGGCTAAATCAAGCGCGGCAGAACCCGGGCGACGCAGGCCGGAAGTCTGTTGCATCAGGTCGCGGAAGATGCCGATGTAGGCATCCATGTGTTCGAAATTGGTGTAGGGAAAACCGGTTCCTATCAGTGCGTCCGCCATGTGGATGCGTTTGGATACGCGCAGGCGCTTGTCGTTGAGAAAGGCGCCGCGTCCGCGGGTGGCTGTGAACAGCTCGTTTTTGGTTGGGTCGTAAATGACTGCCTGAGTGATGATGCCCTTATGCTGCAAAGCAATTGAGACGGAAAATTGCGGGAAACCGTGCAGGAAATTGGTGGTGCCGTCCAACGGATCGATAATCCAGACGAAGTCGGACTCGCCGTGAGCGCCGCTCTCTTCTGCTAGAATCGCATGGTCGGGATAGGCATCCAGCAGTGTCTGGATGATGGTTTGCTCGGCGGCGCGATCGACTTCACTGACGAAATCCGCATGGGATTTTTTGGTAATGGTCAGGTGATCGATCTTGTCGGTGCTGCGGTGTATCAGGTTGCCGGCGCGACGTGCGGCCTTCACCGCGATGTTGAGCATGGGATGCATATTTACGACCTTTTTGATGAAATTGCCTTGCGCATACGGCCCGGTTTCGGGCAACTTTTGCGGCGTGGCGGTTTTCGAGTTTAATGAGCGGTAGAATCCAGTACCGTATTCTAGTTGGAATTGAGCTTTGTATAAACAAAATCATTTAAGTAATATCCGGGTCGTCTTAAGTCACACCACGCATCCGGGCAATATTGGCGCTGCGGCGCGCGCGATGAAGGCGATGGGGCTGAGCCGTCTTTATCTGATTAATCCGCGTCACTTCCCCGATCCGCAGGCCTCGGCCATGGCGGCGGGTGCGGATGACGTGCTGCAAAATGCGGTGGTGTGCGCCTCGATCGATGAGGCGTTAGACGGGGTGGTGCTGACTGTGGGAATGACGGCAAGGCAGCGTGATATCTCAAACGAGGTGAGCGTGCCGCGCGAGGCGATGCCGCAGGTGGTGCAGCAGGCCCAAACGCTGCAGGTGGCTTTGTTGTTTGGTACCGAGATGTCGGGGTTGACTAATGAAGAGGCCAGCCGCGCCCAGATGCTGGTGAATATTCCGGCCAATCCTGAATTTTCTTCGCTTAATCTGGCCGCGGCAGTGCAGGTGATTTCCTACGAACTATCGGTTGCGGCGCAAAACTATCAGCCCGTCGAGCAGTCCTTGCAGCCAGCCGCCCATCAGCAGGTCGAAGGCTTTATGAGTCACCTTGAAAAAACGCTGCACGAAATCGGATTTTTCACCACGCAGAATCCGGCGCGCATGATGCAGAGGCTGCGTCGTTTGTATGCCAGAGCGAGGCCGGAAGCCGATGAAATCAACATTCTGCGCGGCATATTGAGCGTGACAACCGAGTACAATGGCCGCCTCAAGGCACGTTACCAGCAAGAGAAAGATGTTTAGTGTTTAAAAATATCAGAGAAGATATTCGCAGCGTATTCGACCGTGACCCGGCTGCGCGCACCACGTTCGAGGTGTTGACCTGCTATCCCGGTTTGCATGCGCGCGTGCTCCATCGTCTGGCTAATATCCTGTGGCATGCCAATTTAAAATGGCCGGCGCGTTTTTTGTCCTATTTAACGCGCGGACTGACCGGCATCGAGATTCATCCGGGTGCAACGATAGGCCGGCGTTTTTTCATTGATCACGGCATGGGGGTTGTGATCGGTGAGACCGCCGAAATCGGCGATGACGTGACGCTGTATCACGGCGTGACGCTGGGTGGTACCTCGTGGCGGCACGGCAAACGGCATCCGACGCTGGGCGATGGGGTAGTAGTCGGTGCGGGTGCGAAAATACTCGGGCCGATCACGGTGGGCGCAGGTGCCAAGATCGGATCGAATGCGGTGGTGGTCAAAGACGTTCCTGCAGGGGCGACGGCTGCCGGTATTCCGGCGCGGATACTCGACGAGGAGAAGAAAAAAACGGCCGGATTCGACGCCTACGGTATCGGCAATGATCAGAACGATCCTTTATCGAAAGCGATACACGGGCTGCTGGGGCATAGTGTAACGGTTGATCAGCGCATTGATTTTATCTTGCAGCAGCTCGAGAAGATGGGTGTTTGCGTTGAAGAAGAGCGCGCGACCGCGGATAAATTTGACCCTAATCATCTGAATAAGATAGTTGATTAAAATATTCGGGTATTATACTATTCTCTCTACTTGAGAACTGAGAATTACTGGAGATAACATGCGATTGACTACCAAAGGGCGTTTTGCGGTAACTGCAATGGTTGATTTGGCGATGAACGGCGGACGAGGCCCTGTAACATTGGCATCTATCAGCGAACGGCAGAAAATTTCGCTATCTTATCTTGAGCAGTTGTTTGGCAAGTTGCGCCGTAGCAATCTGGTTGAAAGTGTGCGCGGCCCGGGGGGTGGTTATTACCTTGCCAAAACAGCGACAAAAATTAAGATTGCCGAGATCGTGGTTGCCGTGGATGAACCCTTGGATGCGACCTATTGTGCGGAAAAAGGCGATTGCCGTGACGGGCAGCCTTGCTTGACGCACAATTTGTGGATGGGGCTCAATGAGCGGATTTATTCCTATTTGGACTCGATCAATCTGCAGCAGCTGGTCGAAGGTCAATCGAAAACAGGATCGGGCGTTACCGCGATTTCGATTAATAAGCAGACCGTCAGATAGTTGTTACGACAGAAGGTTAATGATGAAATTACCGATTTATATGGACTACTCCGCCACCACGCCGGTTGACCCGCGGGTAGCAGAAAAAATGATCCCTTATTTATGCGAGAAATTCGGCAATCCAGCCAGTCGTTCGCACGCCTTTGGCTGGGAGGCGGATGCCGCGGTTGAGTTGGCGCGCGAACAAGTCGCCTCGCTGGTGAATGCCGATCCTAAAGAGATCGTCTGGACCTCGGGCGCGACCGAATCCAACAACCTTGCCATTAAGGGCGCGGCGCATTTCTATCAGGGTAAGGGTAAACATATCGTCACCATGAAGATCGAGCATAAGGCGGTGATCGACACGGTGCGTGAACTCGAGCGTGAAGGATTTTCCGCCACCTATCTGGATCCTGAACCGAACGGCTTGCTGGATATTGAAAAATTTAAAGCGGCCTTGCGTCCGGACACGATTATCGTATCGATCATGCTGGTCAACAACGAAATCGGCGTAATTCAGGATATCGCTCGGATCGGTGAAATCTGCCGTGAGAAAGGCATTCTGTTTCATGTGGATGCGGCACAGGCGACCGGTAAAGTCGCGATTGATTTGCAGGCGCTGAAAGTGGATCTGATGTCGTTCTCGGCACACAAGACTTACGGCCCTAAAGGTATTGGTGCGCTGTATGTGCAGCGTAAACCGCGCGTTCGGTTAGAGGCGCAGATGCACGGTGGCGGTCATGAGCGCGGTATGCGTTCCGGCACCCTGGCGACTCACCAGATCGTCGGTATGGGCGAAGCGTTTCGCATCGCAAAGGAGGAAATGACAGCGGAAAATGAGCGCATTCGCACCTTGCGCGACCGTTTGATGGCAGGCCTGATGGATATGGAAGAGGTGCATCTGAACGGCGATCTCGTGCAGCGTGTGCCGCATAACTTGAATCTAAGTTTTAATTTTGTCGAAGGCGAATCGCTGATTATGGCGATTAAAGATGTCGCCGTCTCCAGCGGTTCTGCGTGCACCTCGGCGAGTCTGGAACCTTCTTATGTTTTGCGTGCGCTGGGGCGTAGCGATGAGTTGGCGCACAGCTCTATCCGCTTCACGGTCGGACGTTTTACCACCGTCGAAGAAGTGGATTATGTGATCGCGTTGATGAAGAGCAAAATCGACAAATTGCGCGAATTATCGCCGTTGTGGGAAATGTACCAAGATGGTATCGACTTGAACACCGTGCAGTGGGCGGCACACTAACAACAGGATAGAGGATGCAGGATTTAGCCGGAAACGACTTTCCTGAATCCCGAATCCCGCATTCTGGAGATTAAAATGGCTTACAGCGAAAAATTATTGGACCATTACGAAAATCCGCGCAACGTAGGTTCGTTCGGCAAGGATGACGAAGGTCTGGGTACCGGCATGGTAGGTGCGCCGGCTTGTGGTGACGTGATGAAATTACAGATCAAGGTCGGTAAAGACGGCATCATCGAAGATGCCAAATTCAAGACCTATGGTTGCGGTTCGGCGATTGCATCCAGTTCTTTAGTGACCGAGTGGGTCAAGGGCAAGACCGTCGATCAGGCGTTGCAAATCAAAAACACCCAGATCGCCGAAGAGCTGGCCCTGCCGCCGGTGAAAATTCATTGCTCGATTCTGGCTGAAGATGCGATCAAGGCTGCAGTTGCTGATTACAAGTCCAAACACGGCGAAAATGTTGAAACGTCGGCCTGCACGGGCAGTTGTTAAGCGGAGAAAAAAATGGGCGTAACGCTTACTGAAGCAGCGGCAAAACATGTGAAAAACTTTATTGCCAAACGGGGTCGTGGCATAGGCTTGCGCATCGGGGTTCGCACCAGCGGCTGTTCCGGTATGGCTTATAAACTTGAATTCGCCGACGTCCTTGAGGCAGATGATTTGCCGTTCGACAGTTTCGGTGTAACGGTTCTGGTCGATCCTAAAAGCTTGCCGTATATCGACGGGATGGAGCTTGATTACACCCGTGAAGGATTGAACGAAGGATTCAAGTTCAATAACCCGAACGTTAAAGACGCGTGCGGTTGCGGCGAGAGTTTTCAGGTTTGACAGGGAATTTTGACGCAGCAAAAAATCACTTCGAGTTGTTCGGACTTGGCGAGCAATTTGAGCTCGATACCGCGCAACTTGAACTCACTTATCGTGCTTTGCAGGCGAAGTTTCATCCGGACAAATCAGTCCGCTTGACAGATTCCGAACAGCGCCTGGCAATGCAGCGCTCCACAAGGGTTAACGAAGCCTATCAGACGCTGAAAAGTTCGATACGACGCGCGCGCTATCTATTAGGGCTTAAGGGCGTCGACACGCAGGAAGAAACCAATACGGCCATGCCGGTTGAGTTTCTGATGGCGCAGATGGAATGGCGCGAAGCGGTTGTGGATGCTGAAAAATCGCGTGATATTGCCGCCCTCGATACGCTCGATGCGCGCATGAAAATTGAAACACGTGAACTTGAAGCCGAGCTTCGCGATAAAATAGACATTCAACATGACTATCCGTTTGCTGCCGGCCTCGTGCGCAAGCTGCGTTTCATGGAAAAACTCGCGGAAGAAATTCATTCCGCTTATGACGAACTAGATAACTAAAGCTGGTGAGTTGCGAGTGGTTAGTCGCGAGTTGCTAAAAACGATAAACCACTTAAGACTCACTACTGACTACTCCACATGGCTTTACTACAAATTTCAGAACCCGGGTTGAGCAGTGCACCTCATCAGCACAGGCTTGCGGTGGGTATCGATCTGGGTACCACCAATTCGCTGGTCGCAACGGTGCGTAACGGCATCAGCGTGGTGCTGAACGACGAGCATGGTCGTGCGATGCTGCCCTCTGTGGTGCGTTATGGGTCTGATGGCGGTGTCGTTGCAGGTGAAGCGGCGCAACTTGCTCAGAGCGAGGATCCGGTCAATACGATCGTGTCGGTGAAGCGTTTTATGGGACGCGGCTTGACGGATGTGGGGGATACCAGTCGTCTGCCTTACCGTTTTGTGGAAGCCGGTGAGCCTGGCGGCATGGTGCAACTGCGTACGGTGGCGGGCGTGAAGAGTCCAGTCGAAGTGTCAGCCGAAATCCTCAAAGTTTTGCGTCTGCGCGCGGAAGCCTCTCTCGGTGGTGAGTTGGTGGGAGCGGTGATTACCGTACCGGCCTATTTTGACGATGCGCAGCGGCAGGCGACCAAGGATGCTGCAAAACTCGCAGGAATCAACGTGCTGCGTCTGCTCAATGAGCCCACCGCGGCGGCGATTGCCTACGGTCTGGATAATGCCTCGGAAGGCGTGTATGCGGTATACGATTTGGGCGGCGGCACCTTCGATATTTCCATCTTGCGACTGTCGCGCGGGGTGTTCGAGGTGCTGGCGGCCAATGGGGATTCGGCGCTCGGGGGGGATGATTTCGATCAGCGCATTCATTGCTGGCTGCTGGAAAAAAATCAGCTCTCCGCGCTCAATCCTCGCGATACGCGATTGTTGTTGACGCTGGCGCGTACCGCCAAGGAGCAACTCACCGAATATCCGGAGGCACGCATCACGGCGGTGCTCTCAAGTGGGGAGTTGATCGACAATGTGTTGACGCAGGCAGAATTTCAATCACTGTCGCAAAATTTGATTCAGCGCACCTTGCAACCGCTGCGCCGTGCGCTGCGCGATGCAAAACTCTCCGTGTCCGATGTAAAGGGCGTGGTGATGGTGGGGGGGGCGACGCGCATGCCTCAGGTGCAGCAGGCCGTTGGTGATTTTTTCGGTCAGACACCGCTGACGAATCTGGATCCGGATAAGGTTGTGGCGCTGGGTGCTGCGATACAGGCCAATTTACTGGCGGGTAACCGTACTGGCGATGACTGGCTGTTGCTCGATGTGATCCCGCTGTCGTTGGGTTTGGAGACCATGGGCGGGCTGGCTGAAAAGGTGATTCCGCGCAACAGCACCCTCCCCACGGCGCGTGCGCAGGAGTTCACCACCTATAAGGACGGTCAGACGGCGATGAGTCTGCATGTCGTGCAGGGTGAAAGGGAGCTGGTGAGTGATTGCCGCTCGCTCGCTAAGTTTGAGTTACGAGGCATTCCTGCCATGGTTGCCGGTGCCGCCCGTATTCGCGTGACGTTTCAGGTCGATGCGGACGGTTTGCTTAACGTGGCGGCACGCGAGATGGCAAGCGGCATTGAGGCTGCGATCGTCGTCAAGCCGTCCTATGGGCTGTCGGATGCTGAGATTACCCGCATGTTGCAAGAGTCCACACAACATGCCGTCGATGATATGCAGGCGCGTGCACAACGCGAGCAGCAGACCGAAGCGAATCAGCTATGCGAGGCGGTGCAAAATGCGCTGGCGCAGGATGGCGATTTACTGGATCTTGTTCAGCGTGCGCATATCGAAGCCAAAATTGCGGGTGTGCGTGACGCGCTGCAAACGGGTGGTCAGCCGTTGATCAAGCGCGCCATCACGGCCTTGAACGATGCGACGGTCAGTTTTGCTCAGGCTCGGATGGATAAGAGCGTGACTCGTGCGCTGGCCGGTAAAAATATTTCAGATCTGGGTACAAAATAATGACGCAAATCATCGTATTGCCGCATGAAGAATTGTGCCCGCGTGGCGCATTAATCAATGTTGCAGCAGGCATTTCCATTTGTGATGCGCTGCTGCAGAACGGTGTCGACATCGAGCACGCCTGCGAGAAATCCTGTGCATGCACCACCTGCCATGTGATCATCCGTGAGGGATTGAATTCCCTTAATCCGGCTGATGAACTTGAAGACGACATGCTGGACAAGGCATGGGGGCTGGAGCCGAATTCGCGCCTGTCTTGTCAGGCGCTGGTGAGCGATGCCGACCTAGTGGTTGAAATACCGAAATATACGATCAATATGGTGAAGGAGGGTTAGCATGAAATGGATAGACGTGCGCGACATCGCCATTGCACTGGCTGAAAAATATCCCGATACCGATCCGCGCACTGTGCGCTTTGTCGATCTACACAACTGGGTCGTTGATCTTGCGGGTTTTGCCGATGATCACGGTCACGGTGGTGAAAAAGTGCTCGAAGCGATACAGGCGACCTGGATAGACGAGGCTGAATAAGATGGTTAATTTATGGCGGCGTATTTCGAATAGTTGGCTGTATCTGGCAGGCTTCTTGTATGCCAGCGGTTTGATGGGCTTCGGTTTTTATCTGCAATACGTCAAACATCAGGATCCCTGTCCGTTGTGCATGGTGCAGCGCGTGATTTTCATCGGTATTCTGGCGCTGTATCTGATTGCGGCAACCCACGGCCCGAAACGTGCGGGCGCACGCATTTACGCCGCGCTGATTACGCTGTTCTCAGCATCCGGTATTGCAGTCGCTGCGCGCCATATCTGGATACAGCATCTGCCAGCCGATCAGGTTCCCGCTTGCGGACCGGGACTCGACTACATGCTGGAAACCATGCCGATGGCCAACGTCTTGAAAGAGCTGATGCACGGCTCCGGCGAATGCGCAGCACGCGGATGGACATTCCTCACGCTGGGCATTCCGGAGTGGTCACTGCTGTGTTACTTTGCGCTGGGCACATGGGCAGTGCTGATCGCATTGAAGAGCAAATAACCCGCACAGGACTTTCGGTTCAGTGCGCCGGTATTGACCAGTTGTAACCTTGCACGATGCCGCGCGGGTCATATTTGATTTGCAATGATTTGAGCTCGGTGCCGGATAGATTTGAGAGCGTCCCCGACGCGAAGTAATAGGTCCATTCTTCTAATCGTGCACCATCCGTTTCAACTCTGACCCCCGTGCTGCTCGGTGCGCCGAGCCAGCTGCGTACCTCTGCCTGTGAGGTCGTGCCGCGTACGACCTTGTTTGAAAAAGCCTGGAGGTCGAAATTATTGCCGACATGGAAGGCGGTTGCACTGCACGCGGCGAGCAGCAGCGAGAGGCAGATGAAAAGGGTTCGCAAAGTGGCTTTCATGGTGGTCCTCTGTGTGATTCGATTAAACCCGCTCAGAATACGCCGTTTTTGTCATCGTGTTTAGTGCCAGTGTTCGTTCACGACGGGCGGGGCGTAGGATGTTGCTGGATACGCATGAAAAAATCGTTGATTGCCGTACAATATGTGGCATGAACATCAAAACTTTCCCAGACAGTCCTTATCGTTTGCATCAGCCGTTTGAGCCGGCAGGCGATCAGCCGACCGCCATCGAACAACTGGTCGAAGGGATCAACGACGGTCTGGCATTTCAGACGCTGCTGGGGGTCACGGGTTCGGGCAAGACCTATACCATGGCGAACGTGATCGCGCGTTGCGGGCGTCCTGCGATGGTGATGGCGCCGAATAAGACGCTGGCCGCACAACTGTATTCCGAGCTGCGCGATTTCTTCCCCGAAAATGCGGTGGAATATTTCGTTTCCTATTACGATTATTACCAGCCTGAGGCCTATGTGCCGTCGCGCGATGTGTTCATCGAAAAGGATTCGGCGATCAACGAGCAGATCGAGCAAATGCGGCTGTCGGCGACTAAGGCGCTGCTCGAACGCGAGGACTGCATCATCGTCGCGACGGTATCGGCGATCTACGGTATTGGCGATCCGGTTGATTACCACGGCATGATTCTGCATCTGCGCAACAACGAAAAGATGCACCAGCGCGAGGTGATCAAACGCCTGATCGAGATGCAGTACGAGCGCAATGACGTCGATTTTACGCGCGGTCGGTTTCGCGTCAGGGGGGATGTGATCGATGTGTTTCCGGCGGAAAGCAGCGAACAGGCGCTGCGCATCACCCTGTTCGACGACGAGGTCGAGACGCTCTCCCTGTTCGATCCTTTAACTGGCCATATCCAGCAAAAAGTGCCGCGCTATACCGTTTATCCTTCCAGCCATTACGTGACGCCGCGCGCGACCGTGTTGCAGGCGATCGAGACCATCAAGGTGGAGCTTGCCGAGCGCATTAAATATTTTGTCGGGGAAAACAAGCTTGTCGAGGCGCAGCGTATCGAACAGCGTACCCGTCACGATCTGGAGATGCTGACCGAGATTGGCTTTACCAAGGGGATTGAAAATTATTCGCGCCATCTGTCGGGTAGAAATCCTGGCGACCCGCCGCCGACCCTGCTGGACTACCTGCCGCCCAATGCGCTGATGTTTCTCGATGAAAGCCACGTGATGATTCCTCAGGTGGGTGCGATGTATAAGGGGGATCGGGCGCGCAAGGAAAATCTGGTGGTGTACGGATTCAGGCTGCCGTCCGCGATGGACAACCGCCCATTACGGTTCGATGAATTCGAGCACATCATGCGTCAGAGCGTGTTTGTCTCTGCGACTCCGTCCGTGTATGAGGCTGAACATGCGGGGCAGGTGGTCGAACAGGTGGTAAGACCGACGGGCCTAGTTGATCCTATTATTCTTGTGCGTCCTGCGATCAATCAGGTGGACGATCTGATGTCGGAAATCCGCCTGCGCATCAAAGTCGGCGAGCGCGTGCTGGTGACGACCTTAACCAAGCGCATGTCTGAGGATCTGACGGAGTATCTGTCTGAACACGGCGTTAAGGTGCGCTATCTGCATTCGGATATCGACACCGTCGAGCGCGTCGAAATCATTAGGGATTTACGGCTGGGCGAGTTCGATGTGCTGATCGGCATCAATTTGCTGCGCGAAGGACTGGATATTCCCGAGGTGTCGCTGGTGGCGATACTGGACGCGGATAAGGAGGGGTTTCTGCGCTCCGAGCGTTCACTGATTCAGACCATCGGCCGTGCGGCACGGCACCTGCACGGCACGGCGATTTTATATGCAGACAGAATCACCGATTCGATGCGGCGGGCGATGGATGAGACTGAACGTCGCCGCACCAAACAGGTCGCGCACAACTTAGAACACGGCATTACCCCGCAAGGCGTGCAAAAACGTATCAAGGACATCATTGAGGGGACGTATGAGCTGGACGATGCCCGTCTCAACCAGAAGGCAGCACAGGAACAGGCTAAGTATCTGGCGATGAGCCGTGCGCAAGTCACCAAAGAAATCAACCGGCTGGAAAAAGAGATGCTGGCGGCGGCAAAAAATCTGGAATTCGAAAAAGCCACGACTTTGCGCGACCAGTTGAAGAAATTGCGTGACAACGTGCTGCTCTCGACGCTGTAATAGGGGTATCAGGTGCGACGCGCGGAAGACTTGGATTTGGACGTTCAGAATCGAGTGTGTAAGAAATTTTTGGGTAATTAGGGGCAGGTAATTAGAGGAGGTAATTAGGGTCAGACTCGAATTAATTATTAAATCGAGTCTGACCCTATTTGTTTCTATTTGTTTAAGTCTGACCCTATTTGTTTATAAGAAGTCACTACTGTCCGGTAGATTTTAAGTTCATTTCGCTGTAGCCCTTTATTGACGTGGCTTTCAGCACGTTTTTGCATTCCGACGATTTCAAATACTATCTGGAATCGCCTTTGGTTAAAAAACCGTATCGTTTGCCCTTTAATCGGCAGACGGAGCGGCAGCATGAATCGGGGCAAAACAGTTTTCGCACAATTGCTGGACTTCGTGCCGTTCAATCATTTCGAATATCTGACCGAGCGCTTTGCCGCCAACCACGGGATCAAGCATTTCTCCGCATGGAGCCAATTCATCTGCATGGCCTATGCACAACTGACCCGGCGCGATGGCTTGCGTGATTTGGTTGCCTGTCTCAATTCTCAGAAGAGCAAGCTTTACCATATCGGTATCCGCAGCAAAGTATCCCGTTCCACACTGGCCGATGCCAACGAACGGCGCGACTGGCGGCTGTTCGAGGCACTCGGCCATCGTTTGATCTCCATAGCGCTCGAACTGTACCGGGACGAGGACATCGGCCTGGGACTCAAAGAACCGCTCTACGCCATGGACTCGACCACCATCGATCTGTGCCTGACGCTGTTCCCCTGGGCGGAATTTCGTTCAACCAAGGCCGCCGTCAAAGCGCACACCATCATTGATCTGCGCGGTTCAATCCCTGTGTTTCTGTCCATTACCACCGGCAAGGTTCACGATGTCAATCTGCTCGACGTGATCCCATTCCCCGCTGGCACCATCGTCGTCATTGATCGGGGCTACCTGCACTTCGCCAGATTGTATGCGCTACACCAGCGCCAAGTTACCTTTGTCATCCGCGCAAAGAACAATCTCCGCTTTACCTGGATTGCGTCGCGCGAAGTGGACAAAGCCACTGGATTACGCTGCGATCAAACCATACTGCTGGCGACACCCAAATCAAAAACCGCTTACCCGGAACGCCTGCGCCGGGTTTCTTTCCGCGACCCGGAAACCGGCAAGCATTTGGTGTTCCTGACCAATCGCTTCGATTTGCCCGCGCTGACCATCGCCAATATCTACAAAAATCGCTGGCAAATCGAACTGTTCTTCAAGTGGCTCAAGCAAAACCTTGCCATCAAACATTTCTATGGCAATTCCCTCAATGCCGTCAAATCCCAAATCTGGATCGCAATATGCGTTTACCTGCTGGTCAGCATTGCCAAAAAACAGCTCAATCTTCCTGCCTCCCAGCAGATTTTACTGAATCTTTTTGAGGTCAATATGTTCGATAAAACCCCAATAAATCAAATGGTTGCAAATGCGATACAGAATCTTGACGAACCGGACATCAGTAAACAATTGAATCTATTCGATTTTTAACCGGACAGTAGTGATAAGAAGTGTGTCAGAGCAAGGGTACGATCATTAGGGCGACGATATTGATGATCTTGATCAGCGGATTAATCGCCGGACCTGCGGTGTCTTTATAAGGATCGCCCACGGTGTCACCCGTGACAGCGGCCTTGTGGGCTTCAGAACCTTTGCCGCCGAAGTTGCCTTCCTCGATGTATTTCTTGGCGTTATCCCATGCGCCCCCGCCAACCGTCATCGAGATGGCGACGAAGATGCCGGTGATGATGGTGCCGACCAGCACGCCGCCCAGTGCCTGCGGGCCCAGCGTCAGACCGACGACGACGGGAACGGCAACCGGCAACAGGGAGGGGACGATCATTTCACGGATGGCGGCTTTGGTGAGCATGTCGACACAGGTGCCGTATTCCGGTTTCCCGGTCCCTTCCATGATGCCGGGGATTTCCCTGAACTGGCGGCGCACTTCAACCACCACTGCACCCGCCGCACGGCCGACGGCTTCCATGCCCATGGCACCGAACAGATAGGGAATCATGCCGCCGATAAAGAGCCCGACGATGACCATGTGGTTGGATAAATCGAAGCTCGTCACGACACCGAGATGCGCTTCCAGTGCGTGGGTGTAGTCGGCGAACAGCACGAGGGCGGCCAGCCCTGCCGAGCCGATGGCATAGCCTTTGGTGACAGCTTTGGTGGTGTTACCCACGGCGTCCAGTGCATCGGTAATGACGCGCACTTCATCGGGCAGTTTGGACATTTCAGCGATGCCGCCTGCGTTATCGGTGATCGGGCCGTAGGCATCGAGCGCTACGATAATGCCGGTCATTGACAGCATCGCGGTGGCGGCAATGGCAATGCCATAGAGTCCGGCCATCGAATAGGCGCCCATGATCGCCATACAGACCACAATCACGGGGGCAGCGGTCGATTTCATTGAGACGCCTAAGCCTGCGATGATGTTGGTGCCGTGACCCGTGGTGGAGGCTGCCGCGATGTGGCGTACCGGCGCGTATTCGGTGGCGGTGTAGTATTCGGTAATCCATACCAGCGCTGCGGTGAGCAGCAGACCGATCACGGTCGAGCCATACAGTGCATCGACGCTATATACCCCGTTGTTGCCCATGATCCATTGCGTTAACGGATAGAAGGCGATCAGCGCCAGAACGGCGGAAACAGCCAGTCCGCGATACAACGCGTTCATGATCTTGCCGCCGGGTCGAGCCTTGACGAAGTAAGTTCCGACGATGGACGCGATGATGGAGAAACCGCCCAGCACCAGCGGATAAATGACTGCGTTCTCACCTGCATTGGTCATCAGCAGTCCGCCTAGCATCATGGTGGCGATGATGGTGACCGCATAAGTTTCGAACAAGTCTGCGGCCATTCCGGCACAATCGCCGACATTGTCGCCGACGTTGTCAGCGATCACCGCCGGATTGCGCGGGTCGTCCTCGGGGATGCCGGCTTCGACTTTACCTACCAGATCGGCACCGACATCGGCTCCCTTGGTGAAAATGCCGCCGCCTAATCGCGCGAAGATGGAGATGAGCGAGCCGCCAAAACCTAAGCCGATCAGCGCGTGAGTCGCATCGTTCATGGACGCGCCGGTATTGATCAAAAATGCGTAATAGCCCGCGACGCCCAGCAGGCCTAAACCGACCACCAGCATGCCGGTAATCGCGCCTCCCTTGAAGGAGACATCCAGTGCCGCGTTGAGGCTCTCCTTGGCGGCTTCTGCGGTGCGGATATTGGCGCGCACCGACACGTTCATACCGATGAAGCCGGCAGCGCCCGAGAGTAGTGCGCCGATGGCGAAGCCAATGGCAGTTTGCCAGCCTAAGGCTGCGAAGATGACGATAAACAGAATGGCGCCGACGATGGCGATGGTCAGATATTGGCGGGCCAGATAGGCGGATGCGCCTTCTTGGATGGCGGCGGCGATTTCTCGCATTCGCTCACTGCCGGTGGGTTTGGCGAGGATCCATTTGATTGAAAACACGCCATACAAGATTGCAACAACGGAGCACAACAGCGCAAAGCCTAGGCCATCTGACATGATTTTCTCCCTGAGTTGAACCGCTATAATTAACGCCACTCGGTCAGTGTTTCCTGACGCTCGCAATCATAGCAGTATCGGAGCGCAGTGCGAAACTATGTCAGCTGATTTAAGGCGGCCAGACCTGCTGCTGCGATTTGTCCGTCTTCAGATGAACGCACGCCGCTGATCCCTAAAGCGCCGACCACGATACCGTCGATCAGCAACGGCACGCCGCCCTCTGCAGGAATGACGCTGGGCAAGGCCAGATGAATCAGGCGTCCGCTCAGCACCGCATCTTCCGAGGTCTTGGTCGCGCGCCGGAAGGCAATCGCGGCATAGGCCTTGGCAATGGCCGTTTCGACACTGCCGAACTGGGTGTCGTGACTGCGTTGCAGATATAGCAGATGACCGCCGTCATCCACCACCGCGACGACGACGCGCCAGTTATTGCGCAGCGCTTCTACATCGGCCGCTGCTGCAATGCGCTTAGCGTCAGTCAGCGTCAGAACAGGCTTGGTGGACATGATCATCGTGTCAGTGCGGCGAAGATGTTGTTGCAAATGTCGTTTACGCTACCGACGCCGGCAATTTTGACTGAGACGGGGGCTGCGGTATCGCCCGTTGCCGACCAGGACTGATAATATTCCACCAGCGGTTTAGTCTGGTCGTGATACACGTTCAGGCGCTTGATGACCGTTTCCTCAACATCGTCGGGGCGCTGTACCAGTTCTTCGCCGGTGATGTCATCGCGTCCTGCGACTTTAGGCGGGTTGAAAATCGTGTGATAAGTGCGTCCGGATGCCGGATGCACGCGGCGACCGCTCATGCGCTGAATGATCTCGCTGTCGGCGACGTCGATTTCGACCACGAAGTCGATCGGGATGCCGGCGTCTTTCATCGCCTGTGCCTGCGGGATAGTGCGTGGAAAACCGTCAAACAGAAAGCCGTCTTTGCAGTCTGCATCCTTGATACGCTCTTTGACCAGATTGATGATGATGTCGTCGGAGACTAGGCCGCCCGCATCCATGATGCTTTTGGCCGCCAATCCCAGCGCAGAGCCTGCCTTGACTGCTGCGCGCAGCATGTCGCCAGTGGAGATTTGCGGGATGTTATATTTTTCCTTGATGTAGGTCGCCTGAGTGCCTTTGCCGGCTCCGGGTGCACCTAAAAGTATGACGCGCATGGTTAATCCTTTCTTGGTAAGTAGTCAGTGGGGGGTGAGTTTTACTTGCTACTCACAACTAACCGTTTTTTTAAATATTTCTATTGCTGCCTGCAAATCTTCTGCGGTGTCAACGCCAGCCGGCGGGGCGGAATCTGCGATGACCACACCGATTTTGTAGCCATGATACAGCGCCCGCAATTGTTCGAGCGATTCGTATTGTTCAACCGGAGTGGTCCAAAGCTGACCGTAATCGCGCAAAAAGCTGGCGCGATAGGCATAGATGCCGATATGTCTGAGCACGGGTAAGTCGGCCGGTAAGCCGACTCCTGCGGCAAAGGCATCGCGCGGATAGGGGATGGGCGCGCGGCTGAAATACATCGCATTGCCTTGTTTGTCGAGCACGGCCTTGACGATGTTCGGATTACGCATCGACGCTTCGTCGTGCAGGGTGTGGCAGGCGGTGGCTATCGCGCATTCCGGATGTTCGTGCAGGTGCTGCGCGACCGCGCGTATCAGTTCCGGCGGCATCAGGGGTTCATCGCCCTGCACATTGACGACGATCGTCTCGTCCGGCCAGCCCTGACGCTCGACAACTTCTGCAATGCGATCCGTGCCGCTGATATGGGTGTCGCGCGTGAGGCAGGCCTTAAAGCCATGTTCATGCACCACGTTGGCGATTGCGTGATGGTCGGTGGCGATCCAGATGTGCTGTGCGCCGCTTTTGGCTGCCTGTTCGGCGACGCGCACGATCATGGGCTTGCCCGCGATGTGGAGCAGTGGCTTGCCGGGCAGTCGGGTGGACGCATGGCGTGCCGGGATGACGACGTTAAACGCGATCATGGTAGTCTCAACTTAGAGTGCTTCGGCTTCTTCGGGCGTCAGTTTGCGTGCTTCGTCGGCCAGCATCACCGGAATGCCGTCGGCAATTTTGAATGCCAGGCGGTCTGCGCGGCAAATTAATTCCTGCTCGGCTTTGCGGTAAATCAGCGGGGATTTGCACAGCGGGCAGACCAGAATGTCGAGCAGTTTAGCGTCCATGAATGGCAATCTTTCGCAGTAGTTGGTCGGTCAGGGCTGGTTCAATCAGGGCATCGACACGCAATACCCAATATTTATCATCAGCGAATGCAGCGCATTTTACCGCATCTTTTTCAGTCAGGAGTAGTGCATCGCAATCCTGATAAATCAGTTCGCCCGATGTGTAGGGGTGATGGTCCGGAAATGCATGGGGCGTGACGGTCAGCCCCAGTGTGGCCAGATGGTCGAAGTAGCGTTGCGGGTGGCCGATGCCGGCGATTGCGTGCACGCGTAACTTCTTGAAATCGAGTGCTGTTGCCGTTTTTTCCGGATCGGTTAAATTGTAGAAAATGTCGCCCGACAATTGCATCGAATACTGGCCCGGATCGGTTTTTCCACCGTTGATTACCACGGCATCGACGGATGCCAGTCGTGAAACGGGTTCACGCAGGGGGCCTGCAGGGAGCAGATAGCTGTTGCCGAAACGGCGCACGCCGTCGATGACGACGATTTCCATATCGCGCTGCAGGCGGTAATGCTGCAGGCCATCGTCACACAGGATCACATCGCATAAAGGATGGGCTTGTATCGCCGCCTGCGCGGTGGCAACCCGGTCACGCCCCACCCAGACGGGGCAAATGTTGCGCTGTGCCATCAGCTTTGGTTCGTCGCCGACCTGTTCTGCGGTGCTCTCGGGGGTGACGGCCTGCTGCGCTTTATTTCCGCCGAAGCCGCGGCTGATGATGACAGGGTGATGGCCTGCATGTGTTAGTTGCTGTGCCAGCTTCAGGGTCAACGGGGTTTTTCCGGTGCCGCCTACGCTGATATTGCCGATGATGGCAACCGTCACAGGCAATTTAAAACTGTGCAGCAGCCGGCACCGGTACAGCGTGCGGCGCAGGGCTACTAGTGCGCCGAACAGCCAGCTTGCAGGCAGCAGGATCAGGTGTCGCCAGTTACGCTGATACCAGTGCGCCTCAATACCTGCCATGCCGGCTAGTTCGCTTCGTTCTGTGTGGCGAAGGTGATGCGGCCGTAGCCTGCCTGTCTTGCGGCTTCCATCACGTTGATGACGGCCTGATGCGGCGTCTTGGCATCAGCATTGATGACGATGACAGGATCGGTCTGCGATCCAGCCGCCGTTTTCAGTGCGGCGGCTAACGCGCTGATATCGGTGAACTTCAACGTCGCGTTGTTGATTGCATAATGAGCGCTAGCATCGATGGCGACGTTGACGGGCTGCGCTGTCTGAGCTTCTGCGCTGCCGCCCGCCTGCGGCAGATTGATCTGCAATTCGGAATATTTGGCGTAGCTGGTGGTGACCATCAAAAAGATCAGAATCACCAGCAGTACGTCTATCATCGGAATCAGATTGATTTCCGGTTCTTCACGAGTGCGTCCGCGTTGAAAATTCATCGTTTAACCTTTGCGCTGACCATGCACGATTTCGACCAGCTTGATCGCCTGCTGCTCCATCTCTATGGTCAGGCTGTCGGCCTTGGCACGGAAATGACGGTAAAAAATCATGCTGGGGATCGCGACGATCAGGCCGAAGGCGGTGTTGTACAGCGCGACAGAAATACCGTGCGCCAGAATCGCCGGACTGTTGCCGGCCGCCGTTTGGGCACCGAAAATTTCGATCATGCCCACTACGGTGCCGAACAATCCCAGTAAGGGGCTGATCGATGCGATGGTGCCGAGCGTGGTGAGAAAATGTTCCAGATCGTGCGAGGTTGCGCGTCCTGCTTCCTCGATCGACTCTTTCATGATTTCAGGCGTGCTCTTGATGTTCTTGAGGCCGGCGGCAAAAATGCACCCCAGAGGCGAGTGTTTGGCAAGTTTAGCCAGCATGCCTTCGCTGACACCGCGCTGCTTGAGTTCCTTGACCACTTCATCGAGTAATCCCGACGGCGCAATGCGACTGCTGCGCAGATAAATGAGTCGCTCGGTGATTAAACCGGTGGCAATGATGGACGCAAAAATCAAAAACCAGATCGGCCAGCCAGCCGCTTCTACGATTGCAAACACGGGTATTCTCCAAATGTGCTTAAATTGTCAAATGTACGCCGTTTCAAACTACGGGCGGCGGATTTTTCAAGGATTGATAACGCGTAACTGTAGCGTGTCGCGACCGGTTGAGCAAGACATCTCAAGCAGTTGTTAATAAGATTGCGCTAATCCCACGTTATCAAAGCATATTTTAGTTTACCCACAATATCTGTGGATAACTCTGTGGATAAAGCCGCGTGCTTATGCTTTAAAGCGGTGAGCCGTAAGGGTTTTTCTTATGCTGCCTGTTTTTTGACAAGATAGATTATCTTTTATAATCAATGTGTTGGTGTAAGTGTTGCGGTTTTGTTGCGGAGGAATGCTCGCTATGCGCCGTGTTCTCTGGGTTTGTGAATAATTCTGGATTGTCAATATGTCTGAATACATTTTTTTAGATACAAAACCGCGCGTGCTGCAGGTTTCTGAACTCACCCGTGCAATCAATCAGTTACTGGAAGGAAATGTGCCGGCGCTATGGGTGCGCGGCGAAATATCCAATCTGGTCAAAGCCGCTTCCGGACACTGGTATTTCGCGCTCAAGGACGAACAGGCGCAGGTGCGCTGTGTGATGTTTCGTCACAAGAATCAATCGCTGGACAGCACGATTGCGAATGGGAGTCAGGTTGAGTTGCTCGCGGTTGCCTCCCTCTACGAGGCGCGCGGTGATTTTCAGCTGACCGTCGAACAACTGCGGCCGGCAGGATTAGGCGTGTTATATGAACAGTTCGCCAGGCTTAAACAAAAACTGGAGGATGAAGGCTTATTCGATGCGACATGTAAACGCGCGTTGCCGGCGTTTCCACGGCGTGTTGGGATCATCACCTCGCCTCAGGCCGCTGCATTGCGCGATGTGTTGACGACTTTGAAGCGGCGTCTGCCGGGTGTTCCGGTTATTTTGTACCCGACGCCGGTGCAAGGGGCGGGCAGTGCGGAAAAAATTGCCGACGCCATCCAGACGGCCTGTGAACGCAATGAGTGCAGCGTGCTGATCCTGTGTCGGGGCGGCGGCAGTATCGAGGATTTATGGTCGTTCAACGAGGAAGTAGTCGCCCGTGCCATCTTTGCCAGCGCTATTCCGATTGTCAGCGGCGTCGGGCATGAGACGGATTTTACCATTGCCGATTTTGTGGCTGACGAGCGTGCACCCACACCGACCGCCGCAGCGCAGCGTGCTGTGCCCGATCGCGAGACGTTGCTCAAAGGTTTGCGGGATACGGCGCAGCATTTATTGCGTTCGCAGCGCAACCGTCTGCAAAACGCCATGCAAGCGCTCGATTATCTGCAGCGTCGCGTGGTTCATCCGGCAGAGCAATTAAAGCAAAAATCGACCGTGCTCGATCAGATGCAACAGCGTTTACAGCGTAATTTTTCGCACGGACTGCAGCAGGAACAGTGGCGCTGTAAGTCCTATACGCATCGGCTGCGCGGTGCGGGCAGCGATTTTCGCCGCATGCAGGATAAACTCGTGCATCAATCAGCGCGTCTGGTACAGGCGATGCAAACCGGGCAAAGCCGTAAACAGGTGAGACTAGCGACTGCAGGCCAGCATTTGGGGTTGCTCAATCCGGCACAGGTGCTGGCGCGGGGCTATAGTCTGGTGCAGCATAGTGACGGGCGTCTGGTCTGTGCTGCCGAGCAGCTGGCGACGGGCGATACATTGCGTATCACCTTTGCATCCGGCTGGGCGACAACTGAAGTGACTGAGCGGGGCGTCTGAACCTGTACCGGTCGAATTGATGGATAATTCGCGACTGAATCGAAAAACCGCTGTTGAGGAGTGCATATGAAACTGAGCCTGTGGCCAACGCCTTTTTACTATAAATTCGAAGAAGATTTAGAGGCTTTCGACAGCGAGCCTTGTCTGATCATTGCTACTGACGGGCAGGAGTATTTTGGCGACCTGATGCGTTTTGCGCCTGAAGAGGGCGTATTTAAGATTCAACCTTTTAACGGGGGAATTTCGAGACTGAAGGAAGAGTCGGTCAATTACCTGAGGCTGTTGCATCCGGTACACCTGATTAAAATTTCCGGCCTGATCAACGAAACCCATGCTGTTTTTGGCGCGTCCGAGAAGCAGGCGTGCTCGATCGTGTTTGTCAACGATAAACGGCTGGACGGGGAAACCGTCGGATTCGCCATCGATAAAACCGGGCTTTACCTGTTTTTGGTGCATACCGATGATTCGGTGATCCGCTGCTTTATTCCGGCCGTTTCAATTAAACACTACCAGATAGGCAAGAAAATCGGTCAGATGCTGATCGAGGAAAAAATTGCCACGCACAAGGAAATCAACTCCGGTCTCGAGAAGCAGGAGCAGATGCGTCATCAGCGCCTGGGTGAGTATCTGACCAATGAGCAGATCGTCAGCTCCGAGCAACTGGTTGCCGCATTGGGGCGACAGTCGGGCACGGTGTTGAAACTGGGCGACATGCTGGTCAATGAAAACCTGATTACACATGAGGTATTGCAAGAAGCGCTCGCTAAACAGCGCACGGATAAAAAAGTTGCCTTGGGCGAAATTTTGATCAACATGGGGGTCGTGAACACGGAAGTCGTGCAGAGCATGCTGGCCAAAAAACTCGGCATTCCCTTTGTCAACGTACGGAAATTTTTTGTCGAGCCGTCGACCTTTCATCTGGTGCCGATCAATTTCGTCACTAAATATTCTATTTTGCCGCTCTATCACACGGATCACTCGCTGATCGTGGCGATGGAGAATCCCCTGCTCTGGGAGCCGCTCAATGAATTGCGCGTCATCACCCATCTGACTGTCGTGCCGGTGCTGGCGGCGCGCGAGGATATTGTTTTTGTTATCAATGAATTGCGCAACGAGAAAACCAGCCGGCAGAGGATAGACGAGCTGGCTGTCGGTATGACCTTCGATGGGGGCGGGGAGGAGTCGGGTGAGGAGTTGGTTGCTGAAACCGACAATACCCTGGTGGGACTGGTCAATAAGATGATGCTGGACGCTTACGATCAGGGGGTGTCGGATATCCACATCGAAACCTACCCCGATAAGCGCAACACGCAGGTCAGGTTTCGCCGTGACGGAGTGATCAGCAAGTATTTCGAGTTTCCGCCGGCCTTTAAAAAGGCGCTGATTTCCAGAATCAAGATCATGGCGAAACTCGATATTTCCGAGCGCCGCCGCCCGCAGGACGGCAAAATTGAACTCAAACTAAGCCAGGATCATAAAGTCGAATTTCGCGTCGCGACCGTGCCGACGGCCAACGGACTCGAAGACGTCGTCTTGCGCGTACTGACAGGGGCTAAGCCCATGCCGCTGGAACTGATTGGGCTGCCGGCCGATGTATTGGCACGCATGAAGGAGCTGGCTGTAAGGCCATACGGGCTTTTCCTGATTTGCGGGCCGACCGGGTCGGGTAAGACGACGACCCTGCATTCGGTGCTCGGGTTGATCAATTCACCTGATCGTAAGATCTGGACCGCGGAGGATCCGATTGAAATCACCCAGGAGGGGCTGCGCCAGGTTCAGATCAACGCAAATATCGGCTGGACCTTTGCCGCTGCCATGCGCAGCTTCTTGCGCGCCGATCCCGACGTCATCATGGTCGGTGAAATACGCGATATCGAGACGGCAAAAATCGCTATTCAGGCATCGCTCACCGGACATATGGTGTTTTCTACCTTGCACACCAACAGTGCGGCTGAGAGTCTGGTGAGACTGCTCGATCTGGGGATGGATCCGTTTAACTTTTCCGATGCGCTGGTAGGCATCCTGGCGCAACGCCTGACACGGCGCTACTGTCAGGAATGCCGGGAAATTTATACCGCGACCGATGAAGAAATTCAGGCGCTGGCGGAGGAATATTGCACAGGAACACCGCAGCTTCCCGAGCAAGTGATACAGAACTGGCGAAAAAACTATCTCAATACGGAAGGGAAATTTTCTCTGTACGCGGCACACGGCTGTCGCGAGTGCGAAGGTTCAGGCTACAAGGGGCGGGTGGGGCTGTACGAATTGCTGGAGGCAACGCCCCCCATTAAAAAGCTGATTCAACATCAGGGAACGGTAGAGCAAATTCAGACGGTCGCCGCCGGGCAGTGTCTGCGCACCTTAAAGCAGGCCGGTATTGAACTTGTGTTGCAAGGACAGACGAATATTTTGCAGATCCGGTCCGTGTGCAATTAGCGCCGGGTGCCAGGGTATGCGACGCATAAAGTTGGAGCATCGGTGCCGGACGCGTTAAAATCCATACCTGCTATTTTTTTGGCTTTTTGCCGCGAATGAATCCATGAAATTTTGTCTGGCTTGCCAACGACCCTTTACCAATACCGACTGGCTCTGTCCCGCCTGCGGACAGGCGCCGTCCGGGCGCGGTGGCTTTATGGCGTTCGCTCCGGCTTTAGCCGAGCAGAACGACGGGTTTAATCCCGATACCTTCCAGCGCTACGCAGCGGTTGAGGCCGGCCACTTCTGGTTTATTGCCCGCAATGCGATTTTGCAGGACTGCATGACGCGCTATTTTCCCGTTCGTCAAAATATTCTGGAGATAGGCTGCGGCACCGGTTTCGTGCTGGCGGGTACAAGACGGATTTATCCGGATGCAGCGCTCTCTGGCAGCGACATTTTCACCGAGGGGCTCGAGTTTGCCAAACAACGCGTGCCGACGGCCACTTTGTTTCAGATGGATGCCTGTGCGATTCCGTTTCGCGATGAGTTTGACCTGATAGGCAGTTTTGATGTGCTCGAACATATCGAGGACGATCAGGCAGCGCTAGTGCAGATGTATCAGGCCTGTCAGACAGGCGGCGGGCTGATCTTGACCGTGCCGCAGCATCGCTGGTTGTGGAGCAGCACGGACGATTATGCCCATCACAAGCGCCGCTATACGCGTGCCGAACTGCTGGAGCGCGTGACCCGCGCCGGATTCAAAGTCGAGTATGCAGGCTCCTTTGTGGCGCTTTTGTTGCCGGTCATGCTGGCCTCCCGTCTGTTGCAAAAATCGGCTGATGCCGCGGATCAGATGGATGCCGGATTTAAAATCGGCAAGCTGGCCAATACGCTCTTAGGGGGCGTGATGAAGGTGGAGCGCTGGTTGATCGCGTGCGGTATTTCATTCCCGCTTGGCGGGTCATTGTTGCTGGTAGCCAGGAAAGTATGATGAGTCTTTTTGCGAGCAGGAAATTGTGGTGGCTGGTGGCGGTGGTCGGGGTGATCTGGTTTGCCAATCTTGAATATCGTACGTTGATTAAACCCGATGAAGGGCGCTATGCCGAGATTCCGCGCGAGATGGTGGCCTCCGGCGACTGGGTGACCCCGCGGCTGAATAATTTAAAGTATTTCGAAAAGCCGCCGCTGCAATACTGGGCGACGGCTGCCGCCTATACCGTGTTTGGCGAGCATCAGTGGACATCGCGCCTGTGGGCCGGGCTGACGGGCTTTGCGGGGATTTTTCTGGTCTGGTTCGCAGGTTCGCGCCTGTTCGGGCGTGAGACGGCCGGCTTTGCGGCGGTGCTGCTGTCCGGCAGTATGCTGTATGTGATGATGAGCCATATCAATACGCTCGATATGGGCGTGACGTTTTTCATTACGCTGGGGATTTTTTCCCTGCTGCTGGGGCAGAGTGCGACCGATGTCAGGCAGCGGCGTAACTGGATGCTGCTGGCGTGGGCCGGCATGGCGCTGGCGGTCCTGTCCAAAGGCTTGATGGGCATTATTTTGCCGGGCACGGCGGTGTTTATCTATTGCTTGGTGCAGCGCGACTTTACGGTGTTAAAGCGCATGCACTGGTTGGCCGGTATATCGGTTTTCCTGCTGATTACCGCGCCCTGGTTTTATCTGGTGATGAAGGCGAATCCCGAATTTTTCGGCCGCTTCTTTATCTACGAGCATTACACGCGCTTCACCACGAAGGACTTGGGACGCTATCAGCCGTGGTATTACTTTGTGCCGGTGTTGCTGGCCGGTATGCTGCCCTGGACGGTGCTGATGATCGATGCGGTGCTGCGTGCCGTTTTTGGTGCTAAAGCGCCGATGCTCGCAGGCGAGCGTCCGTTTAATGCCGCGCGATTTTTGCTGGTCTGGGCGGTCTTCATCTACTGTTTCTTCTCTATTTCCGGATCCAAACTACCCTCTTATCTGTTGCCGATGTTTCCGGCGCTGGTGCTATTGATGGGGCAGCGTCTGGTGCAAATGCGCGAGCGCGTGTTGTTCTGGCAAGTCTCGCCCATCGTGCCGGTCGCAATCGCCTTTTTAGTGCTGGCGCTCAATGTGGACCGCTTTGCCGACACGCCGACACAGATTGCCCTGTATCCGGAATACCGGCCCTGGCTGGTGGCGGCCTCTTTAATGCTGTTGTTGAGCCAGTTGTCAGGCATGGCGCTGTTGTGGCGCAACAAGAAGTGGCCCGCGGTGCTGGTGTTGTCCTTGGGGACGCTGCTGTCCGTGCAACTGGGGGTGTCAGGCTACAATACGCTGGCGGGCGAGCGTTCTGCGAAACATATCGCGGAGGCGATCCGCGCCGAGGTCAAACCCGACATCCCGTTTTATTCGGTGCTGACCTACGAGCAGACCTTGCCCTTTTATTTACAGCGTACCTTTACCCTGGTCCAGTTCCAGGATGAAATGGACTTCGGTATTAAACAGGAGCCTGAGCGTTGGATTCCGACCTTGGACGATTTTTTGCCGGTCTGGGAGGCGCAAGCCGAAGCGCTGGCCATCATGCCGCTGTATGCTTACCCTCAATTGCAACAAATGGCGGAATCCGCATCGGGCAAAAAATTAGCCATGAAAATCATCTTTCAGGACGGCCAATATATCGTGGTGAAAAAAATATGAATCTGGTTAGCTTTAGCATGATTATGGCGGGGGTGATGCTCAATGCGGCCGCCCAGATCCTGATGAAAACAGGGACGAATTCGATCGGCTATTTCGATTTTAGTCTCGCCAACGTCGTGCCGATCGGCTGGCGGCTGGCGACGGAACCCCATATCGTCGGCGCGATGGTCTGCTACGTGTTTGGCGTGGTGATCTGGATACTTGCGTTGTCGCGCGTACAGGTCAGTATCGCCTACCCTTTGCTGTCGATGGGCTATGTGGTGAATGCTGTTGCGGCCTGGTATTTATTTAACGAGTCCTTCAATCCTGCCAAAGTGATCGGCATGGGCGTGATTATTCTCGGTGTTGTCATTATTTCGCGAGCCTGATATGAACAATAGCTTCCTGCCTTTTTCCAAACCGACGATTGATGAGGCGACAATCGCCTCCGTTGCCGATACTCTGCGTTCCGGCTGGATCACCAGCGGCCCCAAGGTCATCGAATTCGAAAAACAACTCTCAGCCTACTTTGGCGGTCGTCCGGTTCGTACCTTCAATTCCGGCACCTGCACCATGGAGATTGCGCTGCGTATCGCCGGAATCGGTGCCGGGGATGAAGTCATCACCACGCCGATATCGTGGATGGCGACCTCCAATGTGATCCTCGAAGTCGGCGCGACCCCGGTGTTTGCCGATATCGATCCTGTGACCCGTAACATTGATCTTGATCTCGTAGAAGCTGCGATTACCCCGAAAACCCGCGCGATTATTCCGGTGTATCTGGCTGGCCGTCCGCTCGATATGGATCGTTTGTATGCCATTGCGGCCAAATATAAATTGCGCGTGATCGAAGACGCCGCGCAAGCCATCGGTTCGACCTGGCGTGGACGTCCTATCGGATCCTTCGGTGATTTCGTCTCGTTCAGCTTTCAGGCGAATAAAAACATCACGACCTCCGAAGGCGGTTGTCTGGTATTGAATACGCCGGAAGAGGTGGTGCTTGCCGAAAAATACCGCTTGCAAGGCGTAACGCGCAGCGGTTGGGACGGCATCGATGTCGATGTGCTCGGCGGCAAGTACAACATGACCGATATCGCCGCGGCGATCGGGTTGGGGCAATTCTCCCATTTGGATGACATTACCTCGCATCGACGCGCGCTGGCGCAACACTATTTCAAGGTGCTGGGGCCGGATTTCGAAGCTCGCACTGGTGCGCAATTGCCGCCTGCCGAATTTGAAAACACCAACTGGCATCTGTTCCAGATCGTGCTGCCCGATACCATCACGCGCGCTCAGTTTATGGAGCGCATGAAGGCTTTTAATATCGGTGTAGGCTTTCATTACGCCCCGATTCACCTGTTCACCCTGTACCGCGAGCTGGGTTTCAAGGAAGGCATGTTCCCGATTGCCGAGCACGTCGGACGTCAGATCGTCTCGCTGCCGATGTATTATTCATTGACCAAGGCAGATGTGGAACGCACCTGCGCTGCAATGCTTGCGGTGCTGGGGTAATTCTGCGGGACACCCCGTTGTTGCACGATTAAAATGGGCTATTCCGTGCCTGCGTTAACATCACCGGCAATCTGACACGGCGCGCAATTATTTTGAATTTATCAGCTCACACGCCTATGCGCATCCTTCATTTAATCAGGCGATTGCGCGAGCTTGGCAGCAAACCCTGCCATGAAGACCGGCTGCTGCGCGGCTGGAGCCAGATCGCTTCGTACGACAGAAAAAATAGCCCGGCGGATAATTTTTTCCCGGCGGCGGTGCGCGCCGAATTGCCCGCCATCGAAGCTGAACTGACCGGCTTGGCGAAGCTGCACGGCGAATATCCGGCAGGCGAGGGCGTTGCGCGGCTGCTGGTTGAACTCGCTGACGGTCAGATGGTAGAGAGCGTATTGCTGCCGCGCGGCGGACTGTGCATCTCGACGCAGGTGGGCTGTGCGGTGGGGTGTGTGTTTTGCATGAGCGGTCGCAACGGCCTGATCCGCCAGTTGGGTAGCGCGGAAATTGTCGCTCAGGTCGTGCTCGCGCGCCGCCGCCGCGAGGTGAGCAAAGTCGTGTTCATGGGCATGGGGGAGCCGGCCCACAATCTCGATAACGTGCTGGAGGCGATCCAGTTGCTCGGCACGCAGGGCAATATCGGCCACAAGAATCTGGTTTTTTCAACCGTGGGCGATTTGCGCGTTTTCGAGCGTCTGCCGACGGAGACCGTCAAACCGGCCCTTGCCCTTTCTCTGCACACGACCGATGCCATCTTGCGCGCCAGACTGTTGCCCAGCGCGCCGGTCATCGCGATCGAGGAGTTGGTTTCGCTGGCAGAACACTATGCGCGGATAACCTCTTATCCCGTTCAATACCAGTGGACACTGATTGAGGGCGTTAACGACAGTGATGCGGAGTTGGACGGAATCGTCCGGCTGCTGGCCGGTAAGTATGCGGTGATGAATTTCATCCCGTTCAACGAAGTGGACGGGCTGGACTATCGTCGTCCATCCACGGAGCGCATTGCTGCAATGGCGTATGCGCTGAAGCGGCAAGGGGTTCTGGTTAAAATACGCGATTCTGCCGGGCAGGAAATCGAAGGGGCATGCGGGCAGTTGCGCGCGCGGGCCATCAGGCAATCTATAAATTAGTGCGCCGCGATTTCGCGAATTTTACCCTGTGCGGTAGAATGCCGTCCTATGAATACCATACAACTTTCCGTCGTTATTCCTGTTTACAACGAAGAGGCGGGGCTGCAGACCCTGTTTGACCGCCTGTATCCGGCACTCGACACGCTGGGCATTAGTTACGAGGTCGTTTTTATCAATGACGGCAGCCGCGACCGTTCCGCTGCGCTATTGCGCGAGCAGTTCCAAAAGCGTGCGGATGTGACGCGTGTGGTGCTGTTTAACGGCAATTTCGGTCAGCATATGGCGATCATGGCGGGCTTCGAGCAGTCGCGCGGGCAGCGCGTCGTCACGCTGGATGCCGACTTGCAAAATCCGCCCGAAGATATCGGCCTGTTGCTGGCTAAAATGGATGAGGGGCACGACTATGTCGGCTCGATCCGTCGTCAGCGCAACGATAGCTGGTGGCGGCATGTGGCATCCCGTGCGATGAACAATTTGCGCGAGCGGATCACCCGCATCAAAATGACCGATCAGGGGTGTATGTTCCGCGCTTACAGTCGGGATATCATCAATGCAATCAACAGCTGCCACGAGGTGAATACCTTTATTCCCGCGTTAGCATATAGCTTTGCGCGCAATCCGGCTGAAGTGGTCGTCGGACACGACGAGCGACTGGCTGGGGAGTCGAAATATTCGCTCTACAGTCTGATTCGCTTGAATTTTGATCTGATGACCGGATTTTCGCTGGTGCCGCTGCAGATGTTTTCGATGGCCGGTATGCTCATCTCCGTTTTTTCCGGCCTGTTCTTCGTGTTTCTGGTGGTGCGCCGTCTGATTATCGGCCCCGAGGCGGAAGGGCTGTTTACGCTGTTCGCGCTGGTATTCTTCATGATCGGCATCACCTTGTTTGGTATCGGTCTGCTGGGCGAGTATGTCGGACGCATCTACCAGCAGGTGCGTCACCGCCCGCGCTATCTGGTCGAAGCGGTATTGGAAAGCAGGAGTGAGGATTGAGGAACGAAGTTCGAGTTAAAACAGGGGGTGAAAATTAATGAGTACTCATCACGTTAAAGAGGGGGCGGCAGGTTTTCCTCCATCCTCCATCCTCAATCCTCAATCCTCAACGGCAGTGGTCTTCGCCTATCACAACGTCGGCGTGCGCTGCCTGTCCGTGCTGTTAGCTCACGGTGTGGACGTAAAACTGGTGGTGACTCATACAGATAATCCCAATGAGAATATCTGGTTTGACAGTGTCGCGGAACTGGCGGCCTTGCACGGTATCCCTGTGATTACGCCTGCGAATCCGAATGAATCGGTTGTCGTCGAACAGATTCGCGCGTTGCAGCCTGATTTCTTCTTTTCCTTTTACTATCGGGAAATGCTCAAAGCGCCGTTGCTGGCGATCCCGCATCGGGGCGCGTTGAATATGCACGGGTCGCTGTTGCCGAAATACCGCGGGCGCGTGCCGGTAAATTGGGCGATAATCAAAGGCGAAACCGAAACGGGTTCGACCTTGCACTACATGACCGAGAAACCGGACAACGGTGATATCGTTGCGCAGCAGGCCGTGCCGATTCTGCCCGATGACACGGCGTTGCAGGTGTTTCAGAAGGTGACCGTTGCGGCGGAAATTGCGCTAAACAACGTGTTGCCGGCATTGCTCGCAGGCCGTGCGCGCGCGGTGAAACAGGATTTGAGTCTGGGCGCCTATTTTGGCGGACGGAATGCGGCGGATGGTGTGATTGACTGGCAGCAAAGCGCTGTACAGATCCATAATCTGATTCGTGCGGTAGCGCCGCCTTACCCGGGCGCCGCGACGCAGCTGATGGGGCGTCCGATGCGCATTTTGCAGACGCTGGTGACGAAGTGCAGGGCCTCGAAGGATAAGCCTGCGTTCTACGTCAAAGAAGGCCGCGCCTACGCGATCTGCGGTGAGGGCGTGTTGCGCGTGCTGCGTTTTGAACTGGATGGCGCAGAATTAAGCGCTGAAGAATTCGCCGGACGTTACGGTGTGCAAAGATTTGAATTTAATTGTTAAGGAAATGAAATGAAAAAAGTACTGATCCTCGGCGTGAACGGTTTTATCGGTCACCATCTGTCCAATAAAATACTCGCGACCACTGACTGGGAAGTTTACGGCATGGACATGAGCTCTGAGCGTATCGCGGACCTGATCGGCCACGAGCGTTTTCATTTCTTCGAAGGCGACATTACCATCAACAAGGAATGGGTTGAATATCACGTCAAGAAGTGCGATGTGATTCTGCCGCTGGTTGCCATCGCCACGCCGTCCACTTACGTCAAGCAGCCGCTGCGCGTGTTCGAACTGGACTTTGAAGCCAATTTGCCTATCGTGCGTGCCGCAGTGAAATACGGCAAGCATCTGGTATTTCCGTCTACTTCCGAAGTGTACGGCATGTGTCATGACGAAGAATTCGACCCGGCAGAATCCGAACTGATCTGCGGTCCGATCAACAAGCCGCGCTGGATCTATTCCTGTTCCAAACAATTGATGGATCGCGTGATCTGGGGTTACGGTATGGAAGGGTTGAATTTCACCCTGTTCCGTCCGTTCAACTGGATCGGTGCAGGGCTCGATTCCATTCATACACCGAAGGAAGGCAGCTCGCGCGTGGTCACGCAATTTTTGGGCCATATCGTGCGCGGCGAAAACATCAGTCTGGTCGATGGCGGTCAGCAAAAGCGTGCGTTCACCTATGTGGATGACGGTATCAATGCGCTGATGAAGATCATCGAGAACAAAGATGGCGTCGCGACAGGGAAAATCTACAACATCGGCAATCCGGTCAATAATTTCTCGATCAAAGATCTGGCTGACATGATGTTGAAACTCGCCAACGAATATCCGGAATATCGCGAATCGGCACAAAAGGTAAAGATCCTCGAAACGACAGCCGCCGCATACTATGGCAAGGGTTATCAGGACGTGCAGAACCGCGTGCCAAAGATCACCAATACCTGCGAAGAGCTGGGCTGGGCGCCGGTCATCAATATGGCGGACACGCTGCGCAATATTTTCGATGCGTATCGCGGTCAGGTCGGCGAAGCGCGCAAGCTGATGGACTAATGGCGAAACAGATCGCGCTTAAAATTGATGTGGACACCTATCGCGGAACGCGCGAAGGTGTTCCGCGTCTGGTTGAGGTATTGCAGCGCTACCATGCGCAGGCGACGTTCTTCTTTACGCTGGGCCCGGATAATATGGGGCGGGCCATTTGGCGCGTGTTCCGTCCGGGCTATCTGAAAAAAGTATCGCGCATGTCGGTGGTCGAACACTACGGCATCAAGACCCTGTTGTACGGTACCTTGCTACCGGCACCCGATATCGGTAAAAAATGCGCCGGAATTATGCGCAGCGTCAGGGATGCAGGATTTGAAGTCGGCATTCATTGCTTCGATCATGTGCGCTGGCAGGATCATGTGCTGGACAAGGATGCTGCATGGACGCAGCGCGAGTTGCAGCGTGCGATCGACCGTTACACCGAAATTTTTGCAGAGCCGCCTCATGCACATGCGGCAGCCGGCTGGCAGATGAATCGTCACGCAATGCGTTTGATGCAGCGCTCGGGTTTTGACTATAGTTCCGATTCGCGCGGTACGCACCCCTTTATCCCGACCTGGCAGGCTGAGATTATCGCCTGTCCTCAGTTGCCGACGACCTTGCCGACGCTCGATGAGTTGATCAACCGGGACGGCATTACGCTTGATAATATCGCTGAACATTTTTTAACGCTGACGGCAGATGCGCCAGCAACGGGGCATGTGTATACCTTGCATGCCGAACTCGAAGGCGGAAAATGGATGCCGGTATTCGAGCAATTGTTGCAGGGCTGGCAGGCGCAGGGCTATGAACTGGTTTCTATGCAGCAGTATTTGCAGGGGCTGGAAGCTGAGGCGTTGCCGCGTCATGAACTGTCGATGCAGGAAGTCGAGGGGCGTGTAGGCCGGCTGGCGGTACAGGGTGACTAAGCGCTGCAAGGGTGTTTGGGCGTTGAGTTGAATATTAGCGTAGAGTTTCCATAAATCGGGTTGAGAGGTGATGTGATGGGAGATAACAAGGCTTTGAATAATTGGGTGATTCTGCTCAGTCAGAGTGAACTGCCTGTTCTAAAGCACACTGCCAGAGAGTTGGCGCTGCTGCGTGAGGATGAGAATAAACTCTCTGCGCATGCAATTGCAGCGGTTATCGCGCCCGATCCCATCATGACGGTTAAGTTGCTGCGTTATCTGCAAAGTCATAAACACAAGGCGCAAACGATGGAGTTGGTTCAGGTTGAGCAGGCGTTGCTGATGCTCGGCATGGAAACGTTCTTCAACAAAGTTACGGCGCAGCCTTTGATCGAAGATATGCTCAAGACGCATACGATTGCCTTGCCGCCGCTGCTACGCGTGGTGCATCGTTCACATCGCGCTTCCAGTTATGCTTTTGACTGGGCGGTACAGTTGCACGACCTGCATTATGAGGAAGTGCGTATCGCAGCCCTGCTGCACGATATTGCCGAGATTCTGATGTGGTGTTTTGCGCCCGATTTAATGCTGGAAATTCGCGATTTGCAGTTGCACGACAAAGCGCTGCGCAGTAAGGATGTTCAGCAGCAAGTGCTCGGTTTTACGTTGGCTGAATTGCAAAAGGAGCTGATCGCCCAGTGGGGGTTGCCTCAGTTGCTGTTGCATCTGGTCAATGATTCGAGTTCGCAGCAGCCCCGGGTGCGCAACGTGATGCTGGCGGTCAATCTGGCGCGGCATTCGTCCAACGGTTGGGACGATGCGGCCCTGCCTGATGACTATAAGGATATTGCCGGCTTGTTGCGCATGACGCCTGAGCAGGTGTTTCTGAGGATAGGCAGCGATGCCGGTATTTTGTGCGATTTGAGCCGCCAGCATTGAAAAACTTGCTGTTCTGAGTAGGGCGTCTCCTGCTAGGGTGTTGCGTCTGCTCACAGTCGCGTCAGTGGTCAAGCGCAGTCGGCCCGCTTTGATTTGCAATTTTTCATTGCAGGTGGCTTTCAATAATCAATGTGTGCACTAATGTCGTAGTGTCGATGATGTTCCGGTGGGATGCCGGATAAAATATACAATCTATTCAATTGAATGCGGTAGGTTTTTTACGCGTATGGTTTGGTTTTTTCAGCGATGTATGACTGTGTGGAAAAATATTTTTTAAATAATTTAAATTTTATGTTGACCGAATCGACAATCTCTATATAATGCGCACCTCTTCATTCCCTGATAGCTCAGTCGGTAGAGCGACGGACTGTTAATCCGCAGGTCCCTGGTTCGAGTCCAGGTCGGGGAGCCAGATAATCAAGGGGTTAGACGAAAGTCTAACCCCTTATCTGTTTCTGGAATTCTAAGCCGTGCCGTTAGCGTGCCGTTATGGCTTTGGCTAGGTCGCCAGCCATTTTCTCGTTTGTTTTAGAGTTTTCTTAGGCGTCATGCCTAAAATATTTCTGTTGTAAATAATTTATTTATTTTAATTCAATTGGTTGTATGGCTTATTCCATACCTTCAGCTCCCGATCTTTTATCTGCTATTGTAGGTAATGTGTTTGGTTAGCCTGACCTTGGGTTTTTTCGAAAACTTCTTGAGTGATATCCAAGGAGTCACCAAAAAACGCTTTATTTGCCGGCAATTCCAACTTGCTCCGATTTATAGTCACTCCTGTTTCTAACCACAGGAGGCTATATGCAAAATTTCAATCCACTAGTTGTACTCGCCGTTGTTCGGGCGGAATGTTCTATACGTAGAAAACGGAGTACATGGGGTACTTCTGTCCTTACCAAATATTTGGCTGAGTTGATCACGCTTAGGAATAATGGAGCCTCCTTGGCTGAAATTCGGTTTTGGTTAAAAAAGCATAAACGCATAAAAGTTGCACGATCGACTATCAAACGTTTTTTAGATAAAAAAAAGGCAGCGGTTATTTGAGGGGCGAGAATGGCTACTTTTCGCTCCTCTACCAGTCAAGCTAAACACGCCGTTCAAAAAAAGCGTGCTATTGGTAAGTCGAGCCATGCCAAGGCAGGTGGGGATGGCAAGATTCACAGTCTTGGAACAGAGCGGACTTATCTGGAGTCGCTAAAAAAGGTAGCTGAGTATATTACTCAAAATCGGTTGGATTATGCGGGTCGAGGACTGTCTGGTTTAACAAGTGAAATTGCTGAGAGCTACCTAGAGCATAGGTCGCAGGACGTTGGGCAGAAGCAGCTGGACAAGGACCGTCAGGCGATGCAGATACTACTGGGTGTAAAGCTGCCGATTGTTAAGAGTGAGTTAGAGCAAGCGCAGCATAGTCGAGCCTACACATTTCAACAAATTGAATTGATTGTTTCAGCACAGTCTCAAAAGCATTCGCTATCTACCCAAATCGCAGCCAATGCAGGCCTCCGTGCCCATGAGCTTCTGACACTTATGCCTGTTAATTTGATGAGAAAGTTATCCGATCGAAAATGGACGGATGATAGATTTTTGGGACGGAATGATGTGGAGAGATATACGGTTAAAGGCAAAGGGGGGCTGGTGCGGGAAGTTGCTATTTCTCATGATCTGTCTAAGCGGTTGGAATTATTGCGTTTGCCAGTGCCGCAACAGTTTAAGGATCGTGATATTTACTATTCGCAGTTTTATGATATTGGCGGAGGAAAGCAGTGGAGTGACTCTTTTACTAAAGCCGCTGATCGTGAGTTAGGATGGACGACTGGTGGGCACGGGGTAAGGCATACTTATGCGCAATCCCGGATGATGACTTTGCTATCAGCAGGTATAAATTACGATTTGGCGTTAGCAATTGTAAGTCAGGAAATGGGTCATTTCAGGCCTGATATCACGGAAGTGTATTTACGTTGACAATTCAATTGGTTACATTTATATTGTGAACATCCTGCTTAGGCAGAGTACGATTGACACCCGTAAAAGGTGTTGTGTTCGTTCGGTTTTTTACGCGGCTGCAAAGTCAAAACCAAACATGTCGCACTGATAAAAGTAGCTTTTTATCCTTCAACTTGGTACCGCAAGGTATCGTCACGTCTTGCGGTAGCAAGTCCACAATCAAACATCACGTTGCTGGTGTTTATCATAAGCCCTCCGTCAGGCAGGGTGTTTTTCATTCAAATCATTCCAATAAGTAAAGTTTTAGTAGGTCCGATGAGAGCGCTATATTCTCAGGTCAATTTATTCAAAGCAGCCAAAGCCATCGCGCCGGCAGCTGGTAATAATGATGATGCGTAGAGTTGGTTGCTTTTCGTTCTGCCTGGCAATAGCCAGGAGTTACAGGCGTAGTACCGAGAAAATATTGAAAATTGTTTTTGGTTGAAGAGGAAAGCATCATTTTGACAAACTGGCGCTGCGCCAGGCCACACAGGTGGTGAAGCAGACGGTAGCTAAGCCGAGAGTTGTTTGCGAAGTGACGAAGAGCGAGATCAGTCCCAGCTCATCACCCACTAAATGGTGATAAATGGGGGCGAAACGGGATGGGTGACCTACCTCGCACTTGCAATGCAAGTGGTAGTAATTCTTACGGGGAATAAATTTTTATGTAATATTGCTTCACCAATCGGGCATGCAATAGCGCCGGATGGTGAAGTTGCGTCTGGATTTTGATAAGTAAATAAGGGTATGGATGGTTTTTAATCGAAATTTTTTGTGCGGTACCCCGATTGAATCACGGTTATCTCGGTAGAATGCAGCTCGCAGCGCAGTAAGCGCGCCGAGGTATGGTTGGGGATTTTGCGGTAAAGGCGACTGCATGTATTTTTTTGGAAAACCATACTCCCTCCGCAGTGTATCGCCGAGTATGTGGCCGTAGATGAATTAGCTAACCTGCATCAACCTCACCCACCCCCTGAATTCTGGCAGCGTGTCGAGCGCGCATGTCGGACTTTGAACGACGAAAAGCCTAGCTTGTTGAATACGGCATAGACGTGGAAGGACTGTAGCAAGATAAACAAATGCAACGGTGTGACTCAGTATTTTTAGTACTTGGCCTGTGAAAAAAATTTTGTTGCGTGCTGATTGTTGCGCGTTTCCTACTAAAGCCCATATTACCAAAGGCTGTACCTGCCTTTTTAAAAGTTCGACAGAGCGGGGGTGATATATGGGCGGGACGCAACAGTTTTGTGTTGGGACGTAACCGTCCTGAACGGCTACTCTTAACAAAGCTGGTCATCTGCAGGCGCAAAAAGCAGTCTTTTGAGGTGGTATATGAGCTGACATAAGATCAGAGGTGTTTCAAAAAAATCAACAAATCAGCACGCATCTAAGAATTTTCCAATATCTACATGGATGCTTAACTGATAACCTTCAAGAATTATTTGCCATATTATTTCGATAGCGAATCCGTGCTGTGTATCGGAAATAATCCATTGCGACGGTCAGCAATCAGGCAGGCTAAATTTTGAATAGGGGACAATATTCAAGGGTCGGTTTGAGACAGTGTATTTTTCAATCCGTACATCGGGAATGTGCAAATAGAATTTCGCCTGTTCATGTTTGAGTGACAGCTATCCGTAAAGGCGCCTCTGGTGCACTTCGGAGAATAGCTCTGTATTATTGCTAATTGCTGACAGTGGCGGGGAGGTTTGCCGGTGAGGAAGTTGGCAGACGAGTCAACCGTTTGGCATGTGAAGTTCCTCTGGCGGAAGGATTCTTTGAGTAATGGAATATAAGGAAGCGCTTTGGACATCGAAATTTGGGACGGCGGACTTCAAGAACAAGAGATTGAAGCAATCAAAAAAATCGGGGCTGCTTTTTCTGATGCCCAGCCTGATGGCAAGTCCCAAGTAAGAGGCGGTTCTATACAGGATCAGCTTCAAAACAAGCTCGGGCGCAACGGCATGTTCCCTTGGAAAGGTTATGCCGGATTTAGGTTCGTCGATTCGAAGGGCAAGGAGGGTGAGTTTGATTTGGTGATCGTGACTCACTGCAATGTCATCATCGTGGAGTTAAAGGACTGGAACCATGCGCCCATCGCGGCAAATGGTGACATTTGGTTCAAGGGCGACAAGAACATGGGGCGGTCGCCTGTTAGCGTCACGAGAAGCAAGCAATACACCCTCTCTAACAAGCTAAAAAAGCTTAGTCAGAGATTTTCAAACAAGGGATACACCCCATTTGTTGAATACTTTGTGGTAATGACAGGGAATTCTGATTTCAGTCAGCTTCCCGAGGTCGAACTTCACCATACGATGTCCATGAAGGACTTTCTCAAATTTGCAGACAAGGGGGCGTTCGAAAAGCACTTCCGCCCCCATCCCGGCGCAAAGGTACTAAATCAGGACTTTCCGATATTTGATGAATTGTTCCTGAGCGGAAACACGGCGCCGAAAGCACTGAAAATTGGAGGGTACACAGCAGTCGAGGAAATTTTCAAGCATCCGAAATTGGTATACAAGGAATATCTGGCAAATTCGGAAATCTCAAAGGGTGCGGAGGCTCTGCTTAGGGTCTGGAACTTCAAGAATATCCAAGGCAACAAGGCTATTACTCCGCAGGGCAGGGCTGAAATCGTATCCCGTGAGCGGGAGGTATTGCAGTTCATCAATCACCAGAATCGCGACCTGTATAACCACTGCCTACGCTCGCTGACAAGTTTTGAAAAGGATGAGGTTACATCGCAGTACAGCGAGGTTTATGAACTTCCTCCTGGGCATTTGAGGTTCAACGAGTTCGTGGGGAAATATGGTCAGTCGTTTAACCAGACCGACAGGCTGAACCTCACGAAGCTGCTTATCGCGAAGTTCGCTGACCTGCATGCGATTAAGATTGCCCATCGAGACATTGCTGACCATAGTCTGTGGCTGTCGCCTTCGAAGGAAATTGCTCTCTCCAATTTTATCTCCGCTTACCACCAACCAATTGGAACGGTCGGCGATTATCGGAGCAACCTTTCAGTAGGGGCAGTAGAAGTCAAGGAGATGCTGGATGGCTCGTCAACGACCCCGTTTCAGCAAGACGTTCATGCGCTTGGGCTTGTGTCGTGGCATCTGCTGACTGCTCAAAGAATGTCCCCAAAGAGCTTGGAGAACATTCAGAACGAGATGCTTTCAAGCAGCGAATGGTATGCAGGAGTTCTTCTCGATGCAGTGGTAGGGAGGTTTAAGGATGCATCGGAATTCTTCGATGGCTTGAAGCGTGCAGAACCGCAGGGCGAGTCGATACCGACTTTCGACGACTCCGAACTGGAAGCATATCGTCACCCGATTAACCACACGCGGCAATTCCCTGACCAGGACGAGTTTCTGGTTTCGAACGATGATAAAGAGGTCTATGTCTCACAAGGTAGGCTTGTTAAAGCATGGCTGAATGTCGGTGGCAAAGGAGATGACTCGGTAAGCAATTTCCGCGTCCTTACTTTTTTGAAGCGTTTGGACAAGCTTGCGGCAGTTAATCCCTCATACCTGCCCCGTATTCATGAACACGGGCTCGCGGCAAGGTCCAGCAGCATGTATCTGGTGACCGACGTGGTTGATGGTATGACGTGGGCTGATGCTGTAATTGATGACTCGGACAAATTAGGCGTTATTGAGAAGCTGGCTGATGCCGTTGAACATCTTCATGGGCTCGGGATTTC
Organism: Gallionella capsiferriformans ES-2; assembly: GCF_000145255.1. Lineage (NCBI taxonomy): Bacteria > Pseudomonadati > Pseudomonadota > Betaproteobacteria > Nitrosomonadales > Gallionellaceae > Gallionella > Gallionella capsiferriformans. The sequence goes on from NC_014394.1 coordinate 720,121, forward strand.
GCACGGCGACCTTCACCCCTGCAATGTGATGCTGGGTAGGGAAAACGGGAATGTGTATCTGATAGATCTTCCTGACTTTTCCCACAATACTGCCGAAGCTAAGAACCATCGGTATAGTCCAGAGAGCATCGACGGAAGCTCTTCCGAACAGCGGGATATATTTGCGGTGCTCAAAATGTCTTGCGAATTACTCGGATTGGAGTGGGGCGAGGAGTCCAAAGCTTACCCGAGAATCTCGGATGCGATTCAGTCGGAACTGAACGATCTAGAGTTTGGCTTCAGGGATTTGGGGCGGTTTAAAAAGTCACTAACGACCTCATCCGAAGTGCAGGATCAGCAATTTCTCGAAATATCACTCAGCAATGTTAATGAGCAAGTGACGATATTTCCCGACAACGGGCATCTGTACGTCAAGGTAGAGGCACCGAAGCAAGGAAAGAGCAATTACTCGGTGACGTTTTCCGGCATTGGTGGTTCGTTCGTCACCTTTTACGACAAGGAACAGCGGTGCTTTGTCGGAGGGTTACCCCCTCGAATCAGATCTGATGTTCATTTCAGGGTGGCAGAAGAAAGCCAATTCGAAATCAGCACAGCAATTCGTATCAAGCTAGGGCGGCCAGCTCAACTTTCTGGATTATCTGAACATCTCCGCGATGATGACGCGTTTCATCGTGCAATCGAAATGCTTCAGATGGTTCAGATGGTTCAGCCCGAAATTGATGAATCAGGGTTGAGTCAACAACTAAAGGATGTGTTTGAAAGGGCGGCAGCTTCCGTAGGGGAGGACCATTCTGATATAACGGTCGATATTTCGACTCATGCACTTTGGCGTGCAATCCTCGCCACCGAGACCGAATCAAGTCCGAATATCGAGTTGAATGGAGCCTCAATTAAGCCATCGAATACCGATTCTGAACTGATACTCCCTTACGAGGCTGACATCGATCCGCTTGGCGCTTTTGCAAGCACGGATGAAGTCGAAGCTCTGCTCATCGATCAGGATGGTGCTGAAAAAATCATCGGGGAGGTCTTTCTCAAAAAATCAGCTCTGAACGAAGTTCGACTGAATAAAGTCCGTAGTTCAGCCTATGGTCTTAAAGATGGCGACTCTGTCTTCTTCAGGACGAAACAAGACAGGGCTTCATATCGCAAACGGAAGGCAGCACTTGAAAGACTGCTTGATAGGGAAGGGGTCTTGCCTGACCTGCTTGATTTATTTGACCCTGCCTGCAAAAAGGATGCAACGCCATACAATATTTCTGTCACTGACGAAGACTTCGCCAGATACGACCGCGAAGATCTGCATGGAAACAAAATTAGCCTCAACGAGCAACAGCGTGAGGCATTCACCAAGCTGCTGAACTATGGTCCGCTGTCGCTTTTACAGGGGCCGCCTGGAACAGGAAAGACGGAATTCATCGCTGCATTCGTCCACTTTCTCGTTGAGAAGTTGGATGTGCGAAGAATCCTGCTGGTCAGCCAATCTCACGAAGCGGTCAACACGGCTGCGGAGCGGATAAGGAAGCACTGCGGGAGATTGGGAACTTCACTCGAAGTAGTCAGGTTCAGCAATCGTGAAGGGGCGGTTTCGCATGGACTGAAAGACGTCTACTCCCATGCCATCACCGCAGAAAAACGCGAGTTGTTCAACGCCGAATATCGCTACCGTGTCGCAGCTCTATCGGATGCGCTAGGTCTCGATACTGAATTCATCTCCAAGGTCGTCGATGCGGAGCTGAAACTGTTCAAGCAGATTGACCATCTTGAATCCTTGCTCAAGAACTTCGAAAATGTAGGCGACGAGGAGGACATCAAAGCCCTCAAGCCGATCGTGGTCGAACTCAATGAGTCTATCCGAACCAAGTTGCAAGCGGACTACGGAATTTTACTTTCACAGGAAAGCAAGGTTTCGGAAGCGAAGTCTATCCTGCTCTCCAACATTTGTTCCGAGTATGGTGTCCGTCCAAATGAAGCAAAACGAGTTCGTGCATTGGCTCAGATATCCCGAGATATTCAGGATGCACTGTCGGCGGAAAGGGTGAATTGCGACGAGTTCTATGCCCGCTCGAGACAATTGGTTACCGGCACCTGCGTCGGTATCGGGCAAGGACACATCGGTATTCACGACAACATCTATGATTTTGTAATCATTGATGAGGCGGCTCGTTCAATATCCAGCGAACTGGCAATTGCAATGCAGTCTGCGAAACGTGTCCTCCTGGTCGGTGACCATTTGCAACTGCCCCCCCTGTATTCCGACGCTCACAAAGCTGCGCTGGCACGCCGACTTGGCATCAATGACAAACACACCGAGCTTGATGAGGTGTTGCGAAGCGACTTTGCGCGGGCTTTCAATTCTGAATATGGGAAGCAAACTAGTGCAACGTTGCTTACTCAGTATCGGATGGCACCTCCCATTGGCAATCTGGTTTCCCATACCTTCTACGATGGCAAGCTGAACAATGGAGATCGGGCTATTCCCGAGATTTATGAAAGTGCTCCGAACTCGCTTCGTTCTGCCGTGACTTGGCTCGACACCTCTCCACTTGGCGAACAAGCCAATCATCAGAGCGACCGTGGCGTCAGCATATACAACCGTTGTGAGGCAGAACAGGTTATCGACCTGCTCAAGCAGATTTCAGAGAACGGTCAATTCCTGACCGACCTTTGCAATCTCAAGGACAAAGATGATGCGCTGATCGGTGTCATCTGCATGTATGCCGAACAAAAGCGGTTGATTCGGCAGAAGTTCAACCAAGGGATTTGGAGCGATGGGTTCAAGGAATTGGTGAAAATCGACACTGTCGATAGCTACCAGGGCAAGGAAAATCGAATCATCATCTTGAGCCTGACGCGTTCCGACAAACAAAAGAGTCCAGGTTTCCTGCGCACACCCAATAGAATTAACGTCGCTATGTCGCGAGCAATGGATCGGCTTCTAATCATTGGTAACGCGGAGATGTGGAAGACCCATAACAAGGACAAGCCTCTCGGACAGGTTGTTTCCTACATGAGCGATATGTGCGAGGACGCCGGCTATAAGTTCCTGTCCGCGAAGACGAACCGCTAAGGTGACGATATTGGAAAATACTACGATTTATCACGAGATTGATTTTCTGTTGCCAGCGCAACGCTTCAACATCAATTTCTCGTACATCACCCAAAAAGGGCTTCCTTTCGTTCGGGAATTCGTGCTTCGTCTGATCCATCTTGCGCCAATGTCTATGTCACAGGTTGCGACCTTCTTTGGCTTTTCACGCAAGGAAGTTCAAGAGGCAATTTCTGACCTCGTCGAACGCGGTGAACTGACATTGTCCGAAAATGGTCGTCTGACCCTTACGGAAAAATCCAGTGGTTACTTCACGGAACTCGGCGAGGTTCCGCGTTTATCCCTACTTCGAGATAGCACAGCTTGCTTATCTTTCGACCTCGCAACTTTCACATGCCTTGGGAAAGACAATATTTCGGAAAAGTGGAAAGCTGGTCTTTCAATCAAGGTCGACGACGAAAACGCATCCTGTAGCCAGACGCATGTGGAAAAGCATTTTCAGCGTCAGTTCCATGAAATACTGCATAAGGGTTTTCTTTCCAGGGCGCTGACCCAGGACGAAAAGGACTCGCCGAATGTCTACACCGTGAATTCGGTGAACAAGATTAAGCAGATGCCCGTCAGACTGCCGGTTCAGTTTAAGGTTGACGAAGATGGAAGAAGCGTCGAGCGAGAGGATTTCGAGAACCTGAAAAGCTCTGACTATGTGCATGAGCAAATCTCTCTGGAGCTGGACCGCTTGGCGAGACCCAGTAATTTTGGTGAGATTGCTAAAACCATGCTCGAGATCGGTGATGGCGAGACGTTGAAACTCTTCGACTCGAAGGGCAGTTCTGTTAGCCTGCAATTCTTCGAAGACTTGGCGAAGCTGGAATCCAATAGTCAGAAGCAGAGAACCACCTTTATCGGACCAATCTACTCGTCCGAAAATTGGGAATTGGTCCAGAAACACTTGGCTCCAATCATCAAGACTAGGCGAGAAAGTAAGGCGGACGTGGGGCAAGCCCATTTTCTTTGGGTTGCACCCAGCGAGCCATATTGGGGAAAGAGCAGCAGTCTTCAGGTAAGAGTCAGTGAGCTTCTCGAAAGGGCAAGTACGAAGGATAAAAAGCTCTATTCGCCGATAATCTATTTGCCGGTCTCCGGTCCAAATGACCATAGGACTGCACGCCAATGGCAAAGGGAGTTCGAGCCTAATACTGACAAGGTTCACGGATTGATTGAGGGCTTCTTTGGAGGGAGTATTGAGGTGCTACACTTCGAAGGCGAGTTTGTGGTTGTCGTTTATCACGTCTCATTGCCTGATTCTTACCCTGTTACCTTCCCCATCGGATTCATTAGTGCCGACAAAGATGTCGTCTCGGCTGTCGGACGGCTTGTTACGGCATATGTAGAGGGCAGTTCAGGGTTTGAACGTCCTAACGACTGTGGATTACTGTCCCGTATCGGGCGTAATGAATGATTACGATCAGAGTTGAATTGCATATGTGTGGGCCTGTATTGCTGCACCAACGGGTGCCAAACAGAATGCCATACACTAGAGTCATTCAGCACACAATTTTCGGTCGATTGAAAGTTTGCTTTCAAGTCGTGAGCGTCAGCAATCAGGCAAGCTAAATTTTGAACCGAGAAAAATTTTTAAAGGCAGGTTTTAGGCGGTGTATTATCGAAACCGTTCAGCTGCTGTGTACCATTAAATTATGTTTAGTATTTGTTATGCGCAGCTAATTTTGATATTTTTTAACAACGGGAGGGTACAAGTTGCGATGTTATTTAACTATGAATTCATGGCGTATTTGACTGTTTATTTCAATATTTTTCGTTGGGATTTTGATGAGCTGCTAAATTGAATGAGGATTTTAGTTGTGGTAAGGCTCCTTAGAATCTAACGAATCGGATAAATTATGGAAAATCCAGTTAATTCCGCCCCTGAGTTCATTAGTCCGCCTGCGGCTTCTTGGATTCGTTTTTTGCGCTCTTACGGTCCGACGCCGAACAACCTGAACTTGTTCGATGAGTACGTGACCGGCGCGTTGAATAGAGCCAAAGTCCAACCAATCACCTTGACGAGTCCCCACTTGGAGGCGATGAAGCAAAGGGCGTCCTTGGGAGCTCCGGGATCGATCTTGATCGCGGGCACCGCCGGGGACGGGAAGACCTACCACTGCCGTAGTCTATGGATGTCCCTTGGCGGCACCGCCAAAGCTTGGTCCTCTCCAGAGTTGGTCAAATCGTTAGATTTGACTGATGGCCGCAGCGCAGTTTTTGTGAAGGACCTAAGTGAGCTAAACGATGAGCAGAGCGACGCCGTTCTGGATCTGTTGGAGCGTTCGTCCCTCGGCGAGGAAAACACCAAGATCGCGGTGATCGCCGCAAATCACGGGCAAATCCTCGAACGCTTGCGGGACCTCGGCATTCGTCAAAACAGAAAGCATCCGCTGCGTAAACCCATCCAAGAGGCCTTTCTCATCTCCGGCAAGCTTCCGGAGCGCTTAGCGCTTTACGACCTGAGTCGAACGGCTCATCGCCAATCCCTTGAAGAGGTGATCTCTGCGGTCGCCGGCCATCCTGAGTGGGCGAGCTGCAAAAACTGCGCGCTGCAGGCCGAAGGGCGCGTCTGCCCGATCTTCGAGAATCGCAATCGGCTGATGGGTTCGGTCAAAGGCGTGCGCTTCGCAGATCGGCTTGGCGACCTTGTTGAAACCTCACGCCTGAATGGTTGGCATCTGCCCGTCCGAGACCTACTGGCCTTGGTCTCCAACCTCATTCTCGGACACCCGGATGCTAAAGAAGCCCTGATGTCTTGTTCCGAGGTCGGCCGTATCCAATCGGCTGGCGGGGTTGAAAAGGGCAGCCTTTACGACAATGCCTTCGGCGTGAACCTTCCCCGCCGAAGGGCGATGGACCGCTCAGTCTTCAAGGCATTTTCCACCTTCGGTATCGGAGAGGAAACCTCAAACGGCTTGGACGGTCTCTTGGTTTATGGAGCCGATGACGCGAGGTTATACGAAGCCTTCCAAAGATTTGTTGGCTCGGACCCCGTCTATGGGGCAACTACCGCCTACCTGGCGGCTCAGCAACATTACCTTGAAGGCGACGAGGCCGCGCGCATTGATGGAGGCCAGTCAGACTTCCTGAGTCATCTGGCGGCCCAACGGCGTCGGTTCTTTTTTACGTTGCCAGAAAATGAGCCGGATTACCATTACTGGGGCATGACGGCTTTCCGTTATGCCGGCGACTACTTGGAACTTTCTGAGGCCGTTTTTGGGCGCAAGGCCGTCAGCGAAACGACCCGAGCCCGCTTGGTTCGCGGTTTGAATCGCGTCATGACGGGCCTGTTGCTAGAAAACTCCGACCGGATCTTTGTCGCCAGTTCTGGCGGTTTTACCCAGTCCCGGATCAGTGTTTTGTGCGACACGCAGACGACGGCGCGACGTCAGGGAGGCCTCGGTATGGCCATTAAGCTGGATCCGCAGACGGATCGCCCTGCTCTCGATATCATCCTCGGGCACGTGCCTGGCTCCGGGGCGCAATTCACTCTATCTCCTGTGCGTTTCGAGTTTCTTTGCCGGGTCGCAGAAGGCGCTTTGCCGGGAAGCTTCTCCAATGAGTGCTTGGAGGATCTTCTCGCCTTCAAGGCTAAACTGTTGCGCAAAGCCGAGCGATTGCGCTCGCTTCTGACTTCGGATGACGATGAGGAGGGATCTGCGGAGGAGGGCGCATTGACCTTGAATTTCATCGAAATCGAAAAGGATGGCCACGGTTTCACTCGGCCGTCGACGATAAGGATCGCCTGATGCCTCTTAATATCGACAAGGTCGACTTCACCGTCGACGAACATATTTGGGGGCACCGCCTCTACGACGAACAGCTTCCGCACCTGACGGTTCTCGAATTTCTCAGTGTTCTGGGAGCGAATCGGACCAACCCGCTGGCGAATGATCCTGCCGCCGATGTGCGCTACGCGCCGCAACAGCAAATCAGGCTTCGAGGACTTCTGTTCAATAACCCGTATGTCGAAACGGTCAGGGAGCGGGGTGATCCGGACGAAGACAAATGGCGCGACTGGATGGAGTTGTTTAAACAGGATGCGACGGGCCGCGACGACTTGGATATGGAGTATCTGCGCAAGTCGTTTCTGACGTTCGACGATTTCGCCAAGGCCTTGGAACTGCTGCGCTCGTCTTCCTTTGAGGTCCGCAGCAACAAGCGCTGGAGCTCAAAATTCGTCTTTCCGTTTGGCCCGGACGCGCTCTATGAGGATCTGCGCATTGATTCGGGCGGAGCTTCCAATGACCGCCGCTTCTTCGCGCGAACGGGCGAAATGCTGTATTTGATGCTCAGCCGAGCCTCGAATGGTAGGGAGCTGGGCAAAAAGTTGGTTGAGAGGCTGTTCGACGCTGGGGCACCGATGAACCGACTTGTCAAGGTCCTGCAAGGCGAGCCCCAGCACGCCGAGTCGACGAAGACCATCGGCCAGCGTTATCTGCCTTATGCGACTCATCCGCGCTTCGACCGGATGTGTGATGACTGGCTCGCGATTTTATCTCGCGACATTCCGATCTATGACGCCTTGGAGCATCTGATTGCCAGCGCCGGCCTCAACCTGCTCCTGTATTTCCTCGAGTGCGCCAAGGCTCATAGTGGCGACGACGAGCCGGTTGAGATGGTTTGCGAGATCATCTCTCGGGAACGAACCAAGGTTCGTTCGCTTTCCGGCAAGTCCTACCAAGCGCATCAAGCCGTTTCCGAGCGCGCTGTGGTCTCCTTTATCGAATCGATCAAGCTCGACCCCGAATGGGCGGTTGCGCTCGACTCATCCGATCCCGAGGGGGAGTGTTTGAAACTGATGCGCGAACGCTTTCAGTGGCCTCCGGCCGGTCGCGATGACGATGACGACTATGAGCGTCTGCGAGGCGACGAACTGGTGCGAAAACTCATGGAAAAGGCCAAGAACCGGCATGACCAGCATTTCGGGAAGATTCACTCGACTTGGTCCAAGTCCATCGGTCTGAGCTCGCGCCGCTTAGCGCGCGGCAACCGCTACGCCCCGAATGATCGCCTCCTGAAAACTCTCGTGGTTACGGTGGTCGATGAGCGCATGCAGTTCGACGAATTCCTGCACGAGCTGCGTCGGCGTTACGGCATCGTCATCGGGGACGCTGAAGGCGCTCATCTGGTCAAACAGAATTTGGTCGACCAAGAGGCGCTCAGCGAAAACCGCTCGAGCCTCGAAACACGCCTGCTTGGGCTTGGATTGGTTAGAAGACTCTCGGACTCCTGCTCTTTCGTCGAGAATCCGTTCACCAGCGAAGGAAACAATTGATGGTCCCCAATCGCATAGTCGGGCGCGTTGGCGCCGACATCCTCCAACGTCGCATCGCGGATAGCCGCCAAAGCGACGGGCAGCTTCCAGACTCGTCCGCTCTCTTTCGCTTGGACAAGCTTTCCTCGGGGCAGATTGCCTCGGTGGTGAAAGCGATTCTCGCAAATCCGGAGCTCTCGGCTCGGGTCGACTTGCGCATCCCTTCAGCCTTGGTTGAGGGCGAGGGGCTTCCTGAAAGCGTCCTTACCGCTCAGAACGCGGGGGCCGTGCGTAATTCCGGAACTGCAAAGGAAGCTTTGCTGACCGCCAACGGCAATGAGCACAACCTCGCTGATACGCTAGGGCACGTTACGGCTCTGGGAGCCAAGGAATTTCGAGCCAATGAGGACTGTTGGGTTGAGGCGACCTGCCATGTAACCGGCATCGCTCCTGCTCCTGACGACAGGAAAATCTTCTTGGCGGGCTTGAAGGGAATGATGTCCTCGTTTGATCTCAGTTTGCACCAGATCGGCAGCTTCTGCGCTTTGGTGAGCGAGGCGAATACCTCGCAAGGCCAATCGATCCGCGATGCGATTGGCTGGGCTTTGCCTGCGGTGGGGCTTCCTCGGGACACCTCCTTCTTCTCGAGCGCGCGAACCTTTGGAACCGCCGCCGGTCCATGGCGCAAGGCTTTCGATAAGCTGTTCGTCAATCGCTACCCGCTCCTGTCCAGACTCAAACCCAATGGCCAGCCCCTTGAAGGTGCCGAGATGTTGTTGCTCCTGGAAGAGAACGCGGCGGCCATTCAAGACCATGCACGCGTTGCTTTGGAGGCGTTCATCAACGCTCCGGCCGGCGACGAGCCGACCGCCCAAGCCATTGCCTTGCTTGAGTGGGAAGTCGATGGTGTTCATTTCATTTTCGACAAGCCTAGGGAAAAGCAACGGGGACTCGCGGATTCGACGATTCACTTTTTCGACCATGATTGCGAAGAGGCCGATGTTCTCGAGGAATGTTGGCGCAAACATCTTGAAGAATTCAAGGCGCGCGAGCGCCGAGCCGAAACAAACGAGGAGGACGAGGAGTTCTTTGAGCTGTATCGTCGCTATATCGAGCAAGCTCCTAAGCTTCTTTCGAGGTGGGAAAAGGCGATTTTTGGTAAGCCGATTGATTGTCACGATTTCCTCGAAGGCTTCGTGACTGCGGCGCAGCGCCTAGTCGCCGGGGCGGATGAGCCGAAAGGCGAGCGCGCCCTTCGGCTGACAATTTCTAAGGGGCGCACCGAGTGGCGCGAACGTTTCAATCGAGATGTCGGCGCCTATTTCTCGGTGATGCACCGCGGCCTCAAAGAGCTCATGGGAAACAAGGTCGAGTGGATCATCGAACGCATGGGGTCGGGCAGCTTGCCCGATCCGTTGTTCGAGCACCCGGCATTCATCGCAAAAGAGAAGGAGATTCGAGGCGACAAGCTGAAGACCTCCACTTCACTGGCCAAACTGGCCCTCCAAATCAAGTTCGAGGTGGCTTTGATCGAGCGTAAGGGGGCTGCGACGGATATTCTGGATAAGACCCAACTGCTTTGGTCGTATCGCCCGGAGTCGATTGGCCTGTCTTTGGCCGCCGACATGGCCCGTCTCAAGGAAAAAGGGGCTGTAGGCTGCACGGAGGTGCCTCGACGCCTCGTCAGCAAGAAGGGCGGTGTGCAAAGCGTTTCCCTTCTGGATACATCATCCTTGGAGGCGAGCTACTCGCGCGACGCCGGTTCGCTCGTGCCTCCCCCGAATAAGCTGCGCAGCTTGCGCGCCGAAATTAAACGCCGCATCGACGAATTGGCGACAGACAGGCGCCTTTCCTCTGAACAACGAAATGAAATCCGCGCTGCTTGGAACAGCTTCGAAGAAGACTACATCAAGGCCATGGATGACTTTCTCTCCTATGGGCTGCATGGCGAGGCCGTCCTGAAACAGGCTGAATCTTTTGGGACTCTGCTAAGAACCTTATCGGTGCACGCGCGCGGCGATGTCTGTCGCGCCAAGCTCGTCTCCGAGGTGATCTCGATTGGAACCGTAAGGCTTTCTGGCGCTCAGGCTTGCCTAATCATTCCGCCTTGGCATCCGGAGCGCATGAAGGCTCTTGCCGTAAAAACTCGTCGCGTTGCCGGTTTGGTGACGCACATGCTCGGCGGAAAGGATGTCTTGTTTGGTGATCGAGGCATTTTCTTCCGCGAATTCTCCGAAGAACTCGCTCATCCGTTCTATCCGGAAATTGGGATCTTCATGCGTGGCGTGACCCCGCATCTTGTTTCGGAGACCAGCACGGTCAACGGTTACAGCTTGCTTGAATCACCTGAGCGTGGAACCGAGGACCAATTTTCTGACGTCGATCCATCCGCTGCAGCGAAGCAAATACGGGAATTGCTTGAACGGTATGTTGGCTTGCAGCCCCACGAGGGCGCGAACCTAAGCGTCCTACTCTACAACGCCGATGCTGCAGAACTCCCGCTTGCGGCCGTTCGCGAGCTCGCCAATCTGAACACGGAAGCCGATTTTCAGTGCAATGTCTCCGTGCGCCACAGAGATCAAGCCAAGTTGCGTCGGGTCTATGCGGAACTAGTCAACAAATCGGGTGACGATCCCGACCTTCCGGTCGTGAGCGAGACCTCGGACAACTTCATGTCCAAGCTGCGCATTTCGGTTATTCCACCGTCGGCCACTCCGGCCAGGTCTGCAAACGAGTTCCGTCCGTTTGACATTGCTTTCCTGCATGACGTGGTTTCCCGCACGGCAGCCGTCGAGTGGGTTCAAGTTGATTGGACGAACGAGCGACCGACTTTGGAACACGCGCCTTCGCGCTGGTCCTACCGGAGCGTCTCCGGGGAGAACGAGCTCAAATCCACCACGTTCCTGACTTGCCCGAGACAGACCGTATCCGGCTGGGAATATGTCGGAGCCGTTGGCGCGGTCGCCCGCCGGACCGATCCACCCGCCAATGCACGTTTCCTTCCCGCGCGACGGATTTCGTTGCAGGACGAGGCGATAGGAGGCGCTCTCGATGACGCGCACGCTTTGGCCGAGTGGGTCGCCACCTACGACGAACTGCTCGACAAACGACAGCTTCAAGCCAACAAGGTGACCGTCGTCCGCTACCGCCGGGCGAGCACCAATGGCCGCAACATGATCGTCAGCTCCACTTCGGAGCTGCGCCTGCTCGGAGTTTTGATTAAACGCCGCCTCGACGGGCTGGCCCTGCCGCTTGATGTTGATCAAATGGCAGACTTGGCTGGACGGATGAAGAAAGACGCCTTGTCCATCTCTGGTGACATCGTTCTTCGGGCCGCCAAGCGGGGAGTGTCTGCAGGTGAGATGATCGGCTTGGTTCTCAGCCGCCACTTGCTCGAACAGGAATTCAAAGCGCTGACGGGAAGCCGACAGGCGTTCAGTGTCTTCTTCCTTCTCGACGATTACGCCGACTGGCTGTCCCAGAAGGAAAGCCGCATCGCTGACATCCTCGGCCTATGCGTGGAGGAGGGAGAAGATGGTCCGCGCCTGCATATTGCGATCGTCGAATCTAAATACGTCTCGCATCTCGGCGCGGCCGAGGCCAAGCGCTCATCGAAGACCCAGCTTTTGGCGACCTTGTCGACCTTCCACGCCGCCCTCTTCGGAGATCCGGGTCGTTTGGATCGCGATGTATGGCTCGCGCGTCTGGCCGACATGCTCTTGGATGCGGACATTCCCTCGGGCTGCACGCCGCTGCTGGAACGAGTTCGGGCCAAGGTCCGCGATGGGGAGTCGGGGATTTCCTTGCGTGGGTATTCCCATGTGTTCGTTCATTCGGCGGAGCCGGGCGTCACTCAGCCTGCTTCGGAGCAAATTGCCATCACCGATTCTAGTGGCCTGCAAGCCCTTCAAGAGGTCTTCGAGCGCGGGGAACTGCGCGAATTGATCGGTGGCTACGCAAATGGATCCGATCCAGCATTATTGCGTTCGCGTCTTGGCACAGATCACCCGTGGAGCTCCGCAGAGGTGAAGCCTCCGGCGCCCCGAGTTGCGTGGACGGCCATGATGGAGCACCTGGGGCCGATCGCCGAGACGGCAGATGAGAAACAAGCCGAGAAGACTCACTCTAGTGAACCCGACGTGATTGAGTCCTCATCTGTGGAAGCACCAGTGGAAGTGGCTTCGCCATCTAATCAGCAAGTGCTTTCGAACGCCGGTACGAATCTTGGTGCCCTAGTTCAAACGAAAATGGCCTCCCATTCATCCGTGGTGGACGAACGGGAGGCTTGGGCCGAGGAAACGACGCGCAAGCTAAAAACAGCTCTCAATGGGTATGGCCTGCAAGCTGCGGTGCTTGGCACTCGTCTGACGCCAAATGGCTGCCTAGTTCGCTTGGCCGGATCCGACAAGCTTCGAGTGGAGGACATTGAGGCGAAGCGCACGCAGCTTCTGACGACGCACGCCATCAACCTCGTTACGGTCCAGCCCAAGCCGGGAGAGATCGTGGTGACCATTGCTGGTGAAAAGCGCCAGTCCGTTTCGATGTGGGATCTATGGGCTAGGCGCGAACTTAATCGCAATACCGCCGGTATCAACACCTCGTTCATTCTGGGTCTGCAAGAAATCAACGGGGCGCTCCTGTATCTGAATCTTGGCAAGGAGTTCGGCGGGCTGCAGTCGCACGAGCCGCATTCCTTGGTCGCCGGAGCGACCGGCAGCGGTAAATCGGTGCTGCTCCAAGCATTGCTCCTGGATGTTGCTGCGACCAACTCCAAAGATTTGGCACAGATCATCTTGATTGATCCCAAGATGGGTGTCGACTACGCGGCTTTGGAGGATCTACCTCACATGCGCGAGCCGATCATCACGACACGGGAACGCTCGACGGAGGTTCTGACGGCTTTGGTTGAGGAGATGGAAGGGCGGTATCGGCTGTTTGCCCCGGCCCGAGCACGGGATCTTGCTACCTACAACGCCAAGATGGCTTTTGAAGACAGGCTGCCAATGGTATTCCTCGTCCACGACGAGTTCGCAGATTGGATGCTCGATGACGAATACAAGGGAGCGATCAGCGCTGCTGTTCAGCGCTTGGGTGTCAAGGCTCGGGCGGCCGGCATTCACTTGATCTTCGCTGCTCAGCGGCCTGACAAAGACGTTATGCCGATGCAGCTTCGGGAAAATCTCGGAAATCGTCTGATTCTGAAAGTGGCCAGTGAAGCGACTTCGAAAATTTCCTTGGATCGTCCTGGTGCCGAGCTGCTACTTGGCAAAGGGCATCTGGCCGCTAAGCTCAATGGCGAGCAGGGGCTGATTTTTGCTCAGGCCCCGTTTTTATCAGATGATGACATTGCCGCAGCAGTAGAGGCGATTGCGCTCGACAACTCGCAAAGATCAGCAAATGGCACCATCTAACACTCCAGAACTTCCATCGACCTTAGGATCATCTAGAGAGGCTGCGATGACTCGACTCGTTGAACACCTGGCCAGAAGCGAGACGTCCGAGCTCGCTCCCCTGTTGGGATCCTCAACCGTTGAATTACTTTCTAAGCTTGGCCCAGAAGCGACCAGCCCAGCTGGTCTGGCTTACTTTATTGTGAGTCTACATGGAAAACGCGGCGCTTTGCGAAGGCAGGACATTCGAGGTCTCCTGCTGTCCAAACTGGATATGTCAGAGGCCACTCAACTGTGCCACCAGCTTCAGCTGCCAGTGATTTCGCCCCTCCAAGCGCTTAGTGGTCTCAATTTCGATGCTGCGCCAGGCAATCTGGAACTTCTGGAAAGATGGTATGGCTTAGTGGATGACGATGTTGAGGCGCCTCTTCAAGCATCCGAGGGATCCCACAAAGTCATTGCCTCCCACAAGCTCCATCCGCATCAACTGAACGCATTTCGCAAACTTCTACGAGCGATCGCCCACCCGCCATGTTCCGCTTTAGTTCACATGCCGTTTGGCGCGGGAAAGCTTCGGCTCGTCGCTACGGCGGCGCTCGATCTGTATCGATCGGATGCCGACGATCGATCGATCATCTGGCTGGCCCCCGGTACAGCAATGTGTGAGGAGGCGTTCCTTGAGTTGCAGGAGGTGTGGCAGCAACTAGGCTCACGCGACACAACTATTCTCCGGCTCTACGGTGAGCATCCGACGCGCGATTTGGATCAGCTCGGAGGGGCGATAGCAGTCATCGACATTCTTCGACTCAGCAAGGATGACCCGGCACTCGAAAAGCTAGGGGCCTTCACGTCGGTAGCCGTCTTTGCTGATGCAGAGAGTCTCATTCATCCTGTTGGGGCCGAGATTGTCAGAAGGATGTCTGCAGGTGGACATTTCAGTGTCGTGGGAATACTGGCTACATCTGGTGCGGCCATTCCTACGGAACCTGCTCAGAGTGCCTTGAAGGCAGCCTTTTCGGACGCTTGGATAACGGTCGCAGCCGAAGACGAATTGCAGTTGCTTCGCGAGGCAGGCGACTTCGCGAGCATTGACGCCACAGTCGTGCATCTCACGAACCACTCGACCACAAGCGCCCCGCTCCCGGTCAACCACGACTCGCTCGACTTCGATCACAGTTACGTTACCGAGCTCAGCAACAGCGTTGAACGCAACGAGCGCATCATGGAGGTCTTGAAGAAGGAGGCCGGCGGTAGGGGACGGATTATCTATTACGCGACAACAGCCGAGAATGCGAGGCTGTTCGCTGGCCTTCTGCCGGTCCAAGGGGTGAAGGCAAGATCCGTTACTGCGGAGGAATCCCCAGCAGAACGCGCCCTTGCCCTTCAGAGATTTGTCGCTAGAGAGGAAAGGGTCTTGTGCGTACACGGGTTCCTGCTCTCCGGAATCTCCGTTCCGGACATCTCCGTATGTCTGATGGCGTCGCCCTGCAAGTCCCGAGCAACTTTCCTATCCATGATCGGGCGGCTTGTCCAGGCGCGAACGGCCGATCTTCAAACTCTAAGACTCATTGTAGCTGCAGACTCACAAGCCGATACCGGCTGGGTGGGGTCGCTGAGCACTTGGTCGCCACTGAACACCTAGGAGTCTATATGTCATTTCCCATCATCCCCCAGAATCTGTCCATTGCTGCGATGCGAAGCTCAGGCTATCGCGACACTGCCCACGCCTTGGCGGAGCTCATCGACAACGCTATCCAGGCCGGAGAGGAAACTAAAACCCGCACCGAAGTTGAGGTCATTTGCATCGACGAAGTTTCGACCGAGGGACGACGTCAGACCTCCCGAATCGCGGTCTATGATAATGCCATTGGCATGAGCCCCGGCCTACTCAGAAAGTCCCTTCAGTTCGGCAATGGCTCGCGTCTTGACAGGGCTCAGCAGAAGGGGATCGGTAAGTTTGGCATGGGTTTGCCGAACTCTTCGATCTCTCAATGCAAGAGGGTGGACGTCTGGACATGGCAAGATGGGGTGGTTCATCACGCGTACTTGGATGTGCAGGATATCCAAGATGGCAAGATGATTGAAGTTCCAGAGTCGCAACCCTCTGAGATCCCCTCAGAGTGGAGATCATTGATCGCTGGCAATCTCGAAGAACACGGTACCTTGGTCGTCTGGAGCAAACTGGACCGCATCACTTGGAAGCAAAGTACGACTCTGCTGCGACACACTGAATTTATCAGCGGGCGAGTGTACCGACACTTCATCAACGACAAGTCTGTTCGAATTCGTCTTGCCGCCTATGAGAGCAAGACCAAAGCGACCGTCTATGAAAGCTTCGTCCGGCCAAACGATCCGCTCTACCTGATGTCCGGAACGAATGCCCCTGCGCCCTTTAATCAGATGCCGGCCTTCGTGCCCTTCGGACAACCGCTGGTACTCAAGGTGGCTCTCAGCGGGGTGGAACATTCCGTGACCATCATGGCTTCAATCTGCAAGCCGGAGGCGCGGCGTGAAGGAGGAGGTAAAGCTATAGGTCAGCATGCGCAAAGAAATCAGGGCATCTCCGTCGTGAGATCGAGGCGTGAGCTAGAGCTCAACCACAGCTTCACGAACTCCTACGACACGCGGGAGAGATGGTGGGGGATTGAAGTGCAGTTCGAGCCTGGCTTGGATGACGTCTTCGGGGTCAGCAACAACAAGCAGTCTGCAACTGGATTTACATACTTGAGTGTCGAGGAAGACTCATTTGAAGAGGGCCTCAGCGCGAAGGAGTACCAGGAAAGGCTGGAGCAGGATCGTGATCCGCAGCTTGTAATGTACCGCATCAGCCGCGAGATCGAGAAGCTATTACACTCTATGCGCGCGCAAGTGGCCAAGATGCGAGAAGGTGAGCGCATCGACTCCGCGAAGGAACGAGCAGAGAACAAGGCTGAGAAAGCGGCCACTGACTCGGTGATGAGACGTAGAGAACGGGTTGGAGATATCGGCCGAAGTGACAAAGAGGAGCATGCACACGCAAGCGAACGCGCATCGGCGCTTACCGCCGACATTGTCCAGGACGGCGTGGAGGAGGCGAAAGCTCAAGTACTCGCAGTGGAGTATGTCAGCAAGAAGATCAAATTTCGCTTCAGGCACGCCGAAATTTCAGGTTTCAATATCTTCGACATCTCCACTGCTGGGGGCGTCATCTTGGTCACCCTGAACACGCGTCATCCAGTGCACGCACGAATCTTCGAGGTCCTTCGGGGGGAGGAAGGGCCTGAAACTCAGTACGCTAGGCAGGTCCTGTCGCTTGTTGCCGCCTGGGCTCGGATGGAAGATGAAGCGGCAAGCGGGCAGCTCCGAAGGGCCATGGAGGAAAACCGTTCTGAGTGGGGTCGAATGGCCATGGACTTCTTCGAGATCGAGAATTAACCATGGGCGGGCGCGAAGCGATCCGCGGGTTTGCGGTGCAGACCCTCATCTGTCTGCTTGACTCATTCTGTGCGGACGTACAGTGGACCGCTGTCACGCTTGAGCCTGACTCCGACAACGATAAGGTGGATATCTACTGGGAGTACGACGATGGTTCGACCTGCGCTCAGCAGGTCAAATCGTCCAAGAACCAGATCGGGAAAAGTCATGTGGACGGTTGGTGCAAAGAGCTCAAGGACTCCCGCTCTGCAATCAAGTATCAGCTGATATTGGCTGGGCCGATCGCTGCTGCCGTTTTGGATGATGCCCCATTTCATGGTGTAGAGGTGCCTACCCCCACGTCAATGGACACTCTGGCTCTACTTGAGCAGGCTATCACGAAGGTGGATCGCTACCTGACTGCGAAATCCATTGATCCGCTTCCACTGCCTCTTCGCGAGTCGTTGATCTACGAGCTCGTCGCACGCATGCTTCAGGCAGCGATATGCGGAAAGCGTATGCCGCGTGACGAGTTCGATGGATGGGTGCTCAGCGGAATCACGGCCTCCTACCCGCATGCGGTTAGTCAGCGCTTGACCTCGAACTGCGCTGTTCTGTGGAGCGTGCTGGAAATAGCGGGTCCAGTGCAGGTTTCCGGCCGTGCTTTCGAGCTAGTTCTTCCACTCACAGTCGTCAACGGAGGTGCTTCCACAGCCGTCGTGGAGATGTTTTTGCTGCGTGTATGGTCCGCCACGCGAGAGATGCGCTACCGCCCCGAACTCGTTGTTGCCGATAAACCCGGCGAGGTATACGCCACGCGACGACGACAAGGGCATCCATTCGGAGACTTCGCGATCGCCCCACAGTCTTCGGTTCAACAGTCCGTTCTGTTCGTTCCAGTTCAACGCCCGGGATACGAGTCGAACGAGTGGCCTATAGGCGACTACCAAGTCGAACTGTTCGTCAAGTACGCGGCCCAGGCAGCTCTGTGCTCGATCAAGAAGGCTACGATCACGATTAAGATGGACGAGTTCGCCGTTCTGACGTCCGGTCAGACCCGGTACATCTCCATCGCCAATCTGGACAAGTATCTGAGCCTGCTTTGAGTTACTTGTGGCAAACTATGCAAGAGCCACCACCTTCATCCACACCGTAAACATCATCTATGTCCTCGGGGAAATCTCGAACAGGCCGCAGCGGGTTGATTGGAGTCGCCGCACGGTTGCGTTGCTTGCGCTTCTCAAAATCTGCAATGATCTGCGCAACTCGTTCCGGTCGCTCGAGTTGGGTCAGAGACTCTCTTGCAGACCAGGTGAACGGCGAGCCGTGCTCCAAGGCATTCTTCTCGTAGGTCTTAGCGTCCTCGTAGGCTTCCGGATGCTGCTCGCGTAGGCGAACCCACTCGATTTTCTGCTGGAAGAAGCAGAAGGTGCAGCCGCTTCGAGAGCGCCAGTCGTAATACTTCGGGATCCCAACTCCGGAGGATTCCAGGATGTCCATCACGCCGCGCTTGTCGACGCCGGACTCGCGGAATGGCAGGCGCACTTTGAGGTTCTTGTGCTTGGAGGTGTATCCCTCGCGGTAGTCCTCGTCGGCACGAATGGCTACATAGGAGACGACTGTGTCGCCGGCCGCGAGCATTGGACGCACCCACTGCTCGAACGGGGCAAGTTTCAACTGGCGGGTGCACCAGCGGGTCTGGGCGGAAGGCAGGAAGTGGTTGTATTCGCGTAGCCAGAAATCGAAGTCCCGCTGGGGATTGAGCCGCAGGATTGGTTTTCCGAGGAAACCCTCCAGCCGTCCCAGGAACTCATAGACCTCAGGCAGCTCCTTGCCGGTGTCGGTGAAAAAATACTCCACCTCGACTTCTGGGTGATGGTGCCGGACGAACACGGCCAGAGCCGCGCTGTCCTTGCCGCCTGAAATTCCGAGGACGTGACGCTCAGCCATGCTCGATCTCCGCGGAGTCGTCTGTTGTCAACTTCAAGCCCGTGCGGGCGAGGGCGGCTAGCAGTACGTCAATATCCAAGCCCTTTGATTGAAGACTGCTGGCCAGTTCCTCGGCCAAGTTGTCGACCGTCGCACGGTGGCGTTCAGACAGATCGAATTGGCGCGAGATCATCCTCGCCGAGGATCCCGCTCCAATTACTACGGCGAACGCATCGGTCATGGGCTTTCTGCCTCGCACGGACACCAAAGCCTCCGACTGCCGGAAACGCAAGGCGAGCCTCGCAATTTCAAGCAGGGCCTGATCGAAATCCCGATCCGTCCAATCGCGCGCAGGCTTGTTGACTGTCAAGCCAACGATCCTTTCGATGCTCGCAAGGCTGCCGTTGTGTTTCGCGAGATGGCCTGCAAAAGCGTTTTGGCGTAACTCGCCATCCAAATCTTTGAGCAGCTCCGCTCGTGCGCGCAGTCGCTCTAGGGAGTTTTTGGGCGCATCGAGCTCTTCGAGCATGCTTGATTCGATTTTGCGCAGCATTGCCTCGTAGGCTCCCGCCAGCTCGGTGATTGGGACTCGCAACGCATCGACGTAATCGGCCCCATTGGCTGCGCCGAACACAGCCGCCAGATCCATGAACAGAACCCTGTGCGGGTCGCTGGCCTTGGCGAGAATGTCGCGTACCGCACGGGCCTCTGTCGTCAGGGTCGAAGTTCGCTGAGTCCAAGGGGGAAGGCGGAAAACCAAGGCGACCAAGCCTTTTGCTGCCTCCAAGGGATCGCTTGCCGGCGCTGTCGCGCCGATTGAGGCCAGAAGCTTGGATATCCCGGATAGGATTCGCGTCTTCTCGTCGTCGACGATCAGCCAGCGAAACGAAAAACGTCTCTCGTCCTGCAAATACTCGTCGAGGTCCGCGTCGTTCAAGCTCGGAACAAACATGCCGTCCTTGTAGGCTGCGAGGTTACCTTTGTGCGCCAGGAGAAAGGCTGTCATTAGGATCGGTCTAACGCCGGAGCGAATACCAAAAGGCTCGTTGGACCACAAGCGGTCAATTTCGGCTGCCTCCACTCGCTTGGATGCATCGGAGAATAGCTTGCGGGTTTCATTCCAAACACTGATGAGTGTTGCTCCGTGCAGTTCGTCCGGGGGCTGCAAGCGCCAGATGTCCGAATTCCCGTCTTTGCGATGTAGTCCCGTTCCTTTCAAGAGGGACTCATAGAGTCCGCGCTCGGCCGGGAAGCCTTCGAATCCGAGGTTCTCCAAGTGCTCGTTTTGCAACATCGCATGAATTAAGTTGCGCCGGGCTTTGACACTCGCGCTCGACGGAGCATCGCGATTGATCAGTTCGCTCCAAAGTCGAGGAGAGTCCCGGTAAAGCT
The DNA here is from genome assembly GCF_000145255.1 of Gallionella capsiferriformans ES-2. Taxonomy (NCBI): domain Bacteria; kingdom Pseudomonadati; phylum Pseudomonadota; class Betaproteobacteria; order Nitrosomonadales; family Gallionellaceae; genus Gallionella; species Gallionella capsiferriformans. Next base: position 740,579 of record NC_014394.1, read on the forward strand.
CGTCTGCCAGATCCGAGGCGCAACGGGCGATCGGAGTTCCGGTCGGGCAGGTTCGTCCTGCCAAGGTCCAAGTTGCTTGCGCCACTGCGGCCCGAAGCTGCTCCTCGAGCTCCGAACGTGTGGCAGAAATCCGGGCAGTAACTTCGCGTTTTCCGATTTGATCGCCTTCCAGTTCCGGGCGGCCTTGCACGGACTGCAGGCAAACCAACTCCAAGCCTAGTTCTTCGATCCGCGCGTAGTTTGGCGGGATCCCAATGGCTACCGGCCACGGGCGGCTTCGGGCAATCTTTCCGCATTCCTTCAGTGCAGACTCCATGCGGATTTCCTTTGATGGTAGCGCCAGCAGGAAAAGGCCAAACTCTCCCTTCTTGGGGGAAAATTTGGAGGAGAGCCCCTCCGCGTCTTCAAGCCTGCACAGGGCGACATCCATCCAACGAAGCGTTCCCGTCTTGTGGTAGTGCCGCTTGGCGATCGCAGGGTAGAGGTTGGCGATGCAGGTCAGAACCGAGAAGTCGATGCCGGGAAGGGTTGATTGCGCTTGGGCAAGGGCTTTTTCGATGTCAAAGTCGCTGCCTTCGAAGACCGACCAAGCGCCAATATGCTTTTTGTAGATCGCGACGCGCCACTTTGAAAGCTGCTCCAATGCGGAGTCGACCTCTTGGGCGAGTTTTCGGTGGAATAGCGAGCGCAGCACCTCTGCTTCGGCGGCCAAACCAGAGGTGCTGCGAAGCAGATCAATGACTGCGATGCTCTTGATCAAGGCGGAGTGAAGGTGGCTATGGTGGGCCTCCGTCCGCTCAACTGCATCAGCTGCCTGAGCCCAGCGATGGCCATCGGGGGAGGAAAGGATCGCCGGTTCAAGATTAACCCGGAGGTAATCCCAGTAGTGGTCAGGGCGATACCGGCATTCGTCAGACTGTTCCTGCTCTTTCAGGAATGAGCGGAAACCGTGCGGTTCAATCGACCCCAGAAATCCGAAGGTGCTGCGCTCATTTTGGCCAAACTGTCGTCGAGACACCGGGCCAAGGAGGGCTGCCATGGTGGGGTGTAATGGCCAGCATGCGTCCAGGCTGTCGGCAAAGCTGTCGATGCCAATGGCCGGCCGCCGTGCCGCCATCGAGAGAGCGACCGATCTGGCGTCAACGCGGTTGGATTTCGGACGGGCATTAGTTTCCACAGCGCGGCCAATCAGCTCTACAACCTCATCGCTTGCCGCGACCAACGGAATGTCCGCGTAGCGGCCTTGGATCTTCGCCCAGTCGTCGCGGGACTCACTGCCAAGACGCGAGGCATACTGCCGGAAGGATTGGTGCAGAACGCCGACCACGACGATCTTCCCATGGGCACGGGCAGCAGATTCCGCGAGATTCTGAAAGAAATAGACGTCGTCACCGAGGCCTAGGGCAGCGGCTTCGAGAAATTTTCCCATTTCGTCGATGACGAGGAGGACTCCGTCGTGTCGGTCGTCCGAGGCCGCAGTGCACAGTTCAAGAATGACCTCGGTAGCGGAGTCAGGAGCGGCTGTTGAGCCTAGTGCGTGATGTAGAGTCTTTGAGATTTGGTCAGAGACAGATCCCCGCTTGCCGACGACCGGAAGGACGAGCCAGCCTTTGTTCACGGGGAAGGCTTCGTCGAAGTTCGGGTGGGAGTTCAGGCGCAACACTTCGCGAGCCTTGTCGCGCAGACTTTCATCTGAGCCAAGAGCTGACGCCAGAGCTACAGCCAGTGAAGATTTGCCGCCCCCAAATGGCCCTGTCAAAGTAAATGCTCGCTGATTGCTTCCGGAAATTTGCTTGGACATGGTGTCCAATACATCGGCGGCCGTCTTATGGCACACATAGCCGTCGAGGGCGTCCATGCGCCCAAAGTCGACGTCCAAGCGGATGGATCGTTGGTATTGGCTTCGAATACGTACGATTTCGGATAGCAAGATGGTGTCAGCTTTGCTCATGTGTAGGCCTTCTCCAACATCCAGCTGCGAAACGCTGAGCCATTCCAGCTCTTTCTAAGCACCTGCCGAAGGCCTGAGGTGTCCGTCCAAGAAAAGACGCCTCCGGTGAAGTCTTCCAGCGAGAACAGACGCTCCGCGACCGACTCTTCGTCGAGTTTGAAGACGCGCCCGGGCGATCCTTCACCGTAAACGATGGACTCGAATGCCATTGAATTTGCGGTGGAGTCAAGAGCCTCCCAATAGTCAATCAGTGCGTAGATGAACATGCCGTCGCTGAGCGTGGGCTTTGGGCCGCGCCGAAAAGAAAACGTTCCTTTGATGTCTTCCGAAATCAAGCCCAACTCGCCGAGCATGGGTTCCGCAAAATCTTCCGGGGAGCCCGCGCCGGATCTAGGGGCGTAGCTGCGGATGCAGGTATCGATGTCGCGGGTTAGTGTTGAGGCTGATATGCCTCGCTTGCTGTTGAGTTTTGCCGCAAAGTCGGTCAAGGGCTTTTCAAGATCTGTCTTTGTGAAATTCGGTGCCGTGACCTTGTTGAACAGCCAAAACCATGTCGTCGAACGATTCCCTAATCCGGCGAGCTGCCAATGGACGAACCAAGCCGTGGATGGGTTCTCTGAGTAGGGGTCGAAGCCATCATTCGAAAAAATCTTCTGCGCGGTAGGGGACAGTTCGTAATCGTCGCCTCGACCTTCGCTGATCAGGTTGGTGGCGAGAGCCCAATGACGCATTGATGCGACCATGTTTTTACCAACACCGAACCGGGCGATTGATTCGTCGTCGGTAAAGGTCGATTTTTTTATGTGCCCATCTTCGGTTTTTTGATCAAAGACTTTTTTGAGCCACATTTGTCTCAATGTGAAAGTCTCGTGACCGGAGAAGTGTGGGACGTAATTTGGAGAAATAGCAGAAATTATCATGGGGAAAATTATAGCACTGGATGAGTTATCCAGTTAGTCAATTCATTGACTGGATAAGTTATCCAGTCGAAAAATGCGATAAGTCTGAAGTTGATTGACGAGACCTGTTAATGCGCAAAGTGGGGCGTTCGGTTTCGCACGTGCCGTTGATGAGTCTGAGAATTTGAAATTTAATTTAAATTAAGATCATTAATTAGGCTGATAATTGGGAATATTTTTCAATATTGTGTTTGATATATGCGGAACAGTAGCTGCTTGGGGACTGATATGCACGGTTTTAAAATTGTTTGCAATGTATGTTTTGGTTAGATACAGATTACATGTAAAAGCAGATACGGTCATTGAGGGTAATCTGAGATGCGGTGAGGTACCCTGCGGACTCGATAGTTGTGTAGCATCTTTTTGTTAGCAAAAATACTTTAAATTACTTATAAAACATTAGGTTAGTTGTTTCTTGTTGAGTAAAAATTTATTTGATAATTAATTTTTTAGTGATTTATTCTGCGGTCAACTGGAGTTGATATCTTCGCTCCCATAGATTCACTGGTCTATCCAGTTGAAAACAGGGAGGCATGCTAATCATGCAAAAAAAAATTTTCAGGTTTCCTTTTCCGCTACAGACCTCACTCATTTTGCTGACTGCTAGTATTTGACTTGGCTTGACCGGCTGAATTTGGATCATCCCATTACGAAGGTGGAAACCGACGATCAGGCTAAGTTGATCCAGACTAAAGGGTTACGGCCAACTCACGAAACTCGGTCGTGTATTCCGGCTTCGGTATTTTCATTATTTGCCTTTCCAAAAGTAACGTTAATTCTACGTCACCCTTGGAAGACTATTTTTCGGGTGAACCTCACCTTCCATATTAAAGGAAAGAAATTGTCATCTTTTTACACGAGAATTACAGTCGTAGTGTTAATAACCCGTTTTTTTGAAGAACACTAAATTGAGGGCGTGCATCCGATGGTGAAAGTCGGCCGTTGTGATATGCCCAAGTTGAAGCAGGGACAGCAGGATGCCGAAGGCAGTGTTCTGATAGCCAGAAAGCATGGCTGTTTCATCCTTCTTGTCACTAAATTCAAACTGGTCATCGTAACCATTAATGGCTTCCACAAGGTCGTCAAAATCTTCAAGCAGATGCTCGATCCGTTTGTCGTCGTACTTGAACTTCCTCATCAACTTATTGATTGAATTACTCATAATTTAATTCTCCTGATTTTATAAATTTAATACTGAAATATTTGTTTGCGGTTTTAACCGCAGCATTCGATCTGATTGCCGATCTGATAGGGGGAGGGCATCCAAAATGGCCTGCTATGAACCCCAGTTATCTCGCCGGGACGAGCAACGCGGTATTAAATCCGCCGTGCCAGGCAGCATGCACATGCCGGAAAGATGAATAGTTTCCAACATGGCAGTCTCCCTGATTATTTGCACGTCTGGCGCGCTACGCCTGTTATGCTGCCTCGTGAATCGTTTGTGTGAGCCACGTGGCTGTACGCATCAGGTGGGCTGATTCATCCGAATGTCCATCACGCATAGCTTTCAATGCCTGCTGCAATTGAGCTTCCATTTCCTGTCCGGTTACCACTTCCGGCAGTCTGCTGATTAAGTTGCGACCGAGTGTTGTCGAACGGAGGGTGCGCGCCTGCGTGCATGGCACGCCTTCATGGTCTGTTTGCGGCGTGACATCGATGAGTTTTTCTTTGATGAGATTGGTAATAGCCGCGACCCGAGTGGATTCTGTACCGATCCCTTTTTCAGCCATCATCCGCAGCAGTGAAGACTCAGTAAAATACGTTGGCTTCCCGTAATTTTCGCGCGTCAGTCGAACCTTGACCGGAAACTCATCGCCCGTTTTGTAGATGGCCAGTTTTTTCTGGTTGGCCAGAATGTTTTGATTTTTCAGCAGAGCACGATCGGGTGAATCAAATGAAATGGTCTTCCACTCTTCACGTGAAGAAAAATATTCTCCACCGATCTCAATCGTTTGTGTGCGGTCAATGGTGATCAACTGATTTCTTTGATACAACTCGTTCAAACGAATCAACTCAAAGATGCGCGTGGCTTCCTCTGTCATGCCAGTGGGTAAATCATCCCTCATTGTGACGATAGCGTGATGTACGGCAAAGTCATCAGACGATGTGCCCGGCAGCTTTGTTGAGTTAGTACGGGGATAGCTGATTGCGCCGGACTCATAAAGCTTTTGAACCGCTTTGTAACCTTCATCCAGTGGGATCCCGATGTCTGCGGAGTCTGCGAGCAATGCAGTGAGTGTGTAGGGGAGAGGTCTGGGTGTCACTAGGGGGACTCCCATCTCATCGGTGTAGTTGCAACTTTTATCATTTCGATAAATTCCGCATTGCGCTCCTGCGAGTTTTTTGAAATTCACGATATGGTCACACGGCTGATCAGCTTGTATTAATTCCAGCAGGGTGTCACCCAGCATCACATAGGCCGTCTCATATCCGTCTTGTATAACATTTTCAGCTTGCTGGTCGTTGGTGACGATTTCATTAAGCAAGCGCGTTTTGACGCGACCGATGTTGGCCTTAGATTTGAGGAGGACGGAGAATGCACGGCTTAAATTCATACCAAACAGCCAGTCCATTTCATGGCGCACACGTCCTGCTTGGTAAAAATGATCGGTCTCTGACAGCGGACGCAAGTTTTGCAGGGATTTTTTAAGTGACTCTGTTTCGAGGGCGGACATCCACAGTCGCAAAACTTGTCCAGAATAATTGTGGGCCTGAAGTATCTGACGGCCGATGACTTCGCCTTCCTCATCAGGATCGGTTGCGAGTACAACCAAATCGGCCTGACTCAGGTACTTTCCGAGATTGTCGAAATGTTCGCGATGTTCATCCTTGACCTGCCATACCCAAGTTTTTGGCAGGATAGGGAGGTTGTCCAGGCACCATGGGCCCGTACCGATATATGTCTCCGGTTTTGCCAAGTTCAGCATGTGCCCATACGCATGTCCGATAACAACGCCTTCTGCGAAATGCATCTGATCACGACCCTTTTCAGCGCCAAGCACCTTTGCCAGCGTACGTGCTTGCGAAGGTTTTTCGCACAAATAGAAAGTGTTACGTGCGGCTGGATTTGTTGTGACTTTTACGGTTTGTTTCATTTTTGAAGCTCCTTTAGGTTAGGAGTTCATTCTGCCTAACTCGAACATTTTCCAAAGCTAAATTTATTCAGTGTTACGCACAGCAGATTTTGATCGCTAATTAATCTGAAAAAATTCTTTGGAAAACATACGGTTTCCAGCTGTTTATATGGCTGCCGATGGTCGTGAGATAGTGAGTCATGCGATAAACTATAGATTACGTTGCTCAGCTTTTACGGCACCAACAGAATTTACGAAAATCTCAAGGAGTTCATAAAATCTGATCTTCTCGATCGCGCCGGCGTTTTTTAAGCATTTATGATAAGCATCATCAGTTAATTTCTGGTGATTTCTACTAAACGTATAGAGGTAATCAAAATGAAATTTAATGCTAGACATATCAAATATTGTAAAGAAGAGGGCTTTGTTAAAGCCTGGATTAAGGATGGCGATTTGTATGCAGATCTTGATCAGGAAGGGACCATTACTATGCTTGTGGAGCCTAATGGTGCAGCTCGGATGCTGCTCGGGCCTTCTGGTATGAAATCCCCTGCTCATATAACAGTTCCCCTGTCCAAGAAGGAAAACCATGTTCGGGTTCCTGCACGTTTTTTTAAGAGTGTTAAAAAGGCAGCCGCTGCGGCAGCAACTAGGAATTATTACTAACTTGGTGGCAGGCAGTTTAAATCGTGCTGAGTATGATAAAAATTGTTCTTTGGAAAATTTCCCATTTCTGTAGATTAGAAATCCCTAACTACAAAAGGATAAATTATCATGGGTAACGGTTCTAAAATAATTGCTGATTATGTGGCCAAGCTATCGCCTGAGCAGCAAGTAGAGTTCAAAGAGCGTACTGCAAGAATGATCCGAGAAGGTCTGCCGCGCCGTGATGGCTTTGCACATTATGTGATGTATACCGATGATCAGGGCGAGACGGTGACGATCTGTCTTTATATCGGTATCGCTCGCAAGGATAATGTGGCGGCGGCCATTGCACACATTCGCAATGATCTTAATCTTTTTGCGACATATCCCCCGGAATCTGAGTGGCAACTTGAACCTGATGAAGCAACTCAGGAGCGTTGTATTGAGGAATGGAAACGGGCAAATCCCGACAAGGTATGTCAGTTCGGTGTGATGGGGTTTATCTCAGCATGAATGACGAAATGATATCCGGCATGGAAAGCGGCTTTACAACATTCGACGAATATCTTGAAGGTTTGCCAGAAAGTGAGCGAAAGGAAATTGAGGCAGGCTCGGCACAGATGATTAAAGACGGCTTGCCACGACATGACGGATTTGCACACTATGCCATGTACACAGATGAGCAGGGTGAGACGAAGACGATCTGTCTATATATTGGTATCACGCGCAAGGAGAATGTTGCGGACGCGATCGTCAATATCCGCGGTGCCCTCGGGCTTTTTACGTCGTATCCACCTGAAACTGAGTGGCAACATCAGCCGGATGAAGAAACTCAAAGTCGGTGCATCGAGGCATGGAGGCAGGTAAACGCTGATAAGGCGTATCAGTTCGGCATATTGGAGTTTACCTCGATATGAAAAACAAGGTGCCCGACGAAGCGCAACTCCAGGAACTGGTGAGGACGGCGGAGCGCTGCCTGCAACCGTTGGCAGCACGCGTCAATTCATACGCTTTCCGGCTGTTTATACGGCTGCCGGATGGCCGTGAGATTGAGCTACATCTTTCTGACTAAAAATTCTGGTGCTTGGCACTGATCTAAATTTTCGTTGGCGAGTAATTCGTGAAGTTAGCCACTACTGATTACGAAAATCATCAGTAGTGGTGTAGGTTATTATTCTCTTTGGTAAAGTCCTCTGCTGTGTATAATTAAACCACAAGGAGATTTATATGCGTTCAAAATTAATATTATTTTCAGGTTACTTATTCATATTGCTTGGCGTTTTGTGCCCCGCTATAGCCGTCATCGTTTTAGTCAAAAATCATTCTGGTTTTCTAGATTTTTTTGTTGTTTTTTAATATCTTTGGCTGGAATAGGCTTCTTTAAAACGGCTATGTACGTTATTAATATAGCTATCAGCGAAAGAAATCTTAAAGTTAATAACACCTTTGCTAGGGAGCCGCGCAAATATCCTGTTCTTAACGAAGATGATGAACCAACTTCATTTCGTATTGAGAATAGCCTTATTGTCGGGTCATGTATAGCCGATATTAGCGTTGTCAGTCTTGAGAATGATTAATATAAATAAAGCAAGTGAACTCTCACTAAATAGTAATTTGTTAGTTTTTATTCAATTTTTTAAGGATGTCCTGCAACTCTCTTTTACGTGAAACACGTTTTTTAAGAACTGTTATTTATCCTTTGGTTTTCCATCCCCTGAACCACATATAGAATTGCATCCGTTATGAGTAATTAGGCAGCTCAGGCTGATCGTCAAGTCCTCCCCCGCCAAAACGCATAGCGATACACGACGCGCAACTGGTGCAAATAGTGCGTTTTATGCCCTAAAACCGCCACCAAAAATGCTCCAAACCCACCACGTATAATACTTCAATAGCGCCATCTGTAATGCTCGCAAACCAGCCACTCATAACACCCAAATCCGCCACCCTATAAAATAATAAAGCCGACGCCTCTTTCGGGTAGCGTCGGCTCATCGCTGAATTTGGAAATATTGCCAGTTTACTTACGTAGTTTCCGCATCGACTCACCTTGCAACGGAATACGCAATGATCCGCTGATTATTCGATCCAAGATTGCATCGGCAACGGTAGGATTTCCGCCACTTAGGTAGCCATACCAATTTTCCACGGGAATCTGGCTGGTGACGATGGTTGAACGCCCTCCCACACGACTATCAATGACCTCTAGTAAGTCACTCCGCCCTTGAATAGTTAGCGCTGCCATTCCGAAATCATCTAGTATCAACAGATCGCATTTCGCCAGTTGTGCCAAGCGCTTTCTGAAACTGCCATCCGCATGGCTGATTTGCAACTCCTCTAGGAGAAGTGGAAGCCGCTGGAATAATACCGTTTTCCCCTGCCGACATGCCTGATTGCCAAAAGCACACGCCAGCCATGTTTTTCCCGAACCTGTCAGGCCGGTCATGATCAGATTCACACCTTTCTCAATCCACTGGCAAGTCACCAGCGAAGCCATTTGGCTCTTGTCCAATCCGCGATTGTGTTGGTAGTCAATATCCTCGACACAGGAATTGAATTTGAGCTTGGCCGTTTTCAGCAGGCGCTTTAGGCGCTGGTTTTCACGGTAAGTGGTTTCCTGATCAATCAGAATTCCGAAGCGTTCCTCAAAACTGAGGCTCATGGCCGCCACACTCGATAACTGATCATCAAAGCCCTTGGCCATGCCAATTAGGTGTAGATTTTGAAGTTTGGTAATAGTCTGCTGAATAAGCATTTCGTTCTCCTTAGTGGAATGGGTCAGTGGTAATATTGGGGGCCACGAATGTTGTCGTGGTCGAAATTCGCTTCCTGTACAGCTGGTGCAGAAATGGGCTGCTGATCAAGATTCTTCTCCAGAATGCTACGCACACGACTCACATGATTCGCTCCGATGGCAAGTGCCCGAGCACACGCCGACTCAAGTCGATCTTCGCCGAACGCATTGCCCATGGACTTCAGCGCACTGTCTGCACGCATGGATTGTTCCCGGCGAGCTAACTTGGATAGAGCCAACTTCAAAAAACTATGCGTATTGGGGCCGATACCCAGTGCCCAGCCCAACGCTTTGTCTTCATTCCAGTCCTGCTGATAGCGATGGGAAGAAGGCATGTGCTCCTTGTCAGTTGTTTTTCCTGGCCCGTTAGCGCGTGGATGGGTCGCAATGCGGCGGCCACCATGAAGGATTTCGACGGTGGTGGCTGTCACACGGACATCAACGTTCTTTCGAATTAGCGTGTAGGGCACGCTGTATAGGTGTCGGTCGCCCAGATCAATGTGATAGTCGTGATCGACACAAAATCGGCGGAATTCTGCTAATGTATATTTTTCGAGTGCCAAGGGGCGGAGAGCGGGCTGGTCGATAGCCTCAAAAACGGAGCGACGGCAGCCAGGTAGCTTCTTGAATGGGCGGTTATTAACATCAACGAGAAGTTCTCGAATGGCATCGTTCAGATCAGCTAAATTAGTAAAGATGCGTTTGCGCAACCGGAAGAGAATCCATCGTTCAACGATCAGAACTCCATTCTCCGCATGAGCCTTATCCTTCGGTTTGTATGGCCTGGCGGGGATAATCATGGTTCCGTAATGATCAGCCATGTCTTGGTAGCTGGAATTAATGGTGGGGTCGGTTTTGCTGGCCCGAATGACGGCAGACTTTAAGTTATCACACACAACAACGGCGGGCACCCCACCAAAGTGCTCGAACATGCGCGCATGGGAATCAATCCAATTGGGTAGACTCTGGCTCCAGACTGCATCGGCATAAATGTAGCATGACGCCCCCAATACGCCGACGAAGATTTGGGCCTCTTGGATTTCACCTGTAGCAATATCGGTTATTTTCATCGTGGGACCAACGTAGTCCACAAAAACCTTGTCGCCTGCCACATGGATTTGGCGCATAGAACGCTTCAGCGTTTTTTCGAATTCCCGGTGACGCTGGCAAAAGTAACTGTAAGATAGTCCAGTTGGATACTCGGCTAGATATTCCTCATGAAATCCTTGGAGCGTCGCGCCTTTTTGCTTCAATTCCTGATGGATTTTCATCCAGTCGGGTTCAGATTTGCGCAAAGTATTATCCTTGGGCAGAGATGGGAACAGGCGTCGCTCCAACTCGGCATCATCCATATCTGATGGCAGAGGCCAAGATAGACCCGCTACCGCTGAACGTGTCAAGTAATCCGAAACGGAATCGCGGGAAATTCCTATACTGCTGGCAATGGCGCGTTTGCTCTGCTCCATCTCAAAGGTGAGTCGCAGCACCTGCCTTATCTTCCTCATATTTAATCTCCTGTTACACATGAATATAGCCGGCTATATTATGATTCTCAAAAAATTCAGCGAGCGAAGACCTTGACCAACAAGCCTTTGGCCAATTCACCCGTGTAGTGTCCGGATTGTTGGCTGCGTTGTGCAGGACGTATGACCTGGATGCTGTTGCCATCGGCGATCATCAAACCAACATGTTCCGGTATGCACTCCATGCTCAGTTCCGATGTGCGTCCATGGGTTGCAACCCAAAGGAAGTCGCAAAAAGGGGTTTGTCGCTCAAGCAATTCGTAAGTGGATCTACTAATAAGGTAACTCCCTTTAATCTCAATCCCATGGAATGTAAGAGGGGCTGACTTATGGGCGCGCACTGCGGCCACTGCGTCAAACGTAAATCTCTGGCGAGCATTGAGAGGTGGTTCTGGGCTAACGTGCATGAACAATTCGTAACGGTCTGGACGTTCAATGCCAGTCCATTCAGATCCGTTAGCGGATAACGCTGTAAAGACCTGCGCCTCCAGCATGGACTCAGACTGAAAGGAATCCGCTGGATTGATTTTTGGAACTGCTACACCCTTTCCACGCGCTGTCCTTCCTTCTAGTACAGGACGATAGGCAAGCCAGGTTTCTCGCAGTTCCGCACGAGTTACGGTGCTAGCCACGACTTGTTGTGCGATTTTCCGAAAGACATCATCGGGCATAACACGAGCCAGTTTTGAGAGAATTTCGATATTCTCGGGACTCACCTTGTCGGATAATTCATCAAGGGAAGGAATGGATACACCACTAGCAATTAAAGTCTTGCGTAACTCCTGGTAATACCTTGCTGCCGTGAGGTAACGCCAAAGGCTGGCTTCTTTCAAATTAAGGGAAGGACTTAATGCCTTGAGCCATTCCGTAAAAGAGCCGGAAGATTTTTGCCAGTAGCCGCTATGATCTACCTGATCCAGCAGCAGACCAATTTGCGCCCATGAGCGAGCCTCGCCCTTTGCCATGGAGACGAGATCTGTGTTGATTTGTTGTGTAATCTGGCTGGTTGTCATGATCGTTGATTGTAAATTAGCAATCACTATAGCCAGCTAAAGCATGTAGGTCAAGCATTCTCAGATGGATATGGAATGGCTATGCGCGAAGCCCGCTCCGCAGCCGCCACATACTTCGGTGGATGGAATGAAATATTCGGATAGCAATGCCTTACATTACAAAACGTTCTAATTCACAAGTGCTGATTGGCTGGTATCAGATAGCAAGCGTTCATAGAATTAGAAATTAATCTATCGGAATAATGTGCCATTACCCGCCCTTGGCATGAAGTTTCTATTTTGTATGTTTTTATCTTGACATTAGCTCCTGCATCTGAAAAACTCAGCGCATGTCCAGTTTCGTCCGAAAATTTATCGCTGTGCTTTTAGCCATCTGGCTACCACTGTTTAGCGGTGGAGCGCTGGCGGCTAGCGTATCCATGCAAATACAGAATGGCTCGTGCCATGAAGCTGGCATGGATACGATGCAAGATATGGATGAACATCAACACGCGATGTCGCATGATCAGTCACCCAACAACGATCAGGACGGAACATCCTGCACCGCCTGTGCTGTCTGCCATCTGGCATGCAGCGGATATTTGGGTGTGCAGGCAATCAAGAACCTAGAAGTTCTGCAATCTGCCATTTCGGTCACGCCCTATTTATTCTCGTATCATTCCATCACCTCCACACCTGTCGTTCCTCCACCTCTCGCTTAGTGCTCTACAGGACGACTCCGTCTACCAGTTTCGTAAATTGATCTGACTCTAGCTCGTCCTTAGTCTTTAAGCGTCTGCGTTCGCCCTTGTTTTACCGGTTTGACGCACGCACACATTTTGTTAATACCAATGCTCGTGGTTTGCTGATCATTCTCACTGGTGCAATAACAAAGACGGATTTGCAGCGTAACTCGTTACGAGTCCGTGAGGAATAATATGAAAAATCTGATTTCAATGCTGTTTGGCTGCGCCTCAAGCTTTGCGGCAATAGCTGCAGAGCCACCTTTAGGTGCAGACTTACAGGGTTTATTGAGTTATGCGCGCGAACACAATCCGGCTCTGACTGCGATGCGATATGAGGCCGAGGCCGCCTCGCTGCGCGTGCAACCCGCCGGTGCATTGCCTGATCCGGTGCTGCGTACCGAGTTGATGGACATTACTAATCAAGGCACGAATAAACCGCCGAGCTTGTTGCCGTCACAGGTAGGCGGTACGCGTTATTTGCTGATGCAAAGCGTTCCGTGGTTCGGCAAGCTCGATTTACAGAGAGGAATAGCCGAAGCACAAGTTGCCGGGGCGCGCGGACAAACTGCCATTGCATGGGTGGATTTGAGCGGGAAAATAAAAACTGCCTATGCGATGCATTACTACCTGTCGGACAGTATCAGACTGACCCGTGCAACATTGGATTTAACTAAGCGCCTGGAAAAAATCGCGCAAACTCGCTATGCAAACGGGCTGGGTACACAGCAGGAAGTGATACGCGCGCAAATCGAACAAACTGATTTGCAAACTATGCTGATTGAATTGGACAATGAACAGCATCATGTGCATGCAAGCCTGAACAATCTACTGTCGCGTCCTGCCAATGCAGATCTGGCGGAGCCGCTGCAATTGCGTCCAATTCCCGCCTCAGCACGACTTACGTCGCTGGAAGATAGGCTGCGTGCGCACAATCCGCAGCTGCAAGTGGCTGATGCGAGCGTCAACGAAGCCCAGCAGAGCCGCGACCTGACCTATAAAAACCGTTATCCCGGATTTACTCTTGGCGTCGCCCCAACACAGAGCGGCAGTGTCGTGAAGAGCTGGGATCTGATGGTTGAATTCAATCTTCCGTTGCAACAGGAATCGCGCCGTTCTCAGGAGCATGAAGCGGAAGCGAAGATGGCCGCATCCGCTGCGCGTCAGGCATCTCTGCTCAATCAAGTGTTGTCGGAATTATCGGAAAGTGTATCCGGTCTTGAGACCGCGCAGCGTACCGAGACACTCATCGCTACGCGTTTTCTACCTCAAGCTGAGCTGAGTTTTCAATCTGCGCTGAGTGGGTATGAGACTGGCAAACTTGATTTTGCCACACTGCTCGATGCGCAGCGTCAAATACTGAAAGCGCGCCAACAACGCATCAAAGCGCAGTATGACGCGCAATTGCGCCTAGCTGAAATTGAACGCCTGATTGGAGAAGAGTTATGAAAAAAATCATAGTATTAGTGTCAATTATTGTCGTCGTTTCGATTATTTCGGCTGGCAGCTATAGCTTGGGAAAGCGCTTCTCCGGGGTGACAGCGCCGGTTACAGCCGATGCCGTAAAGGAGGAACGCAAGATTCTTTATTACCGCAATCCGATGGGTTTGCCGGATACCTCGCCGGTACCCAAAAAAGATGCGATGGGGATGGATTACGTACCGGTGTATGACGGTGATGCTGTTCAGGAGGAGGGGGGTGTCAATATTAGTGTTGAAAAAGTGCAAAAACTCGGCGTAAAAAGCGAAGCAGCCACGCTACGCGGTTTAAACAAAACCATTCATGCCACCGGACGCATTGAAATCGATGAACGCCGTACCTATACCATCGCACCGAAATTCGAGGGCTGGGTAGAACACCTTTATGTGAACAGCACCGGAGAGACTGTTAACCGTGGACAGGCGTTGTTTGATGTGTACAGCCCCGAACTGGTGTCGGCGCAGCGCGAATACGCGATTGCCGCACAAGGCGAAGCAAAACTTGAGAATGCAGATGAAGAAACTAAAGCGGGCATGAAGCAACTGGCTGATGCCAGTCTGGCACGCCTGAAAAACTGGGATATTACGCCGGGAGAAATAAAGCAATTAACCACTGGAAAATCCAGACGCAGCCTGACCTATTACGCGCCGGTATCGGGCATCGTACTGGAAAAGAAGGCCGTACAGGGCATGCGCTTCATGCCGGGAGAGACGTTGTATCAGATCGCCGACTTGTCTCAAGTGTGGGTGCTGGCAGACATCAACGAGCAGGATATCGGGCAGGTAACGACAGGTAGTGACGCACAGGTCAGTATCGGTGCATACCCGGATAAGTTGTTCAAGGGAAAAGTCGCCTTCGTCTATCCGACTTTGAATTCCGCGACGCGCACCGTGCAAGTACGCGTGGAGATTGCCAATCCACAAGGTTTGCTTAAGCCATCCATGTTTGCCAACGTGACGTTGCCCGTAGGCAGTAATACTCGGATGCTGACGGTGCCAACTTCGGCGGTGATAGACAGTGGCATGCGTCAGGTGGTGCTGGTGCAATTAGCACAAGGCCGCTTTGCGCCGCGCACTGTCAAATTGGGTAGCCGCAGCAACGATTATGTCGAGATACTGGATGGCCTTGTAGAGGGGGAGCAGGTAGTTACTTCGGCCTTGTTCCTGATCGATGCGGAAAGTAACCTCAAAGCGGCGTTGGGTGGTCTTGGTGGTCATGCAGCACATGGCGGGGCTACACCCGTCGCAGAAGATCACTCAGCGCATGCAACTCCTGCAGCGCCAAAGAAAAATCCTGCAACAATAGGTCATCAGGCAGCAGGCATCCTGAACGGCATCAATGAGGATGGTTCTGTGAGCATCACCCATGAGCCGATCAAATCACTGGGCTGGCCCGGCATGACCATGGACTTCGCTTTGACTAATTCCTCATTGGCCGCCGGTATCAAACCAGGTAGCAAGATCACCTTCGAACTCGTCGAGCGAAAACCCGATGAATGGGTGATTACCAAGTTGCAAGCGCTTGCGCCGCAGCAACACGAGGGACATTAAGATGCTAAATTCCATCATCGATTGGTCTGCTCGAAACCGTTTTATGGTTATTCTGGCAACCTTGTTTGTTACCTTGGCGGGCATTTATGCGGTACTCAAAACGCCACTGGATGCCCTGCCTGATTTATCCGATGTGCAGGTAATTGTTTACACTGAGTATTCCGGACAAGCTCCGCAGGTGGTTGAGGATCAGGTCACCTATCCGCTCACCACCGCGATGCTGGCGGTGCCGAAATCCAAGGTGGTGCGCGGCTTCTCGTTTTTTGGCGCATCGTTTGTATATGTGATTTTCGAGGATGGCACCGACATCTATTGGGCGCGCTCCCGGGTGTTGGAATATCTCAACAGCATCGCGGGACGGCTGCCTAAAAATGTCGCGCCGCAACTGGGGCCGGATGCAACCGGGGTGGGCTGGGTGTATCAGTACGCGGTGTTGAGCGAGAAGCATAATCTCGCTCAGCTGCGCACCATGCAAGACTGGTATTTACGCTACCAGCTTACCAAGGCACACGGTGTTGCGGAAGTCGCCTCCATCGGCGGTTTTGTACAGCAATATCAGGTGACTGTTGATCCCATTAAACTGCGCGCTTATGGTATTCCTTTGAGCAAAGTGTCACAGATTATCCGTGACTCGAACCGCGATGTTGGCGGGCGCGTGGTGGAGATGGCCGAGACCGAGTATATGGTGCGCGGGCGTGGCTATCTGCGCGGCAAGAGTGACATCGAGAATCTGGTCGTTAAAGCCGAGCGAGGCACCCCTGTGCTGCTGCGCGACATTGCCCGTGTCGAACTGGGGCCGGATGAACGGCGCGGACTGACTGAGTTAAACGGCGAGGGTGAAGTCGTATCAGGCATCGTCATGGCGCGCTATGGGCAAAACGCATTAGAAGTCATCCACAACATCAAGGAAAAGATCGCTGAAATCGCTCCCGGTTTGCCGGAAGGCGTAAAGATTGTTTCAGTATATGACCGTTCCGATTTGATCCATCGCGCCATTGAAACATTAAAAGGCACGCTGCTGGAAGAAAGTTTAATTGTCGCACTGGTGTGTATGGTGTTCTTGATGCATGCACGCAGTGCGTTGGTCGCCATCGTGATGCTGCCTGTTGGTGTTTTAATTTCTTTCATTGCGATGCGCGTGCTGGGGCTGAACTCCAACATCATGAGTTTGGGCGGGATTGCCATTGCCATCGGCGCGATGGTAGATGCGGCTATCGTGATGATCGAGAATGCACACAAACATCTGGAGCGGGTAAAAGAAGGTGAATCGCGCACAGAAGCGATGATTGCGGCGTGCAAGGAAGTCGGACCGGCACTGTTCTTTTCGCTGCTCATCATCACCGTATCGTTCTTGCCAGTATTTACGCTGGAATCGCAAGAAGGACGAATGTTTTCTCCGCTGGCTTTCACCAAAACCTTTTCCATGGCGGGCGCAGCGTTGCTCTCGCTCACACTGGTGCCGGTGCTGATGTTGCTATTCATACGCGGAAACATCAAACCAGAGGCGCAAAATCCGCTAAACCGTTGGTTAATCACGGGCTATCGTCCGCTTATTGCTGCGGTGCTGAAACACAAGAAAATGACCATCGTCGTTGCTGCACTGGTTTTGATATTGTCAGCCTATCCCGCTACCCGATTGGGTAGCGAGTTCATGCCAACGCTCAATGAGGGCACGTTGTTATTTATGCCCGCCTCCTTGCCCGGCATGTCGGTGACCAAGGCGGCGGAATTGTTGCAGACGCAGAACAAGATTATCAAGAGCTTTCCTGAAGTGATGTCCGTATATGGCAAAGCTGGGCGCGCGCAGTCTGCAACCGATCCTGCACCATTGGAGATGTTTGAGACGGTCATTAACTTAAAGCCGCAGGAGGAGTGGCGACCTGGAATGACGATCGACAAACTGATCGGCGAGATGAACAAAGCATTGCAATTTCCCGGTGTGGCAAATTCGTGGACGATGCCGATCAAGGCGCGTCTCGATATGCTGGCAACCGGTATTCGCACGCCGATAGGCATCAAGGTGTTTGGTAAAAATCTGGATGAAATGGAGCGGCTCGCCAAGGAAATTGAAGCTGTGGTTAGGAAGGTTCCGGGTACCACCAGTGCTTTTGCCGAACGATTAACGGGCGGTTTCTACCTTGATATTGAACCTGATCGCGTTGCCCTGGCACGTTACGGGATTGGCGTCGGTGATTTACAGGAAGTCATTTCTACCGCACTGGGTGGTGAGATGGTCACGACGACGGTAGAGGGGCGGGAACGTTTTGGCGTGACAGTACGTTACCCGCGCGAATTGCGTAGCGATCCAGAACAGATTGCCCACGAAGTGCTGGTGCCAACCATGGAGGGTGCTCAAATTCCGCTTGGACAGCTTGCCAAGGTCAGCCTGAGTAAAGGTGCGCCTGCTATCCGTACCGAGAATGCGCTGCTTTCCGCTTATATTTTTGTGGATATACGTGATCGTGACATTGGCTCTTACGTGGCCGATGCGCGCAAAGCAGTTGCAGCACAGGTGAAATTTCCGCCTGGCTACTATGCAACCTGGAGCGGGCAGTTCGAATACATGGAACGTGCTGCCGCGAAAATGAAGATCGTCATTCCCATCACGTTGCTGATCATCTTCCTGTTGCTGTATCTCAATTTTAAACGCGTCACCGAATCTTTGGTGGTGATGCTGTCCGTACCGTTTGCGCTGGTCGGCGGTGTGTGGCTACTGTGGTTGCTCGATTACAACTTGAGCGTCGCCGTGGCGGTTGGCTTTATCGCACTGGCGGGTGTGGCAGCGGAGACGGGGGTGGTGATGTTGATCTACCTGGAGCAGGCGTGGCAGGACGTTCAGTCACGTTGCTCTGATGAAGGCCGTCAACCGAACGCCGTCGATCTGCACACAGCCATCATGCACGGCGCTGTGGAACGGGTACGTCCCAAGATGATGACCGTGGTAGCGATCATGGCAGGGCTGTTGCCGATTTTGTGGAGCAGCGGCACGGGTTCGGAAGTGATGCGCCGCATCGCAGCGCCTATGGTGGGAGGCATGATTTCCTCAGCGATTTTGACGCTGCTGGTGATTCCGGTGATCTATGCGCTGATCAAGAACAGAGAAATCAGATAATTCAATAGGTGAAAAGTAATGGCTGATTGTTGCAATGACAAAGCATGCGAGATCGACGCACTTCGATATCGCCAAAGCTCGACACTCAAGATAGTGCTGGGTATCAATGCCGTCATGTTCGTCGTAGAACTCACGGCAGGACTGCTCGGCAACTCGATTTCGCTGGTGGCGGATTCGCTGGATATGCTGGGCGATAGCAATGGTGTACGGCTTCAGCCTCTACGTGGTCGCACGCAGCGCCACCATGAAAGCCAGAGCGGCACTGCTCAAAGGCATCATCATGGCGGCCTTTGGCTTCTTCGTCCTCGGGCAGGTGATCTACCGGATCGCGTTCCCGCAACTCCCTGTGTATGAGGCTATCGGGGCAATCGGCTTGCTGGCACTTGCCGCGAATGGCACATGTTTCTTTCTGCTCTGGCGACATCGTGCGGATGACATCAATATGAGTTCGGTTTGGTTGTGCTCGCGCAACGACATCATTGCGAATATCTCGGTATTGTTTGCTGCCGTGGGCGTGTGGCTCACCCATTCCGGCTGGCCTGACATCCTTGTTGGTCTGGCACTTGCCGCACTCTTTTTACGCTCGGCACTGCATGTATTGCGCGAGTCGATCCGGGCACTGCGTGCCATTCGCACCAATAGCGCGATACAGCCTGATAATTTCAATTAATGAAAGAAACACGATGAGAATTTTTAAACTACTGGCAATCACTCTAGCACTCACCTTGGCAGGTATAGGTGCAGCGCAAGCCGCAACGGCAGTGACTCTTTACAAGAGTCCGACGTGCGGCTGCTGCGAGAAATACGTGGACTATCTGCGCGAGAACGATTTTACGGTGAAGGCGGTGAATGAGTCCGACATGAGTGCCGTCAAGAAGCGTTATGGCATGTCACATGCCGCTAGTTGCCATACGGCGTTGGTGAATGGCTATGTCATTGAGGGGCATGTTCCCGTTAATGCCATCCGCAAACTGCTCAATGAGAAGCCCGCGATTGTCGGCATCAGTGTGCCCGGAATGAAGATGAATTCACCGGGGATGGGAGAGACAAAGAAGGGAACGCTGACCGTTTACGCCGTCCCGAAAGATGGGAAAGAACCGTATGTGTTCTCAGTCGAATAACTAATCTATTTGCACTCATAAATTTAAAAGGGCAGTAATGATTGAAATTATTCCAAATTGGCATCCGGTGTTGGTGCATTTCCCAATTGCCTTTGCCACGGCTGCGGTAACCTTTATTGCCGTAGGTACGATATTCAAAAATCGCTCATGGGCGATGCAGTGCCTGACGATGGGTCGCTGGATGTTGTGGGCAGCGGCCATTTTTTCCTGTATCGCAGCGGTGTTCGGCTGGCTAGCTTATAACAGTGTCGAACATGACGAAGCGGGACATCTGGCCATGACGATCCATTGTAACTGGGCACTTGCCGCTCTCGGTGCGCTGGCTTTGCTTGCCGCTTGGGATGTGTGGCGCGGTCGTTCTTTTACGGCACCCTCGCCAGGTTTTCTGGTTTTGCTGATCGCGGCGTGGTTGCTAGTGGTCAGCGCTGCCTGGCATGGTGGCGAGGTGGTCTATCGGCATGGCTTGGGTGTGATGTCCTTGCCTGCGCATGAGGAGCATACCCACTAATTATTGAAAGGAGGTGTCGATGCGCGTTTAAATAATTTTTGTTACAGCATATTTTTTAACCACCACCATTCGGAGAATAAAATGAAACTTAAATCTACATTGCTTGCTGCCACTTTGGTTATATTTTCTGTTTTCAATGTAACGGCATTTGCCGTTGATGTTCACGACACCAACACCGGAACGGAAAAAACTGAGACAGTTAAGACTGAAAAGGCAGAGGCAAAAAAGCCTGTGAAAAGACACAATCATATGGAAGAGAAAACCGGCATGCCTGTCGGAAGCACTGCGAGCGGTAAGAGTCATCGTGAATCCATGCCTAAAGACATGCCTATGCACGATCACTTGAAAGAGAAGCACTAAATTACGTGTTTCAGTGTGCGCCAGGATGAACAATATTTTGGCGTACATTTTTTCCCCTTTTGAATTGATATGTCGGCTTTTTTGACAAAGCCAGCAAGTCAACTATCAATCAGATTCAAATAAATTTGAAATGAGGCATTGCAGAAAATCATGTTTGCAGCCATTCCCAATAATTCCAGAGAACTCCATCGTTATCTGCTTACAAGATTTTTTGTATCAGGCATATTGATCAGCGTACTTGTCGGCACACTTGTTTTTTATCTGGAAAACTGGAGAGTCGAAAAGATGGCCTTTGAACAAGCTGCGGCAAGTGCCAGACATTTCGATTCCCCTGAAATGCGGAAACTGGTTGCGGCGGACTCTCAAATGAGTCTGCTTGAACTTGCCAAACTATTGGAGAACTCCAGCTTTGCAGGCATCCGTATTTTCGATTCATCCGGAAAATCATTGATGGAAGCATGGGGGATGGAGGCCGGCAGTCTTCGAAGTACTGTGCAAGCGCATCAGCATGTTTTTCCAAAGCCAGGCAAGCAACACTATAACTGGCTAACGAATGAGGATGAAGATTTCGTGCAAGTGCTCATACCACTGCTTGATTCGATGCGTGTGACGGAAGTGTATTTTGAAGGCGTCTATCGTCTTGATGTTGGAACGCGATATGCAAGAAAACATCAGGCGCGCAATGCAACACTGACTTCTTTCGTTGCGGTGATTTTGATTTTAATCTTGCTCTACCCCGTTTTACTTGGATTGACGCGGCGGTCCGAGTCCCTGTCTCAATCGCTTTTGGATTCGAACCTTGAATTATTGCAATCATTGGGTAGCGCTATAGCAAAAAGAGATGCCGATACCGATACGCATAATTACCGGGTGACGCTGTATTCGGTCAGGCTTGCCGAAACAATGAACCTGAATCGAGATAGCATCGAATCGCTGATTGTTGGTGCTTTTCTGCACGATGTCGGAAAAATTGGAGTTCCGGATCAGATACTACTGAAACCGGGGCGACTGACTGCGGATGAGTTTGAGATTATGAAACGCCATGTTGTATTTGGCGGGGAGATTATTCAGGATTCAACTTGGTTGAAGCGTGCCCGGGACGTGGTGCTTTTTCACCATGAGAAATTTGATGGCAGCGGCTACCCACACGGCATTTATGGCAAGGATATTCCTCTTTCGGCACGATTGTTTGCTGTGGTTGATGTGTTCGATGCTTTGATGTCAAAACGGCCCTATAAGGAGTCCTTATTGATTGATGACGCATTAAAAATTTTGCAGGATGGAGCCGGGGGACATTTTGATCCTGAAGTAGTCGGTATCTTCATAACTGTCGCCGCCACGCTATACGGCGAGATTGGACAATCCGATCGAGGATATTTGCAGAAAACACTAAAAGTGATAATAAAAAAATATTTCTAGTGGATTTCAATAACGATAGGGAAATTTATGGAAAACTCGCATGGGAATAAATGCAGCTGTCAAATGTTAAGCCTAGCTGTTACGGGAAGGCCCCAGTGCGTGCCGCTATGATTATTGCAAAAATGTCCTGCAGCGTCGTTGGACAATGACCTGTAATCATGGGCAATCACCTTCGACAGAAAAGCCACCTGTTTATGAACCTGTTGTGATGCATGAGGATGGTATGTTGAATTTATTAAAGAAGACATTAGGGTAAGCACCGAATGAGCGGATGAGTCGGGTGACATGTCAGTAATGCATGGACACACTGGAATTTAATCATTAGACTGAATTCGACTGAATGTGAGGTCAGCATGACGCAGCAACAATCTGAGACGGCTCTATCCATAAGACCCATCCAATTTGGAGCGGGTGCATTTGTGTTGCTGCTCGCCATTAATTTTGCTGTGGTCAGCCTGATTTCCGGGGTGGATTTCACACTCGAACAGTTTACAAAGTTCTGGTATTTCTTCGTGTCCCTTGCGTTGGGATTTGGCATTCAGGTCGGTCTCTACACCTACCTCAAGCAACTTGTCGGGCAACATGGCGCATCAGGCAAGGTGGTAGCGGTGTCCGGCACGACCTCCACTGCGGCAATGGTTTCCTGTTGCGCACATTATCTGGTCAATATCTTGCCTGTTCTGGGTGTCACCGGCTTTCTCACCATCGTTGCAGAATATCAGATTGAGTTGTTCTGGGCAGGTCTTGCCTTTAACGTGGCCGGTATTCTCTATATCGTACCTAAAGTTATCAACGCTACGCGGGAGCATAAAAAATGCTGAAAAAATATTTGAGCAGTTTTGCATTTGCAACGTTGATTGCCTTTGTGCATAACGGCCTTATTACGACATGCGATGCGGCGGAGATTGCGCCGCAAATAAGCAACGAGCGGGGCATCAAGGTAACCACTGCGCTGCAAGCTATTCCTGCGGATGCGAAAACATGGACTTTTGAGGTGACGCTGGAAACCCATACGCAGGCCTTGAGCGATGATTTGACCAAGTCTGCAACGCTGATTGTTGATGGCAAGCAATACCTGCCGCTGGCCTGGGACGGCGCGCCGCCCGGAGGCCATCACCGCAAGGGGCTGTTGCGCTTCAAGGCGGTTGCTCCTCAGCCACGATCAATGGAACTGCAAATACGTCTGGCAGGCGACAAGTCTCCCAGAAGCTTCAAATGGTTGATCAAATGATTCACTGAGGCAATTTTCACCACCGGAAAGGGGCATGCAATGGCAACTGATCCCGTATGCGGCATGACAGTCTCTGCCGACAGCACGTACCGCCTCGTAGAGAGCGGACAAACTTATCTGTTTTGCAGCGTGAAGTGTCTGGCCAAGTTTCAGGCAAATCCCACTGAATACCTTAAGCCGGCTGTGACGGCTACTGTTCAAATTGCAGGTGTATTCACCTGCCCGATGCATCCGGAAATTCGCCAGCCTGCGCCGGGTTCATGTCCCAAGTGTGGTATGGCCTTGGAACCGATTGCACCAGTTACGGCCAAGTCAGGTGCTACCGAATATACCTGCCCGATGCACCCTGAGATCGTGCGCAATGAACCCGGTAGTTGCCCGATCTGCGGCATGGCACTGGAGCCGCGCAACGCACCTGATGATGACAATACCGAATTGCATGACATGACGCGCCGTTTCTGGCTAAGCGCGGCGTTGGCCTTGCCGGTGTTCGTGATGGCGATGGCATCCGATCTGGCACCGCAATTCATACCGGATTCCGTTTCGATGACGGTGTTGCAATGGCTGGAATTTTTTCTGGCAACCCCGGTTGTGTTGTGGGGCGGCTGGCCGATCTTCCGGCGCGGCTGGGCTTCACTGGTCAACCGCAGTCTCAACATGTTCACGCTGATTTCGCTCGGTGTCGGCGTGGCGTGGACATACAGCGTGATTGCGATGTTGCTGCCGGGGAATTTTCCACCTGCAATGCGCAGCATGGGGGAAACCGTGCCGGTTTATTTCGAGGCTGCTGCGGTGATCATGGCGTTGGTGCTGCTGGGGCAGGTGATGGAATTGCGCGCACGCAGCCAGACCAGTGCCGCAATCAAACTGCTGCTGGGCTTAGCACCAAAAACCGCGCGCATCGTGCGTGCTGACGGACACGAGGAAGACATTCCGCTGGAACAAGTGCAGCCTGGCGATGTGCTGCGCGTGCGTCCTGGCGAGAAGGTGCCGGTAGACGGGGTGGTGCTGGAAGGTAACAGTTCGCTGGATGAATCCATGGTCACCGGCGAATCCATTCCGGTGGAAAAAACGACAGATGCAAGGCTGATCGGTGCCACGGTGAACGGCACCGGCAGTTTGTTGATGCGCGCCGAGCGCGTAGGGGCAGACACCTTGCTGGCGCAGATTGTGCATATGGTGAGCGAGGCGCAACGTTCACGCGCGCCTATCCAGCGGCTGGCCGATGTCACTGCGGGTTATTTTGTGCCGGCAGTGGTGCTGGCAGCGCTCGCCACACTAGCGGTATGGGGACTCTTTGGGCCGGAGCCGCGCCTGGCGCATGCCATCGTCAACGCGGTGGCGGTGCTGATTATCGCCTGCCCGTGCGCGCTGGGACTGGCCACGCCGATGTCCATCATGGTCGGCACCGGACGCGGTGCCTTGGCCGGCGTGCTGATCAAGAATGCCGAAGCGCTGGAAATTATGGAAAAGGTAAACACGCTGGTAGTGGACAAGACCGGCACGCTGACCGAGGGCAAACCGAAACTGACTTCGGTCATTCCGCTTGCCGGATTTGAAGAGGATGAGGTGCTGCGGCTGGGCGCCAGTCTGGAACGCGCCAGCGAACACCCGCTGGCTGCAGCTATCGTGAACGGCGCAGAGAAAAAGGGAATAACACTCAACACAGTCAGTGATTTTAAATCGTTCACCGGCAAGGGCGTGGCGGGCACGGTCGAGGGCAGGGCAATCGCGCTGGGCAATCTCAAACTTTTTGAAGAATTACACATCGATGCAAGCGACTTGCACATCCGTGCCGAGGCGCTGCGCAGCGACGGACAGACGGTGATGCTGCTGGCAATCGAAAATAAGGCGGCGGGACTGATCGGCGTGGCCGATCCGGTCAAGGCATCTACGGCAGAGGCGATCCGCGCCCTGCATGAAGAAGGCGTGCAAGTCATCATGCTTACCGGAGACAACCGCATCACGGCACAAGCGGTTGCAAAAAAATTGGGCATAGACCGTATCGAAGCTGAAGTGCTGCCTGAGCAGAAAGCCTCCATTGTCAAGCAGTTGCAGGCAGAGGGGCGCATCGTGGCGATGGCAGGCGACGGCATCAACGACGCGCCTGCACTGGCTCAGGCGCAGGTGGGCATCGCGATGGGCACCGGAACCGATGTGGCGATGGAGAGTGCAGGCATCACGCTGATCAAGGGCGACCTGAACGGCATCGTGCGTGCGCTGCGTCTGTCACGCGCCACCATGCGCAACATCCGCCAGAACCTATTTTTTGCCTTCATCTACAACGTACTCGGCATTCCGATTGCGGCAGGCGTGCTGTACCCGTTCTTCGGCTTGCTACTCTCGCCGATCATCGCCGCCGCAGCGATGAGTTTCAGTTCTGTGTCGGTGATACTGAATGCGCTCAGGCTGAATCGGGTGAAGATGTAACAAGGTTTTTTTGGACGTAAACTTTTTCCTGAAAGGAGAACGTGATGAAACAGGACGAATCTACTAAGCAAGATGCACACTGTGTACCAAGGGGATACAACTGGATTCTGGTGGTATTTCTGGCGATTGCTGCATTTTTTCTGTTTACCGAACACCGCGCCCACCTGCTGGGTGCATTGCCATTTCTGTTCTTGCTGGCCTGCCCGCTGATGCACTTGTTCATGCATCATGGCCATAACAACCATGACCAGCATAATCATGGTTCATCCGAAGGAGAGTCAAAATGAATACGGACGCTCCCGATTATGGCCTGTGGTCGCTGGTCATCATCAACTCGCTGGTGTTCATCATATTTGCATTCAGCTTCACCAAGCCAGAAACGCCGCGCGACTGGCGCTCGTTCAGCGCGTTCTCGGCCTTCATCGTGGCGCTGTTCGCCGAAATGTATGGTTTTCCACTGACGATTTATCTGTTTGCCGGCTGGTTGCAAACCCGTTATCCCGGTGTCGGTATTTCCTCCCATAATAGCGGTCACCTCTGGCATACCCTGCTCGGCTGGAGGGGCGATCCGCACACCGATCCGTTACACATGCTCAGTTTTGTGTTCATCGGCGGCGGATTCATCCTGCTTGCATCTGCATGGAAAATTCTCTATCAGGCGCAGCGCAATCATCAACTGGCGATTACCGGGCCTTATGCCAAAATCCGCCATCCCCAGTACGATGCTTTCGTACTCATCATGTTTGGTTTCTTGTTGCAATGGCCAACGCTGCTGACCCTGTTGATGTTCCCTGTGCTGGTGTGGATGTATGTGCGTCTGGCGCATACCGAGGAGCGAGATGCAGAAGTCCGTTTTGGCGCGCAGTGGCGGGAATATGCGGCTCATACATCAAGGTTCATCCCGCAACGAACACGTTCAAAATCATAGGAGGTGCGTCATGAACGCCGAAGACCCGGTTTGTCACATGCAAGTCCCAACAACGTCCCATGTCTGCGAATACGAAGGCATACAGTATGCTTTTTGTTCTGAGCAGTGCCGCGAAAGATTTCTGGCGAATCCGCGTTTATATATCGGACTTCCCGGACACAAAGCACCCGCACAACTAGGCAAAGAAGTAATCAAGAAACGCAGTCTGATGCTATCGGAACCACTGGATGCCGTTCAGTCCGAACAGGTGAAAAAAGCGCTGCTTTCGATGATGGGGATACAGGCGGTTCGCATTGCGGCAAACAAGATAGAAATACAGTATGACTTGATACAGGTTACCACTGAGCAGATCGCAGACAAGCTAAGCTATATCGGTTCCGAGCTCGGCGGAGACTGGGTAGATCGTCTCAAACTGGCCTTTATCAATTATCTGGAAGAATGCGAGGTTGGTAGTCTTGAGGTCGCAAATAAAAAGGGTTGTCACTAATTGCCTAAAGCAGCGGCCACGAACCTCAGGCTGACGGACTCATTCAGATGCGCCACAACAGATAGAAACCAAGCAAGATAAGCAGGCTACATTCACACAACATCGAAATAACTTCTGCTATCTAATCAGACGTTCAAAAATATCTAAACAGCAGGTGGCGCTATTACACCATTTTCGGTGGCGGAATTGCGGGCATTATGGGTGGAGTATTTGAAGTATTTCAGGTGGCGGGTTTGGAGCATTATAGGTGGCGGTTTTCACCAGAATACGCAAATAGTGCCAGTTGCGTTTTTTACTCAACCTGCAGCCCGCAATGACCGGCGCAAAATAGCCGACATAGCTTCGGCGAATGAATCTCGGTCCAGTGATCGTCTGCATAAATCCAGCTCGAAGCTGCCCCATGCCTTCCGTTAACCGGCTGGCAATCCCGTCTGCCTTATTGTCCGATTTGTCCTTCATTCTCAACCTCCTGATATAATTAAACTTGTTAGACTCTATTTTCTGCCCGCGCAGCCATTCTAAAAACCGTCATGACCCGATCCGAACTCATCGTGCAGCTCGCTGCAAAATTTCCACAGCTCACCAACAGCGATATCGATATGGCGGTGCGTACGATTCTGGATGAAATGTCACGCACACTCGCGCGGGGAAATCGCATCGAAATACGCGGCTTTGGCAGTTTTGGGCTCAATCACCGCCCTCCGCGCAAAGGTCGCAACCCAAAGTCAGGTGTGAACGTGATGGTGCCCGCCAAATATGTGCCGCACTTCAAAACAGGTAAGGAACTCCGTGAGCGCGTTGATGCCACTGCGGGCTCAGTGTAGATAGCCTCGATTTGTCGCCGCGCCGCCCATCAGTTCTTTTACCGATTCGACCACCGCATTGAGCAAGTTAAAGAAATCGATCGCCACGGCATTGAGCTGACTGATCAGCAACGGTTTGAATTGAGCGCCGCACGCGTAATTCACTTGGGCATTGGCTTCATCGATTGCCTTCAAGGCATTGTCTGAATCCACTTCTAAGCGGCAGTACTGATTGCTGTCGGTAAAACCGATTACTGAAAAGGCATTGCTGTTCCTCCGGGGGTAGATGAACCCTTAGGTTTGGCTTGCACTGGGTGGGCTTCATCAACCAGTGCCGGATTCTGCATCATCAAATTTTCGATGAAGATCACCGAGATGTCATGTGCCGAGGTAATCCAGTCGTAATTGAGCAGCTCGAGATATTCGGCTGCGATGCCACTCAAAAACGCATCGTGGTTATCCGCCAGAATCAGCGCATGGTGATACCGCTCGCCATACGCAGAGTCAATCCGGAAGCCGACAAAATAAAAATTCTCCCATGCAAGCTCCGCAGCACGATTACGGCGTGCGTCTCTGGGCATGTTCGATGTATTGCTGATGTGTTCAAAATGCAATTGCGGTGAGGTGTTCAATGCGGTGTTCACGTGGGTTCTCCTTGTTTGTGATTGGGGTGTTTGTCGACAGCCGATGTCTTACTCTTTGCAGTCTTGCTGGCAGGCAGCTCGGCCGGCGACATGAGCGCGTTGTATTGTTTGTAGAGGGCGTGCAGCGAGGCCATTTCAGCCTCGTCCGCTTCCGTGCTGGCTCTGGGGTGAATGATGATCCCGAGCATGCGCGATTCGATTGCCGTTCTGCCCGCTTCGATGTACTTACACAATTTTTTATGGCTGATAAACATGTTCTGTCACGTCCTATATATATGTATCTGTCGTGGCGTGGCTTGAGGTGATCAGGCCGCCAACGCCTGAAACTGGCTTGTGGCTGGGTAGGTGGTCACCAGCCGTTTTCCCTCGCGCGGGTTGTCAGTGACGACCAGCACCAGATTGCGCTTGGCATTCAGAAAATATCGACCTTCCTGCCGACCTTCGCGCATATATTTGGCCGCATTCCACAGGCTGTTGCGCACTACCTCACGTACCGATCCGTCAGCTGCGATCTGGTTGAGTTTTTTCCAGGCGGCTTGCGCCGCTTTATCAGGGGCCGTGGCGGCAAGAAAACGATCGGTGAAACGTGCCAGCACATGCTGCGTGATCTCGACTTCACCGACGCCTGCGATATTCAACGTTTCGCGCACCGGCCCGCTGACCAGCAGATCTTCAACTGCTTCCTGCTGAGTGCCTGTAAACCAGCGGGTGTCTTTGTCTACCGTAAGAGCGCAGCCCGCAAAGCGCGTGGTTAAAAACTTGGCATAGCAGGCCAGATGCGCTTTGTCTGATTGTGAACGGTGCAATTTGCGAATGGCGCCAAGCGATACAATCAATTGCGTGCCGGCATTACCAATCAGCTTATTGCCTAGGACGCCTTTGACTTCCAGCAGGTGCCGCATTGCGGCCAGCTCTGCGGCAATATGCTTATCTTCGATTGGTGCGTTGATACGAACTTTCAGGACGCCACCGACACGGTGGCTGCTGTTGCTCCAGTACACCCGATACGTGTCGGCTTGCTCGGTGGCGACGGAGTGGGTTTTAAGCATGTTCATGATCAAGTCTCCTCTCTACAGTAAGCAAAAGATTGCCCAGATCATGGCCATCAGGGCCAGTGCTGAGTTGATGCACAGCCACACGACCATCCGTGTCTGCGAATCGGTGTAAGGCAGACTGTCGAGCTTTTCAGTCGCGACAATCGGGTTCTCGGTCACCTTGAGTTCCCGGTCTTGCAAAATGAATGTGCCACCATTGCCAATCAGGTCACCACGAAACGGGGTGACAATGCTGCACATCCCAGCCGCTTCGTCATAGGGTCGTGTCTCAACCTGCAGATGGCGTAGATAGGTGCAGCCTTCCTTTTTTAAAATCACCCTGGTCGGTACGGTGTTCAGTTGGCCTAAAAAATATGACCCCGTGGTAAACCACAGCATGAAGAAGAAAGCGAATGACAGACTGCTGATGGCCTGTGATTTGTACCAAGGGGTCTCATCGGCCGTGTCCTCGATGCCCGCTTCAGTAACGGGTAAAGCGCCTGCATCAGCCGGTTGAATGTCTGCCGGGCTGTGTGTTTCAGTTGTTTGTGGGTTTTGAATTTGCATGTTTATCTCCTGTTTGTGTATGCAATTAACATGATGCCTATCTCGACTGTTTTCCAAAGAACAATTTTGTAATTAATTGAATTAAAAATGTTTTTATCGAAATTTGAATCGGGTGAACATTAAAATCAGGATGCCGGCATATAACAGCGTGCCGAGCGCAAGCCGGATAATCCTGAACCCAATCTTCTCGCCTTTGCGTGGAGTGTGATCAATCAGCGGCACATGCACCATGCTGCGACTGTGTTCGTGCGCCTCAATTGCAGTGCCGTCACGGCTGATATGTCCAATCAACTGCTCGCCCATCACTCAACTATCTCAAGGAGTGACGAAAAAACGCTGTTCTCACTCCAAACACGTACTTCCAACGATATATGCTGCATTTACTGGATTGCGATGAATCTTGTAAAACACTATTGGACAGAATATTACTTGTGAGGAAAAAGATGGGAACAGTTATTAAACGTTTAAAAGCTGTGCAAGCACTTACCGGCCTTGCTCGATCAACGATATACCTAAGGATAAAAGATGGATTATGGCCACGTCCCATTTCCCTGGGTGGTAGGGCAGTCGGTTGGCCAGAAAATGAAATTTCAACTATTAATGTTGCCCGTGTAGCTGGGAAGTCGGATCAGGATATTCGAGAGATCGTTATTAATTTGGAAGCTGCTCGTAAGACTACGGCTTAAAACGGTGACAACTATGATTACTGCAGGTCAGTCAGCAAGCACATTGATGGTGACATTGGGGTTAAAAGTTACAACAGATCAGCACAAACAATCCCCGTTCAAGCACTCCAACTTACCTTCGCCTGAAACGTTTTGGGCATCACACGGCATTCAGCTTAAAGCTAAAAAGGGCTGGGCAATGGCTAAGTGCACATTTCATGACGACACGCATGCTAGCTTGGGTATCAACACCGAGTCTGGTGGTTTCTTTTGTCATGCGTGCGGAGCGAAAGGTGGCGATGTTTTAGCTGCGCACCAATTGATTACGGGTTGTGATTTTGTCACTTCAGCAAAAGTGCTGGGTGCTTGGGAGGAAAATTAATGAAATCGAAGGTTGAAGAATGTCTAGATATGCCGGTTTTTTCTGGGAACGTTGGGAGCTGTGAGAACGGCGAGCGAATTCTCAATAACAACGATGGTTCAGACGATCATAGTGTGTTCTCAAGCACGAATTTCGCGAATGGGAACATCACGCAGAAAGCTGCCTCAGCAACCGTACCCCCAGACCTTGAGGATGTGCCCGTCATTCCTGAGCGTTACAAAGTTTTGGATATTGGCAATGAGACCGTTAAGATGTCTAGCGCGTGGGCCTATCGTGATAAATGCGGCAAGGTATTATTTTATGTACAGCGGTTTGACACTAAAGTGGGGAAAAAGCAATTCCGTCCTCTGACTTTTTTTAAAACTGAATCGGGAATTAAGTGGAATCGAAAAGCACCAGCTGAGCCTCGGCCGCTCTATGGACTGGATCGTCTTGCAACTTGGCCTGATGCGGACGTGATGGTCTGTGAAGGTGAGAAGCCAACTGATGCTGCGACACGATTATTTCCTAGCGTTGTTGCAGTATCCAGCATGAACGGGGCGAACTCGCCGGAGAAATCGGATTGGTCAGTCTTGGCTGGTCGCTCCATAATTTTGTGGGGGGATTTTGATGAGCCTGGCAAGAGTTATATTACAGCGGTAGAAAAGTTGGTGGTTGCTGCTGGTGGGGAAGTTAAGCATGCCATTCGTTCTGAATGGTTTCTTCAGATGGGAAATGAGCTGGGCATTAAGCGCGAGGCCTTGCCAGTTGGTTGGGACGCAGCGGATGCTGAGTTGGAAGGGTTCACCGCAGACAAAATCCAATCCCTTCTTGATCTCAAAAATAATTCTCAGGGTGACAATATGTTATTTGGTTTCACTCCAAGCCAGGAAATATCGAAGGTTGAAGGGGTGGGGAAAAACAATAATGATAAGACGCAACAAGAAGCTGTTGCAGCGGAAAGGCGAGCTCAGGTGAGGGAGTTGTTTAAAGACTCTGAATTTAATGTCTTTGAGAATCGCAAGGGATTTAAGAACGGAGTTTATTGGCAAGAGCCATTCAGAGAGGACGATGTGCCAAAGCCTGCGATTTTACTCTGCTCCCCGCTCATCATTGTGGCTGAAACACGTGACACAGACCAGAGCAATTGGGGCCGACTCCTTGCTTGGCTGGACAACGATGGGCACGCACATAACTGGGCCTGTCCAGTTGAAATTCTAGCCGCGACCGATACGGCGGAATTTAGGCGAGAATTGGTGCGCAATGGATTGACTATCGCCACCAACAGCAAAGCTAGACAAAAGTTGGTTGACTATGTGCTGGGCTTTAAACCTCAATCCCCAGATCGTGTGAGGTGCGTCACCAAAACTGGGTGGTATGGAGATATTTACGTGTTGGCCAATCGAGTGTATGGAAAACAGGAAGGGGAAAGCATGATTTATCAAGGCGCTACGAATGGAGATTATGCGACTGCGGGCACCTTAGTTGACTGGCAACGTGAGGTAGCAGCAAGGGCGGTTGGTAACTCGCGCATTGTCTTTGCTATATCAACGGCCTTTTCCGGAGTTTTGGTTGAAATGGCGGGCGAGTCTGGTGGCGGTTTCCAGTTTACAGGGACAACATCAAAAGGTAAAACTTCGACATTGATTGATCCAGCAGCTAGTGTGTGGGGTGTTCCTGATAGATTTGCAAAAAAGTGGCGCACAACAGCAAATGGATTGGAGGCAATGTGTCTATCGCGTAATCACTCAACCCTGATGCTAGACGATCTGGGGCAGTCTGATGCTAGGGAGTGTGGTCAGTCGGCGTATCTTATTGCGAATGGTCAAGGTAAGGCCCGGATGCAAAAAGAGGGAGGGAATCGTCCTCTCTCAACGTGGAAAACAATGATTTTATCTTCAGGTGAGTTAGATATATCAGAACACATGGCTGAGTCTGGCAAGATTGCCAAGGGCGGTCAAGTAGCTCGTTTGCCCAGTATTCCTGCAGATGCTGGCGGAGGAATGTTTTCACTCGAACATCTGCACGACCAGCCTGATGGCCGACATTTCTCGGACACCATGAAGTCGGTAACACGAAAATATTACGGTACAGCAGGTGAAGCGTTTTTAGAGCAGTTGACTAATCCTGCGACACTGAGAGAAACGAATGGCAACATTCGTGACTGTCTCAACGAGATTGTTAAATTAATGGCGATTTCAGACGAGGCGGCGCCCGAAGTTGGACGCGTGGCGGCACGGTTTGCGCTAGTGGCTTTTTCAGGTGAATTGGCTACACAGTTTGGTGTCACAGGTTGGGACAAAGGTGAAGCACTGAAAGCAGCTATCCGATGTTTCAACGACTGGCTTTCTGATGCCGATGGTATAATGGGAGCAGATAACAAGGCACTGTTCTCTCAGATCTCAGCATTTCTTCAAGCGCATGGATCAAGCAGGTTTCCACCCCACGACATTTCATCAATCGATTTGCAGCGTGTACAGAACCGTGCTGGCTTTAGTTATATAAACGACAATAATGTGTCTTACTGGGCTGAATCAGGCGCATTCATGCGTGAACTATGCAAAGGCTTTAACTACAAGGCTGCTGCAAAAACTTTAATCAAAGCCGGGTGGCTTGAACCTAGTTCAGGCCGCACCCAACAAAAAAAGCGAATTAATGCAGTCGGCGGCAAGGGTTTGTGGTTTTATGTATTGACGGACAAGGCACTAGGCGGAAATTTTTGATCGCCAGCATGCTTATCGAATTTCAGTCATACTGTAGAATTGGCGGGGGCGTTCCCGCCGTTCTCACGTCGAAAATAACCCTTGAGTACAGAGAGGCTGCCAAAAAAACACTATCACTACAGGTCTTGTGAGCGATGTTCTCAGCGCTCCCACTGCCCCAATCGTTTTACATTGAGAAAAGGTGCGTTGCGTCGGTTTAATTGTCATGTCATCTCGTTTGGTAATCGTTGACGCATATTTATTCAGTATGATGCTTGATTTTTTGCTATTCCTGTTATTAATCGAGAAGTTAATTTAACTCAGGAGTTGTTTGGCACTCTAGCTGTCGCAGACGAAGCTATCTGTTTTATCACCAGTGCAAATTTGACCGGCTTTGCGATGGAGAAAAATATGGAAGCCGGTGTGCTTGTGACGGGAGGGAGAATCCCTCAATTGCTTGGCGAGCATCTCAGATCCTTGGTTGATACTAAGATCGTGTCGAGGGTATAGAAAAAATTCCTTATGTGAGTCATGTAATAAATTGATTTTAATAAGTTTTGTTTTGTGCACCACATCCAGAAGTAATGGATGCTAGTGTGAATGTAGAAGGTTATTATGAAACTTTTTCTGGACTTAGCTTACCATTATGGTAAATAATACCAACGTTAGTCGTTATCAAGGACAAGTTCACGGTGCGGGCGAGGCTGATCTCGCAATTTCAGACACTCCTCTTTATGCGCCTGAAGTTGTCATGGTGTTGCTTGAGCAGCGAGGAGAAGACGCTATCAATGCTTGGACCAATAAGTGCATCCGTGATGTGCAAAGTCTAGGTTGGGATAACAGTGATTTGGTAGAGCTTATTCGGCAGGCATTACAGAGTGGCCGATACATAAATTCGCAGTGGTGTATGCAAAAACCTGGTGGACCTTGGGCGGCATGTGATTCATACCTTTTGCGTCGTTCGGAATGGATTGCAGCAGCCCACAAAAATATGCAATGCGAGTACTACGTCAAGTTTGCAATCGGTAGGACCGGCCAGTTATTGTTGCTTGCCTCTTGCCATACACCACAATATTAGGAGATGAACATGACTAACCCAACTGGAATTTGCCAGATTTGCGGAGAGGGGCATCTTAGTGCTCTGGTTGAAATCAATCCGGTCGAATATAAAGGTGTCAGCAAAGAACTGGATATGTATTGCTCAATTTGCTCGGTCTGTGGATCTGAACAAGCATCCGCAAATGATGTTCGTACCAACAAGCGTGCCATGATGGCTTTCAAAAAGGAAGTCGATGGCCTGTTGACTGGCGTTCAAGTGCGCGCTCTGCGTGATAAATTTGGTATTAATCAGACTTATGCATCGCTGATCTTCGGCGGAGGGCCTGTGGCCTTCTCAAAGTATGAAAGTGATGATGTGGCGCAGTCAGAGGCCATGGATAAATTGCTGAGGCTAGCAGATGCAGTACCTGCGGCCTATGCTCATTTGGCTAAACAAGCAGGAATAATCCAGCCGCAGAGTGAAAGCATGAGTAAAAATTGGAAATCGGCAGATTGGGCGAGTGAGCCCGATGTCACGCCAGTTCGACGTGCTCCACATTTGCGTATTGTTTCAGTTTCTGAACCCGTTCCAGAGCAGCAGCGGAGATATGCGTAATGAAGAATGCCAAGCTGCAAAAAGCAATTGATACCTTGCAGATTCAGGATGTGTACCTGCGCGACTGTCTGTCTCGTTGCGTTGGAGATTTTGACCCTAAGTATTGTGATGACTATTCCCAATTAACTGTACAGTATTTGCATGTGGTAAAGCAGTCGGTTGTTATGGAGCGGGAAGGAGATGGACGCTTGTTGCGTGTATTTGTGGACACAGGGGCACGATGGGTTGATCTGACTGAGTCAGACGAGGAATGTTCGGTACGCGCAATGATAGAGGCGAGTTTCGTCGCTGAGTACCGTGTGACAGGAGAGTTGGATCAAACCTGTATAGATGAGTTTTCACTCAAAAATGCCAGTTACCATATTTGGCCTTATTGGCGCGAACTGCTTACAAATCAATGCACGCGCATGCATTTACCGCGCCTCATGTTGCCGGCAGTTCAATTGGCGCATAATCGACATGAGAATCTTTCGGAGCCAATGGATGTGGATCAAAGCGTAATTTAAGCTCTGAGGCTACACCATCACATACAATCAGTCGATTGTAGCCAGTCAATCCAGACTCAATTTCTGGTCTCCGCTCTCAAGGTAAACCGGCACTGGGACAACTACGGCAAATGCTTGATTGCTTCAGTGCGGAATCTGAGGCGTGGGTAAGCGTCCGGCCGCTCCACCTGTTCGGATGAGCCGGTTTATGCAGTCGGTTTGATAGGCAGCAATTCGTCGATGCGGCGCATAGTCCAGACGGGGAGTTTTTCCAGTGTGTCTTTCAGCCAGGCGGACGGTTCAATGCCATTGAGCTTGGCGGTAGCGAACAAGCTTTGAATTGCAGCAGCCCGTTTGCCCGTACGTTCACTTCCTGCAAATAACCAGTTCTTCTTACCCAGTGCAATCGGGCGGATCGCATTTTCCACCGGGTTATTATCGATGGGTAGATTGCCGGTCTGTGCATAGCGAATCAGGCTGGGCCAACGATGCAGGCTGTAGTCGATCGCACGGGCCAGTCCGCTGCCGTCAGCCGTTGCGATACGTAAGCGGATCAGCCAGTCGTGCATGTCCACCAGTATCGGCAGACTGTTTAGTAGGCGGTGTTCTCCACGGGCCGCATGGTCCATTTCGCGAGCCTCTGCTTCAACAGCGTAAAGTTGGGCAATACGCCGCAACGCTTCCGCCGCCTGTGGATGTGCGCCACTGACCTGAAGGTCGAAGAATTTGCGCCGGGCATGCGCCCAGCAGCCAAGCTCGGTAACAGCAAATTGTGCATCGGCGGCAAACATCTTCTTGTAGCCGCCGTAGTCGTCGACCATGAGACTTCCTTGCCAGCCATGCAGAAAGTCTCGCGCATGCTGACCGGATCGGCTGCACTGGTAATCGAACACCACGATCGGAGGTCCCTCATCCAGATCGTTACTCCGGTAGCTCCACAGATAAGCACGCTTGGTCTTGCCTGCTCCCGGATCCAGTTGTTTCACCGGTGTTTCGTCGGCATGCAGTACCTGCCGTTGCCTGAGCAGTTCAGATAGCCTGTCTGCAAGCGGTTGCAGGGCAAAGCCCATGCGACCGATCCATTCGCTCATGGTGCTGCGCGACAGATTGACTTGTTGCCGGGCGGCGATCTGTTCCAGCCTGTACAGCGGCAGATGATCCAGATATTTGCTAGTGGCAACCCAGGTCAGCAAACCGGGCGCGGCCAACGAGCCGTCGATTACCGCAGGCGCCACGGGTGCTGCGGTGATGGTTTCGCACTTGCGGCAGGCATACTGCGGGCGAATATGGCGAATCACAAAGAAGCGCGCCGGTTCGATGTCCAGTTGTTCGCTGACATCTTCGCCGATCTTGACCAGATCGGACTGGCAGGCGGAACAGGTGCAGGAATCCGGTTCGTGGCGCACAACGACACGCTCCAGATGTTCGGGCAAGGTCTGGCGACCGGAACGCGCTCTCGGTGCTGCAGTCGTTGCCGGTAGCTCGGCTTCAACGGCGGCGATATCCTGAACCACATCATCCTCGAACAATGAGCGCTGTTCTGCGCTCATCGCTTCGTTCTTGACGCCATACCGCATGCGGCGCAGATAAGCCACCTCCTGGATCAGTGCCTGAATCTTGATATCTTGTGTTTTGAGCGTTGAATTCAGCGACTGAACAAGTTCGGTGAGACGGGCAATCTCGTCATCGCGAGACTGAGAAGTGACAGAATGATCGGTTTTATCCAGTGAATTCATGGGCTTGATTATATCAAATCCAGCCAAAAAACTCACTTAACATCAGGTGGTTAGGCGCTAAACTCGCCACTGCACGGAAGGTGATGCACACAGCCGTTGCCAGTCCACTCCGGTTGTCAACCAACGCCATTGTTCCGCGCTCATTTGGAACAAGGTTTCACCGGGTGCAGGCCATTTAAAACGTCCCTTGTGCAGGCGACGATGGCACAACCAGACGCCGGTGCCATCCCAGATCAATAGCTTCAGGCGGGAGTAATTGCGATTGGTGAATCCATAGGCTGTGCCATCGCAGGGAGAACGTCCGTCAATCTGCTGGATCAGCAATGACAGTCGATCCATGCTCCAGCGCATGTCTACGGGTTCCGCGTGCAGGAATACCTGTTCCGGCTGGATCATTTGAGCCACGCACTTAACCATGTGGCACAAGCTTGCGCTTGATTGCCTGGCCAGCGGATGTTGATGTGCGTGGTGCGCTTGGTCAGACTAATCTCAATGGGCTCAGTGCAAGCGGCTTCAGTCTGAGCCTTTACCGGCAATTCGACTTGAACGGCAACCAGTTTTGAAGGTTCTGCTGAGACAGAGGCTGGCAGTTGATTCCGGTAGCGGTCGATCCATTTGCGCAGCAGGTTGGTATTGATACCGTGCGCCAGCGCGATTCTTGAAACAGATACGCCAGGCTGGCATTGTGCGACCAGTCCTTGCCTGAACTCGGTTGTATACGTGCGTCGGCGAGGTGCAGGATTCGTAGTACTCATGATGGTGTCCACTTAAATTAGGTGGACACCATGCTCTTATCTTTCGCTTAACGAATCAATGTGGCGCGGATGGACGCTTACAGGCGTGGCACATGTTGGTCACCGAGCTTCTCGACCACTACGCAAATTTTTGTGACAACGGATCAGCCCTATTTTGTCGATGTCTTGGTACAAGAGGACGTGTGGATTCTGGAAAAGGGAGCGGATGGTTATGCGCACGTTGCGCAGCAAAATATCATGCATCTTTGGATACGGCATTCTTTGGATTATTAAGCGATCTAAGCCAAGCATGCAGTGTGTTGAGGGCTTCGCGTTTCTCTTCTTCATATTCGTGTCGATCATAGTGTCTGGATTGTATTCCACCGAGACCGTGACTCATGAGTTGAGCTCGTATGTCCTTTGGGATTTTTAACCCTGCCATTCGTGTTTCAAGCGTGCGACGTAAGTCGGCTAGTTTGAAGGGTGTTGAAGATACCCCTGATTCAACGAATTTAGTTGAGATGCCTGATACATAGGTGGTGACCGTGTCAGGGTTTAGCTTTACTTTTCCTGTGGAACTAAACAACCATTTTGTATCAAGAGACTGTGCTCTCGTTACAGCTTCAGAAATAATTATGTCTGCCATTCCTTCGAGTGGAATCGGATGTCTGCGCGGTTCCTCTCTTTTTCCTTTTGGGTCGAGAAGCGTTAAAAAGTTGTCTTCGATATCTGTAACGGTGCCTCTCAGTAATTGGGCCATTCGCTGACCTGCAAGGAATACTGTGGCGCGGATAGCTAGGCCTGCTGCGCCACCGTGTTTTGCTTCCTCTAAGAGCTGGAATAACTCCTTGTCTGTTAATACTCTATCGCTTGTGCCATTAAATCCTTTTGCTACAGCAAGTTGTGCAGCTGGATTTGAGTTTACGCCGCCAGTGGTTGCAAAGTCTAATGCTGATTCGGGTGCGGATGAATCGCTCTCTGCCCTCAATGTCAACGCATAGGCAGCACTTACAAAAGATCTCAATTTGTTTGCAGTACGCCCCTTTCCCATATCAAGCAAGGTACGCTGAACTGTTACCAAGTCTCGTTTACTAATCTCTGACGCAGGCTTGTTCGAAATTGGAGCTAAATGTTTTGATAATGAGATGACATCATTCGCTGATTTTATTTTATTCTGTTTTTTAAGATAGTTAACATAGACTGTCATTAGTTTTGATAACGTGTACTCGTCACGTTGTTTTCTTTGTTCATCTATGGCTGCTAGTTTTTCTTGTTCAAAATCAATGGCAGCTTGTTTCGCTTGCTCATCGGCCCGCAGTTTCCCTAACACATCAGTGTTTTCTTTATAAATAGCTGCGTAGTGACTTGCCGTCGTTCGAGCGGTTTGAATGTCAAACGATGGGAAAGTCCCTAGGTTGATTTGATAGCGTTTGCCATTGTGTGTGTAACGAAAAATCCAAGTTGCTGAGCCACTAGGCAGGCATCTTAATTGTAAGCGCCAGCCAAGACGTTGCCCGGTGTCATCAGAGAGAAAAACATCGGCTTTGTCTTTTATAGCCTTTGCGAGAGCTGCTTTAATTGATAGTGATGTGATCATTTGTTTTGCGTGCCGTTATCGTGCCGTTATGCTCTTAGATTGTTTTGAATAATACTAGACATAAATGGACGATGCAATAAATAAATACCAATGATTACAATGTGATATTGTTATATTCATTGTGTCTCGTGAATTTTATTGGACATTGTAGGATGCAATATCTTCTGACTGTTAATCCGCAGGTCCCTGGTTCGAGTCCAGGTCGGGGAGCCAGACAGATAAAGGGTTGGTGCTTAGGTGCCAGCCCTTTTTTCTCGCCCAAAATTCGTGTTCGTTGGAGTCGGTATAGGTTCACTTTGGCGTTCATACAAGGGTTACACGTCGTCGTGCTAATCAAATATAATCACTGCGATTAAATTTGATTTTCAGGAGATTCAGTATGCTCACTAAAGTGCTCACAGCGCATGTTCCCGTTCCACTCATTGAAAAGGTTGATTTAATCGCCGCTCGCATGGAACGTTCTCGCGGATGGATCGTGAAGCAGGCGCTGTCCGCTTGGGTTGATCAGGAAGAATTGCGTCGTCGTATGACACTGGACGCGATGGCAGATGTGGATGCGGGTCACGTCATCGACCATCAATCCGTGCAAGCTTGGGCGGACAGTCTTAGTAGCGATCAACCGCTGCCGGTGCCGCGTTGATGGAATTGAAATGGACGGGCAAGGCATTGTCAGATTTGGCAAGGCTGCATGAGTTTCTTTCACCATTAAACAAGCAAGCCGCTGCCGCCACTGTGCAATCCCTGACGGCAGCACCCGCCAAGCTCATGGTGCAACCACGTCTGGGTGAAAGGCTGGAAGAGTTTGATCCTCGTGAGGTGCGGCGTATTTTGGTTGGTCATTATGAGATGCGTTATGAAATTCAACATTCCACAATTTACCTGCTGAGACTCTGGCACACGCGGGAAGATCGTTAGACGATAGCTGTCAAAACGATCATGACAGAGCAACGAAACCCAATTAAGTAAGGACGCCCCCTATGCAACACATCGAATTTCAATTGAACAGCGAATATGTCGAACTCAACCAACTGCTCAAGATGGTCGGCCTATGCGACAGCGGCGGTGCAGGCAAGGCGCTGGTGGCTGAGGGCGTCGTCTCTGTCGATGGGCTACTGGAGCTGCGCAAGACGGCCAAGATACGTGCAGGGTCGGTTGTGACGCTGGGTGATGTGCAGATCAGTGTGGTGGCCTCTGTGTGATGCGCAGGGGTTGATGTGGCCTCTCAGGAAATATTTTCCCAGATACACCTGTCGCAATCGACGACCTGACGCCGCTTGCCTGATTGGAGGTGCATTCCCGGCGACGATGCGTCGAGTCCGTCAAGATATTCAGGAAATTTTTGTACCGTTCACACAGGTTTGTCACATGTTTGATCGTTCGATGAAATGCGATAGGGGACTTCATCCTCTTTCGGGGCGAGTGAAATTTTGTTGCCGTTGGTGTGGAGCATTCCCTGATTACTTAGTTGTTTCAGCGTGCGATAGAGTGATTCGTGGCTTAAGCCCAGTTCAGATGCCCATGACTTGCGGGGTTGACGCAGGGTGACCGTATCATTGATTCCCTCTGATTCGATGTAATGAATGATCCGCTCCGCCGCCCCATTGAGGCTCAATCGCTCACATTGGGCACGCAGTTTTCGTACTTCACGGGCAAGCTGATCTATCCATACATTGCGAAAAGGTGAATTTCGATCGAGTGCGGTGCGGAATGCTGCAAGAGGGAAACACAGCAGGATTCCTGTCTCGACAGCCAGCGCATCACAATGGTACGCAGTGCTGCCAAGACTGGCCTCGGCGAAGAATCCGCCCCGTGATCTTTGCAAAATAATTTTTGTGCCGCGCTTGTCGTGACGAATCAGCTGCACTTCACCTTTGACAACGCAAAATAAGTTGCGCACGGAGTCACCAATTCTGAAAATACTATCACCCACTGCCATGTTTTTGTATTGAGTTACCTGACGCAGTTCATTTGGTACGTAATCTAAAAATGGTTGGGATTCAATTAGTGGTTGCCAGTCCATGTGGTGTATTCAGAGTCTTTGATATGATTTGAATCATAACAGGTGGGTGATGTGCTGCCCAATAATATAGTCCGCCGAAAATGTGGGGTTTGTTGTACATCACTTTTATAGAAAGAATTACATGAAGAAAATTTCTGCATTGTTTGCAATCTTGTTTTGTGGCTATTTGACCATGAGCCAGTCAGTGGCTGAAGAAGGCATTGTTATGGATCATCATGCCATGCACCATCAGCACAGCATGGATGAACGTCTTTCTCTTGGGCTATCACCGGAAATGAAGCAGCATCAACTGAAAAATATGCGTTCACATGTGGTTGCCATTCAGTCTATTGTTGGGCATCTGGCAAACAATGAGTTCGATCAGGCTGCACAGGTCGCACACTCTGACCTTGGATTGACCGATGAGATGAAAAAAATGTGCTCCACTATGTCGGACAATGAAAAATTCAGGCAGCTCGGTTTGGCGTTCCATCAGAGCGGCGATGATCTGGGCGATACCATAAAGAAGAAGGATA
This sequence comes from Gallionella capsiferriformans ES-2, assembly GCF_000145255.1. Classification (NCBI taxonomy): domain Bacteria; kingdom Pseudomonadati; phylum Pseudomonadota; class Betaproteobacteria; order Nitrosomonadales; family Gallionellaceae; genus Gallionella; species Gallionella capsiferriformans. The sequence goes on from NC_014394.1 coordinate 783,402, forward strand.
TGAAGAAATCACTGGAGGCACTGCAAACCACAATGGGCTATTGCGTGCAGTGTCATGCGACATTCCGACAATAACGACACTTCTGCCTGCCCCCGCCGGGAAATTTGATCTGCGCAGAAATATTTCTCCCGGAAACCTGTCGCTCCCGACGCATCGACGCCAGTCACTTGCCGCAACGGGGGACTATAGGGGGTTCTGGCGATGCAACACGGTGCTGAGGTGGCCCAGAAATGCACTCAGTCGGAGTCGCTGCGTGACCGGGATGGCTGCCCCTGTCGGGCGGGGCGGCGGATGCGAGGTGGGGCAGGTTTTGGATGCAAGGGGCGGCGACGGGGCGTCGGGTGCGTCGATTCAGGCGCTCTCAATCACCCGTGCAACATCACCGTGGCATTCCGAGCACTTCCCAACAAGCAGCAGGTCGCCAGATCGAACAGCGCCGGAAAAATTGCTGATCATGACCTCATGGCGGCATACGCCACACCAGACATTTGAGAGCAGTTGCTTTCTGATGTCAGCAGGGATTGCGGCGTACAGCTTGGCGGCAGGTGGTGTGAACTTGGGCAGAGTTTCGACGTTCATGGTAGCTTCTCGACTGTTTGATACTTGCCAGCATACCCGAAACAGGTTCGGTGCTGAAAGGGTCTTTGATGGCAGCTCAGGGCTGTCTGGAATACGTTGTCCACAATTTCTGTGGATAAGTCTGTGTAAACTGGCTGAGTTATTGCGGTATGTATCTGCTGAAAAAGAGATTGTTTCGGTTGGCGACATATTTGAGCATGCACAGGATGGACACTCTCATAAGTAAAAATAGCTACGCTGATGCGTCGGGTGAGTCGAGTTTTTTGTGTAGAAAATTCACATATATGCTAATATTTGCACATGAACTGGCGGATAATTTACTTTTCTGAACGTGTGCGATCTGATGTGTTGGCCTTGCCTCCCGGCATCCGAGCCGACTATCTGCGTCTGGCTGAACTGATGGAAGAACATGGTGCCGACTTGAGGATGCCTCACTCCAAGGCAATGGGAAGTGGTCTGTTTGAATTACGTCCCAAAGGCCCGGAGGGAATCGGTCGTGTGTTCTACTGTACTCAGGTAGGGCAGATGATTGTTGTGCTTCATTCATTCGTCAAGAAGACACAAAGAACACCGAATAATGAGTTGGATATTGCGACCCGTCGCTTGAAGGAGGTTAAAAATGCAAAATGAACGATTCAATCCTGTTGCTCACGATGATGCGTTTGTTGCTCAGATGTTGAGTGATGTTGAAACAAAACATGCCTATGATGAGCTTGAGGAAGAGTATGTGGCTCTGCATGCTGTCTTGCGTGCTCGTCGTGAGGCTGGCTTGACACAGTCCGAGATTGCTCAACGCATGGGTACAACAACTAGTGCAGTGTCTCGTCTGGAGTCATCTCTGATCAGTCAGAAGCATTCGCCTAGTTTTTCGACATTGAAAAAATATGCTCATGCTTGCGGGAAAAAATTGGTGATCAGTCTGGCGTGAGTCGTGTCGGATTTCAGGAGTTCACACTTTCACGGCAGGACGGATTCGCCTGTTTTCAGAATTCCAGAATTTCTGCTTCTTGGGTCATCAATGATTTTTTACTTTTGTAAGGTAAAATGAGGAACATCCCGATGTCAAATTGAAATGGTGATTACCCAGTGCCCATATTGGTTCAGGTCGGGGAGCCAGACAGATAAAGGGTTGGTGCTAACGTACCAACCCTTTTTTCTCGCCCAAAATTTGTGTTCGGCAAAGTCGATATAGGTTATTTCTGGCCAGTCAGCATTTGCACTTGATTTGGCACAAGTTACACTTATCTAATCCTTTCGGCAGATGCGTAACGTTCATCACCGTGCTAGTCTCCACGGGTTGCTAATTACGGCCCAAAACGATGATCATCAAAGTGGCAGACGAAAAGAAATCGCACATCACCACTCTTCAATGTTTGCAGGGCAGGTCTGATTGTCCTCCCGAGACACGGAAGAAGATCGAGCAGGAACTCCGCAATATTCAAGCAGGCATCAAGGGCGAGGATGAAGCTGCCTATGAAATGAAAGTGCATTGGGGCGAATCCAAGAACTGGATGGTTATCCATGACTTGCGGATCGAGCACGGTGATTTGGTCGCTCAGATTGACCATTTGATTGTCAATCGTTTTTTGGAAGTCTGGGTGTGTGAGAGCAAGCATTTCTCGGAAGGTATCGCCATCAACGAGCACGGGGAGTTTGCCGCTTTCTTCGGCAGCAAGCCTTATGGCGTTCCATCACCGATTGAACAGAATAATCGTCATATCCTGATACTTAAACGTTACTTTGAGTCGGGTGCTGTCAAACTGCCGACAAGACTCGGCTTCACGATCAAACCTGACTTGAAGAGCCTTGTGCTGGTGTCCAAGCATGCGAGAATAGCTCGTCCTAAGGCAAAAGTTGACGGACTGGATTGTGTGATCAAAAACGATCAGCTATTTAAGGCAATAGACAAGGCTGTCGATGGAAATAACAACCCATTGATGATGGCGAAAATCATCGGGCAAGATACGTTGGAAGCTGTGTGCCGTGATCTTGCCAGGCAGCACAAGCCTGTCACCTTCAAATGGTATGCTAAATTTGGTCTTCCAGAAAATCCACCAGTCATTGCTTCTGTTCCAACTACGGTCCCAGAGGCCGCTCAACAGGTTCCGCAGGTCCAGCCAGTCGTTCAGCCATCAGTAGACAGCCCTGCCGTTCCTGCCGATACAACAGAGGGCGGCGATAAACCAAAGCAGAAACTGATCTGTGCATCATGCTCAGCGCCCGTGCTGTACAGCGTTGCTAAATTTTGCTGGTTCAACAAGCCAAGGTTCGGAGGGAAAGTCTACTGCATGGAATGCCAGAAAACGGTTCAGGCTCCGTAAGGCTTTGAAAGAAATTGAGGGAAGTTAATTTGGAATCAGTCATATGCCTTTAGATTACGTCGTTTATAAACTGACATTCCCCAATGGCAAAATCTATGTTGGTAAAGACATAGGCGCACAAGGCCACTCCTTGCGATATTTTGGGTCATGGGACAATGAACTGGTCCAAAAGGATTTTTCAGACGAGCAATTGCGAGACTTTTCAATTCGCAAAGAAATTATCTTCGAGTCAAAAAGCAAAACTGAGGTCAGCAAGAAAGAGGGGGAATTGATCTTGCAACTTCGATCCAATGTGCCATCAATTGGATATAACATGACTCATCGCTCGCAGCTGTCAAATTGAACGGGACTGATTTTCAGGAAATATTTTCCCAGATACACCTGTCGCAATCGACGACCTGACGCCGCTTGCCTGATTGGAAGTGCATTTCCGCGTCGATGCGTCGAGTCCGTCATGTGCCGCCTTGATGTAAAATGCGATCTGAAATTTTCTGACCACGACGCCAATACCGAGCATGAGCCGATCTGACCTGATATCCCGTTTGGCTGAACTGCATCCGTAACTCAAGCTGAGTGATGCAGAGCTTGCTGTCAGGGTGGACTTTGATGCGATTTCAGAAACGCTGTCCAAGAATGGGCGCGTCGAAATACGCGGGTTCGGCAGCTTCGCTCTGAATTACAGGCCACTTCGGAAGGGGCGGAATCCGAAGACGGCAGGCAAGGTGTCAGTGCCTGCCAAGTATGTTCCTCACTTCAAGGTAGGCAAGGAATTGCGTGAGCGGGTTGATCTAAAGTAGCTGACACAGAGGGAATGCAAATGAAAGAATATCCAAGGCACCCGGTTAACAGAGCAATGGTCGTACTGCGCTACAAGCAGCCTTATATCGATTGGGTCAAGACCGCTGGCCCCTTCCCGCTGGAACTCACACTTGAAGAGGCCAACGATGATGGAGATGCTTTTCTGATTCCCGCATACGATAGTCATATTGATCCTGTAGAAACGACTGAGGATGCTGTGAAGTGGGTAGAAAAGCGCTGGCGTATGTTTTTTGAACATATCCTGATGTCGTGGATTGAGGATGAATCGGCGTGGCCCAAGAAACGTACCCTGAAGATGTTCCGGGAATGGTTTGCTCTCGAATATAAATCAATGATCTGGGATATGGGTGTTGAGCCTCTGATGGTCGAGGAATTTGCCGAAGTTCTGGAAGATGACTTGGATGGCATACTCCCGGATGAAGGTACATTGCTGCACTGAGTATTTCGATAAAGAATGCAATTGTGACTCAATTGCTCTTAATGGTGTGAAGGGATTGTATGTACCACTCTCGAACAATCAGCATCACAATTGATCAGAATTGGCAGGATATTTACGAAGCCTATTGGCGGCCGCAAGACTTCCCAAAATGGGCGTCAGGTCTCAGCAGATCCGTGCTGACCCATGATGGTGTCAGATGGCATGCAGAAGGGCCAGAAGGAACTGTCAGCATACGGTTTACAGAGCACAATCAATTCGGCATCATGGACCATTATGTCCGTGTGAATGATGGTCCTGAAATTTATGTTCCTTTGCGAGTCATTCAGAATGGTGACGGTGCCGAAGTTCAGCTCACCTTGTTTCAGCAAGCGGGGATGTCGGATGTAAAGTTTCTTGCTGATGCCGAATGGGTTGAGCAGGATCTACTGACATTAAAATTGCTTGCATCTCCTGACGCCGCTGTCTGATCCCGCCGGGAAATTTGATTCGCACTGAATAAACTCTCCCGTAAACCCGCCGCACCCGACGCATCGACGCCACCTAGTTGAATTAACGGGGATCCTTTGGAGGGGAATGCGCAGGCAGGCGGCACCGAGTTGGGGCAGAAATGCATACAGTTTTAGCCGATTGCAGGCCTAGATGACCACCCTCATCCGTCAGGGCGCGGGGCTGTCTTGGGCGCAATTTTGGATGTGAGTGGTAATTTGCTGGTGGACGAGGGGTGCTGATCACTCTGGCATAGAAACATTATTTTTTATTAATTTGAACTGATCTTGCGTGTTTTGGTCCATTTGCGCACAAAGCGATGTGCTTTGATATTTCATAATTACATGAGGACAATTATGCAACTTCAAATGGCTTTATCAGCATTATTATTCACCAGCTTGTTCGTAATTCCTGCCGAAGCAATTGAGGATGATGAGTGCAAGAAAAAACGTGCGGCTAAAATTGAGCAAGGGCGAGAATCCGTTTCATCTGGCCTGCAGGCAGCAGAAAAATCGCCCAGTCAGCGGATGCAGCATGCGTCCAGCCAGGCGAGTCAAGATGTTGATTTTGAAGGTGTTCCTGCTGACTATTACAAAAAACTTGATCTGAATAGTTTTTGATCGGAGCAGTTTCGATGGGTTTAGGCCTATCTCAACGCGCTTAGATCTGAAATTGTTGGCGCTTTCTACCCACCCCGTGGCTTCTCAGCGTGACCCGCTCGGGAAATTTGCATCGGCTGAAAAAACTTTCCCGGACACCTGTTGCACCGATGCTGTGCAGTTTGGTGCAACGGGGGCTGTGATGCAGCGGGTGGCGTCGGTGCATATTTGGCTGGCGGAAGCTGTACTGGGCGGTAAGGGGGAATGGGGGTTTACGCAGCGTTGCTCGAGAGAGCTTCACGTCGCGGGAGGTTGTCGTAATCGATGGCTTTTGTAGCGTATGCGGATTTTATGAAGGATGCTTAATAAACCACGTCAGCGCCCCCCGGCTCAAAAATACATGCTGCGGTGAATTTATAGCGCTAATCAGGCAAGTGTTGCTCGCCTGCACTTATACGCGACTGTACTGTTATGAGAACAGCGTACTGGCATGGCGCGCGCGTGCCGTGATTCTGCCGAACAAGGAAATAAAATCCGGACGTGCGGCGCAGCCCCAGATTAGCCCCAGTTTTTCGCATGCGGCTGCTGAAATAAATGTCACACGATTTTCCTGACCTCCATCCAGATCCAGCGCATTGGTCATTACTTCGCCCACGTGCAATAAGGCCACCAGCGGGTCGCTACAGTGATGTTCCGGTGCATGGTGATGTTTGATGGCATGGCTAATGCTATCGGGCAGGCCCCAGTATTGACTGATCCAGGCGCCGATGACGGCGTGATCGACGCCGAAAGCGGCTTGCTCGGCATCCTCTATGCCTACCTGACGCCGGCGAGCGTCTAACCATACTTCCTGATATATTTCGGTGTGGAAACTGAATAGCCAAAGCTTGCCGATATCGTGCAGCAGTCCTGCGACCAGCGCTGATTCCGAGGTGATGCGGCTCGTATCAATCTGGCGGGTCAGTTCTTGCGTACAGACTGCAACGGCCACACTATGTCGCCAAAAATTCTCGGATATCTGGCCTCTCAGGCTATTGTCGGCAAAATTGGTGATGCAGCTGACTAGTGCCATTTCTCGGATATTTCCCGCACCAATCAATGAAATGGCTGTGCATAGATCCTTAATCTCAGGCTGGTTGCGCGCGCGGCTACCCGCCCTGTTGGCAAGCGATAGTACGCGGGCTGCGATGACCGGATCCTGCTCGATGTAGCTGACGAGTTCGTTTAAATTAGTTTCCGTATCGGTGATATCGGCCAGAATTTTGCTGATGATCAAAGGAAAACTGGGCAGTTGTTGGCACAGCCTGACAACTTCTTCTTGGCTGATAGGGTAGGCGAGGTTCATTTGCTGTGAAAAATAAGAATTTGGTTGAAAAGGGTCGCCATGGCGGGATCCGATAAGTCAGCCCCGGCGAAAATTTCCATTACGCGATGCGCTGCCTCTGCCGCTTTAATGGCGATCTGCCCGCTAGGACGAGTATCCGGTTCAACGATAAACATCGATTCCGCCTTGTGAGCGTGGAGTTGTTGCAGGCTGTCATGCGTCAGAATATGACCTGCCGGCAGCTTCAGGCTTAAAATACCATGGCTTACGGTGCTTAACGGGGCGGCCAGTTCCATGCCGGCCTCGGCTTCGATCAGCGTGATATAGCGCGGGCGTGTTCTCATCGCGAATCCTCCGATAGCTGATTTTCTGAGGCACGGCTCCAGAGCGTACGGTTTTCCAGCCGTTCGTTGATCAGGTTGGCCATCACTTCGGCTTGACCTAACAACATGGCTGTCAGATCCTGCCGGGTTTGTTCGTCATAGTGCTGCGTTAAAAGCAGTTCGGCAAAGCCGTAGATGCTCGCCAGCGGCTCGCGCAGCACTTCGGCGATCCGCGATAAAGTGTGATCGCGTTCAGTGCATTCCTGACAGCGCACATAGTGGATGGCGCGTATGCTTCCATCCGTGACATTAATGCGGCTGCGATCGGTAAATGGTAAATCTGACAAAATATGGTCGAAATCCGCTTCGCTCAAGCCGATCAGTTGGGCGGCGCTAAGTTTCGTGCTGTATTCGAAGACGGGATTAACTGCGGAGACCCGGCCGCTGATATCGATGGCTGCCATGCCCCATGGGTTGCTGTGCCAGGCTGCGCGCTCATGTTCGCTCATGTGGACTCCTTGAGTAGTGCTTCCTTCATGTGCATTGCGAGCGCCACCGGACTGAAGGGTTTGACAAAGTAAGCATCCGCGCCGAGTGCGCGGCCAAATTCCTGGTCGGCAATCTGGCCGCAGGCGGTAACCAGCACAACGTGGATGCCGGACAGCTCAGGCGACTGCTTGATGCGTTCACATAACTGAAAGCCATTGAGTTGGCCCGGCATCATGACATCGAGTACGATGCCATCCGGTTTGTCCTTCAGCATTAACTGATAGGCGCTATCCGCATCGCAGGCTTCGGTCAGAACAAAATGTTCATCTTGTAGTGCTAGCAGGATCATTTTTCGGATGATAGGTTGGTCATCGACGATCATAATTTTTTTCATGTGGTGTGTCCTAAAGGTTGGCTGAGTGCATTCTCATTGAAGTTGTCTTTGAAGTGCTCGGCCGTATTTTTGAATTCAAGATTCAAAGAGAGAAAAGCATCGACTACGTTAGGGTCAAAGTGTGAGCCGCTCCCCTTTGTGATGATCTCGCAGGCGGCTTCATGGGACATGGGTTTTTTATAGGGGCGTTCGCTGACTAGGGCATCGTAGACATCTGCTACCGCCATCAGACGAGCCGAAGCGGGAATCTGCTCGCCGGCTAATCCTTCAGGGTAACCACTGCCGTCCCATTTTTCCTGATGACTGCCGGCGATCTCCTTGGCGAAGGTCAAAAAGGGTGCGCTGCGCCCCATTTGCTGTTCGGCGTGCTCGATCGCTTCGCGCCCCAGAGCGGCATGTGTTTTCATGACTGTAAATTCATCGGCTGTCAGGCGCCCCGGTTTAAGCAATATGCTGTCGGGTATGCCGACCTTGCCGATATCGTGCAAGGGTGCCGATTTATAGATCAACTCGATGTTAGTGCGCGTGAGGCTGAGTGAAAAGCGCGGATGGCGCTGCAGATGTTCCGCCAGCAATCGCACATAATGTTGGGTGCGGCGCAGATGGTTGCCCGTTTCATTGTCGCGCGTCTCGGCCACAGACGCTAAGGCTAGAATAGTCACATCCTGGATGAATTCCAGTTCGCGGGCGCGCTTGGAGACTTCGCCTATCAGGAAGACATTTTTGTCCCTGATATAGTCTGCCGACTGTTTCATCGCGAGGTGTGTCTTGACGCGGGCGCGTAGGATCGGCCCGCTGATCGGTTTGCCGATATAGTCGGCAGCGCCCAGTTTCAGGCCTTGTTCTTCATCGCATTCGTTGTGCATCGCGGTCAGAAATATGACCGGAATGTCGCGGGTGCTGCGATCCGCTTTGAGCGTGCGGCACACCTCGTGGCCGTTGATTCCCGGCATCATAATATCTAACAGTATGAGGTCGGGTATGGGTTCTTCACGCGCCAGACGCAATCCCTTTTCTCCGCTATTGGCCGCCTTGATGCGGTAGTCTTTCTTGAGAAGTTCGTTGATGATCAGCAGGATTTCCGGGCTGTCGTCGATGACCAGCACGGTTTCGATTGTTTTGTTTGCAATACTCATGTCAAACTTTCATTGGCAGATTCAGGGCTTGCATTTTTTAAAATCGCTAAGGCTGAATCCAGATCGCACAGGTGGATGGCGGTTGATAATTTCGTCAGTTGTTTTTCCGGAAATAGGCCTTTTAGCGTATGGCTGTTGCTGTCGAACCAGCTCATGGCCTCCGGATTGTTTTCGGTGAGCAGGAGTTTGAGTTCTGCGAGTGCGTTGATCCCCGATGCGCTGTCGGCCGGTTGACTGCTAGCCGGTACAGGCAATCTTGGTAAAACCCGTCCGATCAACTCGTTGAGTGCGCTCTCGAGAGCCTCTAAGCGTGAGTCAATCTCATCTTTGGGCCAGCGTTCGCTCAAACCTTGTTCTAGGAGGGCGGCATCCTTTGCCAGTTCCTTGGCGCCGATGCTGGCAGAGACGCCCTTTAAAGTGTGAATGTGGCGTTGCGCGCTCGCCCAGTCATTTATAGCGAGCGCTGCGCGGGTTTGCTCAGGAGTAGGCTGCTGCAGCTCGCAGAATTTGCGTAGCGCGGAAAAATATAGCTCGGTATTACCCAGCATGCGCCGCAGGGCTGGGATCGACTCTATGCCCTCAATTTCCGGATCGAATGCCTGCCGGTCGGGTTTTGCAACCGGTTTAACCTGCGAGCGGTACGCCGTAATCCACTTAAGCAAGGTTTGCCAGAGTAACTCGGGTTCAATCGGTTTGGACAGGAAGTCATTCATGCCGGCGTCCAGGCAGCGCTGGCGATCTGCCTGAAGCACATTTGCCGTCATCGCCACCACGGGTAGTTCCGCGAATCGGGCTTGACGTCGCAATTCAAGCGTGGCCGAGATGCCGTCCATTACCGGCATTTGCATATCCATCAGTACGAGATCGTAATTGTTTTTTTCCAGCAGGTTGAGCGCTTCAGCGCCGTTTTCTGCCAGATCGACCGCAAGATGCATCTGTTGCAACAACTCCATCGCGATCTGCTGGTTGAACTCGTTGTCCTCGACCAGCAGGATGCGCGCTCCGCTAATTGTATTCATGTCCTCAGCAGGTTGTGTCGGCACGCAGCTTATGTGCAGATCTTCGCGTTCAGCGCCGATCACGCGTATCGCTGTATCAAATAAAGTTGAGGCGGTCACGGGTTTAACCAGTACATCGCGGATGCCGGCATTTTCCGCGTTGTGGAAAACTTCATCGCGACCGTAGGCGGTGACCAGTACCAGATGGGGTGGCGCGGTCAGTGGCAGGGATTGAATCTTGTTGCAGGCGTCGATGCCGTTCATTGTCGGCATGTGCCAGTCCATGAACACTAGTTTATAGGGATCACGCTGACGGTCGGCCAGTTCAATCGCCGTGATTGCCTCAATAGCCGAGTTAGCTACATCGACGGAAAAACTCATGCCGTCTAGCATTTCATTCATCACCTGACGCGCGTTGTCATTGTCGTCCACCACCAGAACGTGGCCGCCGCGAAGATCCGCAACAGGCAGCAGCGTGCGTTTTTTGATTCCGCCGGTGCCTAGACGCGCGGTAAACCAGAATGTGCTTCCCTGACCTTCGACGCTGTTGACGCCCGCTTCGCCACCCATCAGATCAGCCAGTTGACGGCAGATAGCCAGCCCCAGCCCCGTTCCTCCGTAACGGCGTGTCGTGCTGGCGTCACCTTGCGTGAAGGGCGTAAATAACCGGCTGATCTGTTCAGAAGACAGGCCGATGCCGGTATCTCTAACCTCGAAATAGAGCAGTACCTGATCTTCCGAACGTTCGCGCAGGCGCACCGCAATGACAATTTCCCCTTGTTCGGTGAATTTGAGTGCATTGCTCGCATAGTTGAGCAACACTTGTCCTAAGCGTAGTGAGTCTCCCAGCAGATTGACCGGCACATCGCTTGCGATGTCGAGGATGAGTTCCAACCCTTTTTCGGTGGTTTTTTCGCCGATGAGTGCAACGACATCGGCCAGGGTGTTTTCTAGCTCGAATTCGCTGTGCTCGATGGACAGTTTTCCTGCTTCAATTTTTGAGATGTCGAGTATGTCGTTGATGATGCGCAACAGATTTTGACCGGATTGCTGAATTTTCTTCAGGTAGTCGCGCTGACGCGGGGTGAGATCGGTATTGAGCGCCAGATGTGACATGCCGATAATGCCGTTCATCGGGGTGCGTATTTCGTGGCTCATGTTGGCTAAAAAGTCGGATTTCATCCGCGATGTTTCTTCGGCCAGTGTGCGGGCATTGATCAAGTTTTGTTCTGTTTCCCGACGGCCAGAAATGTCCTGTATCACGCAAAGATAGCCGGAGATTACGCTATCCATGCTATAGACCGCGCTGGTAAGCAACAGGCCGATAAATTCGGTGCCGTCATGGCGCACAAACGTCCATTCGCGACTGTCGTGGCCGTTCATCACCGCACCGGCGACGATAGCGCCAAAGCTGCTGCTCACATCAGCCGTCCGGCAGGCGGCAGCTAATTCGTCTTCGCGGTGGAAGCAGGCGGGTGTTTGCAGACCGACCACTTCGTCCGCTATCCAGCCCAGCATCTTGTTGGCGCCCGTGTTGAACAGCGTGATCAGTCCGTTCACATCGGTGCCGATAATGGCGATTTCAGTAGCGGCTGCCAGAATGTCCTGCAGCATTGCATTAACCTTGCCGGTCGCCTCATGCGTGTTGAGCAGTTCACGCCGTTGTGCGTCGAGTTCCTTCGTTTGTGCGGCTAGCATCATGTTGAGATGCTGGGTGCGCAGGTTACGCCGGAGTACTTCGAGCACCGGGGCGAGCATCTGCGGGAGTTCACTCAGCAACAGGCTGCAGTGTGCGTCAGGCGGACTCAATAAGGACAGTTCAATGATACCGATGGCCCGATTTTGCAAGACGAGCGGGAGTATCACCACATGCGCGGTGCGTGCACTGAGCAAGCCTGACAGGTGCAGGCGCGCCTCGGGATCCTCAATGGCGATCATTTTTTGATCTTGTGCGCATTGTTCAATCAGGCCGCTCGGATTGATTTGATCGATGCGGGCGCCGTAGGCGCTCACAGGCGATAGGCTCTCTTCCGTTTGGACATACAGGCAGCCCTGCACCGCGTGAACGGTCGGGCATAGATGCGAGAGCAGGGCCTCACCGAATTCACTGTGAGATCGCGATTGCTGAATCGCGCTAATCAGATTGGTAATTTCATCTTTAGCCCAGCGCCTTTGTTCAAGTGCACGCGCGACTTCCTGCATCGAGAGCAGTGCTTCTTTCACTTCGCCGAACAGCCCGGGGTAATTGGCGCTGATGGTTTGCGTCAGGTCGCCCTGATCAATGGCGCGTGCGACGCGAATCACATCGCGCATTCCCGTGTCGGTGATGTCTGACAGATTATTGACTAGCTTAGAAATGTCCTGTGCATAGCCTGACTTGTCGCTCAGACTCATTCTGACGTTGAATTCACCTCTGGATGCGGCGGCTTCGACGATGTTGCTCAGGTCGCCGATCAGTGCACGCAAGTTCGACTGCATTGACATCATTGCGCTGAGCAGATGGGAAGACTCATCGTTGCCTGAGATATTCAGTCTGTAGGACAGATCCCCTGCCGCGATGTGCTCCGCCACTTGTGTGGCCTTTTCTAGTGCGTGCAACAGAGTACGCCTTAGCCAAACACCGATCAGCAGCACCAGCGTCAGTATTGATGCCCATACGGTGATTGAAATTGTCACAGTGTTGTATTTAATCTCGAGTCCTTCTGCGGCAATTTTTTTTCCGAGGGTTGACTTGAAGTTTTTATGGGACTCGAGCACTTGATTTATCCGGTCTGCCAAGGGAGAGGCTTCATTGAGCAGGATCAGGGCTTCGTTATCATGATGGTTGTGTGAGGCTGCTTTGATCTTTTCGATGTGCTCGGTATAGTCGTGCACCGCTTTGATGTCTTCGCTGAGCAGCAGACGGTCTTTCTCATCGAACAGGTACAGCTCGTATTTATTGAGCGCAGTGTTGAGATCGGCTTGAGACTGGATGATCAAAACCTCAACATCGGATAAGCGGGAGGCATCGTGATGCAGCACATGCTGATACAGGCCGACGCGCAGTCGGCCAAAGGCTTTGGCTGCATCATCCAGCAGTAACAAAGACGGGATGATTTTGACATTGCTGGTGTTGACTGTTTCGTAAACGTGATTGAACTGAATTAAGTTAATGCCGGCCAAACCGGTCATGCCTGCCGCCGCCAATAAAAACAAGACATTGAAACGTTGTGCAAGGGTCATGATGTCAGTCCAGCGGTTGACGGCAGGTTAGACTCGGCGGGGAACCAAAGCGTAACGGATGTGCCTTTGCCTATCGTGCTTTCGAGCGTGACCTGTCCGCCGTGCAGCAACACGATTTCTTGCACGATGCTCATCCCTAAACCCGTGCCGGTAATTTTCCCCGACGAGTCGGCGCGATAAAACCGTTCAAAAACGCGGGACTGTTGCTCGGGTGTCATGCCGATGCCGCAGTCAATAATGCGTATGCCGACGGCCGCAGTGCTGAGGCTGGCCGGTTGCGGTTCATTAATCAGTTCGATATTGACCTCGCCTGACGAATATTTGTAGGCATTCGACAGTACGTTAACGATCGCCTGATAGGTTTTTTTGTGATCGGCCATCAGGAAGACCGTGGTGCCGGGCATTTTGAGGGCAGGTGCGCGGCGGCCTTCAGGCAGGATGAAACTGCGCACCACCTGTGTAATTAAGGCTTGTGCGGGCAAAATTTCAATGACGAAATCCTTGCCGCGCCGCGCCTCAATGCGGGCAAGATCCAACAGTTCATTGAGGATAGAGGTCATCAGTTCAGACTGCTTTAAAATAATCGTCAAAAATTCCCGGCGGCTCTCCTCGTCAAAGTCGTGCGACAGCAGTAGCTCGGCAAAACCGTAAATACTGGCCATCGGGGTGCGCAGTTCGTGTGCGGCCGTCGAGAGGAATTCGCTTTTGAGTTGATCGAGTTCTGTCTCGTGAGTTATTTCGCGGAAATAGAGAATTTGTGACACAGAACTGGTGGTGCTGCTGCGCAAACCAACCTCGAGTATGCGTTTGCCCACATGCGACAGTTCAATGATTTGGCGTGTGTCAGGCAGCTTGTCCGAAGCGGGTGCTCGCAATTTCTGCACGCCTTTGAAATGCGTACCCGCAACACAAAGCCGTGTGAGTAAATCGCTGAACTGTGCCTCGTTCATTCCCTGCAATTGCGCGGCATGCAGTCCGGTCATCCGGGTGAAGGCCGGGCTGACATAGCTGATACAATGCGCCTCATCGAACGAGATAAATCCGTCCGGACTCAATTCAAATATCGCATCGAGCAACTCGGTACGCACGCCCAGTGCCAGTTCAATTTCTTTGCGCTTGGTGATGTCGACAAAACTGCCGACCATGCGCAGTGCTGTCCCCTCGCTATCCCGCTCAACCACATCGCCGCGGTCGAGCACCCAGACGATCCGGTTTCCGGGCATACGCATACGGTGTTCGCTCTGATAGTGTCCGTGTCCGTTGAGGCAGTTTTGCAGCGCATCAAAGACACGGGCGCGGTCGTCTTCATGCAGCAGCTGCCCGAATTCTTCAACCGGATGCTGCAGATAGTTGTCGTCCATCCCCGCGATTTTGCACCACTGACTATTGTGGGTCACTATGCCGCTTTTGATATCCCAGTCCCATACGCCTTCACCGGTTGCATCCAGCACATAGCGCAGACGGCGCTCGCTCTCTTCGAGTTTTTTCTGTGCCAGCTTTAATTCTGTCACGTCATTGGCGATGACCAGAATCTGTTTTTTACCGTCTGCTGAAACGAGAGGCTTTTTTATTGACTGGTAATAGTGAGTTTCGCCGGTGGCGTTGTTGGTAGACTCCTCCATCACGATTTGGGTGGCAGGCTGCGACATGATTTCGCGCACGTTTTGCAAATAAAATGCGACCTGTTCGGCATTCGGATTGAATGCGCCGTCATCTTTTCCCTCCAGATTTTCCGGCGTCGTCCCATACAGATTGGCCAACGCACGGTTACCGATCAGAAATTTGCCGTCCCAGTCCTTCATCAGGATGATATTGGGATTTTCATCTATCACCGTGCGCAGTAAATCGTATGCGCGTACCAGCTCAGAGCGGAGTTTGTGCTCGTTCAGCGCGTTAATTTCGTTTTCCTGTTTTGTCATGATGCGTCTTTCGTAAAATGCGTTGTCAATCTGTTGCTGCCGGAATCCACAAGGTAACGATGGTGCCGGTACCCGATTGGCTTTCTATGTCAATGTGGCCGCCATGCAAGGTGATGATTTCCTGCACGATGCTCATGCCAAGACCGGTACCGGGGAACTTTCCCGAGTCGTCGGCACGATAAAATCGTTCGAAGACGTGGGATAATTGTTCTGCTGTCATACCGATGCCACGGTCACTAATCCGCAGTCCGATCAAGTGTCCCGACAGATCGGATGTGAGAAACTCGATTCCAACTTCGTCGGAGGAGTATTTGTAGGCATTTGAGAGGACGTTGGAGATCGCCTGAGTGAGTTTTCGACGGTCTCCTGCGACCCAGAGCGGGGTGCTACGTTGCGGTTGTTGCGGGCATTTGCGTCCGTTGGGCGGCTTGCATCCGGCGATGATGTTGTTCAGTAAATCGTATAAGTCGATCTGTGTGAGCGTGAAATCCAGGCTGCCGCGCGCTTCAATGCGGGCAATATCGAGCAGTTCATTGATAATCGAGATCATCAATTCGGATTGACGATAGATGGTGCTCAGGAATTCGTGTTGCTCGTCATGGCTAAATTCACGGGTTAGCAGCAATTCCGAGTAGCCGTAGATGCTTGCCATCGGCGTGCGAAGCTCATGTGCCGCCGTGGAGAGGAATTCACTCTTTAAGCGATCAACTTCTGTTTCGTGGGTAATGTTACGCAGGTAAAGAATTTGCGAAACCGTCTCGCTTTTTGATTCGCGCAATCCGATTTCGAGTATACGTCCGTTCGACAGCTCTATTATCTGGCGCTGCCGTTTTTTGACGGGTGTTCTGTCGGTGAGACTGGTTTGGTTGTCGTGCAGTGTGGCAATATCCGGAAAATCCGCTCCTTTTATGCAGCGTCCTTTCAGTCGATCGAAAAACGTGATTTCGTTGATGCCGATGACATCTTCCTCAGTCAGGCCTGTCAGTCTAGAGAAGGCCGGGCTGACATATTTGACGAGGTGTTCACCATTAAAAGAGACAAAACCATCCGGACTGAGTGCGAAAATTTCCTTGAGTTGAGAGGCAATGTCCTCAGCCAGTGCTTGTGCCTGTTCCGCATCCTGCTGCGATTGGACGCGTAACTGGTTTTCGTTGATCAGCTGTATATGGCTTTCGCCGATTTTTTGTGCCATCAGGTTGAAGGCGGTTGCTGTCTGGGTTAATTCGTCATCGCCGCTGATCGGGAGGCGATGATCAAAATTACCGTTTGAAAACGTCTTGCTCGCCTCCCGCAGTGCAATGAGTTGGCGGGTAAGATAGCTGCCAAGCAGCCATGAAAAAAGGGCAACGAGCAACATCTCAAGGCTGGCAATTCCCGCTGCCCAATGGCGGGCGGAGTTGAGCAGGGCGGTGAGCGGGGCGATGGCGATACCCAGTTGTACCTCTCCGTGTTGAATGCCGCCCGCACTCACCGTTGATGACCAGTCCAAAATTCCGTCATTAACCTGATCTGGGTGTACCTCCTTGTGAAAGGGACGGGCGAGCACGGCGGCATCACCGCGCTGCGCCAGAATGACGCCATCTGCATCAACGATGCGCACCATGTCAATCTGACCCGAGTTCATTGCTTCGATAACCAGACTGTCGAGCGTGGCCAGATCCTGACTAATCACCGCATCCTTAGCTGCGCTGGCAAGCAGGACGCCGCCCAGTTGGACGCGGCGCATCAGCTCCGCTTCGTTGGATTCGCGTAATACCGACAGCGCGCTGCCAACCAGAATGGCGAGCAGCACCAATTCAATGGTGGCGATTCCTAATATTGTTTTTGTGCGGATGCGCATGAACGTTAAGGTTGGACGTCGCGTTTCAAAAGCTCGATGTCAAGCGCGCGGATGTCATTCCACTCTTTGTCGTGAGCAGCGGAGATACCTTTGAACGCCAGTGGGGCTAGCAGACGTTGTCCTGTTTCGTCTGAACCCAGTGAAATCATCGCCGATTGCACGCGCGCTAATGTTTGAGCGCTCACGCGGGGATGGGCGGCGAAGGCATGCGGGGTATAGGCCTTAGTTTCTGACAAAATGCGCAGTGAGTCGCAAATTTCCGGTGGGCAGGCCTCAAAGGTGCGCTGGATACCGCCGCCTGCCTCATGCAGTCCCGCGGCAACAGCACGATAGACAGAATCATGGGAAGCGACAAATTTCGCCTCAACGGGGATGAACCGCCGGCTGAACTCGGCCTGCGGCAAAATACTGGCAGCGAAAGCAGCCGGTGCGGGAAACACCACGGTCCGGCCTTTGAGATCGGCCAGCTTATGGTAGCGACTGTCCTTTTTGACCACCAGTATGCCGCGGATTTTTCGATCCTGCTCCTTGGCAAATGCTTGATAACCGTTTGATTTATGGAATATGACGTAATGATAGGGGTTCATATAGGCCAGGTCGTAGTCTCCTTGTACCAGCCGTTCCTCAAAAACAGGGATGCCGGGTGCGGTGCGGAACACTAAAGTAACACCGGAGCGTCGGCTCACTTCGGCTAACAGCGGTCCCCATTCTTCCGCCAGGCGGCTGACCGATTGCTGCGGCACGATGCCCACGCTTAATGTCTGTATGGGGGGGGCGGCACGCGCTAAGCCGATAGTGCTGAGGAGCAGCGCGAGACTACAAAATTTTTTGATCATATTTTTGATCTTTCGTGAGTTGGCGATGATCGCGGGTGCCCTTGAATGTATTTCATCCCGGTATGCTCGGCGACAGGTAAATATTAAAAGTATTGCCGCCGGCTGATTTCGCCTGATACATAGCTTGGTCAGCATGTTCCATCAGCGTAGTTTCGTCGTCGCCATGCTGCGGGTATTCTGCGCAGCCGAAACTGCCGCCGACAAAGAGTTCGTGACCTGCAACTTGCATGGGGTGAGCCAGTGACGCAATGGCCTTGTTGCAAAATAGGCCAATATTGTCAGCACCTGAAAGATTTTCAGCGAGTATGACAAACTCATCACCACCCAGTCGTGCGACTGTATCGGCTTTGCGTACCGAGGCGAGCAGGCGTTTGGCGGCTTCACAAAGTACGCTGTCACCAATGGCGTGTCCCAGCGTGTCGTTAATTTGTTTGAAGTGATCCAGATCGATGAAAATGAGGGTGAATTTTTTTGTGCTGCGTGTCGATTGCGTAAGCCTTTGCCTGATACGCTCTTGCAGTAGTTGTCGATTGGGCAGGCCGGTCAGCGTGTCGTGATAGGCCAGATAAGCCAGCTGCTTTTCAGTTTTTGACTGGTCGAAAAAATAGGCGATATAGTTTTGAATACAACCCTCGCTATCGCGTAGGGTGTTGATCGACAGTTGCTGCAAATAGATCTCGCCATTTTTTCGCTTGTTATACAGTTCGCCCTGCCAGTTGCCATCCTCTTGCAGTGACTGCCATAAGTTCTGGTAAAACGCAGCATCCTGACAGCCGGAATTGAGTATGCGGGGCGTCTGGCCTAGTATTTCGTTTTCGCAAAAACCGGTGATCTGGTTGAACGCGGGATTAACTGCCAGAATTTTTCCGTTGCAATCCGTGATCATCACGCCCTCGGCCGCGTTTTTTAAAACCATCGTTGAAATGCGGGATTCGAGCGCAACGTTCGTTAAATGGGATTGTTCTATGTGCTCATTGAGTTGCCGGTAGTTTTGTTCGAGTTCACTGTTGCGATTGATCATTTGCTGCAGATCCTCAGCATAGCGAAAAAGCTGGTCATGCAGCATCTGGTTGGAGTCTGACAGGCTGTTTGCTTTTGGGCGCTTTTGCGGGGATCGGGTGCTCATCGGGATTTACCGGCCGAGTTGTTCTTTGATTGCGGCAACCAGTGCGAGGGGACTGAATGGTTTGATGAAATAGGCGTCCGCGCCGCGTTGCATGCCATCTTCGTAGTCGCTCACCTGGCCGCGCGCGGTGACCATGATGACGTGGGTGTGCTGCAATTGAGGCGCGCTTTTGATTGCGCCCAGTACCTGAAGGCCATCCAGAGCACCGGCCATCATGACACCGAGCACAATAAGGTCGGGTACGATTTTTAAGGCAAGCCGTAGTGCGGTGACGCCATCCTCAGCTTCAAAAATATCAAAATTTTCTCCCAGTGTGATACGGATAAGGCGACGGATATCGGCGTGATCGTCGACGAGTAAGACTTTTTTCATGCGGCCTCCCGTGCTTTGAGTAATTTAACTTGGGCTGTTTTTTCAGCGATCGCGAGTAAATGGCTAAACGGGACGGGTTTGGACAGCAGGGATATGCCGTCCGGTATGCCGCCGTGTGCGCTGATTGCATCTGGATCTAGTCCACTGACGGCAACAATCTGCATGTCGGCGAGTTCGGAGATGTTGCAAAGCGTGTTTAGCATGCGAAATCCGTCCATCCCTGGCATCTGTAAGTCGGTAATGAGCAAGTCTGGCTTGTCGTGCCCTATGCGGATCAGTGCTTCGTAGCCGTCATTGGCAGAATGAAATCTGACGGACATCGGCCAGCGTTGCATATTGATCTCATAGAGGCGACGCAAGGCAGGATCGTCTTCAACCACGAGTATTTTTAACGCTTCGGGCGTTTTGGCTTTGTTGTCGAGTTGTCTGACGATCGGTTCGGCCAGCAGTCTTTCGATTGACAGCCTAGAAATGCGCCGATGGCCGCCATCCGTTTTCCATGCTTCTAGCAGGCCGCTCTCGCTCCAGAGCTGTGCTGTGCGCAGCGAGACGGAAAGGAGTTCTGCCGCCTCGCGTGTCGTGCAAAATGTCTTAGGGGCTTGCCTGTTATGAGCCATGATTAGCCTTTTTGCCGTTGGTAAGGGGAGGTGCTTAATTATTTTTTATAGATGGTAATGTAACATCAAATATCATATTTTATCAAATATATGCATATAATATCATTTTATGGTGGAAAGTTTGCTTGTTATCATCCATGTGGTGAAATTGCTGCATGCTGAAGCGCGTTGCTGGCAATGAGAAAAATAGGGATTCAGGGGTAAGCGCTCAACTGTTCAAGCTAGTGACATCAATGCAACAAGTCAGCGCTGGTGGTAGTGTGAGAACCTCGCGCTTAATTACAAAGTGACTGAATATGCAATTTACGGTTTTAGTTGTTGATGACAATGCGATCAATCTGTCGCTGATTGCTCAGCTGCTGCTAAAGATAGATGGAGTATCCCCTGTGAGCTTCACGGATGCGATGCAAGCTATTATCTGGTGCGAGTCCAATGCGCCCGATCTGTTGCTGGTTGATTACATGATGC
This sequence comes from Gallionella capsiferriformans ES-2, assembly GCF_000145255.1. NCBI lineage: Bacteria > Pseudomonadati > Pseudomonadota > Betaproteobacteria > Nitrosomonadales > Gallionellaceae > Gallionella > Gallionella capsiferriformans. Next base: position 803,709 of record NC_014394.1, read on the forward strand.
CGGTACTTGACGGGTTGGAATTCATTAAACGGTTTCGAGCACTCCCCGGGAAAATGATGGTGCCCGTTATCATGGTGACGGCGGCCATTGAGCGTGAGGTCAAATTGCGTGCACTGGAGTTGCACGCCAACGATTTCATCAATAAACCGCTCGATACCGTTGAGTTCACCGCACGGGTGCGCAATATGCTAGCGCTGCGTAAGATGCAGCTTAAATTCAATGAAGTAAACTTCGAGCAGATACGTCAGCACGAGTTGCAGTATCGCGCCGTGATCGAAACGTCCAAGGATGGTTTTCTGGTGGTGGATATGCAGGGGCGCATACTGGAAACCAATGATGCCTATGCCTGTCTGTCAGGCTACAGCGCAGAGGAACTGGTGACGATGAATATCGGTGATCTGGAAGCGAAGATGTCAGCCTCAGATGTAGCCCATGTGCTAACAGGGCTGGCCGAGCAGGGGCATGCCCGTTTTGAGACGCAGCATAAAACCTGGAGTGGTCACATCTGGCCGGTTGAGATCAATGTAACTTATATTGCGGCTGAAGGAGGGCGCTGCTTTTCATTTTTACACGATATCAGTCAGCGTAAACAGGATGAAGCTCAGTTGCGCAAACTCTCTCAGGCCGTGGAGCAAAGTCCAAACAGCAACGTCATTTGCGATACAAATGGTGTGATTGAGTATGTCAATGCGGCGTTTACTGCGATCACAGGTTATAGCGCAAGCGAAGCTATCGGGCGTAAGACCGGTTTTTTTAAGTCAGGGCTCACACAACCAGAAGTGTATGCGGCGTTGTGGCAGACCTTGCAACAAGGGGAGGTCTGGCAGGGTGAGTTTATCAACCGGCGTAAAAACGGTGAGGACTACACCGACTTTGCGATCGTATCGCCGATCCGCCAGGCTGACGGGGAAATCACCCATTATGTTGCCATCCAGAAGGATATCACCCAGAAAAAACTGATGGATGAAGAGCTGGAAATATACCGGCGCGATCTGGAGGCGCTAGTGGTAAAGCGCACCAGTGAGATGTTTGAAGCCAAAACGCAGGCTGAAGCGGCTAATAAGGCCAAGAGTGAATTTCTAGCCAATATGAGCCATGAAATCCGCACGCCTATGAATGCGATTATCGGTTTTAACGAGCTTTGCCTGCGCACTCAACTGAGCGATAAACAGAAGGATTATCTAACCAAGGCCGGCAGTGCGGCGCAGTCTTTGTTGCACATCATCAATGAGGTGCTCGATCTGTCGAAGATAGAGGCAGGGCAGCATATGCTCGAAGCGATTCCGCTCAAGATCAGCCGGGTCGTGAAAAACGTCACCGATTTGATTGGCGTGCTGGCCGTTGATAAAGGCTTGACGATCCATGTCGATCTTGATGAGCACATCGAACAGTATCCGTTGCGGGGCGACCCGATGCGATTGCAGCAGATCCTGCTCAATTTATGCAGTAATGCGATCAAATTTTCAACTCAGGGCAGCATTAGCATACGTTGTCAGTTGGGTGCGATATCCGGTCAAGCTGTTGAACTGAAATTTGCCGTGCAGGACAGCGGAATTGGTATTTCACCGGCGCAACTAGGTTTGCTGTTCAAGCCGTTCTCGCAGGCGGACTCTTCAACGACGCGCCGTTTTGGCGGAACGGGTTTAGGACTGTCGATTTGTCGCGGTCTGGTTGAGCGTATGGGGGGGCGAATCTGGGTGGAAAGTGAGCCCGGAATTGGGAGTACTTTTTGTTTTACGGTACGCTTTGTAATCGGCGGAGCGCCTTCCGGTGAGTTGTTGGCACAGGCTCACTCGCGCGAACAGCTCGAGCAAAAAATGACGAGTCTGCGTGGTTCGCGCGTATTGCTAGTTGAAGATAATGCCTTTAATCAGCAGGTAATGGGTGAGATGCTGCGGGATGTCGGCTTGCAGTTTGATCTGGCAGAAAACGGTCAGGATGCACTCGATCAGCTGGCACGATCACACTATGATGTCGTGCTGATGGATCTACAAATGCCAGTGATGGATGGACTGACTGCTTGTGAGCGGTTGCGCAGCAATCCGGCTTATCAGAACATGCCGGTCATTGCACTGACGGCTAATGTCGATCAAAGCGATAAAGATCGTTGCATACAGGCGGGGATGAGTGATCATCTGTCCAAGCCTGTCGTGCCTGAACAATTGTATTCTGCGCTGTTGCGCTGGATAGTGCCGGTAAAGTCGATTGTGGATGCGCCGCTAGTCGCGTCGCCAATCGTCGCTGATGAAAGTGAGCTGCCGGATTTGCCGGGGATTAATGCGGGGCCTGTGATAAAGCGCATGCGTGGCAATGTTCCGGCTTATCTGCGCTTACATGGTTTGTTTTGCCAGCAGGCACAGGGTGTGCCCCGCGCCTTACGGGAGGCGATGGCAGCGGAGGATTTTGATGCGGCACGTCGATTGGTGCACACGGTCAAGGGCTCTGCGGGTACTATTGGCGCAGACCAACTGAGCGCGGCAGCTGCCGTGCTCGAACAGGCGTATCGGCTATCAGTGCCTGCGGGTGAGGTGCAACTCTCCGAGTTTGAAACCGCACTGGCAATTGTGATGGCAGGTCAGCTTTAACAACTGAATTTTAAAGGATCATGGATGAGTAATTCCAATTGTCAGGCAGTCAGGCCTCGGGTATTGATCGTGGATGATGATCTGATCAGTCGCGAGATGTTGCGTTTTGCGCTGGAAGATGAATTTGAGGTCGAAGAGGCGGATAGCGGCGAGTCAGCTTTGCTGAGTGTGGCGCATATTCCGCCGCAACTGGTTTTGCTGGATATCGAAATGCCGGGTATAGGCGGCTATGAAACCTGTCGACGGCTGCGCGAGTCAGACAGTTTTCCTATCATCTTTGTCTCGTCCCACGATACGCTTGAGGAGCGGGTTGAAGCCTTTGATTGCGGCGCGAATGATTTTATCGTCAAGCCGTTTGATGCGGAAATATTAGCGCGTAAAGTCAGTCTTGCCATTGACGCCTGTATCGAGCGTGAACGTCTTGCGGGCGAGACGCAGAGGTTACAAAAAACAGCGATGGGCTTCTTGTCGAACATGAATGACAGTGGCGTGTTGATGGAATTTATGCGCAGCAGTATCAGCTGTTCGGATCAGTATCAGCTGGCGAAAAATCTGCTCGAGGCCACCGTTCAGTACGGCATTAACTGCCATGTGCAGATTCGTCATCCGGGTGGTGTCATTACCTTGACGCCGCACGGTGCCGCTACGCCGCTTGAGGAATCCGTGCTGGAAAAGAGCAAGGAAATGGGGCGGGTTTTTCAGTTCCGTCGCCGGATGGTGATCAATTACAGTATGGTGTCCGTGATCGTTGTCGATACCCCGGAAGAGGTGGATATAGCAGGACGTATTCGGGATAATCTGTGTATTCTGGCTGAAACGGCTGAAGCGATTACCGAGACGATCAGTATGCGCAAGGATTCTGCTGAAAAGGCAGAGCAGTTGCAGTCAGCCAGCTTGAACGCGACGATGTCGATTGAAGAAGTGCGTGAACTTTATCGTGCGCAGCTCAATGAGAGTCGCCGGCTGTTGGGGAAGCTGATTGACGAGGTAGAGGAGTCGTTTATCTTTCTGGCGTTAACCGACCGGCAGGAAAAAATGGTCACTGAAATCATGCAAAGAAACGTTGCGCCGGTTTTGAAACTGTTTGAGGATACCGTTGAGATGGAGCAGAAATTTGGCGAAATCATCGATTCCTTGCAGAGTCAGAAGCAAGAGGGTGTACCTGATGTGTGGCTGTTTTGAATTGTGCGGGATATGAGTGTAACTTTTCCCCATGCAACCCGCTCTTCTAAAATATGGCATGGGGTTTTTGAGTGCCCCTGCTACTTAAAGGTTATCTTTCATAGATGGCAGTCAGTGTCATCGTCTGATTATGGAGTTGGCACTGCTCGGGCCGATCGTTAAAGGGCGCAATTTCACCGTAGGAATAAAAACCAACCAGTTGAACATTTGCGCCAAGGATTTCTTCAACCGCCTCCAATTCCTCCTCGACGATGTGTTTCATGACCACACGGCGTCCCACACAGCTCACCACGAGTCCCAGCGCCTGATGATCATTGAGCTGATTAATTTCTTTGGCCGCATCTCCTGCACCATAGATGAGCTGGTGAAGTTCGGGTTTCATCAGTTGTGCAATATAGCCGCAGGGGATATCACCGGCAAAAGTAATACTTTTGGCTGACTCATCAATTTGCAACAGCGTACGAATAACGCCTTCCGAATCATTGGGTGCGCGGATATGCAGCGGGAATCTCATCCCGCTCATCGGTAAATCTTTGGCAAATTCGCCCAGATGTTTTTTATAGACATCAAGCGCGGGTTCATAATCCAATTCAAACAGGGTATTTCCGATCGATCGTGTCACTTGGCGATCAGCACCGAAAGAACTCCATCCTCCATGGGATCCTGTACTTATTACCAGATCAGTGCCGTAAAATCCGACTGCAACAATGCGGTTTTGCCGTGCAGGCGCGTCAGAAATGACCCATGTATGCAGGAATCTATCCCCATCTCCCGCCATGCCTCCAGTAACCGTGACACCATAAGTGACTTTGTTGAGTCCCTTTACCAATTCAGAACCATTTAGATTCAGGCCATCAGCAAGTACAAAAACATGTCTGAGTCCCTCGGCGGGTAATTGTCTGAGCAAATCGGAGGAGATCGCTTCAATGTCACTCTCAGCCGAAAAATCGACGGTGCTCAGCTCGACGCTCCCGCTTTCAAGGTAGACCGCCGTCGCCACAACGGCGGCATTGGCAATCGTTGAGCCAAGAATGCTGCCAGCGCTTGAAGCGCCAACAATTTTGGCGTTGGGGTATAAAGCCCGAAGACCTTCGAAAACAGGTTCAGCCTGAATAAAATCGGACTCACCAAACACAAAAACGACTTGGCATAGCGATTTATTTTCAATAAATTGACGTGCGAAACGCCACTTATTATTAATTAATTCAAGGGTGTCAATCTTCATAATATCGCTCCAATCTGTGCCTGTTACAATGAGTCAATTTTTCAAGTTATCATGAAACCGGATTGAATTTCCCCCTGCTTCTTTGGCTTCATACATTGCGGCATCTGCCTGTTTTAGGATGTCGTCTTGATTGATCCCCTGATTGAGGAACACCGTAACGCCGATACTTGCCGTGCAGCGATGCTCGATTGTGGCGGCCGGTAAGATGTCGGTAGGCAGCACATAGGGAACGGACAAAGCGGCGCGGATTTTTTGAGCGACCCGTTGTGCTTGTGACGTTGAGATTGCTTGATCTACATCTAATTCGCTGAGTAACACCACAAACTCATCTCCGCCAAAGCGTGCCACCGTGTCCATTTCGCGCACACAACTCTTCAATCGCTTAGCCGCGTCAATCAACAATAAGTCCCCTATGCCATGGCCATGCATGTCATTGATCGGTTTGAAATTATCAAGATCGATGAACATCAGCGCGCAATAACAATGAGTCCGCTTGCTGACCGACATCGCCTGATTCAGGCGCTCTTTAAGCAGTCGGCGATTCGGCAGGTTGGTTAACGTGTCATAGAACGCGAGTTGGCGTACCTTTTCTTCGAGCAGTTTGCGCTCAATCGCGATGCTGGCCAGATGTGCAGATTGTTCGATAACGTAAATGTCTGCTTCTGAGGGATAGTTTTTGTCTTTGTGATAAATCGCAAACGTCCCCAATACTTGATTAAAAGAAGAACGTATCGGTTCAGACCAGCAGGCGCCTAAGCCCGCTTTTGCAGCGAGCGTTTTGTAAGGGGCCCAATAGGGGTGGGTTGCGATGTCCTCGACGATCACCCGCTCACCCGTATAGGCGGCCGTTCCACATGAACCCACCCCCATGCCAATGGCGACCCCGTCTATGGCCGCATTATAAAAGGCAGGTAAGCTCGGTGCGATACCATGACCGAGATGCTTACCTTCCTCATCGAGCAATAAAATGCTGCAATTCATCGCTGAATTGAGTTGCTCTACGCCCTGTACAATAAATTCAAGAATGACCGTAAGGGGGGTATCTCCCGTCAGAAGCTCTAAGGTCGAGCTGCGAAATTTTTCAAACATCTCGCTTTTTTTACGCTGTGTAATGTCACGACTGATTCCCAGCACGCCTATCAGTTGACCTTCCTTATCTAACAGCGGCGTTTTAGTCGCTTCCAGCAACTCTTGATGACCGTCATCTGCAAAGGTGACCCATTCCTCATTTTTGCTGGGGCCGCCTTTCATCATCGCGATGCGATCATTTTCCCGGAATGAATCGGCAAGCTCCTTGCTGACAAAATCATAGTCAGTATGTCCAATGATGTCCTTTTCGAGGGCACCGAAGAACTGTTCAAAGCGGTGGTTACAGGTAAGATAAACCCCGTTCATATCCTTTAGCCAAATTAAATCAGGGATCGCTTGAAGGATAGTTCGCAAGCGGTCATCATCGACTTGAGATAAGGTGCTGATTAATTTATTCATTAAATATGGAAGTTAACGCGCTCGTGTGTAGCGCGGAATATATTTCCTCCGTGTTGTTCATCGGTGGAATTTTCGGGAATATAAAGTTTGTTTAATTTACACGAGTAAATTTTCGAGCTATAGCTATGAATATATCTAAAACCTTGATTGGTGATGGCTATTCATCAAACCAGCGGAGTAGATTTTCCATAATTATTATTCGCGACACGACATCCGTCAATCAGTTTGTCCGGTTCAAACTAAGGCAACTAATTCATCAGCGCATTGAGAAGGTCAGGCAGGGCGAGGCACAGGTCTATTTGATGAATGAGCTGATACTCATTTTTTTAACTTCAAATTTAACTTCGTGTCAGGCAGCAGATCAGCCAGCGTGTTGCCATCCAGCGTATCAAGGAAGGCTTTCTGCGCGTTGAAGAGTATCGTCCTTAAGTGGCAATTTGGCATTAAAGGGCAACAATCATCCGGTGCATCTGTTTTCATGCAGTACAGCAGTGCAAGGTTATTTTCCATCAAACGCACGACATCGCCGACCACTATTTCTGCGGGATTTCTCGCCAGGCGGATACCGCCGTTTCTGCCGCGCTCACTGACGACCACTCCCGCAGCGACTAATTGCATGACGACTTTCATCAAGTGAGTCTTGACGATATCGAAGGCATCAGAGACCTCGGCGATGGTGGCGGTTTCCTTTTTTTGTCCCAGATAGATAAGGGTGCGCAGTGCGATATCGGTGGAAAGATTCAGTTGCATAAGGGGTCACCTGTTTATAAAGGTATCAATGTTGTGTTCGACATTCTGCCGTATTTTAGGCTTGAGTCATAATACATTCAAATCAATTGCATCTTTATAAAAAATAGAATACATTGCTTTAAAATGAATCATTCAATGAATAACGCCAATCAACATGATCGAACCTGCCAGTCTCGGGAATTTTTTCACCATCTTCTTCACTTCCGCGATGGTGATTATGTTGGGGGCATTATATGCACTGCTCTTCGCTTTCTCACGTCTCAAGGGGGATAAGCGCCTGATGCCTTTGGCCTATCTTTCCTATGCAGGACTGCTCATCGCCACACTATTTTTGGCCGATGCAGCTAATTTGCTGAAACATCCATTTTGGACCGCGATTGTGGCCTTCATGTTGGGGGGATATTTGCTCGCACCGCATGCGATCTGGCATTTGTGCGTAGGCACACATGGCGCAGAACAGGTGGAGTCCGTACCGCTTAAAGATTTTTAACGTTGAGTAAGGAGAGTGCCATGGCGACAAGTCAGTGGTGGGCATCGGAATCATTCTGGCGCAAGACGGCCATTTGGGTCACCGGGGGATCGTTCGTCGCGTTGATATTGTTAACGATGGATACGATTCCGCAAATATCGACGGGTTCAAAACGTGTTCCGGCGTATTCGGTCATCAACTATCGCATCGAATATAAATTCGACGAGACGCGTCACGTGCAAGTGCCGGTGATCGGTGCGAAAGAGCCTTTATTCGGTAAAGAGCTGAACGAAGAGGAGGCTGAAGCGCTGGTCAAACTGGGAAAGTTGACGACACAGGCGAAGAACTGCATGAACTGCCACACCTTGCTGGGTAATGGTGCTTACTATGCACCTGACCTCACCAAAGCATGGCTGGATCAATACTGGGGTAGCAAAGAAGTGCGCGAAGTGCAAATGGTCGAGTTCATCAAGGATCCGTCCGATAAATTGCACAACAGCCTGGGCCGGCGTATGCCCAAGCTCGATATCACAGATGAGGAGGCGCGCGGCGTGGTGGCCTTCCTGAAGTGGATGTCTAGCATTGACACCAACGGCTTTCCCTATAACTTCAAATCCATCGAACAGGAGAATTGATCATGGCGATGCTAGGAATGTTGGATAGTGCCAACTTGAATGGCGGGCAGAAGCTGGCGGTGAAATATTTCATCGTAGCGATCGTGTTGTTCGGTGCGCAAGTGTTGTTCGGCCTGCTTTCGGGCTTGCAATATTTGTATCCGGATTTCCTGTATGGTGTGCTGGATTTCAGCGTCAATCGCATGGTGCATATCAACGCGCTGGTAGTGTGGCTGCTGTACGGATTCTTAGGCTCGGTATATTGGCTGCTGGAAGAAGAATCGCAACATGAGGTGGTCGGACTCAAGCTGGGGAATCTTATCTACTGGGTACTCACCGCGGCGGTGACCGTCGTGGTGTTGGTGTATCTGTTTGTGCAGATCGGACCCGGTAAAGAATCCACTATCTGGCTGATTAACGAAGGCCGCGAATACATCGAGGCGCCGCGTTGGGCCGACATTGGCATCGTGGTCAGCGTGCTGGTGGTGTTCTATAACGTGGCTGCCACCTTTTCCAAAGGACGCTACACGGGGATTGCCGGTGTGCTGGTGCTGGATATGTTGGCACTGTTCGGTATTTATCTGGCGGGTATGTTCTATACCACCAATATCTCCATCGACCAATACTGGTGGTGGTGGGTGATTCATCTGTGGGTAGAGGCGACTTGGGAGGTCATGGTTGCCTGCATCATGGCTTACGGGCTGATGAAGGTGTTGGGCGTGAGTCGCAAAATTGTCGAGACATGGCTGTATATCGAAGTCGCCTTGATGTTCGGTTCAGGCATACTGGGGTTAGGCCACCACTACTTCTGGATTGGTACGCCTGAATACTGGTTCAGCATCGGCGGCTTCTTCTCTGCACTCGAACCGATTCCGCTGGTCGCGATGGTGGTGCATGCGGTGTTTGATGCAGGAGCGCGTCACGCCAAGAATTCAAATCATCCTGCTATGGCGTGGTTAATTGCACACGCCTTCGGTAATTTTTTCGGGGCGGGGGTGTGGGGCTTCATGCACACGTTGCCGCAGATCAATTTATATACCCACGGCACACAATGGTCCGCATCGCATGGTCACTTAGCCTTTTTTGGCGCTTACGCGACCATCATTATCGCCATGTTCTATCTTGGCATCCAGCGTTGGCTGGGCGGCGTTTGGATGTCAGGCGATCTGGCGGGCAATGGCTGGAGGTGGAAGTGGGCGTTGTTTCTGCTCAACTTAGGCATGGTTGGCATGACGGTCTCGATGTTGGTCTCAGGTTACGTGCAGTCGCAGATTGAGCGTGCTATCGAAGGCTCGACCTGGATCGGCTATTTCGCGGCGCAGATACATCCTTGGTTTGTTCAAGGTATGTGGTGGCGTGAAGTGTTCGGCGTGATGTTCCTCGCAGGTTTTATCTTATTGGTATGGGACTTGCTGACTATCGGCCGGGGGGAGAGTCGAAAAATGATCGAAGCATCCAACGCTAGCTAGAGCTTCACCTCTGCTAGCAGTCTGCTTGCCTACCGTTGGCGGATTTTTATCTTCAGCACGGAATTAATATGCTTAAAAACTTCACCGCAGCCCCTCATCGCGTCATGTTTTTCGGTGGGGCAGTGCAATCCATCGCCGTCATGCTGTGGTGGACGCTGGAATTGACAACGCGTTACGGTGCTCAGCCCGTCAGTTGGGCTGTTGCACCGCGTGCCGCACATGTATTTCTGATGATTTACAGTCTGTTACCGTTCTTTATGTTCGGCTTTTTGATGACGACTTTCCCGCGCTGGATGGCAGGCAACGAAATCCCTGCCGAGCGCTATGTCACCGCATTTGGATTGATGAGCCTGGGCGTTGTGGCGTTTTATGCCGGCATGATCTTTGGCGTGGCGATCCTGGTTGTGGCAGTCGCGTCTGTCCTGGCCGGATGGGGGGTCGCGCTCTATGCCTTAATGCGCGTGGTGTTGGAGACCCGTCCGGGCGATAAACGTCATCCCGTTGTATTGCTCATCGCGCTCGCGCTGGGATGGTGCGGTCTGGCGAGTTATCTGATTTGGTTGATGAGCGCTGAATATGGTTTTTTGAACTTCTCGATTCAGAGCGGTTTATGGTTTTTCCTTTTGCCGCTGTTCGCCAGTGTCGCGCACCGTATGATTCCCTTTTTTACCAGTAATGCGTTGTCGCAACCCGATGTGCCGCGGCCCTTCTGGCCGTGGTGGACGGTGTTGGCGGGGAGTGTCGTGCATGGCGTGCTGTCGTTCGCAGATCAGACGAATTGGTTATGGTTATGCGATGCACCGGTTGCGGCCTCGACTTTGTATCTGAGTTACTTATGGGGATTCCGCCGCAGTTTGAGCAACCCGCTGTTGGCGGTGTTGCATGTGGGTTTCGCATGGATGGGTATTGCCATGCTATTTTTCACCGCGCAAAGTTGGCTAGTCTTTATGAATGGAGAATCGAGGTGGGCATTAGCCCCGTTACATGCGCTCACGATCGGCGGCTACGCCACCTTGATGATAGGGATGGGCACACGCGTCACTCTCGGTCATTCCGGTTTGCCGTTCAATATTGGGATTTCGCTCAAGCTGATGTTTTTAGGCATACAGTTAGTCGTATTAGTGCGAGTGATGGCGGATGTACTGCCGCTACACAATCCCTACCTGTGGTACATATTTTCCGCGCTGGGGTGGTTGGCCTGCTTCTCACCGTGGGTATGGCGTTACTTGCCTGCGTTTTGGCGACCGCGTGCCGATGGCCAGCCTGGCTGAGATGAGAGCAGTGCATCAATCAGAAAACTCGTTTTAAGGACACCGCTTTTATATTTTACTTTTCTGCTCAAGATCAGCCTTGATGTGTCGAAAATACATGTATTAAACCTGAATATATTGCAGCTGGGTGTTTAAAATAGGCTCAATTAAAACGTGTAGACAGTAAAAATATAAATAAGGAGGGGAACAATGAAACTCGCTTCAATAAGCCAAAGACTGGTGTTACTCGTGATGGTCCCGCTCGCCGCACTCATTTTTTTAGCGAGTTTTCTGATAATCCAAGCCTATACCTCCTATCAAAACAGCGTTCAAACACACCAGCTCATGAGCCTTTCAGTGAGCGCAGGAAATTTGATCCACACGCTTCAGATTGAACGGGGGGCCACAGCGGGTTTTCTGCAATCAAAAGGACAAAAGTTCTCGGATGTATTGCCGGATATGCGCCAGAAGACGAGTGAACGTTTGGCAGAGCTGAGTAAAGAAGTTGCTATGATTGATTCAGCTCAGATGCCGAAGCTGGTTGATGCGGTATCTCAAGCGCAAAATAGTCTCAACAGGCTTGCCGAGATACGTCGGCGTGCCAGTGATTTTTCGCTAACCGTCCCGGAGGAAGTGGCGTATTACACGGGAACGATTTCTCAGTTGATCGATGCAATGGGTGTCGGCGTCGGATCGAATAGCGATGCTTCTGTTTCTCAGCAGATGATCGCTTATCTCAGCTTTCTTCGCGCGAAGGAAAATGCCGGGCAGGAGCGGGCATTAGTCACGGCAGTTTTCGCGGCCAACAAGATAACGCCGGCGCAATACCGAACCATCTTGAGCAAGATCAATCATCAGGATGCTTATCTGAATGATTTTCGCAGCATCGCTAGTCCGGCGTTGAAGGCTGCACTTGCGAGTGTATTGGCTGGCGCAGCTGAAAAAGAGGTGGCGGCCTACCGGGAGATACTTATCAGCAAATCATCTGAAGGAGATTTTGGCGTTGAACCTACGCAATGGTTCAAAACGATCTCGATGAAGATCGATGGGCTGCATGCAACCGAAGAGCTGATTACGAACCAAATCAACACGGATGCGGCTGCATTTCAGAACGCCAGCCGGACTCAACTCACTGCCGTCTTGCTTGGCGGGCTGCTTGCGATTTTAACGACCATCGTAGTGTCCTATTGGGTCGCCAAGAGTATCGGAACGCCGCTCAATGACATGGTGATCTTTACTGAGAAGGCCATTGCAAATAACGATTTTTCGGGCAAGGTGCCTGAACGGGGTGCCTCTGAAGTCATTCGTGCCGGTAAAGCGCTGAACCAGCTCATCGATAAATTCCGCAAAATCATCTTGGAGACCAAACAATCGAGTGAACAAATTACGGCAGCTGCACATGGGTTGGCTGTTTCAAGTAATGAGGTAAGAGAAAATTCTATCGTTCAATCTAGTGCAGCAGAATCGGTGGCCGCAGCAGTTGAGGAGTCTTCAGTCAGCCTCAGCGAAACAGCTAGCAATGCACAAGCGGCAGCCGAGTTGGTGATCCAAGCTCGTCAGGATAGCGAGAATGCAGGGAAGATCATGCAGGAGACGGTCATCAAGATGGATGATGTCGCAAAATTGATTCGAGACTCTGGAGATAGTGTGCAGCATCTTGATGAGAGCTCAAAAAAGATAGGTAATATCGTTAAAGTGATTAAGGAGATCGCCGATCAGACCAATCTGCTTGCCTTGAATGCGGCGATTGAAGCTGCTCGTGCGGGTGAGCAAGGTCGCGGCTTTGCTGTGGTTGCAGACGAGGTCAGGAAGCTGGCCGAGCGCACTGGCTCGGCGACGGGGGAGATTGCAGCTTTGATCAAAGCGATTCAGGATGATATCGGCGGCGCTGTGGTTTCAATGCAACAGGCCAATATGAATGCGGCGTCTAGCTTGGCGCTTGTCAACCAATCTGCGAATGCACTTCAACAGATTGATCAGGATGATGTCGAGGTCTCCAACGATGTAATGAGTATCTCCAATGCGCTAGCTGAACAGGATGCCGCGATTCGCCAGATTGCCGTCAATATCGAACAGATCGCCCAAATGACTGAAAGTAACAATAATGTGTCGGTAGCTAACAGTACAACGGCGGCGGAATTGGATATGCTTGCATTGCAACTGAGAAATTCCGTTGCTGTGTATAGGGTGTGAAGCGCCGGATGAGGGGTCGGATGATGCATATGCCGCGCGCAATGCGGTGTTAAGCGCTCGGTGTTGAGCTGGCTTATGCGGCGGTATCTCGTCTGAGTCGTTACTTTGCGTTAGTTTGAGTTGGGTAAAGTCGCAGGTAGCGGGGCATGCGAACCTTGTTCGTTATCAAAAAACGTAATCGGCAAAGTCTGTATGAGTTTACTTCACGATAAAATATTGTAAGCGTTAAGATGCACCATATTGATATGGACGGCGAAAGCTAAGTCGCTTTTGCTGGGTCTCATGTCTATACGTAGAAATATTGGGCAAATTCATTATTTTATTTCGGCGAATTTACTGGTTATATCGACTAAATCAGGTAGTCGCTTTCGAATAGCTTGGATACAGTCTGGATCGAGCTTTCCTTGTCTAACCATTGAAGTTAACTCGTCGATCGCAGAATCCGGACTCCAGGCCTTTTTGTAAGGTCGAACGCTGGTTAGTGCATCGTAAATGTCAGATGCCGTGACAATGCGTGCCTCGATGGGGATTTCATCACCGCGCAAGCCATGGGGATAACCAGACCCATCAAGAAACTCATGGTGGCAGCCAATAATATTTTTCAAAATTATGGAATCGGGTAGGTGAGTCAGCGCAAAACCTCCCAGGATTTTTTCAACCAGCTCGACGCCTTTGGTGACATGCCCCTTCATAATAGTTATTTCTGCTTCATCAAACTTTCCTGGTTTTAAAAGTATCTTGTCAGGGATGCCAATTTTGCCAATATCATGCAATGGTGCGAACAGATATAAATGCTCTATAAATTCATCACTCAAATTATGTGATTCCGCCAGTTCAAGTGCAATTATTCTGGCGAATCTGGCCATGCGCTCAAGATGTGCCCCCGTTTCAAAATCACGAAGATTTGATATTTCTCTAGCTACTTTAGCTGATGTGACAATTGATCTTACCGCCGAGATTTCCTCTGAAATTATCATGTTGATCAAGCTTGAGTACATAAGAAGATCGCGTTGTATTTTTGAGCTGAAAGCCGCAGACTTAACTGAATCAAAGAAAATCATTCCGAGAAAGTGTCCGTTATCATAAATTGGCACAGTAAACGATGAATAATACCCTTGTTTTAGTAGCCAGTCAGAATGCGGTGATGAGGCAATTATGCTATCCGGAATATCATCAATGACCCGATATACTCCCTCTTTGGCAAGTCGGTTTAAAGTGTAGCAGTCTGATAGCTTAAACTCGTACTTTTCAATTGGATATCCTTGGCGCGTGCTGTTGATAAAAGTCTTAAGCATATCCGATTTTTCATCATACATTGCGACAGCGATACGATCCAAATCGTTAAAGTTTTTCATGAGGCTATCATGTATTATTCTTAATTTATCACTCGTTGAATTTGACGATTCAAGGAAAATATTTTGTGGGTTATTTAATTGAGGTAAGGGCATAATTTTAAGTATCTGTAATAAATTTTGATGGTACAAATCGATAATTTAAATAGTTATGAAAAATTGTATAACTATTTTATTAACTACTCGCCTAAAATAATTTCAGGTGTAATCTAATAACAACATGTTATTAATTTAACGGTAGATTATATTTTGTAGTACATACAAGTAGGCTGATTTATAAGTCAGTACAATATGGTTAAGTTTGAGGCTATAAAATTGTATTTTTGTTATCTAGTGATGCTAACAAGCATATCAAATTAAATTTTTATTCTCTTTTACTAAGGGAAATTTATGCTGAATCTAATGTGGTGCACCGCGGATAATTGAATTGATGTAAATTGCGATCTGCTAAACCAATTTAACGTGTCCTATATGTTAAAAAATCACAGAGTGCTCTGCTGATTGTATGATGGAAAAGCATACCCTTCGTTTCGGAACAGCCTTTCACATATTTCAACAGATTGAGAGTGGTAACGAGTTTCCTTAAAACGATTTAATTCATTAAACGCCTGATCAATACTATATGCGCGTCGAAATTGACGATGTGAAGTCATTGCTTCTAAGGCGTCGCACACATGAAGAATCTTCGATTCCAGTAATAATTCGTCCCCTTTGAGTCCGTTCGGATAACCACTGCCATCGATATGCTCATGGTGTTGGAGAATAATCTCAGCGATTGACGAAGGTAATTGGAAGTCTTTGAGTATTTTGTGACCAGCATCTACATGCAACTTAACGAGATCGAACTCTTCAGGGGTTAGTTTTTGAGGTGCGGAGATTATTTCTCTCGGTATCTGAATTTGTCCTACATCATGAAGGATGGCTGCTATTTTTAACTCCTCTAGGCGGTTTGAATCCAGCCCCATAGCCTTGCCAACTTTCACTGCCAGGTCTGCAACACGTTGCTCATGACCGGTTGTGGATAGATCGTGTATTGCGGTTGATAATGCGGACAGCCCAGTCCTCATGGCTGAAAACAACTGCTCAGTTCGATCACTCCCGTTTTTTTGCCCACGTGTTCTATCGTCTTGTATTTTTAATAACCAGCCAAACAGGCACATGGCATTGAACTGGATTAAGAATAAATTTAATCCATTGTCCTTAAACAAAATCAATCCTGCATTGGGTGATTGGCTGAATAGTATTGATGTTGATTCTCCAATTCCAACTGCAGCACCGATTAGTGCAACATGTAAAAAATTTATTCTATTGGAATTATTAACGAAAATTTTTATTACGAGCAGTGCTAGGAAATAATCGAAAATTAACCCAATTGATCCTGCTATGGAGGTTATTCCCCCTATCCCGATGTGCAATAGTAATTCAGACAGTGTGGTTATTGCACCAATAAAAGGCCCGCCAAATAATAAGGCTAGACCAATTCCGACCCCGCGTAAATCAACAAAAATATCACCTATAATGATGTGTTCATGGAAGATAATAAAAGAACTTCCCAGAATGATAAGTATGGTATTTAGAATAAATTTATTGTATTTATCAGTTAAATTAAGTTTAAACTTTAGTTCTAATATAACGATTAAAATTAATATATAAATAGTTGTATTGTTAGATGATAATACTGCGATAGGGTTGTTAATCACAATAGCTTCCTTGCCGTTTAATTTAATTTTTTAATTGAATTAAAAATTGTAGAATTAGATGGTCCTACCACGATGCCATAACTTAAATTTTAAAGTGTGCAACTGATAGCTGAAGATCTCTTGAAAAACTCGACAATTTTTCTGCGGTACGATCTACGCTTCCGACTGCAGCACGATTATCTTCTGCTATTTGCGCAACTTTTTCGACATTTGATGCTATGTTCTGACCCGCTGCCGCTTGTTCTTTAAGTGAGTACAAAATGTCCTTGATTCCTGCAAGTACATGACTGGCACCTGCATTGATTTCGACTATGGATTCGCCCGCTTTTGTCGTCAGCGCTGCACCGGATTCCATTTTTCCTATAACGACACTCATTTCGTCCACGGCGTGTTCGGCTGTTTCTCTAAAATTGTCGATCATTAACTGTATTTCCTGCGTGGCGGATGAGGTCTGGTCGGCGAGTTTGTGAACCTCATCGGCAACCACGGAAAATCCCCTGCCGTGGTCGCCAGCTCGTGCAGCTTCGATAGCTGCGTTGAGTGCAAGCAGATTTGTCTGGGCTGCAATTGCTTTGATTATGTTGACAATATCCTGAACTTGCGCCGATTTTTCGCCAAGTTCCCGTATGGTCTCGGCGACACCGTGTATTGAAGTGTTTGTCTCCTCGATGCTGTGTACGGCTTGCTCAACGACCTGTTTGCCATTGTCGGCCAGTCGCTTTGAACTAACGGAGATATCCATGACTTCTTGGGCATTGCTGGCTATTTGGTCCATTCTGACACTCATCTGCTCAACAGCGGCTGCCATGCTGCTAGATGCATCAGACTGTGTTAGTGAGGCATCGCTCAGTTTTTCGACCGCATTATTCAGGCGGGCGGAGCGTTCTTTCACTTGACTGGCCGCTGCGGTGATCTGGTCAATCACCGAACCTACCAAGACTTTGGTCGATTGCACCGAGCATAGGATATTGCCCA
Organism: Gallionella capsiferriformans ES-2; assembly: GCF_000145255.1. Taxonomy (NCBI): domain Bacteria; kingdom Pseudomonadati; phylum Pseudomonadota; class Betaproteobacteria; order Nitrosomonadales; family Gallionellaceae; genus Gallionella; species Gallionella capsiferriformans. The sequence goes on from NC_014394.1 coordinate 820,961, forward strand.
TTTCGTCCCGCCCGTTGATGGCGGTGTGGTTAGACATATCGCTATTTCCATTAACCAGATTTTCTAAGTGTCCGTTAATGGATCGTACCGGCGTTGAGACATATCGGCTCACAGCCCATCGGATGAAAAAGAACAGGAATACCTGCGCGAATACTTGTCCGGCAAATAACTTTGCGATGAATAGGTAGAACGCCTGATACTCTTCATCCAGATTGATGCGTAAGTCGGCTGCCCCAAGTATCGTTCCTTCTGGCGCCTCATGGCAGCTTAAACAGTCGGTTCCGCCATGTGCGCGACTGCCGGCGTAAGGAATGATGGCATGTAGTACGGCACCTCCACCGGTACGATCAATCGCGAAGTAAGATTGACCGTGCAGCAGCGTCTGACGCTGGATATCGTTCTGTATCTGCTCTTCAGGAAGCCCCGCGCCATACTGTTTGTTTACATGGTTGGAGCGTATTAACTGTAAGGCCAGCAGATCATTCGATTCAGATATTTTATGGAGCATCAGTTTGCGCGTTTCCGGATCACCGATTTGTCCGGTGACCATCATCAAGTTTGCGCTGTCCAGCATTTCATTCGCGATACTCTCTGCTGCATGGTGGGCGTTGTGGTGCAGCTGATCGTCCATGTTCACAGCGGTGGTAAGTGCAGAGAGGATGAGAAACACGAATAGCACAGGCTGTATCAGTAGCTGCAGTTTCGCATGCAAGGGAAGGTTGCCGAAATAGTTGCGCCCATCCTGTTTATGCGCGCGCGGTGGCTTGCCGCGATACAGATGCTCTGCCGCTTCAACTTCTTGGCGAGTTGGTTTCTTGCGTAGTGAAATATAGCCGATAATATTGCCATTTTCTTTGATAGGCGAGACGGAAGCCTTTACCCAGTAATGGTCGCCACCCTTAGCGCGATTTTTTACGATACCGGACCAAGGATATCCTGCCTTCACCGTTCCCCAGAGATTTTCGAATGCCCATTCCGGCATGTCTGGATGGCGAACTACGTTATGGTTGTGTCCCAGCAATTCTTCACCTGAGAATCCGCTGATATCGATGAAAGAATCATTCGCATAGGTAATGAGGCCTTTGGTATCAGTTTTAGTGATGAACACCATTGTTTCGCTGTAATTAATCTCGCGTTGAGTGACGGGAAGGTTCTTTTTCATGCTGCAAGTGCCTTATTTGTAGTTATAGCGGCCAGCGGAAAGGGGGCTTGCTTACTGGTCTTAAATACTGCTGCATCGCGAATCGACTTTGGGGGCGCGACGGTTTTTTGAAAATTAGCGCAGGTGGTGACGGTGATCAGTGTGATGTCGGTCGCCGACCAGTCGTCTAGCTGCCAAATGGCGTTCCGACCCGGTGGCTGATCTTCAAGTGGGGCAGTGAGGATTCCAACGGCAGCGTAATCATTCGGGTAGCTGATTGAGGTGGTCTGTGTTGCATCAAGCACGACTGACTCCCAGTCTTTGATTGGCAATTTCTTGAATCCGAGCTTGAATCATCCCGAACGGGGCGGGCTTGAGGAATACAGATATGCCGTCTGGAACGCCCCCCATCTCCTGAAGACGGACGGCATCAAGACCTGTTACTACGATAATCTCGCTATCGTCGCATGCATGTTCCTCGCGTAGTTTGTGCAACATCATAATGCCGTCCATTCCCGGTATATCGATGTCGGTGATGATGATGTTCGGTTGGCTGGCGCCGATCGCAACTAGCGCGGCAAAACCGTCGTGTACGATTTTTAAATCAATCGGCAATTTCCAGCTTTTGATGGTCGCTTCATATAGCTTGCAGAGCGAAAGATTATCCTCGACGACTAAGATGCTGATCAGTGCATGCGTGTCTGCGACATTAGCTGCTGGCTGGACGTCACGTTTATGCAGCAGGCAATCGACGGATTCCTTCAGTACACGGCGATGCCCCCCGGGTGTTTTCCAAGCCAGCAAACTGCCGCTTTCAACCCATAGTTGCACGGTACGCAAGGATACGCCCAGTAATTTGGCTGCATCTTGTGTGGTGTAAACATCTTGTTGCATAGCGTACCCCGTAATTCGACTGGATTTTCAGAAATATGATAATTTGTATCATTATTATCATTTTTATCATATTGTCAATATGGCCGCAGAAAAGGGCAGTGGAGTGGCGCACAGGCTGGCGTAAAAAATAGTGGCTGTTCAATGGGGGGCGACTGGTTAACCCTGTACGATGATGGACAACACCACCCATGTGTTGAGTCGAGCATGTGAACTGGGGACGGTTTGCACAAATGAGTGGTAGAGGAGCCGCCATCAGCCAGCGTGCAGCCTATTTTCGCCCGACTCTGGTGCATCGGCATCAGGTGCCGCACCATTTTTGGGTGCTTGGCAGCGATCTGCGCAGAAAAACAACCGTGTTTACGGCGATGCAAACTGTGGCATGCTTTATGCTTTAATTATTGCGAGGGTGTCGATCCGATAGGTCGGCCACTTGCAGAAGAACTAGGGTTCCGACTGCCAATTAAATTTTGGCAGTGTCTGGTCCGAGAGTTCTCGGTCTTGTCGATGATAAGACTTCACGGAGGGATAAAAGCCCGGGAGGTTGTGACCAATTTTTATTGGCACCCTCTCGGGCTATTTCATTTCAGGAGTCAAATTATGTCGTCAAAACAATTGGTTGAATCGCAATTAGTATCATATAGGCACTTTGCAGACAACAACGAGGTGCCCAATGTCTAGTGATCAATCACGCCAGCATCCTGTCGTCTGCGGATGGCGCGCCCTTTGGGTGATACGCGGACAGCTTAGTCAGCGTGCCTATCTGTTGTTCGCGCTGACGGGCATGTTGCTGCCACTTGCTGCATGGGGGTGGTTATCTGCGAGCGGGCTAATGGACAAGGTATTCATGCCCAGTCCGGTGGACGTGCTGTTACGGCTATACAGCTGGTTCAACGATGACGATCTGCTGGGTGACATGTGGATCAGCACCTACCGGGTCGCAGCCGGGTTTAGCCTGTCGGCGGTACTTGCGATTCCGCTGGGCATCATGATCGGCACCTACCGTCCGGTGCAGGCACTGCTCGAACCCTTGACCGACTTTATTCGCTATATGCCGGCAGTGGCTTTCATTCCGCTGGTCATGTTGTGGGTCGGTATCGATGAAAGCTCCAAGATCGCCATTATCTTCATCGGCACCTTCTTTCAGATGGTATTGATGATCGCGGAAGATGTGCGCCGGGTTCCCGTCACGCAAATCGAGGCCGCGCAAACCATGGGTGCGACGCGTAGCGAAATCGTCTCACGGGTCATTGTTCAATCCGCTAAGCCGGCTTTACTTGACACCCTGCGCGTCACCATGGGGTGGGCGTGGACCTATCTGGTGGTCGCTGAACTGGTCGCTGCAAATTCCGGATTAGGCTACGCCATTCTAAGGGCGCAGCGTTTCATGCAGACCGACAAAATCTTCGCCGGGATCATCCTGATCGGACTGATCGGATTAGCGATCGACCAGCTGTTCCGTTGGCTGCATCGTAAGAGCTTTCCTTGGTTGTACAAAAAATAGGTGGCGATAATGGACATCAAAATACGTATTGAAAAGGCCTGCAAGACATTCGGCGATGGCAGCATCACGGCCTTGCAGGAAGTATGCCTGGATATTGGCAGCAATGAGTTTGTGACTTTCGTCGGTGCATCCGGCTGCGGGAAATCCACCCTGTTGCGCTGCATCGCCGGATTGGAGACGCTTTCCTCAGGCAGCATCAAGGTAGACGGGACGCCGATCAGCGGCCCCGGAGTTGACCGCGCCATGGTATTTCAGCACTACAGTCTGTACCCCTGGCTGACGGTGATGGATAACATCAAATTCACGCGCCAGCTGCAAATCAATCTCGAAGACATCACCTCTGCGGATGTTGAAGCCGCCTCAGGCCGGGCGGATGCGTTAATTGATTTGATGGGTCTGAACCATGTAAAAAATGCCTACCCGAACCAGCTATCCGGCGGTATGCAGCAACGGGTTGCCATTGCACGCGCATTACTGCCCCGCCCGCAGATACTGCTGATGGACGAGCCGTTTGGCGCGCTGGATGCTCAGACGCGTGAAGTGATGCACGACATGATTTTGCATGTATCCAAACTGGAGAAGACCACCATCGTGTTCGTCACGCACGATGTGGAAGAAGCGATCTATCTTGGCCAGCGCGTTGTGGTGATGGCTCCGCGTCCCGGACGTATCGACAGTATTTGCCCTGTGAATCTGCCGGCACAACGCAATCAGGACATGAAACTCTCAGCGGAATTCATGCAGCAGAAAAAAGCCATCCTGACCCGTATCCGCGAAACCGCCGGCGTGCACACCGATCTGGAATTGCTGGCGCGGATGACCAAGCCTGCTGACAACAACTAACGATATGCAAGGAATGCTATGACTGAAAAACTCTCAGAATTCAACAGGCTGTGGGAAGACACTATCCCCGGCGGCGCACACGCCTCATTTTCGATGCGGCGCGGCACGGCACTGCGCATCACCGATATGGAAGGCGGCGCAAATTTGTCCACGCTGTTTTACAACCAGCAAGAGAAGCTGGAGCGCTACAACATGGCCGATACGCTCAAGGCACAGCACACCGCGCATTTGACTCGTGGCTTCGTGTGTTATTCCGACATGGGGCGCGTGCTGGCTTCCGTTATCGAGGACAGTTGCGGCTGGCACGACACAATTTGCGGCATGAGCAACGCGGCACTGGTGACGAAAAAATACGGTACGTCAACTTACCAGCAGCAGCGCAACGCCATGCACCGCAATGCGATGGACAGCATGGTCATTGAGCTTGGTAAGTGGGGGATGGGTCGACGCGACATCGTGCCAAATGTGAATTTTTTTAGCAAGGTGAGTGTGGACGAGGAGGGCGGTCTGCACTATCAAAGCCTTCATTCCAAGGCGGGCGACTACGTCGAGCTGCGCTTTGAAATGAACGTGCTGGTCGTCGTGTCAGCCTGTCCGCATCCGCTCGATCCCAATCCGCAGTACGCGCCAAAACCCCTGTTGTTGCAGGCCTGGCACGCAGGCCTGCCGGATGAAGATGACTACTGCCGCAACCGCTGCCCGGAAAACGTGCGCGGTTTTTACAACACCGAGTTGCTGTATCGCTAAGGAAATCACATGACTATCGTTGAAAGCAAACTGACACTCGAACAGGCATGCTATGACCTGATACTGCCGGCAGGCGAGTCATGGCTGCATGAAGTTAAACGCGGGCAGCTGTTCCGCATTTTGGATCTGGAAGGCAATCAGGCCGTGGATACCTTGTTCTACAACGCGCGCAACCCGGAAGAGCGTTACAGCGCGGTGGACACCATTCGTGAGCAGTCTAATTTGTATTTGAGTGCCGGCACGCGATTGATGTCGACTGAGGGCCGCGTGCTGATGACCATTGTTGCTGACACCTGTGGACGTCACGACACGCTGGGGGGCGCCTGTGCGGCGGAAAGCAACAGCGTGCGCTATGCCATCGACAAGAAGTATATGCATAGCTGCCGCGACAGTTTTCTGCACGCGCTGGGGAATTGCGATTGCGGCCCGGGAAACATACAACTGGGCAAGCGCGATCTGACCGCCAATGTCAATTTTTTCATGAATGTGCCGGTCACTCCGCAGGGCGAATTGACCTTTGCCGACGGTATTTCGGCACCCGGAAAATATGTCGAGATGCGCGCGGAGATGGACGTGACGATACTGATCTCGAACTGCCCGCAATTGAACAATCCGTGCAATGCCTATAACCCGACACCGGTGCGTTTGCTGGTTTGGGATGCTGTCAGCCATTAACGAACGCGTCCGGACGACCGGATGCATGACAACCATGCAGGACGACCTGCAAATGGGGTGAGCCATGTTTAATAAAGTTTTGATAGCAAATCGCGGTGTGATCGCCTGCCGCATCATCCGCACACTGAAGCGGATGGGGATTCAGTCCGTGGCGGTTTACTCCGAAGCCGATGCGCAATCGCTGCATGTGCAGATGGCGGATGAAGCCGTCTGCATCGGTGCGGCCCCCGCCACTGAGAGTTATTTGCGCGGCGATCGCATCCTTGAAGTCGCGCTTGAAACCGGCGCACAGGCGATCCATCCGGGTTACGGGTTTCTCTCGGAAAATGCATCCTTTGCCGAGCAATGTGCTGAAGCGGGTGTGGTGTTCATCGGCCCGACCCCTGATCAGATGCGCCGCTTTGGTTTAAAACACACCGCACGCGAGCTGGCTCAACAAAATGGTGTGCCCTTGCTGCCGGGCAGCGGTCTGCTCATCGATGCGGGCCATGCACACGCCGAGGCGGCACGCATCGGCTATCCGGTGATGATCAAAAGCACCGCGGGCGGCGGTGGCATCGGCATGCGTCTGTGCTGGAGTTCGGATGAATTGAATGAGGCCTTCCAGTCGGTGGAGAGACTGGCGCGCGCCAATTTCAAGGATGCCGGCATCTATCTGGAAAAATATGTCGAGCACGCGCGCCATATTGAAGTGCAGCTGTTCGGTGACGGCCGTGGCTGTGTGATCGATTTGGGCGAGCGCGATTGTTCGGTACAGCGTCGCAACCAGAAAGTGATCGAAGAGACGCCTGCCCCTAATTTGACGCCCGAGGTCAGGCAACATCTGCTGGCAACGGCGGTGCGGCTGGGGGTTGCCGTTCAGTACCAGTCGGCGGGTACGGTGGAATTCGTATTCGATGCGAACAACGGTGAATTTTATTTCCTCGAAGTGAATACCCGGTTGCAAGTCGAACACGGCGTCACCGAACAGGTCACCGGCGTCGATCTGGTCGAGTGGATGGTGCTGCAGGCCGCAGGAGAATTACCCCCGCTTGCATCATTAAAGGTTAAACCGGCGGGCGCCGCGATGCAGGTGCGCCTGTATGCGGAAGATCCTAACAAGAACTTTCAGCCCTCCAGCGGCGTGCTGAGTGGCGTCGAATTCTCCGGAGCGGCACGGATTGAGACCTGGGTGGAGCGCGGCAGTGAGATTCCACCCTATTACGACCCGATGATCGCCAAAATTATCGTCACCGCCGACAATCGTGTCGCGGCGCTGGAAAAAATGCGTCACGCGCTGGCCGATACCCGCGTCGACGGCATCGAGAGCAATCTGGATTATCTGCGCCAGATCGTCTGCGACGCGGTGTTCAGCAATGGCTTGCAGACCACGCGTTATCTGAATGGTTTTCATTATCACCCGCACACGATCGATGTGCTCGAACCCGGCGTACAAAGCACCGTGCAAGATTACCCGGGCCGTACCGGTTACTGGAACATCGGTGTGCCGCCGTCAGGCCCGATGGATGCACTGGCTTTTCGGATGGCGAATCGATTGCTGGGCAATGCAGCGGACGCGGCAGGTCTTGAGCTGACGGTCGCAGGCCCGACCTTGCGCTTTAATAGCGATACGGTGATTGCGCTCACCGGGGCTTTGATGTCAGCTGAACTCGATGGCGAACCGCTGCCGTTCTGGCGTAGTCATGTCATCAAGGCCGGCAGCATACTGCGTCTGGGATCGGTGGAGGGGGGCGGTTGCCGCAGCTACCTGACGGTTGCCGGCGGTTTTGATGTGCCGGATTATCTGGGCAGCAAGGCGACCTTTACGCTGGGACAATTTGGCGGACACGGCGGGCGCACCTTGCGTACCGGCGATGTCCTGCATCTGGGCGCCGTCACAGCCGCCTGCACAGAACAAACGCTGCCCGCTGATTTGATTCCGGCTTACTCCCGACAATGGGAAATCGGCGTGCTGTACGGCCCGCACGGCGCACCGGATTTCTTCACGCCAGCCGATATCGAGACCTTCTTTGCCACCGACTGGGAAGTGCATTACAACTCCAGTCGAACCGGTGTGCGTCTGATTGGTCCTAAGCCCGAATGGGCGCGGCAGGATGGCGGCGAGGCGGGGCTGCATCCGTCTAATATTCACGACAACGCCTATGCCATCGGCGCGGTGGATTTTACCGGCGATATGCCGGTGATTCTGGGCCCGGATGGCCCAAGCTTAGGCGGCTTTGTGTGTCCTGTGACCATCGTTCAAGCTGAATTGTGGAAAATGGGACAACTCAGACCGGGCGATAGTATCCGTTTCAGTGGTATGACGATCTCGCAGGCCTATGAGTTGGAACGCAGGCAAGATGAGGCCATCGAGCATTTACGCCTGCCTGAAGCAACTGCGCAGCGGCCCGCAACGGATGCAATGGCAAGCCCTGTCGTACATAGTATTCCGGCAAGCGGCGATCAGGTGCAGGTGGTTTATCGTCAGTCCGGCGACCGTAATCTGCTGATTGAATATGGCCCGCTGGTGCTCGATATCAACTTGCGTTTCCGCGTGCATGCGCTGATGCAATGGGTGCAGCAGGTCATGGACGATGGCAAGTTAGCGGGCATCCTCGATCTGACCCCCGGCATGCGTTCATTGCAGGTTCATTTCGACGGCCGCATTTTGTCGCGTGAGCGGCTGCTGCAAGCCTTGATTACAGCGGAGACGCAATTGCCGCCGATTGAGGACATGCAAGTGCCGACCCGTATCGTGCATCTTCCGTTGTCGTGGGACGACCCTTCCACAAAGCTTGCGATTGAAAAATACATGCAATCGGTACGCAAAGATGCGCCATGGTGTCCAAGTAATATTGAATTTATAAGAAGAATCAATGGGATAGAAGATATTGAAACGGTTAGAAACATCGTATTCGAGGCCAGCTATCTGGTGATGGGGCTGGGGGATGTCTATCTTGGCGCACCGGTCGCAACTCCGCTTGATCCGCGCCACCGGTTGGTCACCACCAAATACAACCCGGCACGCACTTGGACACCGGAAAATGCGGTCGGCATCGGCGGCGCTTATATGTGCGTGTACGGCATGGAAGGTCCCGGCGGTTATCAGTTCGTCGGGCGCACGATACAGATGTGGAATCGTTACAAACAAACGGCTGATTTTAAAGCGGGTAAGCCGTGGTTGCTGCGCTTCTTTGATCAGATTCGTTTTTATCCGGTGCCTGAACAGGATCTGATCAAGATGCGCGCAGACTTTGTAGCCGGCAGCTTCCAGCTCAAGATCGAGGAGACGATGTTCAGTCTCAAGCAATACAACCAGTATCTGCAAACCAACGAGGACGCGATCAGCGCGTTTCGCCTTAAACAGCGCGCGGCGTTCGCGGCAGAACGCGAGATGTGGAAAGCGAACGGACAGGCCGAATATGCAACGGATACCATTGTAGCGGCGGCCGGGACGGACAGCGAACTTGATCTGCCGCCGGGCAGCCGTGCGGTCACCGCGCATGTGGCAGGGAACGTATGGGCCATCCCGGTTGAAGTCGGTAGCAAGGTCAAGGCGGGTGATACGCTGGTGGTCATCGAATCGATGAAAATGGAAATCGCGGTCGTCTCCCCCTGCGACGGTGAGATTGTGCAGTTGTATTGCCGCACGGGCGGACAGGTCGCAGCAGGCCAGGATTTGCTGGTGATCCAGAGCGAGGTCGCCGCATGAACGACCGTCTCGACATCCATACGCTGCGCCAGCGTTATCTGGCGGGAAGTCTGCATCCACTGGCGGTGATGGAGGATATTCTTCACCGTATCGGTGACGATCCTCATCATGTCTGGATACATCGACTGCCGATAGCCCGGATACGGGATTATGTGCTTGCCCTGCAGGGCAAAGATCCTGCCGACTTGCCGCTGTACGGCATTCCATTCGCCATCAAGGACAACATCGATCTGGCGGGCGCGCCCACCACGGCAGGTTGTGCGGAATATGCCTACCAGCCTGAGCGGCACGCCAGCGTGGTGCAGCGCCTGATCGATGCGGGGGCCATCCCGATCGGTAAGACTAACCTCGATCAGTTTGCTACCGGTCTGAACGGCACTCGCTCGCCCTATGGCGCATGCCGTAATGCCTATCATCCGGACTACATCTCGGGCGGCTCAAGCTCAGGCTCGGCGGTTGCGGTGGCACTGGGCTTGGTTAGTTTCAGTCTGGGTACCGATACCGCAGGGTCGGGCCGGGTGCCTGCCGCATTCAACAATCTGGTCGGGGTAAAACCTTCGCGCGGCTGGCTGTCCACACGCGGGGTGGTGCCCGCCTGCCGCTCGCTCGATTGCGTATCCCTGTTTGCCTTAAATACGGCGGATGCCGCAAGCGTATTGTCAGTGGCGACAAGCTTTGACGATCAAGATGTCTATTCGCGCCGGATAGAGACCTACGGCTTTGATTTCGGGCGCGCCGACACTTTTCGTTTTGGTGTGCCGCTAGCCGAACAGCTGCAGTTCTTCGGCAACCAGAATGCCGCGGCCTTGTTTGCTCGCAGTATCGAGACGCTATCCGCCTTTGGCGGCACGGCAGTCGAAATTGATTTTTCACCTTTTTTGCAATCGGCGCGTTTGTTGTACGAAGGGCCGTGGGTTGCGGAACGCTATGCCGCGATCACGGATTTTTTCGATGCCCGCGCCGATGTGATTCATCCGGTGGTGCGCGAAATCATCGCCGGGGCAAAGCAATTCTCGGCGGCGGATGCCTACAACGGCATCTACCAGCTGCAAGCCTTACGCCGTGAAGCCGACAAGGTCTGGGAGGGCATCGATTGTCTGCTCACGCCCACCGCCGGTAGTATTTATCGCATCGAAGAAATGCTGGCTGACCCGATCCGGCTGAACGCGAATCTGGGCTATTACACTAACTTCATGAACCTCCTCGATTGTGCCGCCGTTGCCGTACCGGCAGGCTTTCAGGATGACGGACTGCCGTTCGGCATCACGCTGGCAGCGCCCGCGCATCAGGATATTCCTTTGCTGCATCTGGCCGGGCGAATGATGGGCGGCGTAGCGCCAACTCAGCAGCTTGCCGCCGGACGCGTTCGCATTGCCGTTTGCGGCGCGCATTTGACAGGACTGCCGCTCAATCATCAATTGACTAGTCGCGGCGCACATCGAGTCGCACGTACCCAAAGTTCGGCGGATTACAAGCTGTACGCGCTGCCCGGCGGCCCGCCGCACCGGCCCGGCATGGTACGAGTCGCGCCCGATGAGCCAGGCTGCGCGATAGAGGTTGAAGTCTGGGAGATGGCAGCACGGGAATTGGGTTCTTTCGTTGCGGGCATCCCAGCGCCGCTGGGTATCGGCACGCTCACGCTGGCTGACGGAGAACAGGTTCTGGGCTTCGTTTGTGAGCCATACGCAGTCAAGGACGCGCTGGATATTAGCCGTTTCGGCGGTTGGCGCGCTTATCAAGGCAGCTTATAAATGGAACTCAAACTCTTCAAAACGTTGTGGGGACGGACGGGTTCTATCATATCGGCAGCAGATCAAGCTGTCGGTGCGGGCTTTGCCGGACTGGAAGGCGGCGCGGATGGAACACAGGCGTATCGCGATGAATTGTTGCATGCCTTGCAAAGCCGGCAGCTGGAATACATACAGGAAATTGTCACAGCGGGCGGTTATGTGCCGCGTCGTGAGGCCACTGTAGAGGAGCATGTCGCCGATGTCGCACGCCAGTTGCAGTTGGGACAAATGCTCGAACCCCGTTCAGTCACCATTATCGGCGGATATGACGCCTGGTCGCAGGAACAAAGCGTACGTTTCTTTGCTGAAGCGCAGGAAATCGCGGCGCGCATGAACATTCCCTGCAGCTTCGAGACGCACCGCAGTCGTTCGCTGTTCAATCCGTGGATCACGCAGGCAATCTTGCAGCGGTTGCCTGAGCTGCGCCTCACCTGCGATTTCAGTCACTGGGTGGTGGTGATGGAGCGGCAACTGGATCAGGACTGGGAGGTCGTGCTCGACGTGGCCCGGCATGCGCATCACATTCACGCGCGTGTCGGTTACGACCAGGGGCCGCAAGTGCCGCATCCGGCCGCCCCCGAATATGCAACCGCACTGGCATCCCACCAGCGCTGCTGGGAAGCGATCTGGACGGTACAGCAGGAATCGGGATATTCAGTCACCACGATGACGCCCGAGTTCGGACCCGATGGTTACCTGCATACCCTGCCGTTCACGCAGCAAGCGGTCGCCGATTTATGGGAGATTAATTCATGGATGGGCCAGACCGAAACAACTCACTTTCAGGATTGGAGGCTGAGCTTGAATAAATGATCGCCAGCAAAATCAGCCGATTTCATTAGGTTTTAACGTAGGGTAGTTCGATTCACCATCATTTTCATCAACCAAGTAAGGAGTCGCAAAATGCAAATCAAAAAATTTATCGTATCAGCCGCGTTACTGTCGGCTTCGGTTTCAGCCTTCGCCGTCACACCGGTTAAGCTGGGTCTGACGACCTGGATCGGATACGCCCCGTTCTACGTGGCCGAGGGCCGCGACCTGTATAAAAAGTACGACCTGAAAGTGACGCTGCAAACCTTTGCTGATCCTGCCATGTTGCCTTCGGCAATGGCCAGCAAAGCCGTTGATGGCGCCTTGATGACCTATGATCAGGTGATCGGCGCGGTCGCTCAAGGGCAGGATTTCAAGGTCGTGATGCCGATTGACTATTCCAATGGCGGAGACGCGGTGCTGGCGGGCAAAGGCATTAGCAAAATCAGCGATTTAAAAGGAAAAAAAGTTGCTTATGCACCGCTGTCGCCTTCAGATTTTCTGATCTCGTACGCCCTTAAGAGTAACGGTATGACCGACAAGGACATCAGTCCTGTCAACATGACGCCTGAGGCGATTCCTTCTGCGATGGCCTCCGGTGCGGTTCAGGTGGGGGTGACTTATGAGCCTAATGTGTCGCAAATACTGGCGATGGAGGGCGGCAAAAAATTCCATGTGATCTATTCGTCCAAAGAAGCACCCGGTCTGATCGCTGACGTGCTGGTGTTCGATGGGGCGCATATCCAGAAGAATGGCCGTGAAATTACTAGCTTGATGAGGGCTTATCTGGATGGTCTGGCCTACATGCAGGCCAAGCCTGCAGAGTCGGCAGCCATTATCGGCAAGGCCATCGGGGTGTCAGGCAAGGAAGTGCTAGAGCAACTCAAAGGGGTTTACAACATTCCGTTCAGTGAAATGCAAAAACCGTTCGCGCAGGGCCGTGACACCAAGTCATATTTTGTCAGCGGAGATGTCATCAATACCCTCCTGCTGAAGAGCGGTCAGATCAAGAAAACCGTGGCTATCCCCGCCACCCTTGATGATCGTTTTGTCAAAGCCTTGGCGAAATAAATCATTTTCATCCTGCTAAACCGTTATTCCTGCACCTGCAGGAATAACGGTATTTTCTGATATTGAACGCACGGAGATGGTTCATAATTTTATGGCAATTCGCACAATTTTCCTCCGGCCTGAAAAGGGTAGGGCTATCCCGGTATTGCTCGCAGGTTCGGTGATCTGGGGGCTGTTCTGGTGGCCGCTCAAAGCATTCGATGCGGCGGGTATTCATAGCGGATTTGTGCAGGTCTTCGCGTACAGCCTGTCGGCACTGGTGCTGTTGCCATTCGTCTGGCGTCGTCTGTCGGTCTGGCGCACTCAGTCCGGTTTGCTGCTGCTCATCGCCCTGTTGGGGGGCTGGGCCAATGCCTCTTTTGCCACCTCGCTGGCAGAAGGCAGTGTGGTTCGGGTGATGTTGCTATTCTATCTGGCACCGGTCTGGACCATCATCGCCGCGCGAATTTTTTTAGGCGAAGCCTTTACCCGGTTGCGCCTGTTCGCATTAATGCTGGCACTCGCAGGATTATTTGCGACACTGGGCGGCCCGGCGGTATTCGCGGCCCCGCTATCTGCCATTGACCTGCTGGCACTTTCGTCAGGCCTTGCCTTCGCGCTCAATAACGTCGCCATTCGCGCAGGACACGGTTTGCCCGAATTGATCAGAGCCTTAGCCGTATTTGCCGGGTGTGCAGTGATTTCGTTAGGTTTTATGCTCTGTAACCCGCAACCGTTTCCCGCACTCACCGCCCTGCACGTCTGGGGCTTGGTCGCTATTGGGCTGCTTTGGATACTCCCCGGCACGCTCGCCACGTTTTACGGCGTCGCTCGTCTGGATGCAGGCCGTGCCGCCATTCTGCTGCTGACGGAACTGGTTGTCGGCGTGTTCTCTGCCATGCTGATCGGCGCTGAACAGCTGTCTTTACAGGAAGCTATCGGGGGGGGGCTTATCTTGTCGGCTGCCGTACTCGAAGCGCGCAGCGAATCCCCTGTTAAAGAACACGCCGTATGACTGTGCATAGGGAAAGTTCGCTGATTAGCCACGGCGGCTTGCGCCGAAAACAGTTTATCAAACAGGAATTGATGGTAACGGGTGACACGGTTACGCAATGTCTGTTCGAGCAATTCTGGTTTTTTCGCAACCGCTGAGCGATCCTGCTTTCTTCTGTCGCTTGCACGCGTTGCTGGAATTGCAAAAAAAGGCCTAATGATCATCCGTTAGCTGCCGTTAATCAACTCAGTGCTTCATAAACTTAGCGTACTGAAAGGCGGTTCATCATGAGTAACGCAGACATGCAATTCAAAAATTCGAGCGATGATAGCTCCGCAGAAATTTCCCGTAATGCCGTGCCCGAGATGGATGCCAGAGAACAGATGGTTGCAGCGCGCAGAGAGCAGCAACGTCTATGCATATTGCGCAGTCTTAATAGTGCGCGTCGTTAATTTGTCAGTCCGGTTTTGATGCCTCTCCTGCATCGGGAGGTTGGGTGCGATGAATCAATTGCACGTCCGACTTTACCGTGCCAATCCATACTATCCGTGTCGGTTATTGCATAATACTTAACACAATCCTGTGCCAACCCCTCGTTCCTAAAGAATATTTTTGTTTCATCCACAATTTCTGTGGATAACTCTGTGGATAATGTGGCCGGTTAAGCCGCTAAACTGCCATTCTGCAAGGGTTTTTAACAGGCTGCCTGTTTTTTGTAATTATAAATAGTTATTTATAAACAATATGTTATCGTAAGTCTGAAGTGGATGCGAGTGCGCGTGTGACGCCAGCCTATATGGCGTCTGGATTTGTGGGTAATGTAGAAAAGTCAATATGTGTTCTGAAGATTTTGGCAATAAAATATTCGAAAAATAACTCCACTTTTCAATCAATAAGTTAGCTGCGCAGACAATCCCTATTTTGTGCGATGCAGAAGTGGCAGTGCAGCTGACGGGGGTTCGCTTGAACAAGTCCGTTATTATTTGCTTCGCAATCGGTGCTGAAATGCATATTTTGATGAACGAAAAAGACGGATTGATATAATATTGCGGGTTTATAGCGCGTAAATTACACAGAGCGAATTTTATGGATGTTGAACCTAGCGAACTTCCTGCTGCGGAGGTTAAAAAATTGCGACTCACGCACCGTTATCATTTGATGGGTAACGATTGCCTCATCGAATCGACGGGAATAAAACCGTTCATTGCAAAAATTTTGGACGTGAGCCATGCCGGTGCGCTTGTCTATTCTAAAAAATCTTTTGGTGCGGTAGGGGATGTGATTGAGGTTTATTGCCGGATGAACATCAATGAGGAAAATAGCGTTTTCAATTTAAAGTCGATCATTAAAAGTGTCAGGGTGGATGACACTCCGGATTCGGTGATGTGTGGAATCGAATTTTTAGACATTAGTCGCGAGCTTGAGTTGTTACTGAAGAACTATATTTATAAAGCCTTGACTGAGTAAGCGCTGCCGTATTTTTCAGGATTGCCCGTTTTATTGAGAAATAAAGGCATGTGATTGAACTGATTATCGTCATATTTTAGATTTTATAATGTGGCTGGCTGAGCCGCCGCTAGGAATGGACATCGATGAATAGGCAGAGTGCAGAGGTGGCGGGTAGTGTCATGTGTCATTGCAGTGGCACGCGCCGGGGGCATATTCAAAGTCTGTTCGAGCAAGGCATGGATATGCATGCTATTTCCAGATGGACTGGCGCACTTTCCGGTTGTGGAGGTTGCGAATGGGATATTGCCGATTTTTTGAAGGAACTTGCCGGGCAACAGCACGGATAGCCGGAGTGCGGTCCCGGAAATAAATAGCCCTTTATCCCATTTGGGCTATCACTATCATGTTCCCTGTCATACTGAACAGAATGAAATATCAACACTACAAGGGCGGTATCTACGAAATAGTCTGCGAGGCGCGGCTTGAGGCGAATCCGGATGTGCTTCTGGTGATCTATCGGTCCGTGGCGGATGGCGCTGTCTGGGCTCGCCCGAAGACGGTGTTTTTTGAGCTTGTAGAACATCAGGGGCGCGATGTGGCAAGATTTTCGCCTGTTGACTAAAATGAGCTGGTTTACACTCGCGCTTGATATACGCTCCGTCAAGTTCACCGTTTCACTCGCAGTTATTATTGCAAACCTACCCAATATCAGGGCCGTATGATGTACCCCTCTATAGAAAACTTTGTCGGTAACACGCCGCTTGTGCGACTCAAACGTATCCCGGGTAATTCTGGCAATGTACTGCTGGCCAAACTCGAAGGCAATAATCCTGCGGGATCGGTGAAAGACCGTCCTGCCCTGTCGATGATCTTGCACGCCGAGCGGCGCGGTGAAATCAAGCCCGGCGATACGCTGATCGAGGCGACCAGCGGCAATACGGGGATTGCACTGGCGATGGCGGCGGCCATGCGCGGCTACAAGATGATCCTTGTGATGCCCGAGAATCAGAGCGTCGAGCGTCGCCAGAGCATGCGCGCTTACGGCGCAGAACTGATTTTGACTGACAAGGCCGGCAGTATGGAGCTCGCGCGCGATACCGCTGAAGCGATGAGGCGCGCAGGGCGGGGCATTATTCTCGATCAGTTCGCCAATCCGGATAATCCACTCGCGCATTACGAGGGAACGGCGCCCGAGATCTGGCGCGACACGGGGGGGGCGCTGACTCATTTTGTCAGCAGCATGGGGACGACCGGCACCATCATGGGCTGTGCGCGATTTTTCAAGGAGCAGAACTCTGCTATTCAGATTGTCGGCGTACAGCCGGAAGAGGGCGCGCAGATTCCCGGTATCCGTAAGTGGCCGCAAGCTTATTTGCCGCAAATATACGATGGAAAAAATATCGATCGTATTGAGCTTGTGAGTCAGGCGGCTGCGGAAAATATGACACGACGTCTGGCGGCAGAAGAGGGGATATTCTGCGGCATTTCATCCGGCGGGGCCTTGTCGGTTGCCTTGCGTATTTCGGCGCAGGTTGAAAATGCGGTTATTGCCTTTATTGTCTGTGACCGGGGCGACAGATACCTCTCAACGGGCGTGTTTCCGGCCTGATTTAGCCACAAGCAGCGCGAATATGGTTACAATCGTGCGTCCGAAATATTTCTGTGCGTATTGGTAATGAAAATCGAGGCTGCGCGCTATATAAAAGCTGTTTTTCTGCTCTGCCTGCTTTTCGCCACTGTTAATACACAGGCGCTGGTGATGGGCGACTTGCAGGTGGCCAGCAGTCTGGGGCAGCCGCTCAACGCAAGAATTGCTTTCGCTGATCTGAGCGATGTGGATGTGCAGCAGTTGAAAATTCGTTTAGCCGGAGCGGATGACTACCGGAAGCTCGGGATGCAATATCCTGAAAGTCATAAGTTTCGCTTTGCGCTTGTCAACGAATCCGGCGCTATGCTGCCTTTCGTCCGCGTCTCGACTTCGTATCCGCTGGATGATCCTTTTATCAATTTACTGGTTGAAGTGTCATCCCCTGCCGGAAAACTGTTCAAGGCTTACACTTTTTTGCTCGACCCTCCCGCTGAATTTTCAGAGTATCAGCTGCCACTTGCGTCGCCGTCTTCAGACACGTCCCGAGTCGCCCCCGTCAAGGCAGAAGTGACGCCGGTTAAAGCCCGTGTTCGTCAGGTCAAAAAGCGTAAAAAGCCCGATGTCGCCGTGCGTAGCAAGCACCAGCTGAAACTCGCCATGTCACTCTCCATTTCGAGCTATGATCCGGCTCAGGCTGACAGTCGCGATGCGTTGCAAGAGGAGCTGATTGCCAAGGAAAAAGCGCTGCAGGAACTGAACCTGCAAATCGGTGAAATGCAGACGGTGATCAAATCCCTGCAGGATAAGCGGGCACTGGCAAACCCATCGTCGGTCGAGGCCGTTGCTCCGCTCGTTGGCGCGTCTGTCGAAATTCCGGTCGAAGCACCGGTAGTGCAAGTTGCCAAAACGCAGCCTGCAGCAAACAACGGGTTGAATATGGTGTTGACCATCGCTGTGCTGATTTTGGCCGGGATAGGGGGTGCTGTCTGGCATTTTAAATTCCGGCGCATGCACTGGCAACGCGGTCCGTTCGACGAGGTGCATGAAGAAACAGCACCTGTTGCGGAAGCTGAGGTTCAGGAATATCGTCCGCTGCTCATTAAACCCGAGCCGCCTGATGCAACGATGCCGTTCCCAACCGCTCATGCACCCTTTACTTCACATGCTATTGTGGCTGAGGAGTTGCCCTCCGCCACACTTGAACATCCTGTGTCCCTCACGTTTGAAAAAATAATCGTCGGGGAAAAAACGATAGAGACGCCCGCGTATGCCGAACGCGCCGTACCGCCAGAATACGCGATCCTGATGGAAGCCAATCGGCATTTGCGCGCGGGTAATGATCAGTTGGCTGAAGCTTCATTGAATCAGGCAATCGAGGCGAATCCGAAAAACCTATATGGTTATCAGGCGTTGCTGGGAATCTACGAAAAACGCGGCGATCTGCAAAGTTTTGAGCGCATCGTGCAACAAGTCAAAACGCTGGGCGATGAGGCCGCTTTCGCTGAGGCTGCTGTTCGTGGTCGCGCACTGGATCCTGAAAATCTGCTCTACCAAACTGCCTGATCTTCCGATCAGGCCCTGAACAGCGTTAGAACTTCTTCCTGTTTGTTTTTGATGGCAAGTTTTTCAGCGGTGTCGCCCTCGCGCGTTTTGAGAGACCGGTCTGCGCCTCGGTTGAGCAGCAATCGGACGATTTCAAAATAGCCCGATGCTGCGGCTTTATGCAGCGCGGTGTAGCCGTCATTGGCCGGATTGTCGAGATTTGCACCACATTCAATCAGTAACTCGACGACTTCAGGATGATTGCGCGCAGCCGCCTGCATTAGTGCGGTCCAGCCGAAATTATTCTGGACATTAATTTTTGCGTGGTGCTCAAGCAAAAGTCTGGCACAGGCGGTATGTCCGCCAAAAGCGGCCCAGTGCAACGCGCTGTTGCCGCCCAGATCGAGTGCATTCACATCAGCGTCATGCCCGGTTAACAGCCCGACGATCTCTGCATGTCCGTTGAAGGCGGCCGTCATTAACAGGGTCCAGCCGCGATTGTCGCGAATTTCTATGTTGCTGTTGGCTTCGATGAACAGCGCAACAGCTGCGCGGATTCCTGTTTCTGCAGCGGAAAAAAAACCTTCCGGCGTACAAATAACATTGAGTTTAGAGAGTTCAGCCTTGATTCTTTGCTCTGGGGCTGTCCAATCGGTCGATGGATTGGCGTTGAAGTTGACAAAGGATCCGGAGGCGGCCGCCCAGATGTCCCTGTGTTTGTCGGGCGCTTCCTGTGCGGCATGAACCAGACTCAGGTGCATGATTTCGGCGGCAATCTCAGGGGGAAAGCCTGCGCGGTCGCCCCGATCGCTGACCATCAGTTCCATGAAATAGCCGTCAATTCCCTCGTCGTCCCAAAGCGACATAATCGCTTCCAGAATGCGCGGGTATTTGCTCTCCAGCGCATAGGGATAGTGTTCGGTTCTGCCACCTAGTATTCTGAGTAATCGCTGATTCATGGCGCTGTCATCCTCGTCAACTGTGCAATGTTGTGTCTGGATAATGCAGGATTTTGGGCGAAGTAGCGTTTAATGCCACCCAGTACTGCATTGGCTAGTTTGGTCTGATAGTTCTCATCGTTCAGTTTTGCTTCTTCGCCGGGGTTGCTGATAAAGGCCGTTTCCACCAGGATCGAAGGAATATCCGGTGATTTTAGTACCGCAAATCCGGCTTGCTCCACATGGCCGCTGTGTAAGTCATTGATGTCGTTCAATTCGCCCAGTACGTGTTTTGCCAGACGCAGGCTGTCGCTGATTGTTGCGGTCTGTGATAAGTCTAGCAGGGTTCGGGCCAGATAGGGGTCTTTGACAGCAATGTTGATGCCGCCGATCAGGTCGGCCTCATTTTCTTTCTTGGCCAGCCAGCGTGCGGCGGTACTGGTCGCGCCGTGTTCTGAGAGCGCGAACACCGATGAACCGTGCGCATCGGGCTTGATAAAGGCGTCGGCGTGTATCGAGACAAACAGGTCGGCGCGTGCTTTGCGCGCCTTGACGACACGAACGCCCAGCGGGATGAAGTAGTCGCCATCGCGGATCAGGATGCCGCGCATGTTGGGCGTTTCATTGACCAGTGCGCACAGGCGGCGTGCAATGGCTAACGTGACATCTTTCTCATGCGAACCGCGCGCGCCCCGCGCGCCGGGATCTTCTCCACCGTGTCCGGCATCAATGGCGATGATCAGGGTGCGCGCGCGCAGTTCAGGCACGGGTTTTGCAAGTGGCGCGGCTTCCGGTTCGACGTTTCCGGGTGTTTTGGCCGCGGGGCTAGCCGGCTGGGCTTGATCTAACAGCGCCATCATCGGGTCGGTGGCGACCGCCGGATACACATCGAGCACCAGACGGTAGCCGTATTCGCCTACCGGATTGAGGTCGAATAACTGGGGTTTGACCTGGCCCTTCAAGTCGAGCACCAGACGTACGATGCCGGGTTTGAAGCGGGCGACGCGCACGCTTTTGATATAAGGGTCATCGCGGCTGAGTTTGCCGGTGAGTTGCTTGAGTGTGTCGCCTAACTCCACATCTTCCAAATCGACGACCAAACGATCAGGATTTTCCACGGAAAAAATAGTGTGGCGGATCGCCTGCTTTGATTCTATCGTCAGGCGGGTGTAGTCCTGTGCAGGCCAGACACGGGTGGCGGTGATGTCGATGGCTGCGAGTGCGGGAATTTGCCACAGCAGGAACGCAGCCGTCAGCAGACCTTGTACATAATATTGCAATCGTGAATTTATAACTGCTTTAAACATGCGTGTCCCATTGCGGTGTTGCCTGTGAGTCGTGCGAGGCGGCCTTGCGGCAGAATTTCCAGTTCGATGAGCAGATCGGCGGGCGGCACCGGTGCTTTTTCCGGCCATTCGATCAGCAGAATATTGTGTCCGTCAAATTCGTCACGGAAGCCTGCGGCTTCCCATTCATACTCATCTTGCAAACGATACAGATCAAAGTGGCGCAAGTCCAGTCCGCCGGCATGGTAGGGTTCCAGCAACGTGTAGGTCGGGCTTTTTACACGGCCGGTATAGCCCAATGCGTTTAAGATGCCGCGTACCAGACAGGTCTTGCCAGCGCCCAGATCACCTTGCAGGTGAATGACCATGCCCGGCTGTAATTGCGCGGCCAGACGCGCTGCAAATGCCAGTGTTGCAGGTTCATCGGCAAGGTTAATTCGGCTATCATCGGGCTTATGCAAAATAGAATTCCTCAATCAGGGCAGTATGACCAACTCGCCGGCAATATACGCATCTGGGCGCACGAGCTCGGGTTTCAGGCCGCAGGCATTACAGATGTCGATTTGTCCAGTGCGGAAGCCGGCTTGGAGGCATGGCTCACCCGGGGATTTCACGGCGAAATGGATTATATGGCAAAACACGGCGTCAAGCGCAGCCGGCCCGCTGATCTGGTGCCGGGTACGGTGCGCGTGATCAGTTTGCGGATGAACTATTGGCCAGATGAGGCGCGCGAGGGTTTCGAGGTGCTGGGGCAGGGGGAGCGTGCCTACATTTCGCGTTATGCCTTGGGGCGCGATTATCATAAGGTGTTGCGCAAGCGTTTAGCGTTGCTGGCCGACAAAATCCGCGGTGAAGTCGCAGAATTCGACGGACGGGTGTTTACCGACAGTGCGCCGGTGATGGAAGTGGCGCTAGCCGATAAGTCAGGTTTAGGCTGGCGTGGTAAGCATACGCTGCTGCTGACGCGCGATCAGGGGTCCTGGTTTTTCCTCGGGGAAATTTATCTGAATCTGCCTTTGCCTGTGGATGCGCCGGTCGCCGCGCATTGCGGAAGTTGCGATGCGTGCATGCGGATTTGCCCGACACAGGCGATTATCGCGCCGTATCGGCTGGATGCGCGGCGCTGCATTTCTTATCTCACGATTGAACTCAAGGGCCCCATCCCGACCGAGTTTCGCCCGCTGCTGGGCAACCGGATTTACGGCTGTGACGATTGCCAGTTGGCCTGCCCGTGGAATCGGTTTGCCAAGATGACCGTGGAGGCTGATTTCGCCATCCGGCACCATCTGGATGATGTGGGGCTTGCGGAGTTGTTCGCATGGGATGAGGCGCAGTTCACGGAGCGTTTTGCAGGCAGCGCCATTTACCGCATCGGTCACGAGCAATGGCTGCGCAACATCGCCGTGGCGCTCGGCAATGCGCCAGCCAGCGAGCAGGTGAGGGCGGCGCTGCAATCGAGGATGAATCATCCGTCAGAATTGGTCAGGGAGCATGTGCAGTGGGCCTTAGCGCAACAGCCTGAGTCTTGAGGGTATTGTTTGCTACAAAAAAGCGCTGTGGCGGTTTTCTGTAGCGTCAGTTCGTTAAGTAATAAAGCCAACGAGTGAAATGAGGACGACGGGTATTTTCATTATTTTTTCCAGATTTTTCGAATCAGTATTTTTTCTAATTCGACCACAATAAACAGCACTACCCCAAAGCCGATGATGCGTCCCCATGCAGAGGCGTCGATGGCGGCCACTGCAAACATTTGCTGCATGAAGGGCAGGTAGGTAAAAATTGCTTGAATGACTGCTAAGATTGCGATGGAGAGCAAGATGTAGGAATTGCCGGTGAAATCATGCCAGGTACGTACCGGCACGAGCAAGTAGCGGCAATTAAACAGGTAAGCTATTTCACCTACTACCAACGCATTGACGGCAACGGATCGGCTTTCATTGATGTTGGTGCCGCGCGCACTTTCCCATAAAAACAGCGTGATTGATCCGCCAGCGAGCAGCAAAGATACGAAAAAAATACGCCAGATCATGAAGCCGGTCAGGATCGCTTCATCGGCTGCGCGCGGCGGCCGCAGCATCATTCCGGGTTCGGATTTTTCAAACGACAGTGCCAAAGCCAGCGTGACGGCGGTCACCATATTCACCCACAATATTTGCACAGGGGTGATTGGTAGTGTCATGCCGAACAGGATGGCGAACAGCACCATGCCCGCCTCACCACCATTGGTGGGCATGATGAATACGATGGCTTTTTTGATATTGTCATAGACAGTGCGTCCTTCTTCAACCGCATGTGCGATGGTGGCGAAATTGTCATCGGCCAGCACCATTTCAGCAGCTTCCTTGGCGACTTCCGTCCCTTTTACGCCCATCGCTACGCCGATGTCTGCACGCTTCAGAGCCGGCGCATCATTTACCCCGTCGCCAGTCATGGCAACGATCTCGCCATTTGCCTGTAACGCCTCGACGAGGCGTAACTTATGTTTCGGGCTGGCGCGCGCAAACACATCCACATCACGCACAGCCTGACGCAATGCCAAATCATCGAGAAGATCTAAGTCACCTCCTGTCAATGCGCGACCATTGCCTATCTCCAGCCGTGCAGCGATGGCGTTTGCCGTTTCTACATGGTCTCCGGTAATCATCACAACGCGAATACCTGCTGCTCGACAGTCGCGCACGGCGGTGATGGCTTCATCGCGCGGTGGGTCGATGATGCCGACCATGCCGAGCAGGGTGAACCCGTCATGCATGTCGTCAAAATCAAGATTGTGTTTCTCGCCTTCTATGTTCTTGATCGCCACTGCCAGCACTCTTTGACCAAGCGCGCCTGTCACGGCCATCTTGCTGTGCCATTGCGGCAAATCAAGCGGTAAGTCTTCTTTCAAGCCACGCTGCTGTTTACACATCAGCAACACTTGCTCCACCGCCCCTTTGACAAAGATGAAGGCATGTCCTTGATGATCGTGATGCAAGGTTGCCATAAAACGATGTTCTGATTCAAAAGGAATAAGATCAGTGCGCGGCAGCAACGCCTGCTCGAACACAGGATCCATCCCCGCCTTCAGGGCCAGCGTAATGAGCGCACCTTCGGTGGGATCGCCCACAATGTGCCATATGCCATCGGTTTCGCGAAGTGCGGCATCATTGCAAAGTAGCCCTGCACGCAACAAATCCATGGTCGCGCTATGTTCGGCGATGAGTATCTCTTTCCCGTTCAGAGAAAATCCGCCATGCGGTGCATACCCACTGCCGCTCACCTCAAGCACTCGTCCAGCTGTCAGTATGCGCTGTACGGTCATTTCGCCACGCGTCAGCGTGCCAGTTTTGTCGCTACAAATCACCGTGACCGAACCCAGTGCTTCGACTGCAGGCAATCGACGAATGATGGCGCGGCGCACTGCCATGCGCTGAACACCAAGCGCGAGCGTAATCGTCAAAACAGCGGGCAACCCTTCCGGAATGGCTGCCACGGCCATGCTTACGGCGGCAAGAAACATATCTCCGATATTGTATTGATGGACCAGCCAGCCAAATAAAAAAGTGATTGCTGCCAGAGCCATGATGGCGATAGTCAGCCAGCGCCCGAACACCTCGATTTGCCTCAGCAGCGGGGTCGTTAGCGTCTGCACTTCTTCCAGTAACGTGCTGATGCGTCCGATTTCTGTATTATCAGCCGTGGCGACTACCACGCCAGTGCCCTGACCATATACGACCAGGGTACTCGAATAAGCCATGCAATAGCGGTCACCTAACACGCTCTGGAACGGCACCGCGGTGATATTTTTTTCTACGGCAGTAGATTCGCCAGTCAATGTCGCTTCTTCGATGCGCAGATTCTTCACGCTCAGCAGGCGCAAATCAGCAGGAACCTTATCTCCGGATTGCAGCAACACGATATCGCCGGGAACAAGTGCTTCAGCAGCAATCACTTCTCGACGACCTTCACGCAACACGGTCGCCTCAGGCGATAGCATGCGCCGGATGGCATCCATTGCTTTTTCTGCTTTGCCTTCCTGAATGAAACCTATGATGGCATTGATCATCACGACACCGACGATCACGCTGGTATCTAACCAGTGTGCGAGTAATGCAGTGACTGCCGCCGAAGCCAGTAGTACATAGATCAGTACATTGTGAAATTGCATCAGGAAGCGCAATAAGGGAGGGCGCTGCCTGTGTGGAGTCAAGCGATTTGCACCATACTGCACGAACCGTCGCGATACCTCGTCATTGCTCAGCCCTTGCGGGTCTGACGCAACGGCGGTTAATGCTTCATGCGTGTGGATATGATGCCACTCACTTGTTGTCATTGTTGAGCCTTTGAGTACGTTTCGCCTAAGAATTTTGCAGGGCGTTCAATTCATTTCCTCTTTGCTTGCCGGGTACATAGTCGATTATGTTTAGACTGGGCCCACGAACAAAAATAATGTACCTGTATCGCGTAGAGGCCTGTGTGGCGACTTGTTTTTTATGCACCGAAAAAATGGCGTGGTGCTGTCGCGTGCTGCCACTTCCGCTAATAAAATCCGAAACGCGATGGATTCAAGAAAATGCTAAGCTAGGTTCAGTTTCGGTGCGAAAAGCTTATATCTACACTGATTTTCGATCAGCGGTGAATTTTCAAATCGGGGCGTTTTACCCGGGCGAAATCAGCACGGTTACAGAAAATTAAGCATTACGACAAGTCATAATCCTAATCTTTTATATTGTGTTCACTATTTTGTAGTTCATCAGCGATCAGGTGCAGCAGCAAATCATCGAAGGTGTAGAAGCCATTTTTACATTCAGCGAGCTGAGTCAAGGCAAAAGCCGCGCCAGTACCAAATGCTTCCCGCCTGATAGAGTCGTGAATCAGGCGCACTGTCTGATAGGGAAAGCCAAAGATAACCTCGTGGTGTCCGACGATGCCGCCTAACCGCAAAGAAGTAATATTTTCCCCCGCAATTTCTAGCGTATCAGCGATTCTACGCGCGGTGCCCGATATTTCCGGCTTTTCCTTGAAGTGCTGTTCCAGTATTTTCACATCGGCGAATGGTGCGATCTTGCGCAACAATTTCGCCGCCACGATTAGAAAATTGATGCCTAAGGTGATGTTGGGTGAACACAATACGCGGGCGTTCTGACTCAAGCTGCGCGCGTATTCCAAATCCTCATCTGAATAGGCCGAGATTGCACTGATCAGCATGATGCCGCGCTTGCGCACTTCTTCTCCGTAGAGATGAATGCTTTTTGGCGAGGAGAAATCGACCAGCGCATCCACCGGAATATGCTCGAATAAATCTGCGAATGAACGTTGTTCCAGCCCGATGATTGGGATATCGGTTCCGGGATGAAATTGCTGTCCTGCATTTGTCGAACGCTTCGCAATCCAGCACAATTCAAAACGCGGATCACCGCTTAAGACATTGGCTACGGCGCCGCCTGCCTTACCGTAACCGACCAAACCCACGCGTATTTTTTTTGGCATAATGTTCCTTTTTACCTCGTAATCATTGCAATAGGGCTCCACTGTGCCCGACAGCAGTCTAAGCGAGCTTGCCGCTTGTTCGGGCATGGCTGAGCTATTGAACCTTGAAAAAGCTTTTCATCCACAAAAAACACGAAATTCACAAAACGCTTCAAGCAGGCAAGCCGAACTGAGGCTGCTCGCAAATAGATCAAAATATTAGGCCGGTTTTATGATTCGCCAAACCGGTTGAAAACAAAAAATTATTAAAGTTTGAATTGGTTAGTTTTTTAGACAATTGTGATTTTAAGGTGGGGTGATCGTTTGCCTTCGTTTAGTTTTTTTTAATGCATATTTATCGAAAGCTTTACCTGATCAACCCCGGTTCGTACCTTTAGCCATGCGTTTATTTTGCGTCTGTCTTCTCTCGAAAGAGATTTTTTTGATGTCAGGTTAAGTAATAAAACGGTTGAAGCCGCGGCAGGTTTTGTCTGATATTCGTTCGTCTTTGCAATCGACAGTTTCTCAATTTGCGGATATTGCGCAACCAGCTCGTCGAAGATTTTTTTCTGTTCTTGCAGATAATCGTTCTGTTTTCCTTGCTGTGCACGCAACTTTGCAAGTTCATTTTGCAAATCAGCCAGTTGACTGTTTTTTACATCGAATGTTTGCTGAGTACTGTTCAATACTTCAGTGAGCAATGTCTTCGACAGTCTCGTCTCGTCCAGTTCCTTGATAACGGTCTGATGCACAATCAGCTTGGCATTCGGCATCCGGTATATTTCAAGTTTCTTGGAAAGCTCAATCAAGCGCTCATCGCTGACCTTCTGTCCCACCAGTGTAATGTCGATCAGCCGTTCATCAGCAGAAATGCTCTGTTTTGCTATAAAGCCATTTTCGAATACCAGCTCTTTTTTAATGTATTCGTTGGCTCTGGACAGAAAGACTTCTCGTGTCACCATTCCGTAGGCCAGATAGATGCTGGGCAAGACGGTTGCAAACACCACGGCGTAAATGTAGCGTTTGACCTTACGCCCGACCGCCTCGCTGACAAAGCGTTTATGGGGCGGGTCGATGTAGCTGACTAGCAACAAGGTCGCAAACGCGATAAAAATACAGTTGATTAAAAACAGGAAAAACGCACCAAAGAAAATGTCCATTGAACCGTTCGCTATGCCGTAACCGGCGGTACACAGCGGAGGCATCAAAGCCGTTGCGATGGCAACGCCCGGTATGATGTTGGTTTTTTCTTTGCGGGTGGAAGCAATGATGCCCGCCAGACCGCCGAACAAGGCAATCAGTACATCCCAAATGGTAGGCGTTGTTCGCGCCAGCAGTTCGGATTGAGCAGTGGATAACGGGCTGATCAGAAAATACAACGTGGAGGTAAACAGTCCAATCAGGATGCAGACGAGTAGATTGCCCAGTGCCTTTTTAATCAGCTCGTAATCGTTGATGCCCGCCCCATAGCCTATGGCCATAATCGGCCCCATGAGCGGGGAAATCAACATGGCGCCAATGATCACCGCCGTGGAGTTGACATCCAAACCGATGGAGGCGATGAAAATCGCCAGCATCAACACCCACAGATTGGTTCCCCTGATCTCAATGCCATCGCGGATACTCTGGTCGATATCGTCGAAACCATGCTGATCGGCATTCAGGTTGAATCGAAAAGCCAGCGCGGTTCGAACTCTGGTGATAAAGGCTTGTGCAGATATTTTCATCGTAGTTGTTTATTTGTCATGCATTGTGACGATGCGCAGCTTCAATGCAGCGACTTAGTGAAGCAGACTGTATTGAACGAGATAAACTAGCGCACCTGAAAAATACCCCACCAGCGCCAATCCGCTGATTTTCTTGATGTACCAGAAGAAGTGAATTTTTTCCAATCCCATCGCAGCCACACCTGCTGCTGAGCCGATAATCAGTATGGAACCGCCGGTGCCTGCGCAATAGGCAAGAAACTCCCACAAAAAGTGATCTGCCGGATACTGCGTCAGGCTGTACATCCCCATGGACGCGGCGACCAGCGGCACATTATCAACAATCGCACTGGCAATGCCGATGATCATCACAATGACATCTTGACGTCCGACGGTCTGATCCAGCCACTGGGCCAGCGCGGTCAGAATGTGCGTATGTTCCAGCGTGGCGACCGACAGCAGAATGCCGATGAAAAACACCAGTGAACCCATATCGATCTTGCTCAGGGCATGTCCTAGCGTTAGTTGTTGCTTATTGTGATCTTCCTGATGACGATGCAGCAAATCGCTCACCAGCCACAGAATGCCCAATCCGAACAAAATACCCATAAAAGGAGGAAGGTGCGTGAGTGTCTTGAAAGCTGGCACCGCCAGCAAAATGGCCAAACCAGTGAAAAATATCAGATTGCGCGCAAATAAGGTTATGTGCATATCGGGGGCGCCAGCAACACGCTGAGGCGCAACCACATCTCGACCGCGTAAAGTATAGGCCGTGATGGCGAGTGGTACCAGCATACTGACTAATGCAGGCAGCAGCACGCCCTTGATGATCGCCAGACTGGTAATTTGCCCGCCTATCCACAGCATCGTGGTGGTCACATCGCCCAGCGGCGACCAGGCACCACCTGAATTTGCGGCGATGACGATAATACCTGCAAAAAATAGCCGGTCATCGTGTCGTCCCAGTAATTTTCGCATCAGTGAGATCATCACAATGGTCGTCGTCAGGTTATCCAGAATGGCGCTGAGAAAAAAGGTAACGAACCCTACCAGCCACATCAATCTGGAGAGTTTGGCGGTTTTAATGTGTGTCGTGATGATATCGAAGCCGTTGTGGGCATCCACTACCTCGACAATCGCCATTGCCCCCATCAGAAAAAATACGATCTGAGCCGTTCCCATCAGCGATTCAGCTAATTGATCGCTTACTAATTGTGCATCGCTGACAGACAGTGCGTAGATCGTCCATAGCAGCCCAGCCCCAATCAGGGCAGAGGCAGATTTGTTGATTTTGAGCGGATGTTCCAGCGCGATAGCTGCGTAGGCAATGATAAATATGATGATCAATGAGGTAAGCATTTCAATAAGCCTGTGAAAAATGTAAATGTATGATGGGCCGTATGGCAGTAGACACTGTCAAGTTTAACGCCTCGCAGTTCGGATTCGCACTACTTAAGATAGCACCTTTCAGGCTGTCTCCGGCAAAATTTGCCTGTCCAAGGTCGGTATTTTGAAAGTTTCCCCATTGAGTTTAACGCCACGCCAGTCAATGCTGCAAGCTTCGCGCTCCTTGCGGCATTCGGCAAATGCGCTATTGACTGAGAGTATTGTTATGCTGAAAACAACGCTAAATATAAAAAATATCAGCTATTTTTATACGTGCATTGCAGCCTCGCAGGTCAAATTATTTTGGTAAGCTAATGGCGTACCGCATATATGCAATCTTATTCCCTGAAAATAAGAGGCGACCCGACGGATTGCTGGATAAATAACCTGGCTTAAACACCGCTCCTGCAGCGTATACGAGCAAAAATATGCCAGCATGTACGGGATGCACTTACGAGTTCTACGGATGCAGGCAATCCATGAAAGCGGATACGGTCGTTATAACGGCTAACGAATATTGAGGTTTAATGATGAAAACAAAAATCGCATCGGTTGTCTTGGTACTTACAATGACGCTTTCAATGCATGGCTTTGCATCTACTTTTTTCTTTCCGGGAACACGACCTGTATCCACTTCTGGCGAGACGCCAAAATGGCTGCATGATGGCCATGGTCATGACGGTTATGTAACGGTCACTTCCGAAGTCATTCCAACCAGCAGTTGCGTGCCTTTATCAAATCACACTTTTTGGGGGGGTGAAAAGACGCAATTAGTTCTTTCAATGGTGACAAACGGCTTTAAAAAGAATCTGGATGGCGGAGAAATACCGATTGCCGCTTTCGATGGGCGTGATAATGGCTCAGAGTGTGCCTCCCTTAGCACGCTCCCCATTAATATCGTTCCACTAGCGCTGCTCGAATCTTACTCAACGTTTAATCCCGGTGAACTCTCCATCGTGCTTAACGTAAAAAGCTCAAGTGACTCCAATCAAGATTTTATCGGCTCGGCAAAGCTAGTGCTAGGCGCGGCAGCCATGGTCGTAACGGGCGGTACTGCGACCGCGATTAGTGGCATTGCAGCAACCGTTGGCAATCCCGTGTTGTCTGAAACTCAATCTAGAACGAATACGCTTATGCAGGGGATGGTGAACGGAAAAACTCAGATTAGTTTGACTTGGCCGAAACTACGCAATGGACTTCGTACCATTGAAATCCCGGTCTACCGAGCCGAAAGCAACCTGGGTAGTACCCCTGACAAGAAGATTTTACAGCTGCAGGCGGATAACAAAACTGAAAAAACGGTGCTATTCACAGTTAGGCTATCGTTCAATTACGCCCGCTCTTTATTTGATCCTGCGGCATCAGGCGTGCTCAATCAGCTAAATCCGGACAGCATTTCCGCAGCAAACGTACTAAATTATCTGCCGGTCAATAGCCACCACAATTTGCTGCAAACGCTCAACGATACTTCTCCTAGCTTACTGGCTATCCTATCTGGGGCTCAAGGACACGACTTGTCCAATGCCTGTAGCATTGCTTTGGGAAAACTTGCAAAACTAGGTCTTAGCAATATGGATATATCCATCGTCATGAAGTCATTCATCGACGAATCAAAAGGCGGGGCAGACTGGTATAACAATCCTGCCATGGTAAAAAATTGTTTTGATCAAGCACCTAATGTTCAAGTATTTCTGGAAAAAATATATGGCGTATCAACCCCTAAATTTATCATTGGTGATGTACAAGATGGTATCGGGAAGTCCTATCGTGACTGGAGCGATATAATCGGGCCTGTGCTAGCCAATTTTCGAAATGCACTGATTGCAAAAGAAAATCGAATTAAAATTCTGGCAGATTGGAATGATAAGCGGGACATTAAAGTGTCCTTTTCTCCGGAAATTCAAGCATGGTCAGCGACGCCAGAAACGGATCTATCCAAAAATGATCAATATCCGGGGCTGAAAAAATTAGTCAGCAACGAGATTAAAACCATGGGTTGTTTTATATACAAAGATCCCGAAAATTTAAGCATAAGCAACCCGGGTGCTTATTTTATATTAGAGGGGGCAAATGAAAACTTTTGGCTGGGAAATATTAAAGTGACCGCTGGTACGATCAGCCGAATTTCAAGTCTCGATATCGCAGAGCTGGGCAGCGACTGGCAGAGACATTTTGAATCGTATCGCTATCCGGGTGGCGATTGCGCGCTCATTTTAGCCCGGCTTAAGAGGAAAGCCGCCGCCAATTTGAATAGCCTGCTAAGCGAGAATATTGCTCAACCAAAGCAATAGGAAACCTCTCTTCACGTATTCGCAGCCAGATTCATTCACGCATCGTGCATCAGATCCGGGTACAAAGCTACGCTATGCGGAAGCTGGAACTCCCGCGACTTGCAGGCGTGCTTTGTCGACTTGAATGTTGCCAGCTTTAGCGGTTTTTGGTCTTGCTCATGAAGACCGTGATTTCTTCTCTGTCGTGATAGAGCTGCTTTGCGATTAGCTTGTAGCTGATGCCTTCCATATCCAGCAGCTTTCGGATACCGCCCAGCGCAGCATCGGTTGCGGTGACGCGCTGCTTCATCGGAAGTTTAAGGTTGAAGATCGCGTGTTTGCACCAGCCTGAGACAAACCAGTTGCCGATAAGCTCGGCGACTTTGGCGGGCTTTTCCACCATGTCGCAAATCAGCCAGTCGACCGCTTTGCGTGGTGTGAACTTGAAGCCGTCCTGCATCAGGTGTTCGACCGCCGGATTTTTGGCCAGCACGCCTTTCATCGGTCCGTTGTCGACGGCGGTCACGCGCATGCCGCGTTTGACCATCTGCCACGTCCAGCCGCCGGGGGCAGCACCCAAATCTACCGCCGTCATGCCAGAACGCAGCAGTCGGGACTGCTCGCCCTTATCCATAAATACATCGATGGCTTCGGCAAGTTTTAACGTGGAACGGCTGGGCGCTTCAGCCGGCATTGATTGGCGACTGATGCCCATCAGTGCATCCGCGCTGTTATACGGATCGCTCGTGCCGATCAGGGCGGCGGATTTGTCGGGGAAGAAAATATGCAGGCGCGGTAATTTGCGACTCTCCGCAGGATCCGTGTCAACCAAGCGTCCCTGTTCGCGCAGTGCTGCTTCCAGCAGGGGCTGAAAACGGCGGGTGAAGGCGGTGAGCGTCTTGCCATCGTTGGTGTCGGGCACTTCCAGCCACAGGGTGCCAAAGGTGCCGGGCAGCGCGGCAATCGCACTGAGGATGGGGGTGAGGCGATCGCGTTCGGGCAACTCTTCGATGATGTGGTGTAAACAGATCAGTTGACGCGCAAAAATCAGGTCGCTGTAAGCGAGCGATTGTCCGTTGATGGCAACCAGCGCATAACCGCTGTTCGGCAGAATCCCGGGTTGCTCACTCAATACCGGGCGTTGTCGGCGTGCTTGCCCCACGGCTTCTTGCGTGCAGTCTTGCTCAAAGCCCGGGCGGCAATACAGCAGCCAGTGTGTCAATGCGCCATTATTTGAAGTGGCAACATGCGGTTTTTTGGTGACAGGCGGCGCTACATTCAAATCCAGCAGTCTGGACATCTTGGTGCCGACGCGGCGCGGGGCGGCTACAGGTGCCGGCGTAATTTTTGATGCGGGTTTTCCGCCGTTACGCGGTGCGGAATTGCCGCGCCCGGGTGCTTTGTTATCGGTCTGGCGCGGCGCTGCCGTGCCTCGTGTTTTGTCCGTCTGACGCGGTGTTGTCGGCGCGCGGCGTGCTGATGGCGCAGATTTTGCGTCAATAGCCTTTGTGCCGCCCTCGCGACGCGGTTTGGCGTTCGCTCTGTCAGGTGTTTGTTTCGCATCAGTGCGACGCGGCTTTGCCGTATCGGTTGAGGCTCGTTTTGGTTTTGGTGTCGTTTGCATAGGGCGTATTGTGGCACAGGTTGGGGAGGCAGGCGCTAAGGTGGTAATATCTCAAGTTCTTTTTTGTGCAGAATAACGTAAATGAGTAAACGCTACGACTTGATCGTGTTCGACTGGGACGGTACGGTGATGGACTCCACGGCGATTATCGCAGGCTCCATCCAGTCAGCCTGTCGCGACCTCGAATTGACGGTGCCCGATGATGAAACGGCGCGCCATGTAATCGGCTTAGGATTAATGCAGGCCTTGCGTCACGCCGTGCCCGATGCGCCCGAGGCGATGTACGAGCCGCTGGTGGCGCGCTATCGACATCATTTTTTGTCGCAGGATCAGGCGATCCCGTTGTTCGAGGGCGCGCGGGAGACCATCGTGGAATTGCATGAGGCAGGTTACCGCTTAGGGGTTGCGACCGGAAAAAATCGGGCTGGGCTTGATCGGGTGCTCGAATCGTCCGGCATGAAACACTATTTTCATGCGACGCGCACCGCAGATCTGACCGCTTCCAAGCCGCATCCTGCGATGTTGCTGGAACTGATGGCGGAATTGGCTGTCAGTGCTGAGCGCACGTTGATGGTGGGCGATACGACACACGACGTGCTGCTGGCGCAAAATGCCGGCGTGGATGTGGTCGCGGTCGCGTTTGGCGCACATCCTGAAGAT
The DNA here is from genome assembly GCF_000145255.1 of Gallionella capsiferriformans ES-2. Classification (NCBI taxonomy): domain Bacteria; kingdom Pseudomonadati; phylum Pseudomonadota; class Betaproteobacteria; order Nitrosomonadales; family Gallionellaceae; genus Gallionella; species Gallionella capsiferriformans. The sequence continues at coordinate 854,994 of NC_014394.1, forward strand.
CAGTTGCTGGCACTGAAACCTTTGGCACTGATGCAGGATTTTTCACAGCTACGGGCCTGGTTTAGGCTTAATGCATAAAAATTATTAAGGAACAAAATGTCTGATCAGAATTGGGAACGCGGCGTACTGGAGAAACTGGCCATGTCGGCGATTGTTGAGCAGCGCCGTGCGCGGCACTGGAGTATTTTTTTCAAGGTGCTGACCTTCGGTTATCTGTTTGTGATTCTGTTTGTGTTGATGGGCTGGTTTGACAAGAGCGAAACCGCGTTGAGCACCGGTAAACACACCGCTTTAGTCGATATGCAGGGTGTCATCGCCGCAGATTCGGCAGCGAGTGCGGACAATTTGATTCCGGGGCTGCAGGCAGCCTTCAAGGACAAAGGAACTCAGGGCGTGATTCTGCGCATCAACAGTCCGGGCGGTAGTCCCGTTCAGGCAGGTCAAATCAACGATGAGATTCGTCGCCTGCGCGTCAAGTATCCGGCGATCCCGTTGTATGTGGTCGTCGAGGATATTTGCGCCTCGGGCGGTTATTATGTGGCGGCGGCTGCAGATAAAATTTTCGTGGATAAAGCGAGTCTGATCGGCTCCATCGGCGTGTTGATGGATGGTTTCGGTTTTACTGGGACCATGGAAAAGCTCGGTGTTGAGCGTCGTCTGGTGACCGCAGGCAGTAACAAGGGTTTCATGGATCCGTTCTCCGCCGTGCGCCCCGATCAGCAGGAATACGCCAAGCAAATGCTCGCGCAAATCCACCAGCAGTTCATTGACGTGGTCAAGCAGGGGCGCGGCAAGCGTCTGAAGGAGACGCCTGATACGTTCAGTGGTCTGGTGTGGAACGGTCAGGCCGGTATCGAGATGGGGCTGGCCGATGGTTATGGTAGTGTCGAATCGGTGGCGCGCGATGTGATCAAGGCTGAAGAAGTCGTCGACTTTACCGTGAAGGAAGGTTTTGCCGACCGCTTGGCCAAGCGCTTTGGCGCAGGCGTTGCGAGTGCAATCAGCTTTTCAACCCAGAGCGGGGTGACGCTGCGGTAAGAGCAGGATTCAGGATCAGCGCAACAGGGGCTTTAAGGCTTGCAGTACGTTGCGCATGACCTGGGGTTGTGAGGCGGCTGCGGGGTGCAGATTGTCGGCCTGAAACTGCTCTGCACCGACGCCGTCAAGCAGAAAGGGCAGTAGGCTGACGCGATTTTTTGCGGCGATACGCGGGAACATGCTCTGAAACTGACTGATATAGGGTTCGCCGTAATTGGGCGGAAGCTTCATGCCGATCAGCAAGGTCTTAATCTGTGGTTGTTTGAGTTGTACCATGATGTCATTCAGGTTGCTTTCGATGTCGGCGGTGCTGAACCCGCGCAGCCCGTCGTTGGCACCCAATTCCACGATGACGATCGCGGGCTTATATTGTTCCAGCAGCCGGGCCAGACGCTGGCGGCCACCCAATGAGGTTTCGCCGCTGATGCTGGCGTTGATGATTTTGAAGCCCGAGCGGCTGCTATCCAACTGAAGTTGCAACAGGCTGGGCCAGCTCTCTGCGATATCCAGTCCGTAGCCAGCCGACAGGCTGTCACCAAATATCAAAATACTTTTTTGCGGCGCGGCCTGTGTGGCGAAGGGCAGGCTGAGTGCGACTAGCAGCAGCGCAGTTCTGAAGATAAATAAAATTTGCGGGGTAAAATTTTTCATGACGGCAATTGTGCAGGCGGTGAGCCTAGGTAAGCAAGTATTAAGTGGCGGACAACCGTTGACCATCTTGCACGAGATAAGTTTCACGCTGTCAGCGGGTGAGAGCATGGCCATCACAGGCGCGTCCGGTTCAGGCAAGTCAACCCTGCTGGGCTTGCTGGCGGGGCTCGATGTGCCCAGCAGCGGCACGGTAAAGCTGAGCGGGACGGATTTGTTTTTGCTCGATGAAGATGGGCGTGCCAGATTGAGGGCTAAGTTGGCAGGTTTCGTGTTCCAGTCATTTCAATTGCTGCCTACCTTGAGTGCGCTGGAAAACGTCATGTTGCCGCTGGAGTTGCAGGGTAGGCGGGACGCGCGTGCGCGGGCGTTGGCATCGCTTCAAGAGGTGGGGTTGTCGTCGCGCACGCATCATTTGCCTAAGCATCTCTCGGGCGGCGAGCAGCAGCGTGTCGCACTGGCGCGTGCCTTCGTCTCTGGGCCGAAGATTTTGTTTGCCGACGAGCCTACCGGAAATCTCGATGCGGGCAACGGCGCGCAGATTATGGATTTGATGTTCGATTTAAATCGTATTCAGGGCACAACGCTGATTCTGGTCACGCACGATGAACTGTTGTCAAAGCGCTGCGGTAAGCAATTGCGCCTCGAAGGCGGACGGATAGTTCTGTGAGTATGCGGAGCTATTTGCAGGCGCTGAATTTTTTCCGTCGTGACTGGCGCGCAGGAGAGTGGCGCGTGTTGATGCTGGCGTTAGTGCTGGCGGTGGGTAGTCTCGCGACCGTGGGTTTGTTTGCCGACCGGGTCCGTCAGGCATTGAGCCAGCAGGCGGCCAGTTTACTGGGGGCGGATCTGCGCATCAGCTCAACACGCCCGTTTTCGCCCGAATACCGCAAACTGGCAGAGATGCACGGCCTTCGTGTGGCGGAAAGTCGAACCTTTCCCAGTATGGTGTCGCATCAGGATCAGGTGACGTTAGCCGAGATTCAGTCTGTGCCGGCGGGTTATCCGTTGCGCGGCAAGCTCGACATCAACGACGGCACAACGCATGTTGCAACAGGGATCCCTCATGCGGGTTCGGTATGGGTGGACGAGCGGCTGATGCGCCGTTTTGATCTGCATATCGGCGATGAGCTGGGTGTGGGGCAGCGACGCTTTGTCGTATCTGCCCGCATCGTCAAAGACATCGATCAGTCGGTCGGTTTTGCCAGTTTTTCGTCGCGTGTATTGATGAATGAGGCGGATGTGGCGGGTACCGGCTTGCTGCAAGAGGGCAGTCGCATCGCGTACCGGCTGATGATCGCGGGAGAGCCTGCGCCCATCTCTGCACTGCGCATGGCGTTAAAGGAGATGCTCGCAAGCGGCGAAAAACTCGAAGACGTAACGGACGCGCGTCCGGAAATTCGCACTGCGTTGGAGCGCGCGGAGCAGTTCCTGGGCTTGGCAGCCCTCACTACGGCGCTGCTGGCCGGCGTTGCGGTGATGCTGGCGGCGCGGCGTTACGTGTTACGGCATCTGGATGCTTGCGCGGTGATGCGCTGCTTAGGAATAACGCAATCGGCGCTGCTGCGGATTTTTTTGTATCAATTCTTGATCGCCGGACTCCTCGCTGTGTCAGTTGGTTTGCTGTCGGGTTATCTGGTGCAGGCAGCGCTCGTTGAATGGGTGATGCGCGCAGCAGAGTTGCCGCAACCGGGATTTTTGCCCGCCATCAAGGCGGCACTGAGCGGTTTTGCCTTGCTGTTCGGTTTTGCCTTTTTGCCTTTGCTGCAATTGCGCCGAATTTCTCCGCTGCGCGTGATACGACGCGAACTGGGCTTGCCGGGTGTCAGTGGCTGGTTGGTGTACGGCGCAGCGGCCCTGGTGCTGGCAGCGCTGTTTTTGTGGCAGGCAGGTTCCTTCAAGCTTGGGATATTTGTATTGGCGGGATTGCTAGTCGGGCTCTTGCTGGCGTGGGGTGTGGCCTGGTTGTGGCTGCGGATTTTGGCCTATACGGCCGTGCGATATGCGTGGCCGCATTCCTTGCGCAAACTGGCAACAAGCAGTGTGGCGGTGCAGGTGGTCGCGCTGAGTCTGGGCGGCATGGCCTTGCTGGTGCTGACGCTGGTGCGCGGGGATTTGCTGCAAAACTGGCAGGGGAAATTGCCGATTGATGCGCCAAACCGTTTTGTGGTTGGTATTCAGCCCGAACAGCGTCTGTCTTTGCAGGAATTTTTCAGGCAGCAGGCCGTATCTGAGCCTGAATTGTTGCCTATGGTGAAAGGGCGTCTTGTTGCCGTCAACGGGCAGGCCGTCAGCGCCGGTAATTTTTCTGATGCTAGGGCGAAGGGTCTGATTGAGCGGGAGTTCAATTTGTCCTATGCCCAAAAAATGCCTGCCTGGAATACGCTGGTGCAGGGTAAATGGTGGCAGCGGGAGAGTGATGCCGCAGGCATCGGGCACACACCGGCGTCCCCCTTGCGGGGAAATGAAGATAATAATGCCGAGTTGTCAGTTGAAGAGGGGATCGCCAAGACCTTGAATATTCATCTGGGCGATCAATTGACCTATGACGTGGCGGGCAGCCATTTTTCAGCGCCGGTCACCAGTCTGCGCCGCGTACAGTGGGATTCGATGCGGGTGAATTTTTTCGTAATTGCGACGCCCGGTTTGTTGCAGGATTATCCTGCCAGTTATCTCGCCAGCTTTTATCTGCCGTCCGATAAAGTGCAGGCGGGTGATGCGCTCTCCCGGCAATTTCCCAATATGCTGCTGATCGATATTCGCGATGTCATTGAACAGGTGCGCGGCATTATCGAACACGTCGCGCAAACGATCAGCGTGGTGTTTGTGTATACCCTGTTGTCCGGACTGCTGGTGCTGTATGCGGCCCTGCTTGCAACGCAGGACGAGCGGATTCATGAAGCCGCTGTTTTGCGCGTACTGGGTGCGGAGAGTGCCTATTTGCGACGTCTGTACCTGAGTGAGTTTGCAGTAATCGGACTGTTAAGCGGTTTGCTGGCATCGGTTGGTGCGGTGGCACTGGGTTGGGGGTTGGCGCACTATGTGCTGGATATTCCTTACGGCTCGAACCGTTTTATATGGCTGGCAGGAGTGACAGGCGGTATTTTTCTGGTAATGCTGGTGGGGTATTTGTCGACGCGCCGCTTAACACAAATACCGCCGTTACTCGTTTTGCGGGGCGAATAACGGTTTTGTTTCATCTGCTTGTTTGCTCGTTTTGCGGATGTAGTTGGGAATTTCCGGCAACTTTGGTACAATGCACAAGCTTTTTTAACTTATAACAGGGTGGGAGTCTTAAAATGTCTATTGAGCTGCGTGTAAAAAAGATCGTATCTGAACAACTGGGCGTGAACGAATCTGAAGTAAAGAACGAATCGTCTTTCGTCAACGATCTGGGTGCTGATTCCCTTGATACCGTTGAGCTGGTGATGGCGCTGGAAGAAGAATTCGAATGCGAAATCCCTGATGAAGACGCAGAAACGATTACCACTGTACAACAAGCCATCGATTACGTCCTGGCTCATCAAAAGTAATTATTCACTGTCGGCGGAGCTAATTTGTCTAAACGTAGAGTCGTTGTGACCGGTCTGGGGATTGTCTCCCCCGTCGGTATCGGTATTTCTGCTGCCTGGGCTAACATAGTCGCGGGTAAGTCCGGGATAGTCAAAATATCGCATTTCGATGCGAGTCAGCTTGCGAGTCAGATTGCGGGTGAAGTGCAAAATTTTGATGTCGCACAATATCTGCCGGTCAAAGATGCCCGTCGCATGGGAAAATTCATCCATTTCGGTTTAGTCGCCGGGATGGAAGCATTCAAGGATTCAGGTTTGGAAGTCACGGACCAGAATGCCGAACGCATCGGGGTGAATATCGGATCCGGTATCGGCGGCTTGCCGACGATCGAGGAGACGCACAACGATTATCTGGCGGGCGGACCGCGTAAAATTTCACCTTTCTTTATTCCCGGCACGATCATCAATATGATTTCCGGTAATCTGTCCGTGATGTACGGATTGAAAGGCCCGAATCTGGCGATGGTGTCGGCCTGTACGACCGGCACGCATTGCATTGGCGAGTCGGCGCGGATGATCGAATACGGCGATGCGGATGTGATGATCGCAGGCGGTTCGGAAGCCACCATCGGTCCTTTGGCGGTCGGCGGTTTTGCTTCGGCCCGTGCTTTGAGTACGCGCAACGATGATCCGGCAACGGCTTGCCGTCCGTGGGATAAGGATCGCGACGGCTTTGTCATCGGCGAAGGTGCAGGCGCACTGGTACTCGAAGAGTATGAGCACGCGAAAGCGCGCGGCGCTAAGATTTATGCCGAAGTCACAGGATATGGTATGAGCGGCGATGCTTATCACATCACGTCACCTAACAGCGACGGCCCAAAACGCAGCATGCAGAACGCGTTGAAAAATGCCGGTCTGAATGCCGATGCGGTACAGTACGTCAATGCGCACGGTACTTCTACGCCGCTGGGCGACAAGAATGAGACTGAGGCGATTAAACTTGCTTTTGGCGATCACGCAAGTCGGCTGGTTGTGAATTCCACCAAGTCCATGACCGGTCATTTGTTAGGCGGCGCGGGCGGCATCGAGTCTATCTTCTCGGTACTGGCCATCCATCACCAAATATCGCCACCGACCATCAATATCTTCGAGCAGGATCCGGAGTGCGATCTGGACTACTGTGCGAACGAAGCGCGCGACATGAAGATCAATGTGGCGATGAACAACAACTTCGGCTTTGGCGGAACCAACGGTACGCTGGTGTTCAGCAAAGTTTAACCGCTGATTGATCAGATGCTGGTCAATGGCGTGCCAGGTAACACCCTCAGCATTCGGGATCGCGGCTTTCTTTACGGCGACGGGGTATTTCGTACCCTGTGCGTCCGCGAGGGAAGGCCGCAACACTGGCCGCTCCATTATCAAAAACTTCAAAACGATTGCGAAAAACTAGGCATCAATTGTCCGGATTTCGCCTGTTTGTCCGCTGAACTGGCCGGATTGATGCCGGCACATCCCAACGCTGTTTATAAAATGATCGTCACGCGCGGTTTGTCTGTGCGCGGCTATGCGCCGGCCCCTGATGCCGAACCAACTCATGTATGGGATATTTCTGCCATACCCGCATATCCTGATAACTGCCGCACTGGCGTGACGCTGCGTTTGTGCGCGTTGCGACTAGCCGCGCAACCGCGTCTGGCGGGCATCAAACATCTCAATCGTCTGGAAAATGTGCTGGCTGCCGCCGAATGCACTGATGCGGATGAAGGGTTGCTGCTCGATACCGAGGGGCGCGTCATCGAGGGGGTGCGCAGCAATGTGTTTTTAATGGCAGGCGATCGCCTGATTACGCCTGATTTGTCGCGCTGCGGAGTGGCGGGTGTGCAGCGCGATCGCGTGATCGCGTATGCCCGGGAAATTGGCCTGTCGGTCGAAGTGCGTGATGTGGAACTCGCCGAATTGTGTGCGGCGGATGCGGTATTTTTGACCAACAGCGTATTCGGATTGTGGCCGGTGGCGCAGTTTGAGCAGTGCCGCTGGCTTGACTTGAGTCGTACAGTGCAATTTCAGGTGTTATTTGAACAGGATGAATCATGGCTAAATTGATGACGTTCTTGCTGGCGGTGTTCGGCGGGGCAATTTATTACGCCTACAGTCCGATGACGCCGCCGGTGCTTCCGTACGAATTTGCGCTGAATCAGGGAGGGAATCTCACGACGGTCGCCCGTCAATTCGAACAGGCCGGATTGCTGGATAATCCTAAGTTGTTCGTGCTGTTTGCAAGGTTGCAGGGGCGCGCGGGAAAAATCAAGGCGGGCGTCTATCAGCTGGATCATGCCGTATCCAAAATGGAATTGCTGGATATGATCACGCAGGGTAATGTCAGTCGCAGCCAAGTCACCCTCATCGAAGGCTGGAATTTCCGGCAATTGCGCAGTGCGCTGAATGCGAATCAGTATATCAGGCATGATACGCAGGGGCTGTCAGACCGGGAGATTTTGCAGCGCATCGGTGCGGCCGAGATACATCCGGAGGGTTTATTTTTTCCTGAAACCTATTCTGTCGCCGCCGGCAGCAGCGACATCGAGCTGCTGAAAATGGCCTATAAACTGATGCAGCAGCGGCTCAATGATGCCTGGCTGGCAAGAGAGCCGGGCTTGATGTTGGAGACGCCTTATCAGGCGCTGATTCTCGCCTCTATCGTTGAGAAGGAAACGGGAACGGCCTCCGACCGGCCGATGATCGCCGGCGTGTTCACTAATCGATTGCGCCTCCATATGATGTTGCAAACAGATCCTTCGGTGATCTACGGGCTGGGCGAGGCGTTTGACGGTAATTTGCGCAAGCGCGACTTGACCAGCGACACCCCTTACAATACCTATACCCGTGCCGGATTACCGCCTACACCCATCGCCTTGCCGGGCGCCGAAGCGCTCAAGGCTGCACTGCATCCGGCTAAGACCGATGCGCTGTATTTTGTCGCGCGCGGCGATGGCAGTTCTAAGTTTTCCAGCAATCTGTCCGAACATAACCGGGCGGTGTATCAGTATCAGAAATAGCAAGTGTCACTGGATATTTTTCTGTTTTTGATACGCTATCAACCACGATCAGATCGAAATTATGGCTAAATTTATTACATTTGAAGGGGTGGACGGGGCGGGCAAGAGTACCCATCTGGCCTGGTTTGCCGCGACGTTGCGGCAGCACGGTGTGGATGTTGTCGTGACTCGTGAGCCGGGTGGGACGCCGCTTGGCGAGCAGTTGCGCGAGATGCTGCTCAATCAGCCTATGAGTATCGGCACGGAAGCGATGCTGATGTTTGCCGCGCGGGTAGAACACGTCGAACAGATCATCAAGCCTGCCTTGCTTGCCGGTAAATGGGTGATTTCGGATCGTTTTTCGGACGCGAGTTTTGCTTATCAGGGCGGCGGGCGTGGCATGGACTGGGATAAGCTCAGGCAGCTGGAGCAGTGGGTGGATTTGAGACCTGATTTGACGCTGTTTTTCGATGTGCCTGTGGAAGTGGCCAGAGCGCGGCTGTCGAATAACGTCTCGCTCGATCGTTTTGAGCAGGAACAGGGCGAATTTTTCGAGCGGGTGCGCGCAGGATATCACCGGCGCGTGGCAGAAAATCCACCGCGCTATGCGGTGATCGATGCGGCGCAATCGATCGCGCTTGTGCAGCAGCAGTTGCAGTCTATCGTCGCAAATTTAGGCCTATGAGCACGCTCTATCCCTGGCAAAAAGACGACTGGACGCGTTTGCAGGCTTTGCGCGAACGCGCCTCGCAAGGGTTGCTGTTTCAGGGCATGAAGGGGATAGGCAAACTCGATCTGGCGATCAGTTATGCCCGTGCTTTGCTGTGTCAGCATCCGTCGGGCAACGGGTTTTCATGCGGCGTGTGTCCTTCGTGCCATTGGTTTATTCAGGGTTCTCACCCCGATTTTCGCATGGTGCAGCCGGAGTCTGAAACTGAGGAAGTGGAAGCCGGTAAGAAGCCCAGCCGGCAGATTTCAGTCGATCAGATCCGTGCGCTGTCCGATTTTATGGGTATGACCGCGCACCAGGGCGGGCGGCGCGTGGTGATTATTCATCCGGCGGAAGCGATGAACACGAACGCTGCCAATGCACTGTTGAAAAATCTGGAAGAGCCGCCACCGGGTCTGCTGTTCATTCTGGTAACCCACAAACCGGAAGTGCTGTTACCGACACTGCTGAGCCGTTGCCTGTCGTTTAGCGTGGCAGCACCGGATGCGGCGACGGCCACGGCATGGCTGGCAGCTCAGAGAGTGAAAAATCCCGCTGAGGTGTTAGCTTACGCGGGATTCTCGCCGCTGCAGGCTAAACTGGCGGCAAATGAGGGCGGCATGGATGTGCGTGAGAAGTTGTTGCGCGCGTTACGGCAGCCGGGAGCCATGGATGTGTTCGCGATGGCGGATGCCTTGCAGAAAACCGAACAGGTGTTGGTCGTGCAGTGGTTGCAGCAGTGGTGTTACGATTTGATTGCGCAAAAGATGGCAGGTTCATTGCGTTATCACCCGTCGGAACAGGCGGCCATTTCCGCTCTGGTGTCCAATCTGGATGCGATTAATCTTGCGCGCCTGCAAAGCTATCTGCAAACGGCGAAGCGCGAATCGCAACATACGCTCAATCCGAAATTATTTTTTGAATCCCTGCTGTTCACCTATTGTCAGCTTACCCGTCAATCATCCTAACGAACTTATGTCATTCATAGACTCCCATTGCCATATCAATTTTCATGAGTTGGCTGAAAACATTGACGACGTGCTCGCAAAAATGCAACAAAACGAGGTGCTGGCGGCGCTGTGCGTTTCAGTCAATCTGCGCGATTTTCCATCGGTGCTGGCATTGGCATCCGAATATCAGAACATCTATGCCTCGGTCGGCGTGCATCCGGATTACGAGGATGTCGAAGAGCCGACGGTCGCGCGCCTGGTTGAGCTGGCACAGCACCCTAAAATCATTGCGATAGGCGAGACGGGGCTGGATTATTACCGGCTGACCGGCGATCTTGAGTGGCAGCGCGAACGCTTTCGTAACCACATTCGCGCAGCGCGGCTTAGCGGCAAACCCTTGATTATTCATACTCGCAGTGCGGCAGAGGATACGCTGCGCCTGATGGCAGAAGAGGGCGCCGGTAGCATCGGCGGTGTCATGCATTGCTTTACTGAAAACTGGGAGGTGGCGCAAGCCGCGCTGGATATGGGTTTTTATATCTCATTTTCCGGGATTGTGACGTTCAAAAATGCGCTGCAGATCAAGGAGGTCGCGCAGCGTGTGCCGCTCGAGCGCATCTTAATTGAAACCGATTCGCCGTATCTGGCACCGGTGCCGTTCAGGGGTAAGCTCAATCAACCAGCCTACGTGAAACATGTGGCTGAAGAAATTGCGTTGCTGCGAGGTGTCGGTGTGGCGGAGGTGGGGCGGCAAACCAGTGAAAATTTTGCACGCTTATTTAAATTGTAAAAATACGCAGAATAAAGTTGACACGGTTTCAGAAATCCTTATAATTCGGCCCTCGCAATGCGGGAGTAGCTCAGTTGGTAGAGCGATACCTTGCCAAGGTATAGGTCGAGAGTTCGAGCCTCTTCTCCCGCTCCAGTTATTTTGGGGTTTGGTTTTTCAAGTTTTGCGATGCTTCACTGCGGGAATAGCTCAGTTGGTAGAGCGATACCTTGCCAAGGTATAGGTCGAGAGTTCGAGCCTCTTTTCCCGCTCCAAATTCAAGGGAAAGCATCATGCTTTCCCTTATTTATTTCAGTTCAGGTTTTACTGTAGGGTGCGTTAGCAAATCGGTTATGCCCCGGATTGCAAATCCGGTTAGCCCAGTTCGACTCTGGGACGCACCTCCAAACATCCGCCCGGGTGGTGAAATTGGTAGACACAACGGACTTAAAATCCGTCGCCTTGAAAAGGGCGTACCGGTTCGATTCCGGTTCTGGGCACCAAAATTTCTAATGAATGCGTGGCTTTAAGCGCTTTTTGCCTGTTTTAATATTACAAGACATTACAGCGTATTTCTACCTTCTGTCACACTTCGCTGTGACAAGAGTGTGACAAATTCATCGCAGCGCCGCCACAGCACATTAAACCCACTTCAAAATCCAATCATTAGACAATTTCTAACAGGATATTGCCGCCTGTCGTTTGTGACGAACGGTAAGCTGAGGTTTTCCAAAATTTAGTACATGTTGATTTATATAGTCTTGACGGATTTAAAAAAGTCCTGTCTGAATTTGACTTGAGGCAATCAAGGCTGTAGAATTATTCTAATAAACAAACGAGACGATTATCTTGCATCCACTCGGTAAATAAGGAACAGGCTTCTGTGGCGCGGTATTCGAAGTACGCGCAGCGGTTAGATAAACGACAAAGCACGGCTGGAAGTACAGAGACTTGAGGACAGCGCAATTGCCCATGCTGATCAAGTGCCGTGTAGCGTGACTCGTGCGAGGGGTCACAGCGGGAAGTAAATTTCTGAAAGGAAATTTGCTTCATGAGTTCGACTCTCGCAACACACCAAGATGTAAATTCATTTCAAACCACTGCTGTGCGCCTCGGTTTTACACCTGCCGCAGCATACGTCGCGCGTGGCCGCGAAATTTTCCCTGTTCGTGTACGCCAAATTGGCGGCAAACTTATTTGCTTCGAAACAGATATCCAAGAATACCTGCACACCGGCGAGTCACAAGCTCATTTGAGCGTTCCCGCGCTTAAAAAATAGTCGAGGTCAAGCCAGGTCGCCCGAGCAAAATGGAGAGCATTGAGGCGGCTCGCAGAAGCATATCCGTGCGTGAGCTTCGCGCTCAGTCCAAGATTGCTGGAGTCTAATCATGATTAGACTGTGTCAGTGCGATAGCTGGGGCGATGATGAAGCTATGGATCACGCAGAGTTCAACAGATGGGACAAGCCGTGGAAAAGGAACGGCCCGCTAACCGAGAAGGAGAAAGAACACAACGAGCGATGCGCTCGCATGTGTCAGGCGAGAAAAAAACTGGAGGATTGGGAATCGAACCTACGCCATCAGCATTCCCAGGAAAAACATGACGAGATCGCGCACATGGTCAGAACATTCGCCCGCGAGTTTGTAACTACGTGCAATGAGGCCTTTGTTGACACTTGGGACATAGCTGTTTTCTTCGTAGATCTGCTGGATTGGTCGAAACGGCGGGGGCTCATCAATGTAAAGGGGAAAACTTACAAGCCACGGACGGGCAAGTCGGAAGGAGCTGGTCATGAGTGAAATCATCCAGCTACCTCGCATCACGCTCACCGACGCTGCAGTCCGCCCGCAGCTCGACTTCATTTTGCCCGGATTGCTTGCGCAGTCCGTCGGCATGATCGTCGGCCAGGGAGCCATCGGTAAATCGTTTTTAGCTCTGCATATCGGCTTTGCCATGGCTACCGGCAAGCCGGTTGCTGGCGGCCTCTGGGATGTGCCAAAAATCGGCCCGACGACAATCATCATGGGTGAAGACGACCAAAAAATTCTGCAAGAGCGACTGTATTGGCTGCGAAGCGGAGAACAGCTGACAGCAGAGCAGGCGGCAGCGGCAGACCGGTTCCTTTTCGTTCATTCTGCCAAGGGCTACGACATGCGGATCGTCGAGAAGACAGGCGGGGGATACCGGCCTGGCCCTTTCCTTGCGACGCTCAAACATTACTGCGCCGGGCAGCGGCTCGCAATTATCGATCCTCTATTATTTTTAAATGGCGGCGGGGATGAAAACGATAACGGGGCGGCGGCAGTCTTAATTTCTTGCCTTTATACAATTTGCCGCGAGACCGGCTGCACAATCATTCTTTTACATCATGTAGGCAAGTCGAACGGCGATCGAGAAGACTGGGCGTCTGCTCGTGGCGCATCAGCATTGACGACGTCTGTCCGGTGGCAGGTCAACATGACTCCGCCAAATAAAAAGGAGATGGAGGAGTGCGGCATTGACGACGAAATGCGCAAAAGCTGGGTGCGCGTGGCAACGGTCAAGAGCAATTACGGGGACACAGGCGCGGCGTCATGGCTGAATCGGCTTAAAGGCGGCGTGTTGGGATGGGCGGACAAGGCGAAGAAGGAAGCGAGGCCAAAGGATCAAAGTTACGCGAAAGCATCAGGAGGCGATGATGAGTGGTATTAAGCGACTGCCGACCACTACAGCAACGCCGGTGCGGCTGTGCGCGTTCCAGGCGACACGCAGGCCTAAACAGCTGATCAAAACAATTCAAACGGCGTTTGGTTGTGTCACTGTTGACGGACGTCTCGGACAAGCCCATGCCGACTTGATGGAGTGTGTGATGTTTCATTCTGAGCAACATCGCATTAAAGACGGTCGCTTAGAAGTTGTTATCGATCCATACAGAATCCGCAGGGCAATGGGCGGCGGGAGGAGTACATATTCTGCCGAGGGTAACCTTGGCAAAAGGGTTGTCGCAGGCCTTGCCTTATATCAATGAATACTCGTTTTTAATGGCTTTTACAGAGCGCATCTTAAAAGAGCCGGATGTTTGGGCTGCGGTTGTCAGGCTAGCCGATGCACTGGAAATTGCTGGTGTGATCGAAGATGAATACTTAAAGCCATATTCGCCCGAGCCTCGGAAGAACTGGCCGCGCAGGAAAGATTTTTTAAATTACAAGGAGATCTAAAATGAAAGACATACCGTTATCGATTCTTTTGGGGCAGGAAGCAATAGCAGACGCAGGCGGTATTAAAAATGCGCTGCTCGCCAATCGTCAAACGGCACTGGCTGCTGATGTGCTGATGGCACATTTGTACTCGATCAATAAAGAAGAAGGGCTGAGGCTGGCGGCAGTGTATAGATAAAAGCTAAAATAATTTGACAATTATCGCTGCGATACTATAATACGCATCAGTAAGACCTGCCCTGAGCGAGCGCAAAAGGCAGCGCCGCCCGAGAAATCGGGTTCCACCTGGAGTGGAAATTCACAGAAATGTGATAGAGAACCTCGCACGCGATGACCACCGAAAGGTGGTCGTTGTCTTTCTAGCCTTTGATTTTTCGTCCTTCATAAACTGCTTTTAACAGTGCGTTAAAACTTACCTTACCTGATTTTCGTTGCCGGTCTGTTATTTTTTCAAGAATATAAGCTGATTGAACTCGTAGAAGAACGTGTTTTTTCCGAGACTTGGATTTTTCTACCTCAAAGAAAATGGCATACCGTGCCGCAGTCTGGCTTGAATCTGAGTCTGGAATTTCAAAAGTAACGAAATTCTGGACGTCAGAGCCGGCAATTTGAATTTTTCGCTGCTGTAATTCGTGAATAATTTTTGGTAAATATTGTATGGATAGGCGATATCTTTGTTCATTTAGAACGCGGCGTTCGCGGCCATTATCGAAAATTTCTTCAGCGGGAATTTGGCTTTCTACTCGATCGTCATGTTTTATTGAGTGCGAAAAGCAATGGCAAGAAAACAAAATAATGACATGAATTTCAAATCCTAGGTTCGGGTCAATTCGAATGGCAAACGCTTCAAGATGCGACAAATCCCATGTGTCGGCTTTATATTGGATAATGCCAAATCGGTGATGAGGTTCAACCGCATCATGATGCTGACCCATCAACTGATTTTCTTCAGAAGCTTCAATATTTTCGACAGTATTATTCATGAAGCGCTGGTTAATTTAAATCCCATCAATCGGTGACTGCTGGTATTGTCTCATTAGTTGAGTGATTGTTGGTGGCCGCTGTGTGTCACCCCAGTTTTTTTGCCAGCCTTAGAGTGTCCAAGTGCGTGTATCTCTTTACCATCTCCGCGTTACTGTGACCTGTCACGCTTTGAACCTCCAGCAGTGACAAACCGGCTTCAACCATCCTGCTTGTCGCTTCGTGCCTTAGGTCGTGAAAAGTCAAATCCTCAATCTTTGCATCAACACAGGCAGCAGCGAACGACCGAATCAACCCGTCCTGAGTCACTTTGAAAACTCGACCGCCAGTAATTGGGCGGGGGAGGGCTGACAGAAGTGCCAGCGCGCTATCGCCAATCGGAATAATTCGATCTTTCCCGTTTTTCGTATCGATCAGCTTTGCCGACCGTTGCGCCAGATTAACATTCTCCCAGCACAATCCTGGGGATGCAGGGCGTGTGCTGGTGCTGTCCTTACCTATTATTTCCGACTGCCTCGCTGCCGTGGCAATAGCTAAACGGACGACTAAAGGAATATCTGCATTTCTGCATCGCTTATCAAGTGCAGCAAGCAATCTTGACTCTTCTTCTCCGACAAGTCTGCGTACTCGCTCTGACGATTTGCCGGGCCGCGCATCTTGATCGATGTCGCGCACTGGGTTTGTGCGGCAGTAGTTCCATCGCTTAGATTTTGCGGCTTCAAAGACAGCAGACAAGAGCATGACTTCAAGCCTGATCGTTGCTTCGCTTACATTGTTTTCTGGGTTGCGCCGGCTCTTGTCTTGCCTTCTCTGATATACATAGTCTTCAATATCATCAACCGTGATCTGCGAGACGGCCTTTTTCGCCAGAGGGTGCAGCTTCAATTTATTGATTCTGACAAGCTCCTGCTTTTCACCCTTTTTCCCAGCGCTGCGTTCTTCAGAGTATTTCGTCAGGAATTTTTCAAGCGTTATCACTTCAACGGCTTTGCGCTGTATGAATTCGCCCCTCATTATTTCCGATTCTGTGATCGTCACCCATTGTTCAGCCATGCGACGATTTGGAAAAGTCTTGCTTGTCGCCGGATGTCCTTTTAAGCGAATTTGCGCTTGAAATTGACCGTCACCACGAACCCGTATTGTCGCCATAATTTACCCCTGATTTACATGTCACTGTGACAATAGTGTGACATAAACTAATATTAAAGTATATAAAGCTTGTAAATACAGGGATAGTTGACGGACTTAAAATCCGTCGAAAGGAAACTTTCGTACCGGTTCGATTCCGGTTCTGGCACCAAATAATCAATGACCTACAGCGTTGTTCCTCTTCAAGTCAAAGTCTGCAAAAAAATAAAAGTAAGCGAAAAGTAAGCATCTCATTTGAAGTGGGCAACAAAAACCGCCTAACTATCACCAGTTCAAGCGGTATCTGTTCGGCAAATTAGCCACGCGACGATCAAAAAACCTACGGACTGGCAAATAATTTGAGCCGCTAACGCCAATGTCCGTTATTTCCCGTGCAATAATGCGACCTCATTGACTGGAGCGAGCCAATTGCGGCCTGTCGAGGTGTAGAATGGATCGCAAGAAAGCTGACGGTCGAGACCAGCAACAAGGTGATAGAAGTTGCTATTCGATCTGCAATGAGTCAACCAAAAAAGAGTTATCCAGAATCGAGCTTAAAAACACTTCAGTGCCAACGGGCTCCAATTCTTTTTGTCAGCGGTTGTCGATTTTTTATGTGCGAAGGGAATCCATTTACCTACAGCACCCTGTTCCACCTGCACCATGCCATCAATCAGACCGGATAGCTCATCAGTTTTGTGGGTGACAATAAGTACTGTCAAGTTGCCATGTAAGGCGCGGATCGAATCAATCACAAGCCTATGATTTTCTGGATCGAGTGCATTGGTAGCTTCATCCAGTATTAAAAGCTGTGGTTTCCTGAGCAATGCGCGGGCGAGTGCTAGGCGCTGCTTTTCCCCACCAGAGAGCTTTACTCCCCTTTCGCCGACTTCGGTTTCAAGACCTTTTGGCAACCCCTGCACAAACTCGGTTAGTGCAGATTGCAAAATGGCTTGCTTAATCTCGGCGTCGGTCGGTTCGAGGTTTTTCCAGTTCAGGTTGTCACGAATGGTGCCGTTTTGTATCTGTGTTTCCTGTGGAATATATGCGATACTTTTTTGCCAACCCGGCAGCAAATGTAAGGGGGCGCCGTCAATCAGGATAGTACCTGTATCGGGTGTGAGCAAACCGCTCAAAAGATCAAGCAGGGTCGTTTTCCCGGAGCCAGAAACACCGATAATCGCAGTGGTTTTTCTGGCAGGTATCGCCAAATTTCTAATGATGATCCTGTGGTGGGATTCCGGATAACTGAAGCCTAGCCGTTCAAATGTAATACCCTGCATCAACTTAACATTGCCGCATGCAGCCCCCTCAGGATTCTGATTCGCCTCGCAAGCTTCCATCAGCCTGCGCCAAGAAGAAAAAGCAGGCAACATGTGTAGCAATTGTTGCCTTCCGCTTTGAAACTCGGCAAGTTGGGGCAACATACGCGCAAAGATCGCGACCAACAGCAGAAAATGCGTCGCGGGCAATTTAAACCAGACCAGTGCTATATAGCTGACAACGGCAAGTGCGATAGCTCCGCCTACACGGTATACCGCCTGCACCCTCGTCCTGATCCATTGAAATTCCATTGAGTGATTACTGACCTGATCCACCTCGCGATTGAACCTGTACAAGCTGCTAAGTTCTTCGCCATGTATCTTCACAAGTTTCATTGCAGACAAAAATTCCTGTATCTGAGCGAACATTTTTCGGTTTGCCTGACTCAGCATCATTCCTCCTTGTTTCGCTGCATCATCCGCTCCTCGCAGTAACATCCAGAGAACCAAGCCTATCGCAAGGGCTAACAATGTCAGCCATGTTGAAAGCCATAATGCTACGGAAAAATAGGCAATCGAAAGAATCGAGATAGTAAAGAAACGCAGCAAAAAATAAGTGCCCGTAGTGATGCGTTGAACTTCGGTGGTGAGTGTGTTCAGCAATTCTGCGCTGTATTTTCCGGTTAGGAAGCTCCAGTTAGCGCGGACAATCGCGGCATATAGTGTTTTTCGCAAATGGTCGCCGAACCGTAATTGCAATGATTGAGATACACGGTCCCTGTGTAGCGTCAATTGCGACTGAATATAGATCAACACGACAAAGACTAGCAGCGCAAATTCGATGCTCCAACTTATCCCGAGCGAGACAAAAAGCCGATCCAGCATTGGTAGCCAACTCTTCTGCCCGCTATCTTGTCCAAGCACGCCTGCAAGTGAAAGTATCGGCAGCAGCATCAACAGCCCCGCTCCTTCGGCGAACGCAGCAGCGAAATTAAGCAATACCGCGCGCCATATCCCGGGGGGATCAAAACTATGAAATGTGCGCAGATAGGCGGACATGCCCGTCATGTGATGTGGTCGTTTCAAGCCGGCAAAGCCTCAGTGATTGGCTTGACTATGAAATATTTATTGATGCGAAGCTGTAAGGCAACATAGTTAAGCAGCAGCCTGTGGTGCGCAGGTTTGCCTGAATTTTTTACTAGGAAATAGAGGTCTTTTAGGCAGGCATCGCTTTCCCCTGCAACCTCAATCAATGACTTTCTCACTTCACTCGCGTGAGCCGATGTCTCTCTGATGATCCGTTGTGCTGCGTCGCAAGAAATCTCATTCCCTAAAAATTGGTTTATAAGTCCGCAATTAAATTTTTTGCAGCTATGTGGACGTGCAGTATATAAGCTGCAAACACGATTTTGGAAAGAATTTGCTATGATCTCGACTAAATTTGATGCTTTTGGATTCCAGGAACGCGTGATCATCCTCATGCGTAGCCCAAACGAAGCCGAACAAAGTCCCATCACAGCAAAGCCACAGGCCATGCATAGCGACTGGGATGCTATTTCATTCGCATTCATGCTGCGAGTTTTAGGATCGAACCTGAATCAGGTTTTGCTCTTCAAGCTTATTTAGAAATATCAGCGCATCGACTTCACAGGTTTTCTTATCAATGCAGAACTCATCCAGAAGTATTCCGCACAATACCGAGACGCTCATGGGCTCTGCGATTAGTTGCCAAATGCGGCTTCCGACTCCATTCATCCCATAATAGTTACCTTTTTCAATGCTCATCATCACCGTTTCACCATCTACTTCGGTGCAGATCGGGTCAGTGCCCTGACTGATAATGCTCGAAAGTTCTACTATCATAAATTTTCTCCCATATTAAAATTCGACCGAACGCTACCCGCCTATATTCTTTGCTAATATCGTCATCTGCCTAATGAGTCTATTATAAAACGGCTCCACCCATTAAAATGCAACTTCCTGCTAACTAGTTTTACATCCATGAACTACAAATGCTATAGCCTGACCATATCAAGCGAACTTTCTCTGCCAGAGTTGATGACTGCCGATGCTGCTTGCGGGTGCGACGACGTCGATGTGCGCATAGTCATCGCTGAAGTATCGCATGACGGATTGGTGGCGGGGCAACAGCTTGGCCCTTACCTGTGGACGAGCGAGAGTGCATTGTGGTTAAAAGTGCCTGGGGTGGCCCGGTTTCTGGCGAGTGACGGAAATGAAATTCGCATCGATCCAGAACACGGCGTGGATGAGGATAGCATCAGGGTGTTTTTACTCGGCTCTGTTTTTGGAGCAATCCTATTTCAGCGAAAGTTCCTGGTGCTGCACGGCAATGCGATACGGATCGGCGACAGTTGCATGGTATGCGTAGGGGATTCCGGTGCCGGAAAATCAACGCTGGCCGCCGCGTTTATGCAACGTGGTTATCAGATATTGGCCGATGATGTCGTGCCTGTAGATAGCCAATGCAGGGCCGTACCCGGATTCCCACGTATCAAGTTATGGCAGGATGCTGCCGATCATCTGAAAGTTAATACTGAAAAATTACGACGCATTCGGCCGGAGATGCAAAAATTCAATTTTCCGGCCTTGCAGCAATTTGCAGAGCAGCCCCTGCCGGTGCGTTGGGTTTACATTCTGGATCGCCACCAAAAGACAGAAATCCTGTTCGAGCCGATACAGGGCATGGCTCGATTTGCCGCTCTGCACGACAATACATACCGCGTGCGCTTTCTGGAAGGAATGGCGCTCAAGGCCAATCACTTGAAGTTGTGCGGCCAATTGGCCGGGCGCATACATTTGGCGCGACTAACAAGACCCGAACAAGGCTTTACCGTCGACGCCCTTGTCGAACGCATCCTCGCCGACACAACCGGACATTCATGAACCCCGTCAACGGCATCTACTGGCTGGCCTCCTATCCTAAATCGGGCAATACTTGGCTGCGCATTTTTCTGTGTAATCTGCAGAAAGATCAGGACATGCCCGTTGATATCAATGATCGTGATGACTTTACCTCCGCCATTGCCAGTTCGCGCAACTGGTTGGATGAAGTGCTGGGTTTTGATACCGCCGATCTTGACTCTGCCGAAATAGAGTACCTTCGCCCGGAAATATATCGCTGGGCAGCCCTGCATGAAAAAAAAATCAGCTACCACAAGATTCACGACGCCTATACCTACACCACAGCAAACGAGCCACTGGTAAGCATGGAGGCAACGTTGGGCGCTCTCTACATCCTTCGCAACCCACTGGATGTGGCGTCCTCCGCCGCCAATCACTGGAATTGCAGCATAGACCACGCCATCGTCAATATGGGCAATCCCGATACTCGCTTTGCACGCTCGCGAAAAAAAATGGCTGCCCAGCTTGAGCAGCGCCTGCTTAACTGGTCTGGTCATGTGCTAAGTTGGGCGGACGCGCCCGGATTAAACTGCCTGACCATCCGCTACGAAGATATGCTGCAAGATCCGCTGAACACTTTTTCCCGTGCGGCAGCTTTTCTACAAATGCCCAAAGACCCACAGCGGATCGAAAAAGCCATTCGCTTCAGTGCGTTCAGTGAACTGTCCCGCCAGGAAGCGGAAAAGGGTTTTTATGAACGACCGCAGCATACTGCGCGTTTTTTTCAGCAAGGCAAAAGCGGCGGTTGGCGCGAGCAACTGACAGCGGAGCAGGTGGCCAGAATCGTTGCCGAGCATGGGGAAGTCATGCGCCGTTTCGGCTATCTGGACGAGCGAGGCGAACCAGTCTGAATTGGATCATTCGAAAAATGGCAAAGCTCAGCAGGCACACCATCAATCCACCGGCCCACCGTGCAGCCAATGGTTGAGCAGACGTAGCGCCTCCACGTTTTTCCGAAATGTATTGGCAATCCACTGATCAACTTCGCCCCGTGTGACGCGCTCGATCTGGCCGCAGAGTTTTTTAATATCTATCAGCTCTTCCAGCGCGGGATGCAGATGCGCGGCCTGGCGTTGCGCCTGTTTGATAACACTCTGTAAGCCTGCGGTAGAGTTACGTTCCCGGGCCAAACGGTCAGAACCCATGTCCTTGGTCGGTTTCCATGCTATCCGTGACGACACGATCCTGTTAATAGCGCAACGGTGGAGGTAGCGCCCCATGCCTTGCGGCCCGAACTTTTCGATACTGGGGGTGGATAAATATTGTTGTACCAGGCGCACATCGAGCAGTGGCCAGCTATATTCCACGCCGAAAGAGGCTGCGATCAGCGTGCAGTTTTCCAGGCGGTTTGTGACGTAGGGTGCCAGGCTATTCAGCACAAAATCGTTGATGCGCCTATAGGGGGCATCGTATCGCGCCGTTTCTAGATAGAGATCATCGATATTCAAGCGCTGAAGCAATTCCTCGCGTAACAGCAGATGAGGGCGCTTGTTTTTCCAGGCATCGATGTAAAGCGAACTATACGGTTGTGGATCGTGGTTAATCGTTATAGCCTTGGCGAGTCTGAGCGTGCGCATCAGCGGATTGCCGGGCAGAATATTCCAGAGTTGAGCATACTGCCCCGCATTCAGAAGTTCATAGCGCAGATGGTGGCCTGGGTTGGTGACGGCCTCATCCCCGCCAAAACCGGAAAATAGGGTACGCACGTCCCGCAACTCACATTCCCGGTAAAAAGGCAAATGGGCGGAACCCATGCGATATTCTTCGGGATGTCCAAGCACTGTCAGAACGCGTTCGATGTCGTCATCTCCCCGTTCCGGCAAGGCTGTAAGGATGTAGTTGTGGACGATACGGCGTTGCTGGCTGGTCTCCAAAATAAAAGCAGGTTCCTGCTCGCACAGAGCCAGGCCGAAACTGTGCAATCGGTCGCCGGGCTCACCCAAAAAATGGGCGAGATAGGCTGTGATGGCGGCTGAATCGATGCCGCCGCTGTTTTCGGTGCCTAACGGGTAGCTGCTGCGCATGCGACAGCGTATCGCCTGTTCCAGCGCGGCGCGGTACTCATCCACCCAGCGCGGATCGCGTCGTTTGGCTGCCGGCGGGTCGTCGCGCCAAACGAACCAGCGCCGCAGTTGCTCCTTACCGTCAGAACCCACCGTCAGACAATGTCCGGGCGGCAGCTTAACGACATCGTCAAAACAGGTTTGCCGATTGTCATGCTGGCTGAGATTAACCAGGAAGCGCCCCATCCAGTCTTTGTCGGGAGCGGGCGATCCGGTTTTAAGCACACGAAAGGCTGCCAGCGTGGTGGCGAAGATCAATGCCTTATTGTTCAACCGGTAATACAGCGGCTTGGCTCCGAAGGGATCGCGCGCTATGAACACCTGCCGATGCACTGGATCCAGCACGACGAGGGAAAAATCCCCCAGCAGCTGTTCCGGTAGCGCCTCGCCCCAGCGCCGCCAGGCGGCCAGCACTATCTGTGAATCGGCTAGCGAAGGTTCAAGATTCAGGCGTGCGGCAAGATTCTCGCGATTATCCAGCCGCCCCCAGAAAGTCACGGCGACGCCCGATTCCGGGCAGACACAGGGCAAGGTTTCAGCGTGGGATTCCGGCGTATTGAACACCCGCGCCTGCACCAGCATGGCGGGACCGCTCTCCCAGGCCGCCTCTGCATCCGCGCAACGGTAAGGCGACAGCGCGCGATGCCATGCCCGAGGCTCGACAATTTCCTGCACTTGCAGCCCGGGGGCAAGAATCATCATTCCAGCAAACATAGGAACTGATCTTTATGAGCTGACTGAAGAGTCACTTTGCTGCGGTAAGCGCCGCTATTGCGGCAACAAAACTCCGGTGTGTCACCGGCACGCGCGATCAGCTCGGCGAGGAAGCAGAAGATTCTGGCCCCATCTGCCCCTTATTGCCTTCAGTGCCTTTGCCTATCTGCAACTCGAGCAGCGTGGGTGCCTGATAAACTTTACGCGTGTCAAGCTCTGGGGTGCGGCTTTCGGCTGTTACTTTTATAATCGAATTCACGTTTATTTCCTCTAAAATGGATGATATTTTTACCGTTGAATTTTATAACACAAGGCGATGTTTTAAGTAAATAAAATTTTTTCATCTTCAGAAAAGTGCGGCGACTCGAAATAATACGGCCTTATTGCCGCAACAATCCACCGTTGAGCAATTGCATCACTTCTGTATTCCACCCCGAGTTTCCTTCGAGCAACAATGGTCCAGCAGGGGTGATCACCCAGTCCCAGGCGATGTCGCAAATATCGGGGAACTGGCTATGGGCAAGAAAGCTGCCCGCTCCCACTGTTTTCCATTGAGGTACGACATCGTTGCCACTTAAACGGGCATGAATGCGGCGGTAGGTTTCCTGTGCCGGCGGCAGTAATTTCTCTTGAGGAAATGGCAGGATTTTCCCATCCTCGTCCAGCGGCAAAACGACATAATGCGGGCATCCCGTTTGCTCGTCCCACCCCGCCGGCAATTCCAGGGTGGCGTTCAGGCAGGTTAGTCGACCTTCATGCCGATGACTGATGAAGCGTAGCGTAATGGCATCGTCTCCATCGGACAAGCGCGCCAGTTCCGGGTGATTGTCTAGGAAGGGTTGTATGAGTGCGTCATCGAGTGCGAGCAGTTCGCGCCAGGCGGATTCCACCTCCGTTAAGCTCTTTAACTGACGCCCTTCCAGTGTGCGGCCAGCTATCTCACCTTGTCGGCACCCGACAGAAAAAGCGCCTATCCCGCGATTTCCCGAGCGCGTCTTGCAGAACAGGCGGGTATCTGATCGCAGCCAAGGGTAGAGCTTGTCGCTATCGTTTCTGTGCACTTTCGCCAGTATGGGGGCCATGGGTACCCCGAGTCGGGCGAGCGTTTCCGTTTGTTGCCATTTGTCCTGCAACAGTGCAAGAGACGCTTTGCCGAAGCCCAGAGCGCGGCTGCGCCAGCGATGATAGCTTGCCGTTTCGTGATCGAACACGTAATCAAGCGTCGAGCCGGGATGTTTATAGAGTGCATAGCGGTACAGATACGATGCTGGAATACACCAACCCAAGGCAATCGCTATCGCCTGACTTGCCTGACGACGCAAGGGTATCCCCTCGCTCTGACGGATTGCCGGCCCATAATGCCGCACCGCGATCCAGGTAGAGCGCCATGCACCAAATCCTAGCCATCGCACCCATAACCAGATTTCGAGCAACAACCAAAGCGGCAAGGGCTTACCCGCGCGGCTTTGCCACCACATCGTGCGGTGCAACTTGATACGGTCATCACGGATAGGCAGCAGATAGCGCAAACTAAGCAGGCCATGAGGCAGGCGTCGACGGGCAATTTCTTGCCATAAGCGGCCCGCCATCCACGTGAGTTTTATTCGCATTTCATTTGATGTTGCTTAAAATAATACGGCCTGCATATGGCCATTGGGATCGTGACAAACAGATGAGTGTGCAATAATACATGCCTTATCAAGTATATAAGGCCACTTATGACGCAGCAAAGCTCGGATGGCTACGCATTTTTTTCACGGCAGCGATGATTTTTTCAACTCTTTTACGCAAGGTGCGTAATTTTGCACACCTATCCTGGTTTGTAAAAACCTGGTTTCTCCCTGTATGGTTTTTGCTGGGGGTAAGCCGTTCGCTCGTTCTCATCATTCCATTTCGGCATTTAGCTCCCCGTCTTGGGGTGCGTACAGGTATTCTACCTTGGGTGGCGCTTGTCGATTCAGGTCGCGAGGCAAGAGCCTTATCCATCGCCCGCGTGGTACAAACAGCAGCCAGCTATACGCCGTGGGTTTCAAACTGTTTTCCTCAGGCAGTGGTTGCAAGAATATTACTCGGGATTTATTGTGTCCCATACTGCCTGTTTTTCGGCGTCACTCGAGATCCGACAGGATCAACACTTAAAGCCCATGCTTGGGTGACCGCAGGAAGAGTACGTGTCACCGGAGGGGAGAGCTTTGGTCAATTCACAGTGCTGGGTTGTTTCGTCTCGCCCTGCTTGGCGCATGCCATTTCACAAATCGATCAATGAATTCGGATACTTCTATGGATTGGCATATCCACTACCCAAAAAAGCAGTCATCGGAAATTCAGATTTTGTGCGCTTGCTGTCGTGTTAAGCCAACTGATGCAGATTTAAAATTACAGGCTAAGTTGGCTCCTCTCATTCACGCTGATGCGTTGATCTGGCTGGCAATTCGGCATCGTATAGAGCCGTTGCTTTATCACAATCTGAAGCAACATGCTGTTGGTGTTTTTTCCAGTGAGATTCTGGACAAGCTTGCGGTACGAGTTCAACAAAATGCGGTCAAATCCTTGAATGCGCTTCGCATCAATCTGCAACTTACCCGACTGATGCGCACTCACGACATTCCGTACCTGCCACTCAAAGGCGTGACCTTGGCACAGCAGTATTACGGTGAAATAAGTTTGCGCCATGCCAATGATATTGATTTCTATGTGCCGGAACGATCAGTAACAAAGGTTCGCGCTTTGTTGTTAAAGCAGGGGTGTACACAGGACAGCGGACATGATTTTCAGGATATTGAGGCAAGGGGAGAGCGACACTCCAGATTTTTGCGCAGGATTTTTCATCATGATGTGCTGATTCATCCAGATGGCGAACATCTGGAGTTGCATTGGCGAATTGTGAAAAATTTAGCAGGCTTGCGTCTCAATCCCACTGACTTGCTTTTATCCGCAGAGTCAATTGTGGTGGCTGGTGACTCCATAAAGATAATTGAGCCGATTTCTCTGCTTCTGTATCTTTGCGATCATGGCGCAAGGCACGGCTGGTATCGCTTGAAATGGTTAATGGACTTGCCGCAGGTGCTGGAAAGTCGAGACTGGGATTGGTTGCAGGTACTCGTAGACGCCAAACGTGCAAATTGTTTTTCTGCTTTACTCCTTGGTTTGAAACTGGCTCAACTCATGTTTGGCTGGGTGCCACCTGATGTAGTCGCTGAAGTGATGGAGAAACAGCGACTGTTAAATTGGCAAGTTAAAATGGTGTACCAAAATTTAAACAAACCTGAACGCGCCTTGGCAAGCCCGACTGCATTTCACTTTGCGGCACATCTGGTGTATCGGATGAGCTTAATTGAGAGTTATAGTTTTCTATGGGGGGAGCTGGCACATTATTTTTTGTCGCCAAATGATTTAAGGGTTGTACGGCTGCCTGATCGTTTATTTCTGGCTTATTACGCTTTGCGACCGATCCTGCTTATATGGCGTAGAGTTTTTGAACGTGAGCAAATTTCTCATGCCGGATAAAGATGCTCTCTGGACTTCACCGAGTTTCTCTCGCGAAGTACGCCATCGCTTTTTAATATTTCACACTCTCGTTTCAAACGGATATTTTCGGCGCGTAACCGCGATAATTCCATCTGCTCCGGCGTAATCGGCTTTGTGCCAGGACCATTGAGCTTGCCAGCCTCTGCCGCCTTGACCCAGTTACGCAATGTCTGCTCGACCAGTCCTAACTCCTTGGCGACCCCGCTGATCGATCCAACTTCCTTATGTCGCTTGACGGCCAGCTCCCTGAACTCCGTCGTGTATTCCTGCTTCGGTATTTTCATCATTTGCCTTTCCAAAAGTAACGTTAATTTTACGTCACCCTTGGAAGATTATTTTTCGAGGGAAGCATCTGTGCGTACCCCCTCCGTTTCATCGCATTTCCGCGCAAGTTGGATCGGCTAAGCCCGTGCTAACGTTACTCCACAGGGCGTTTTAATATTTCATAGCGGACAAAGGCTTCACGGATCATGGCAGTGAGTGCTTCGTTTTCCCATGGCTTGGTGATGAACTGGTAAATTTCACCTTTGTTAATCGCATCGGTTAACGTGCCGATTTCGGTGTAACCAGACAATATCATCCGCACCACATTAGGGTGCATCGTCTTTACACGGCGCAGAAACTCGACGCCGCTCATCCCGGGCATGCGTTGATCCGAGAGTACGACGTTGACCTGATGTTTAGCCATGATCTCCAGACCTTCCTCTGCACTGGTTGCTGTTAGAATCTGATAGCCCTCGCGCCGCAGGATGCGCTTGAGTGATAACAGTACGTTTTCTTCGTCATCGACCAGCAGCAGAATTTTCTCCGACTTGTTATCAGCCATCATTTTTCCGCGCACCAGCAATGCTGCGAATTCCTCAGCCGGCAGAGGGGCGCTATACAAATATCCTTGCATCTCTTTGCAGTTTACCGAGCGCAAATAGCCTAATTGCGCCTCTGTTTCGACGCCTTCGGCGATGGTGGTCATGCCCAGCGTTCTGCCCAGTGCGATGATCGCCTGTACGATCGCCGCATCGTTTGGATCCTGTGTGATGTTGCTGACAAATGACTGATCGATTTTTAGTTTATCTACCGGGAATTGTTTGAGATAGGACAGGCTGGAGTATCCCGTGCCAAAATCATCGATCGATAAGTGCAGTCCCATTGCTTTGAACTTATTCATGATGGCAACCGTTTCGCGTACATTTTTCATGATCGCGCTCTCGGTAAATTCGAGTTCCAGATAGCGGGCATTAAGACCTGAGTCGTGTAAGGCCAGACTGACTATTTCCGGTAAATCGGACTGATGCAGTTGCAAGGGGGAGAGATTGATCGCGATGGTCAGCTCAATATTCTTGTCCAGATGCCACTGCTGCATCTGCCGGCAGGCTTCACGGATGACCCAGGTGCCCATCGGAATGATCAGACCGGTTTCTTCGGCGACTGAAATAAATTCGCCCGGAGAGATGATGCCGCGTTCGGGATGATTGATGCGGATCAGCGCTTCTGCACCGATAATTTGCCCCGTAATAATGTCGACCTGCGGTTGATAATGCAGCACCAGTCTGTTCTGTGAGATGGCATTGCGCAACTCGGCTCCCATGGTCAGCAGTTTGTGCGCATGTTCGTTCATGCTTGACGAATAGAATCTAAAGCTATTTCTGACGCCGCACTGTTTTGCGTCCGCTAAGGCGGCATCAGCATGTTTCATCAGCGTCGTGGCATCGTTGCCGTCGATCGGATATACCGAAATACCCATTCGTGCAGACAGTTGTACGGATTGGTCTGCAACGGTCAGCGGTTGATAAATCTTTTGCGCAATGAGTTCGGCTGTGCGGTTAATTTCCTCGCTGGTATTGAGGTCGGGTAGTGCGATGACAAAGGTGTCAGCCGACAGTCGTGAAATGCTGGCTTGTGCCGGTGCCGCATCCATCAACCGTTTTGCAGTGGCAATCAGAACTTGATCGCCGCCTGCATGGCTGAGCATATCGTTCACGGTGTGAAAGTGATCCAGATTGAGGAAGATGACACCGATGAAACGCTCATATTGTCTGGCATGGGTGATCGAACTTTCAATGCGATCTTCCAGCAAGGCGCGATTAGGCAAGTCGGTCAGCGCATCGTAGTGCTTGAGGTGGTCGAGTTCAGCCAGTGCCTTTTTTTGCAGCAGATCGCTAAATACCGCGAAATAATTGACCACCCGGCCTGAGGCATCCTTGACGGCATTAATGCTGCTCCATTCGGGATAAATTTCGCCGTTTTTGCGACGATTCCAGATTTCGCCCTGCCAGCTCCCTTGTAACTCAAGGCTGCGCCACAGCGAACGAAAAAAATCATGATCCTGCTTTTCAGATTTCAGGATGCGCGGATTTTTGCCGATCACTTCTTCGCTGGTGTAACCGGTAATTTCACAGAAAGCCTGATTGACGCGGACGATATTGTTGTCAGGGTTGGTGATGATCATTGCATCTGCGCTGCGGGAAAATACCTGTTCTGCCAGTTTTAGCTCAGTCTCCTGCTGTCGTTTTATGGTGTTGATGTGGATTTGCTTGAGTGCAAAAGAAATATCTTCACTCAATTCCTTCAGCAATAGGATGACTTCGTGATCGAAAAAATTGACGGTATCTGCATAGACCATCAGAGCACCGCGAAAATCGGGCGCATTGATCGGTAAAGAAATATTGCCGTGCAGGGCGTATTGAGCCGCAGCTTCATGCCATGCGAGAGACATAGGATCGTTTAGAAAATCATCGACGACCACGATACGATTCTCATTGATAGCAGTGGCCGCAGGTCCTTGCGCGCCGGGTAAGCCGGTTTGGGTGCTGAGCGAGAGATCGCTCACGTAATCGCGTGCCTGACCTGCAATCGCGACGGGCACAACCTGTTGTTCGCTATTTTCACGGCCTATCCATGCCAGACGAAAACCGCTAAAGCTCAGAATGATGTCGCAAACTTTATCTAACAGTGATTGGGTGTCCTGCAGGTGGATGATGGCCGAATTGACTTGGCTTGACACCTCGTAGAGCTGAGCTTTGCGCTGCAATGCCTTATTCATCTGATACTCGTGCGTGACATCCTGAAATATCCCGATCACGCCGCCGATGTCTCCTCTCCCATCGTGCCACGGGGATTTGCTGATTTGTACCCACGTCTGACGACTGCCCGCAAGATAGGGGCCGACCATCGTGATGGTCTGGTCCGACTCAATGACGCGGGCATCGTCTTCGCGGTAATGCTGTGCAAGGCTGGCAGGGTAGAAATCCAAATCCGACTTGCCCGCTATCTCCGACTGCTGGATCCCTAAATCATCGGCATAGGATTTGTTGCAGGCGATGTAGTTGGAGCGGGTGTCCTTGATAAATACCTTCAGTGGTAAGTTGTCGAGCAGATCCAGAAAGGGACGTTTCCATGCCATGATGGATTCGGCCAGCTGACGATTGAGCATGTCGGCTTGCAATTGATTCAGCTTGATTGACTGGCTGTCGATGATCGCCTGCAGAATATCGACATAGTCTTCTTCAAGCGGTTTGACGACATCGTGTTCGGTCAGTACGCCGATCACTTGCCCTGCGTCATCTTCGACGACTAACCGTCTGATGCCCTCATCCTGCATTTTTTTTGCAGCATCTTTGAGCTGAGTTTGCCGTGCCACCTTCGCGACCGGCTTGGACATCACCTCGCGCAAAACGCGTCGGGGATCGTCTTGCCCAAACAGGCGTACGATATCGCGCTCGGTGAGGATGCCTGTAGTACAGCGATTTTCACCGACCAGCACATAGTCCGTCCTGCTTTTCGTCATCGCATTTGCCGCATCGGCTACGCTGGCCTGTTCGCTTAACATGAGTATGTCTGCACTCATCGCGCTGCCGACATCGCGCAATTGCAGAAAATGTTCGATACTGGCCTGATTGCGAAAATCGGTTTCGCTGACGATGCCTGTGGTGTTGCCGTGTTCGTCAATGACCCGTAAATGCCGGATGCCGTGTTTGATCAGCGTGTGGTAGGCTTCTGATTTGCTGGCGGTTTGTTCAATCGAGCGCAGCGGGGTGCTCATCAGTTCGGCGACCGGTTGTGCGGTTGTGAATCCGCTGGCTGTGCCACGGACGACATCACGTTCGGTGAGTATGCCGACAGGCAGGTTGTTTTCGATCACCAGCAGGCAGCTTATCTGCATGCGTTGCATCATTTCGGTGGCGACGGACATCGGTTGCCTAAGATCAATTTGGGCCACGTTGCGCGTCATGATATTGGCGATGGTCATTTCAAGTAGCCTCCGGAGTTCAGATGTCAGTTTGTCGCTTCACCGTCATTGCCGGTTATGGTATCAATTTCTTGTTGATTGGACATCAATTCGGTCGCAGAATACCACTACGCCTTCCATTCGTATTTTTTCTTCGATGAATTCTTCTGCCATCTCGTCCGCAGCAGTCCCTGCGTTGATCCTCTGTGTGGATGATGAACCCAATATTTTGAGTGCATTGCAACGTCTATTGCGACGCAACGGCTATCAAGTGCTGACGGCGGAGAGTGGCGCAGAAGGCCTTTCGTTGTTGACTCAGCACACTGTCGATCTGGTTATTTCAGATATGCGTATGCCGCAAATGGATGGCGCGCAATTTCTTGAGCAGGTACGGCAGCACTATCCTGACACGGTGCGTGTGCTGCTGACGGGCTATGCCGATGTTGAATCGACTATGGCGGCGATCAATAAGGGCGAAATTTATCGTTATATTGCCAAGCCCTGGGATGACAACGACGTGCTGTTGCTGTTGAAACACGCGATGGAGCGAAAATTGCTGTTGCAGGAAAAGCAGCGGCTGGAATTGTTGACCTTCCAGCAAAATGAAGCCTTGAAGACGCTTAATGCCAGTCTTGAGGTCAAAGTGCAAGAACGCACTTTATCGCTGCAGCGCGCACTGCAGGCACTTGAGGGCTCCAATGAGCAACTCCGACGAAATTTCCTCACTTCCGTGGCGATATTCTCCAATCTAATGGAGTTGCGTGCAGGCAGCATAGGAGGACATTCCCGACGTGTTGCCGATCTGGCTCGCAAACTTGCAACGCAGATGGGACTCGCGCCTGAGGAGGTGCAGGATGTTGTGCTGGCAGGCCTGTTGCATGACATCGGAAAAATCGGTTTGCCTGATGCCTTGCTGGATAAGCCGTTCCCTTCGCTGAGCCATGCGGAACAGCAGGAAGTGATGCGTCACCCGGTTATTGCACAGACGGCGCTGATGCCGCTGGATAAGCTCAAGGGCGCAGCGCTTATTATTCGCGCGCATCACGAGCGATTCGATGGATTGGGTTTTCCCGACGGGCTTGCCGGCTTTGCGATTCCACTGGGAGCGCGTATTTTACAGGTTGCCAATGATTACGATGGGTTGCAGCACGGCAATATACTCAGTGCGCGGATTACGCAGACCAAAGCGTTTAAATTTATCATCGAATCGGGCGGCAAGCGATATGATCCGACCGTTGTGCAGGCGTTCAAAGACCTGTTTAGCGGAACGCTTGCGACACAGGAAGTCGTGGTAAAGATACACTCAGCCCAGCTGAAAAAGGGCATGGTGCTGGCCAAAGATATCGTTACGCGAGAGGGACTGCTGCTGCTGAGTCAGGATCATGTGCTGGACGATATGCTGATTGAA
This sequence comes from Gallionella capsiferriformans ES-2, assembly GCF_000145255.1. Classification (NCBI taxonomy): domain Bacteria; kingdom Pseudomonadati; phylum Pseudomonadota; class Betaproteobacteria; order Nitrosomonadales; family Gallionellaceae; genus Gallionella; species Gallionella capsiferriformans. The sequence goes on from NC_014394.1 coordinate 887,083, forward strand.
CAGATGATCAGGTTTGAGCATGCGGAAAAATATGCACTGACCTACTGGGTTAAGTCGCAAGAATGAAGGACGCCGGTATGCAGGATTTTCCAAAGGTTGAGGCATTTGTCTGGAGCGATAAACTCGTGACCGGCATTGATGAGGTCGATGATCAGCATCGGCATCTGGTTAAATTAATCAATGAAATTGGTAGTCTGTGTTCGGTAGCGGCTGATAGCGCTCAGATCAAGCCTGTGCTGAACGAGTTAGTGGGATACGCCCAGCATCACTTCGCCACGGAAGAACAATTGATGCAGCAGTACGCGGTCAGTGCCGCTCATCAGGAAAATCATCTCAAAGCGCATAACGCGTTTCGTAAACAAGTTACGCTGGCCGTAGGTATCATTGAAACTTCCCCGCAAAATTCGATGAGTTTGCTGGCCCAGTTGCTTGAATATTTGACGCGCTGGTTGTTGCAACACATCATGGTCGTGGACTTGCGTCTAGCACGTGAAATTCAGGCGTTGCAGAACGGCGCTACGCCTGAGTCTGCCGCGAGTCAGGCGGCGGCCACGGTATCCCGTTCGGGCGACGTCATGCTCGAAGCGCTAAATACGCTTTACAGTAAAATCGGCGAGAAGACCGTCGAGGTCATGCAAACCAATCAGGCGCTGGAAAAAGAACGCGAAGCCTTGCGTGATTTGAACGAGCAGTTGGAGTTACGTGTTCAGCAGCGAACCGCTGCACTGGAGAGTGCAAACACGCAATTGCTGCACAATAATCTGGAATTGAAACGCCTGAATCAAAAACTTGAAAGTGCACAGAATCAATTGCTGCAAGCTGAAAAAATGGCATCGGTAGGTCAGCTTGCGGCGGGCGTTGCGCACGAGATCAATAACCCTATCGGTTTTGTCAATTCCAATTTAAACACGCTGGATCAGTATGTGGGCGATATCGCACGCGTGTTGCAAGTCTATGAGTTAGCAGAGCCAGCGCTGACGCCCGCGGCACTCGTCAAAGTGCAGGGCGCCAAGCAGGGCGTCGATCTGCCCTATCTGCTGGAGGATATTCCCAAATTACTGCATGAGTCACAAGACGGTCTGGCGCGGGTGAAACGCATTATTCAGGACTTGCGCAATTTCTCGCATATGGACGAAACCGTCTGGCAGAGTGTTAATCTCGAGCAGTGTATGGACAGCACGCTCAATGTTGCCTGGAATGAGATTAAATATAAAGCGGAGGTGGTCAAGGAATATGCCGGACTGCCGGAGGTTGAATGCATGCCATCACAGATCAATCAGGTCTTTATGAATCTGCTGGTAAATGCGGCACAATCCATTGAGCATCGTGGCACGATCACGATTCGTACCGGTGCCAGTGGTACCGATGCGTGGTTTGAAGTGGTCGATACCGGCAAAGGGATTCCCTCTGAGAACTTGCATCAGATATTCGATCCGTTTTTTACAACCAAACCGGTGGGGCAGGGAACGGGGCTGGGACTGTCGGTCTCCTACGGTATTGTGCAAAAGCACGGCGGACGGATCGAAGTGCAGAGTGCGCCGGGGAAGGGGACAGCGATGCGCGTCTGGTTGCCCTTTAAACATCAGGTGGATTAACCAGATGGACGAATCCTTTGATGCCTTGGTAAAACTGGAGAATCAGTTTAATTTTTTGTTGCGCTTTGCCAATGACATCATATTTTTGATGGATGACGAAGGCTGTATTCTGGAGGCCAACGATGCATCGGTGCAAAGTTACGGGTGGTCACTGGAAGAGTTACTGAGCCGTAATATCCGCGATCTGCAAGATCCTGCCGCGCCAGTACCGGGTTGCAAGGCCGCGGGGGTGTTGTTTGAAACGCGCCATATGCGGCGTGACGGGTCGACTTTTCCTGTCGAAGTGAGCCGCAGATTGTTCGAGCACGAGGGGCGAACCTATCAGCAATGCATCGTGCGCGACATCACGCAGCGCGAAAAAATGCAGAGTCGCCTGGCGCGCGATGCGAAGCGTTTTGAAGGATTGTTGAAACTCAACGAGGCGGCGAGCGAAATGCCTGAAAAGGAGTTTATGCAGTTCGGTTTGGAGTGGGTTGAGACGCTAACGAGTAGCAAAATTGCCTTTATTCATTTCGTCAATGACGATCAGGAAAGCATCGAATTAGTGGCATGGTCAAAAGCAACACGCGAACAGTATTGCACGGCAGAATATGACACACATTATCCGGCGGCTCAGGCTGGCATCTGGGCTGATTCGCTGCGCCAGCGTCAGGCGGTCATCTTCAATGACTACGCTAATTATTCTGATAAGCACGGATTGCCGGAAGGGCATTCCGCACTGTTCAGGCTGATCAGTGTTCCGGTGGTAGAAGGTGAGAAAGTGCGGGTCATTCTGGGAGTCGGTAACAAAGAAACTGACTACGATAGCGAAGACGTGGAAATCGCCCGTCTGTTCGGCAACGATATGTGGCGGATTATCCGTCGTCAACGTCTGGAGGCCGAGCTGACTTCCAACCTTGAGCACCAACGCGCATTGAACAAAAAACTGGAAGAGGCGCAGAGTCATTTGCTGCAATCGGAAAAAATGGCGTCATTGGGGCAGCTCTCCGCAGGGGTTGCACATGAACTGAACAATCCGATTGGTTTTGTTTACTCGAATATGGGGGCGCTTGAAGTCTATTTGAACGATATTTTTTCCATCAATTCAGCTTATGAGGCGCTAGAGTTGGAGTCTGACACTGATTCAAAGGCGCTCGAGCAGGTGCGTCAGCTCAAACGCACGGTTGATTACGACTATATCAAACAGGATATCTTTCAGTTGATGTCGCAATCGAAAGACGGATTGGCCAGAATGCGCAAAATCGTGCAGGATTTAAAGGATTTTTCTCATGTTGGCGAAGAAGGCTGGCAATGGGCTGATTTGCACAAGGGGCTGGATTCAACGCTTAACATTGTCTGGAATGAGCTTAAATATAAATGCCGAATCGTCAAGGAGTACGGGACGCTTCCGCAAGTGTATTGCATGGCATCACAGATCAATCAGGTATTCTTGAATCTGTTGGTCAATGCCGGGCAGGCGATACAAAATTCCGGCGTGATCACGATTCGTACCGGCGCTGAGCCCGATGGCGTGTGGGTCGAAATCGCCGATACAGGTCAGGGAATGACATCTGAGCAGATGAGGCGAATTTTCGAACCCTTTTATACGACTAAACCTGTCGGCGAAGGTACAGGGCTTGGTCTTTCACTCTCTTACGGCATTATTCAAAAGCATAACGGCCGTATTGAGGTGAAAAGCGAACTCGGCAAGGGATCCGTCATGCATATTTGGCTACCCAAAACAGTATAGAATGAAGCATTCGTCAGCCTTTGGGATTGTAAAATTCAAAATTCACATTTAAGTCAAATGCGCGACGAGGACGAAGACGAAGAGTTGCCGGCACTTGCGCCTTTGCCGCACGGCGTCAAGAATTACATCACGCCTGGCGGTCATCAAAAACTGCAGACTGAGTTAGAGCAGCTCTGGAAAGTCGAACGACCTGTGCTGGTCAATACGATTACCTGGGCGGCCTCTAATGGCGATCGTTCAGAAAATGGCGACTATATTTATGGTAAGCGGCGCTTGCGTGAAATAGATAGGCGCGTGCGTTTTTTGCATAAGCGACTGGAACAGGCTGAAGTGGTTGATCCTGCGAAACGCGGTGCGTGCGAACAGGTTTTTTTTGGTGCAACCGTTACTGTCGGCCATGAAGACGGCAGTGAGGCGACCTATGCGATTGTCGGTGTAGATGAGGCTGATTTGACGCGCGGTCACATCAGTTGGGTCTCGCCGCTGGCGCGCACGCTGCTTAAATTACATGAAGGCGATGTCGCAAGGCTGATGACGCCAGCCGGCATTGTCGAACTCGAAGTGCTTAGGGTTTGTTATTTGTCGTTGGAATAGTTTCTTATCTGATGTGCGCTTTGTGACGACACTCTTGATACAATGCGCAAAGTCAAGATTTACGGTTGCCCGGTATGCCGGGTTGTCAGACACATCCAAACTATCAGGGAAGTTCGCCATGAAAAAAATTGAAGCTGTCATTAAGCCATTTAAACTGGACGAAGTCCGTGAGGCCTTGTCGGAATTGAATATCAGCGGATTAACCGTGACCGAGGTTAAAGGATTTGGCCGACAAAAGGGTCATACCGAGCTTTATCGCGGTGCGGAATACGTGGTCGATTTCCTTCCTAAAATAAAGGTTGAAATCGTGGTTTCCAGTGAAATGCTCGATACTGCGGTGGAAGCGATTATCAAGGCGGCTCATACCGGCAAGATCGGTGACGGAAAAATTTTCGTATCCACGGTCGAGCAGGTAATCCGCATTCGTACCGGTGAAATCAACGAATCTGCGCTGTAATTTTAGTTTTACTTCCATTTAATTTTGTTCGTGTGCCACGGGTTGATTTACCCGTTGGCACCAGATGCGTATAATGCGCGTTTTGCCGAGGTCAGTTTCCCATGCGCATCATTCAAAAAGCCCTAACCTTTGACGACGTTTTGCTCGTTCCTGCTTACTCCAACGTCATGCCGCGCGATGTCAGTCTGCGCACGCAACTGACGCGCAATATCAGTCTGAATATCCCGCTGCTGTCCGCCGCGATGGATACGGTGACCGGTGCACGTCTGGCGATAGCGCTGGCGCAGGAGGGCGGCATCGGTATCATTCACAAAAACATGAGCTCGCGCGAGCAGGCGGCAAAAGTCGCTAAGGTCAAACGCTTCGAGAGCGGCGTGGTCAAGGATCCGATCACCATTACGCCCGACATGTCAGTGCGTCATGTGCTGAGTCTGACGCGGCAGTACAAAATTTCCGGTCTTCCCGTTGTGCAGGGCAAGCAGGTTGTCGGTATCGTCACGAACCGCGATCTGCGTTTTGAAAATAATCTGGATCAGCCGATACAGAACATCATGACCCCGCGTGAGCGTCTGATTACGGTTAAGGAAAACACCAGTCTTGAAGATGCGCGTAATTTAATGCACAAACACCGCATTGAACGCGTGCTGGTCGTCAACGATGCATTCGAATTGTGCGGTCTGATGACGGTTAAGGATATTTTAAAATCCAGTGAGCATCCGTTGGCCAGCAAAGACAGCCAAGGGCGTCTGCGTGCCGGTGCTGCGGTCGGCGTGGGTGAAGGAACTGAAGAACGCGTGACGTTGCTGGCTGAAGCGGGTGTGGACGTGATTGTGGTCGATACCGCGCACGGCCATTCGCAAGGCGTGCTTGATCGCGTCAAGTGGGTCAAGACTCATTTTCCTCATGTTGAAGTTATCGGCGGCAATATCGCAACGGGTTCTGCTGCCATGGCGTTGTTGGATCACGGCGCAGATGCAGTAAAAGTCGGTATCGGCCCCGGGTCTATCTGCACGACGCGTATCGTTGCCGGTGTGGGTGTGCCGCAGATCGCTGCGATTCAGAATGTCGCCGATGCGTTGCGCGGCACAGGCGTGCCGATGATCGCCGACGGCGGAATTCGTTTCTCCGGTGATATCGCTAAAGCCATTGCAGCGGGTGCGAACACCGTGATGCTGGGCGGTTTGTTTGCCGGTACTGAAGAAGCGCCGGGCGAAATCGAATTGTTCCAGGGCCGTTCCTACAAGTCGTATCGCGGCATGGGAAGTTTAGGCGCAATGCAACAAGGCTCGAGCGATCGTTATTTCCAGGAAGGCGAAGCCAATCAGGATAAGTTGGTGCCTGAAGGCGTCGAAGGTCGCGTGCCTTACAAGGGCAGCGTACTGGCGGTGATCCATCAGCTGATGGGCGGGCTGCGCGCCAGCATGGGTTATCTTGGCTGTGCCGATATCGATATCATGCATGCCAAGGCCGAATTTGTCGAAATCAGCTCTTCCGGCATCCGCGAATCGCATGTGCACGATGTACAGATCACCAAAGAAGCACCGAACTACCATATAGATTAAATTGCAGGATTGAGGAGTTGGGAATGAGTTAAATCAGCCCACTCCTTATTCCTGGGTTTTTAATGGATCCTCAATCCTCGTTCCTCTATCCTATCGCTATGTCCCATAAAAAAATCCTCATCCTCGATTTCGGTTCTCAATACACACAACTCATCGCACGTCGTGTACGTGAAACCAATGTTTATTGCGAACTGCATCCGTGGGATATGTCGGAAGCGGACATTCGCGCGATGAATCCGTCGGGCATTATTTTGTCAGGCGGGCCGAATTCGGTGACGGAGGGCGATACGCCGCGTGCCCCCCAGGTTGTATTTGAGTTAGGTGTGCCGGTGCTGGGTATTTGCTACGGTATGCAAACCATGGCGGCGCAACTGGGTGGGGCGGTGGAGAACGGGCTGGTCAGAGAATTCGGCTACGCCGAGATCCGCGCGCAGGGGCATTCCTCGCTGCTTAAAGATATTCAGGATCGCGTCAGTGATCAAGGTCACGGTCTGATCGATGTGTGGATGAGTCACGGCGACAAGGTCACTGCGTTGCCAGCTGGATTCTCGGTGATTGCCAGCAATCCAACTACGCCCATCGCCGGTATGGCAGATGAAGCGCGTCGTTTTTATGCCTTGCAATTCCATCCGGAAGTCACGCATACCCATCAGGGCACCGCGATGCTTGCGCGTTTCGTGCACGACATTTGCGGCTGCGGTCACGACTGGAATATGCCGGATTACATCAGCGAGGCGGTCGAAAAGATCCGCGCGCAGGTAGGTGGCGATGAAGTGATTCTGGGCTTGTCCGGCGGGGTCGATTCATCCGTCGCGGCAGCCTTGCTGCATCGCGCGATCGGCACACAGCTGACGTGTGTGTTTGTCGATAACGGATTGTTGCGCCTGAATGAAGCTGAGCAAGTGATGGAGACTTTTGCGCAGAATCTGGGCGTCAAAGTCATCCACGTCGATGCTAGTGCAGAATTTTTGCATCATTTGGCCGGCGTGACGGACCCCGAGCAAAAGCGCAAAATTATCGGTCGCGAGTTTGTCGAGGTGTTCCAGCGCGAGTCGGCCAAGTTGTCGCAAGCCAAATGGCTGGCGCAGGGCACCATCTATCCTGACGTGATCGAGTCAGCGGGCGGCAAGAACAAAAAGGCACACACCATCAAGTCGCATCACAATGTGGGCGGCTTGCCTGACACCATGCATCTGAAACTGCTCGAGCCGTTACGCGAGTTGTTTAAAGACGAGGTGCGTGAACTGGGCGTCCAATTAGGATTGCCGCCTGCGATGGTTTACCGTCATCCATTCCCGGGCCCTGGTCTGGGTGTGCGTATTTTGGGCGAAGTCAAAAAGGAATATGCGGATTTACTCCGCCGTGCCGATGCCATTTTCATGGAAGAGTTGAACGCCACGGTCGATGAGGCCGGTAAGTCCTGGTACGCCAAGACTTCTCAGGCTTTCGTGGTTTTCCTGCCGGTGAAGAGTGTCGGCGTAATGGGTGATGGCCGTACCTACGAGTGGGTGGTCTCACTGCGTGCGGTACAGACGCAAGACTTTATGACGGCTCACTGGGCACACCTGCCTTATGAATTGCTGGGCCGTGTCTCCAACCGCATTATCAATGAAGTACGCGGTATCAATCGCGTGGTTTACGATATTTCCGGCAAGCCGCCAGCCACCATTGAGTGGGAGTGACAGGGACTATTAACGTCTATTGAAGACTATTGATAACCGTCGAAAAATCAATCATCAACAGAAAAATGGCAGACTGATTTTGAAGGGTAATTTGGTCCAGCGTTCTTCTGTTGACGGTATCCGTGACGGTATTGAGGAAAGGTCAACAAGCGCCAAACGCGATACCGTCAACCAAATTTTTCGGGCTGACGGTATCAGGGCAAGGAAAATCCGGATGGGCGAGAGCATGTCGGACTAATGGGGATCGAGGTGAAGAGGGTCCAGCAGGCAAACCGCGCAGCGGATGCTCGCTAAATTCGGCTAGGTGAGGATGGCTTTTGCTGGTTTTGCAGGTCAATAGCCATTCTATTGATCAAAAAAGCGGCAAAATATGGACCGCCCAGGAGGGTGAAGCCGATTCAACATTAAGTCCGACAAGCTCCTAATTCTACTTTGTCAGATTCCATTATGCTTTGACATCGATAGGATAACATACTGTTTTCCATAGGCAAAATTCTTACCCCGTCGTCGTCGATGTCGCGCCTCGATGGATGCGACGAGATCGGCATCAGTTTCGATCTTGCACGGCAATTTGTGGTGCATGATTTCCACCAGATCGTTGCTGGACAACAGGTCTGCCGACTCGCGACACGCCATCCGCTCTACCAGAAACATCAGCGCCACCATGGTCAGCGCCATATGGTGATGCCACGCCTGCCTGCCTCGAACATGATAGTCTGCCATCCCACGCGCACCCTTGGCATCTCGAATAGCCGCTCAACGAAATTTTCTTAAGAATATCTTAAGATTTGCGTGCAATACTCCCACTTCAGCTATCCAATGGGGGAATATTATGAAATCCGTCGTTATAAACATCATTGCAATAGTGGCGCTATTGACCACCGGTAGTGCATTGGCAACCGACATGCCTCCCTTTGCAATGAGATACGGATGCGTCGCTTGCCACACCATTGACAAAAAGATGATAGGCCCTTCCTGGATGGAAATTTCCAAAGCCTATAATGACAATACCAAGACCAGCACAGGCATACCCATTTCCGAAATTCTCCGAAAAAAAACGGCCGAGGAATTTCTGAAGATGAGGATAGCTGGCGGTGGCGCTGGTACGTGGGGAATGGTGATGATGCCGCCTTCTGATCCAGCCAAAATTGGGCAAGGTGACATAGATAGACTGGTGACAGGCATTATGGGGCTATCCAAGGGCCGCACGCCGAAAGAAGAGTTTGTTAAATTGTCAAACCTTCACGGTTGCAAAAGTTGCCACTCCATGGATAAGAAGAATATCGGCCCGTCCTGGATGGATATTTCCAAATTCTACAATAACAGCATCGCCAGCCCTCATGATGGCTTAAAAGCTTCTGACGTGCTTAAAAGCAGGACAGCAGAGGAATGGTTGTTGTTCAAGATATCCCATGGTGGCCAGGGAAATTGGGGCATGAGGCTTATGCCTGCGTTGGAATATAGATATATAACCTTGCTAGATAGCATCAAAATGGACCCTGACAATATGTATGATGAATTCAATGAGTTAGCAAAATTTATTATGGGTCTGGCAAAGAGATAATTATGGTTTGGCTGGTCGTTAAACCTCAGTTGGACGGGGTGGGGTGTGTGGTTTTTGCGAGCTTTCGCCTGACGGCGAAATGCCTGCTTACCCCGTTTGGGGGGGGCAGGGCAAGGCGCAACGACGCGGAATGGTTGTTCCATTCAAAGGAGTTGCCGGCCCTCTCCCTAACGGCTTGTTTGCGCGATTAATCGCCACTTCCCTTTTGGTTCTGATTCTTGCCCAGCCTGTGCAAGCTGACACGCAATCGCCAGAGGGCGCTATGCATTCGTTCTACTCTTGGGTGATTGCTCATCCCTCAGGGACGTCACCATCAAATAAGGAATGCGCACACATTCCAAAGAGATAGTCTTCCAGCGGAGGAAATGAACGAGGAGTTTCGCGCCGATTACTACATCAGCAATGTCGCTTACTTGCAGCAGAAGATTGGTATCGGTTTGTGGATGGCATCGTTATTTTTCAGTTTGATTTTGCTGAATTTTTTCAGGTTAGTATGGATTCATGACTTCACTCTCTTTACTGCTCTGGATTGTGTCGGGAATCGCGCTGCAACTGGCGATCTTTCTCGGCGTCAGCTTCTGGCGTCATTGGCTGGACTATCATGCCTTGCGCAGCAGTGTGGCGGAGTTGAATATTCCGCTTAAGCACGATGTGCCGGAAGACACAGCAAACGCTGTCATTGCTGCCTGGCAAGGCTTTCGGACATTCAGGGTCGACCGCAAAGTCATTGAGGATGCCGTACAGTCGGTCTGCTCCTTTTACCTTGTACCGGAAGATGGGCAACCGCTGCCGCCATTCCTGCCCGGGCAGTTTCTGACCTTTCGCCTCGACGTCCCGGCTGCGACGGGAAACACCGAACAAATCACCCGCTGCTATTCGCTATCGGATGCACCTCGCCCGGATTGCTACCGCGTCTCGATCAAGAGGGTGCTGCCACCCATAAACAGCAACTTTCCGCCGGGGCGTTCGTCCAATTTCTTTCACGATCAAGTGGTAGTGGGTAGCCTGTTGCAGATGCGCGCCCCCATTGGACATTTTCATATCGACCGCAGCGATGACCCGGTTGTATTGATCGCTGGCGGCATCGGTATCACGCCGATGCTGAGCATGCTGAATTGGTGTCTGACAGAGCAACCTGGGCGCGAAATCTGGCTGTTTTACGGTGTGCGCCATGGTCGTGAACTGGTGATGAAATCGCATCTGGAAGCACTGGCGGCGGCGTATTCGAATTTCCATTTGCGGCTGTGCTTCAGCGACCCGCAGCCTGAAGATATGGGCAAACATTCACATCGGGGGCGCGTCGATGTGAGCCTGTTGCGTATACAGTTGCCACTCAAACCTTATCATTTCTACATTTGCGGCCCCACGCCGATGCTGGAAAGCATCGTGCCGGCGCTGGAAGACTGGGGTGTGCCGGACACGCATATCCACTTCGAGGCGTTCGGCCCGTCGTCCATCAAGCGCAAACGGCCCGCAACAACAGCGGTTACCAAGATGCTGGACATCGGGGCAATGGAAACCAGTATCGTCGTGACCTTTGCCAAGTCAGGCAAACAATTGCCGTGGCAGCCCGCCGCTGGCAACTTGCTCGAATTCGCCGAATCCAATGGCATTTCTGTCGATTTCGGCTGTCGCGCCGGGAGCTGCGGCACCTGCCAGACGACGATCCGGGCAGGCGAGGTGAACTACAATCATCCGCCGGATTACGACCCCGAGCTTGGCAAATGCCTGCTCTGTGTCTGCACGCCAAAAACTAGCATAACCGTGGAGGCGTAAATGACGACCTCGCTCTGGCGCCAACATGTACTGCCCTTCACCTTGCTGGTCGGCCTGCTGGCTGCAGCCACGCTGGCCGGTGACTACCTGCTGCATCGGCTGAACCTGGTGTGGGTCGGCCGCTATCTGGGTATACCGGGCACGCTTCTGATTATTGCTTCTCTGATCTATTCGCTGCGCAAACGCAAACATATCAAATCGGGAAATCTTAAAACACTGCTGACCCTGCATGAATTCGGCACCTGGATAGGCGCATCGCTCGTGCTGATACATGCCGGCATACATTTCAATGCGATCCTTCCTTGGCTGGCCACGGTAGCGATGGGGGTGAATGCAGTTAGCGGCATGGTCGGCAAACTGCTCCTGGATCGCTCACGCCGCCATGTGCAGGATCAGCGCGAACATTTCCAGCAGCGCGGCTTGTCGCGACAGGATATGGAGCAGGCGATGTTCTGGGATGCGCTAATGATTGACGCCATGGCCAAATGGCGGAAAGTGCATATCCCGATCTTCATTGTTTTCTCGGTGCTTGCGCTGGGGCACATCATCAGCATCTTCCTGTTCTGGGGCTGGATATGAGCCGTATCTTCAAGATCATTCTGGTCGCCAATCTGATCGTGATTGCGATGCTGACTTTTATCTATCCGCACCTGATGGTCGGGCCGGGCAAGCTGATTTCCGGCCACAAGCATTTGGAGGCCGATTGTTTTGCTTGCCACACGCCGCTCAGAGGGGCTGACTCCGAACGCTGTGTCAGCTGCCACAAGCCTGCCGAGATCGGCCGTCTGACAACGGCAGGCAAGTCCATTGCGAAACCGCTTACATCAACTCCTTTTCACCAGAAATTGACCAGCCAGGACTGCGTGGCCTGTCACAGCGATCATGCGGGCGTGAAACGCTTCCGGCCGCAAGGGCATTTCAACCACGCCTTGTTGCAGAAGGCGATGTTGGATCAATGCCACACCTGCCACAAATCACCGGCAGACCCTCTGCATAAGCAGATCTCCGGCAATTGCAACCAGTGCCACAACATGGAAAGGTGGACACCTGCTACTTTTGACCACGACAAATATTTCGTGCTCGACCGCGACCACAATGCCCGCTGCGTGACATGCCATGTAGGCAGCGACTACCGACGCTACACCTGCTATGGTTGCCACGAGCACACACCGACCAACATTCGCCGCGAACACATCGAGGAAGGTATCCGCGATTTCAACAATTGTGTCGAGTGCCACCGCAGTGCCGATGAGGATGACATTCGTGGTGGCGAGAATGAGCGTGAAGGTAATGGTGGTCTCAATAAGCGCGATGATTGACCGTGTTTGGCACCAACGCTACCAGGCGAAAAAACACATGATCCGGCGAAGAGCCAAAAAATCCTGAACCATAGGCATCTTGATTAACTATTTGGCTCAATCTCACCGAGAAAAATAACAATGACCATCAAAAACCGACATCGTCTTCTGCTGCGAGTAAGCGCCGTGGTTAGTATGGTCGTGTGCGCAAAACTCGTCGTGCACTTTTTAGGGTGGGAAGCGCTCTCGATCAACCCATTGTTCTCAGGGATTGTTGCTGCCAACGTCTTCCTAATGGGGTTTCTTTTGAGTGGCGTCTTGTCAGATTTCAAGGAAAGTGAGCGTCTTCCGGGCGAGCTGAGCGCATGCCTAGAGAATCTGGCGCAAGAAGTATCCGGGATCCGATTCGCAAGACCTGAAGCAAAAGTGGGACCTTGTCTGATCCTGCTATCGCAATTGAGTCAGGATATTCTGAGCTGGTTTCATAAGAAACACCGCACATCGGAATTGATGGAACACTTGAATGATCTAACACCCCAGTTCGCTGCGATGGAACAATGGTCTCAAGCGACACTGGTGGCTCGATTGAAGCAGGAGCAGAGCAATCTCCGGCGCACGCTCATACGCATTCACACGATTCGAGAAACATCCTTTGTTTCCTCTGGGTATCTACTCGCCGATCTCATCACTATTCTTCTTTGCATTGGGCTTGTATTGGTAAAGATCGAGCCATTTTACGAGTCGTTGTTCTTCGTAAGTGTTATATCGTATCTGATGATTTTTCTCCTCATGCTCATCCGGGATCTTGACAATCCGTTCGGTTACTATGAGCGCACTTCTAGTGAAGACGTATCTCTCAAGCCGCTTGAGGATACAGTGGGCCGGCTTGCGCAGATAGCCAGCGTCGAAGCATCTGCTCCGGATGGTGGGCTTGCGGCACGGCTTGATCATATTGGAATACCGAAGGGCTGAGGCAATCTGTGAGTTGATCGTTGACGGTCTGCAATCTGAAAAGAACCGGTCATTCTCGTCAATCTCTCTGATTGGGCGTGGCACTGAGCAGGGATTCATGAGAAATGCGATTATTCGAGCGTCATTGTTCAATTTTTTTTTGCAGTAAAACAACCACTCCGCAAACGGGGTGTTCGAGTTGAATTGGCCGAGAGGTCAGGGCGGCAAATACGCCCACCTGGCTGTTGTCCGTCTTGCCCAGTCGGCCATTCCACTGCCGGGCAACACCCGCCGAGTGTTCTCCCTTCTTGGCAAAGCCGCTCTCGTCAATCACCAGCGCCGTGCCGCCTCGCTCGAAGTGCGCATTGGCATCAGCCACCAGTTGTCGGAGTACGCCGGCGCGATCCCAGGCGGACTCGCTCAGCATGTGATGCAACCGCTGCGGACAACTACCCGCGACAACATCCACCATGCGTTCCATGTTGGCCCGAGTGGATTGGTAGAGACCATGCAGGTAAGATTTGGCCGCCCCGGCGACTGAGCGCGCCGTGGGTTCAAGACAGGAGGTTGTAGGGGGTGAAATGGCCGTCCAGATTGGACTGAACATTCGCCACCAGCGTGCGAATGCAATTGACATATTTTATGTTGGCATGGTTATTTACTCCATACCATTTCATATAAACAAGATGTTGTATTATATGTACTCAAGTTTAGACATTCAGCATCAGAACAGCGGGCATTAAAGCGGTAGCAAAACAGAGATTTTGGACGTAAAAATATTCATAAAATGAGCAAAGAACACTTGACAGAAAGAACGGTTCGCGCGGTCGCCGCCCTACACGCGAGGGTGTTTGTCGTGTGTAGGGCGGCGACCAATGAGGCGTTTTTTACTCCTCGTTTTGTTCCCCATGCCCTACGCTCAAACTGTTCGTCTTTGCCTGTCGAATTGGATTACTCATCTACTCACCGCCGTTCCATTGCGTTCACGCGCCACCTTCGTCGAACTGCTGTGCGGTTGCCTGATTTCCCCGGAAGGCTGGGTGACGCGCGCGATCAGCGCCATTACCCGTCGCAAACATTGGACGACGTATTACAAGCTGCTGGAGCGCGGCAGTCTGAGGACGCTGCGTTTGGCTCACGCGTTGTTCGAGGTGGTCGCGCAGGCGCTGCCGATGGAAATACTCAATCTAGTGATCGACGACACGCTGATTCTGCGCCAATCAGAAAACGCACCGGGCAGCACGATTCGGCACGATCACGCCAAGAAGGCCAATCAGACGCAATATGTACTGGCGCAATGTTGGGTGACTTTGGGTGTCAGTGTTTTGGGCAGTGCGGGACACAAATATGTGTTGCCCATCGTGTCACGTCTAGTGCCGGTCAGCGGGAACCGCAACAAGCTCACCATCGCGTTGTCCTTGGTGCGCGGACTGGCTCCGGTGATGAAGGGCAAGCCTGTGCGAATATTATTCGATGCCTGGTTCATGCGTGCGCGACTGGTATTGCCGCTGCTGGCCCGAAGGATGCGAGTCATCGGTCAGGCACGTCGCGACACAGCGCTATTCTTGCCGCCCGTCGTATTGGACAAGGCGGGACGTGGACGACCCAGAAAGTACGGGATAAAAATGACGCCCGATGCGATCCTGGCTTTGCCGGTAAGCGAAGTGAAACTGACGTTGTATGGCAAGGAGCAGTTGATTCGTCTGCGCTCCGTGGTCGCGCTGGCGCGCTTCCTCAAAGGCGCACCGGTGCGCGCCGTGTGGTGTTCGTTCTACGATACGGACAAACAGAGTTGGTCAAAAGCGCGTTTGCTGTTGGCAAGCGAAACCGAGTTAAGTGCCGAAGAAGTCTTGCGATTGTACGCACGGCGCTGGGGCATCGAACCGTTGTTTCACAACCTGAAACGCTGGTGGGGCGTGAACAATCTGTGGCAGCAAAAACGCACCGTATTGGAACTATGGATGCAGATTCGTTCGACGGCGTGGACGCTGGTTCAGTTATTGAGCTTGGTCGCGGAAGAGTCCTTCCCGATCAACGTTGTGGCACCGTGGCGCGACAAACAACCGCTAACGGGCGGCTTGGTGGCGCAGTGGCTACGGATGGAATTTACCGGACTTGCTTTCAGAGATGGATTCAACCGGAAGTCCGGGATATTCACCTTCCCGGAACAGCGCGGCGACCCAAGATTGCGGGTGTAGCACCGCTGTCAGCAGCAGACAGCAAGCGTCTTAACCAATTCAGCCTCAATTGTGCCACCGCTCCGGTGACGCAAGGATGAGGGCTGAGAGTCTAAAGTTGAGTTATATGTATATGACAACGGAAGATGATTGAAAATCAATCTAACGAAGTAGAACTAACCGGCACTTCAGCCGAGATACCTGCGAAACGCGGCGCCTGTCGCGAAATAGGAGGCTGTCCATGATGTCCCTGCGCGCTAATATTCCAACATGAGAGTCCTTCTCGTCGAAGACGACCCGTTGCTCGGCGATGGCATTCGTGCCGGATTGATGCAGGCCGGGTTTGCCGTCGATTGGGCGAAGGACGGTCGCGAGGCGGAATTGGCCGTTTCCGGCGAGCCTTATGATGCGGTAGTGCTTGACCTCGGCTTGCCCCGCCTGCCTGGCATGGACATGCTGCGCCGGACGCGCACGTCGAAGAACCCTGTGCCAATCCTTATTCTGACGGCGCGCGACTCGGTCGCCGACCGTGTCGCCGGACTGGATGCCGGCGCCGACGACTATCTCATCAAGCCGTTCGACCTCGGCGAACTTCAGGCACGACTGCGCGCCCTGGTTCGCCGCGCCAAGAGCCAGATAGAGCCGGTGATTGCGCATGGCGCGCTGTATCTCGATCCGGCGGGGCGCAGCGTGACTCTGGCGGGGCGGTCGGTGGAATTGTCGGCGCGCGAGTTCGCCATCCTGCATGAGCTTCTGCTCAATGCCGGCCGCGTGCTGTCCAAGGCCCAGCTCGAGGAAAAACTCTACGGCTGGGGCGAGGAGATCGAGAGCAACGCCGTCGAAGTCTTCGTGCACCACCTGCGGCGCAAGCTCGCGCCGGATCTGATCCGCACCGTGCGCGGCGTCGGCTACATGATCGCAAAGGAGCCGGCGTGACGCCTTCCCTGCGCCGCCGGCTGCTGGTACTCCTCTCGGGCACGGTGCTGCTGGCTTGGGCGGCGACCGCGATTTTCAGCTATCTCGATGCGCGCCACGAGATCGGCGAGATGCTTGACTCGCATCTGGCGCAATCCGCTGGCCTGATTGCCGCCCAGCTGGAGCATGAAATCGACGACGACAAGGGCGGCATGGTACCGCGCCAGTACAAACAGGAGCGCAAGATCGCCTTCCAGGTCTGGGACAGGAGCGATTCGCTGCGGCTGCGCTCGGCCAGTGCACCGGAGACGCGTTTGAGCGAGCGTGACGACGGCTTCGCCGATGCCGTGATCGGAGGCAAGCGCTGGCGCGTCTTCAGCCGCTGGGACGAGGATGGCCGCTACGTGGTGCAGGTAGGCGAACGCTACGAACTGCGCGACGAGCTGGCCGAGAGCGTTGCCGGCCATCTGATGCATCCGTTGGTCATAGCCTTACCCGTGCTGGCGCTTCTCATCTGGTTTGCCGTAGGGGCCGGGCTGGCGCCGCTCGGACGCCTGGCCGCCGAGGTCGGCCGCAGGGCGCCGGACAATCTGGCTCCGCTGGAGGAGTCGCGCACGCCGCGCGAGGTGCGGCCGCTGCTTGGGGCGCTCAACGATCTGTTCGAGCGGCTGCGGGCCTCGCTCGAGCAGGAGCGCCGCTTCACGGCGGACGCCACGCACGAACTGCGCACGCCGCTCGCCGCCATGAAGGTCCAGGCCCAAGTGGCGCTCGGCGCGGTCGATGCGGAGGAGCGTGCGCATGCGCTTGCGCAAGTCGTCACCGGCACCGACCGCACGGCGCACCTGGTCGAGCAACTGCTCATGCTGGCACGCCTCGATCCGCAGACGGCCCTGGCCCATGCCCGTCCGGCAAGTCTGCGTGCCCTGGCGGCGGAATGCGTCGCCGCGCAAGCGCCCGCCGCGGCTCAGAAGAACGTCGAGATGGGGCTCGCCGCGGATGACGAAGGCCTGGTCGCCGGCGACAGCACGCTGCTGGCGGTACTGCTGCGCAACCTGGTCGACAATGCCGTTCGCTACAGCCCCGCCGGCGGCGAGATCGAGGTGAGCATCGGCCGCGAAGAGGGGTCAGTGCTTCTGTGCGTGACCGACAAAGGTACGGGTATTCCTGAGGTCGAGCGTAGCCGCGTATTCGAGCGTTTCTACCGCGTGCTCGGCAGCGGCGAGGAAGGCAGCGGTCTCGGGCTTTCCATCGTCAAGCGCATTGCCGACCTGCATCGGGCTTCCATCGAGCTCGCCGACGGGCTAGGCGGGCGAGGTCTCGCGGTGTCGGTGAGGTTTCCGGCCTGGGCGGGCTGAATTCCCTCCGAAACGGCAGCCCTCTGTTTCTTCATCCCTTAAGCTTGCCTTAAGGTGTGTCGTGGATACTGCCTCTACGCCAATCAGAAAGGCGCAACCTTAATCACGGAGGATTTATGTCTGACAAGCAGCAACTATCGAAGCTTCTGGCCGTTTTCGGCCTGACTCTCGGCCTCGTCGCAACCAGCGTCTGGGCTGCCGAAACCGCAACACACAAGCATGATCACGACCAAGCCGACGCCCGCGCCAAGCTCTCGCTCAATAACGGCAAGAAGTGGGCGGCCGACGAGTCCCTGCGCAAGGCGATGTCGAATATCCGCAATGCCATGGACGCCTCGCTGCACGACATCCACGAAGGCAAGCTGTCCTCTGCCAAGTACAGCGCACTGGCCGGGAAGGTGAATGATGAGGTGGGCTACATGGTGAGCAATTGCAAGCTCGAACCTAAGGCCGATGCGCAACTGCACTTGGTCATTGCCGATATTCTCGAGGGTGTCGAGGCGATGGAAGGCAAGGTCAAGAAGGTGAAGCGCCAGGATGGCGCGGTGAAAGTAATAGGTGCGCTGGAGAAGTACGGCACCTATTTCGATGATCCCGGCTTCAAACCGATCAAGGACTGAACATCCAGTTATTACTCTGGCGGAGGCGGGCTTTATGCCCGCCTCAGATCGCTGACAAACCCCAAGGGCGAGAGCATCAGCGCGATAGCCCGCGACCGCGACCTCAATCTATCCCGCAATACCGTCAAGAAATACCTTGAATACTGAGGTGGATCCTATTTATCTGCGAGAGCGGCAACCGGTTCTCAAACTGGGCACGCTCCAGCCTGTGCTGGAAACCTGGCTGGAGAAGGGGACTGATCTGACCCAATGAAAAATACCCGCCACCAAACTACAGCGGGTATTTTTTGGGTGAGGGAATGCCGTCGCCTATTCAGGCAACAGTAACCCGATCTGCCTGACGGCAAACGTCAATGTCGACTGTGAGGTGGTGAATGACGACTTCGGGAACCTTGGCTTTTCCCAGTCCTTGATGCAGTCTGACAAAACCACTGGCCACCAACTTCCCCAATGTGCGACTCACGTTCGGCTCGGCTCGACCCACCAGGCGAGCCAGATCGGCCACCGAAGCGGGCTTCTTCTCGTCGATGGTCGCCAACAATTGTCGATTTTCCGGAGTCAGAAGGCGAACGACGGCCTCAATAGACTCGAACGAAATCTGCCCTGCATCGCGTGGTGCTTGTTGTTCGCCACGAGCCACAGAGATCATTTCGGCTTTCAGGTCTTTCATTGATTGAATTTTCAGTTCCATCTTCAATCCTCCTTGTCCTCTACAAAATCGAAGGCGACATCCTGTTCCTGCAATGTGCGTTCTGCCTCCGTAAAGAAGTCCTCGAGCAGCTGTTCTACCGATACAAAATCGTAAGGGCGTCCATCGTCGTCCCTGGTTCGATGCCAGTGATCCGCCGCCAGAAGTCGGCTTGATCTGGAGCGCGCGTCGGTTTACCCGGACGTGACGGTGGGTTTGGGTACAGGACGTGGAACCCCTGATAACTCCGGATTGAATGTCACGGCGTTAAGCTTATCCGTACCGCTGCCACTGTTTCGCCGCAACGGCACAGGAATCGGGCGCGCGACGACCGAATTGACCCAGATGCAGGTGCAGCGACAATCCGCGCAACGCGATGCACGCGCCCAGGTGTTGGCTCTGTGGGAGCGCTGGGTACATCTGAAAACGCGCGTCAAAAGGCTGAGCGAATCGGCACTGCCAAGTCTGGCAGAAAATCAGCGCCTGTCTTCAGTTTCTTTTCGTGTCGGTGAGATTGGCTTACTGCAATTATTGATTGTGAATCGCCAAGTGCTGGACGGGCAGCGGGATTTGCTCGACGCACGGACTGAACTTCGCCTGACCCAGGTTAACTTGGAATCGGCAGCAGGCTGGCAGCCTGCGCGCAATAACCATTGAACAAAAAAATTAAAGTTAAGGAACGCATGACATGAAAAATTTACGCAGCGAACAAAAGCTAGACCCAAGGCGATTAATCTATTGGTTACTGGCAGGTGGTTTGTGTATCACCCTTCTTGCAGGATGCGGCGACAAAGCTATGCAAACTGAACCTGCCAACGATGCCGTGGCAGCATCTAAACCTGAAAAACAGGGCGAGAAAGATGCCGAAATGTTGCTTGTTTTAAGCGCCGAGGAGGTCGAAAGAGCTGCAATCAAGGTAGAGAAGTTGGAATTGCAAGCGCAAGCTGTGCAGGTGGTGGTTACCGCCACAATCCAGGCGAATCAGGACAGACTCGCCCACGTTGCACCTCGCATGGCAGGTCGCATTATCAAGGTTAGTGCCAACCTTGGAGACAAGGTGAAACTGGGGCAGGCACTCGCGGTGCTTGACAGCATTGAGTTGGGCGATGCGCGTTCCAGCTACCTGCAAGCGGTAAGTGAATCAGAAGTCGCACAGGCTGGATTCGAGCGTGCGCAGCGATTGAACGCTGACAATATCATTCCTGAAAAGGATTTTCTGCGCACCCGAGCCGAGTATGAGAAAGCCCGTGCTGCCTTGCGCGCCGCAGGTGACAAGTTACGCATGATGGGCGTTGTCCCTGAAAAACTTCAAGGATCGGCATTTCCGCTGACTGCTCCTATTGCGGGAATCATCATCGAAAAAAAGGCGGTGCTAGGAGAACTTGCTCAGCCGGATTCATCCTTGTTTACAGTGGCTGATTTATCCAAGCTATGGATAGAAAGTGATTTGTTTGACAAGGACATCGGCAAGATCAAGCTCGGTGCCAAAGCTGATGTCACAGTATCCGCTTATCCAGGCGTAGTGTTCAAGGGGCAACTTACCTACATTAGCAGCATGATGAATAAGGAAACACGCACGATTAAAGCGCGTGTGGAAGTGCCGAATCTTGACGGCAGACTGAAACCTGAAATGTTTGCCAGTGTCGCGATAAACACCGAAGGGGCGGGTGCTAAGGTGTTCATCGTGCCTGTTGACGCAGTGTTGCTACTGCAAGGAATACCGACCGTTTTCGTCGCTGAAAAAGGCGGGTTTGAACCCCGCGCTGTGGAAGTGGGTGAACGAGCTCAAGATTACATCGTGCTTAAATCTGGCGTAGCGACGGGCGACAGCGTGGTGGTAAGCGGTGCTTATGCCCTTAAGGCACGCCTGCTCAAATCGCAAATCAGTGCGGAATAGGGAGAGATCATGCTGAACTATATTGTGGACCTCTCGTTGCGCTACAAGGTGTTGGTGTTGGTAGCGTTTGTGTTGGTGGTGTTGCTGGGCGTGAAAGCCTGGCGTGAAGTGCCGGTGGATGCTTTTCCTGATGTGACGCCAGTGCAGGTAAGCATCTATACAGAGTCACCGGGTCTGGCTGCCGAAGACGTGGAAAAGTTGCTGACCTTTCCGGTGGAAACCGCCATGGCCGGTCTTGCTGACGTGGAAGAAATCCGTTCGGTATCGTTGTTCGGCCTTTCCTATGTGAGCGTTTATTTCAAGGATAATGTTGACATCTACTTTGCCCGTCGGCTGGTCGGCGAAAAGCTGATCGAAGCCAAAAACCGCATTCCTCAAGGGTATGGAGAGCCGGGATTGGGCCCGAATACCTCGGGGCTGGGACAGGTGTTCTGGTACACCATTGAAGCGGCAGATAAAAAGTTATCGGAAATGGATCTGCGCACGTTGCAGGATTGGAATGTTCGTCTAGTGCTGCGCACTGCATCGGGCGTCGATGACGTGATGTCATGGGGTGGGCAGGAAAAGCAATATCAGGTGCTGATCAATCCCCAAAAGCTAATTAAATACGGCCTAAACTTCAAGACTGTGATGGAGACACTCGCGGCTAATAACCGTCAGGTCGGAGGGCAATATCTCGATATTGGTCAGGAGCAGTATCTGGTGCGTGGGCTCGGTTTGGTTAGCAACGTGCAGGACATTGGCAATGTGGTATTGGCCACTCGTGAAGGGACACCAGTCTATGTGCGCGACGTAGCCGAAGTCAAAGAAGGGCCAGCACTGCGCTCCGGCGCTGTCACCAAGGACGGTAAAGAAGTCGTATTGGGTATGGCGTTGCAGCGCATTGGAGAAAATGCCAAGAACGTGGTGGACGCGGTGAAAAAGAAACTCAATACAGTGCAGCAGGCCCTCCCGGCTGGCGTTGCCATTAATACTGTTTACGATCGCACCGAACTGGTAGATAAGGCAGTCAAGACGGCGGAAAACGCGCTTATCGAAGGTTCTATCCTGGTGGCCATTATCCTGTTCCTGTTTCTGGGAGAGATACGTTCCGCCGTGGTGGTTATCATCGCATTGCCGCTAGCCATGATGATCAGCTTCATCATGATGCAGCGGTGGGGATTGTCGGCCAATCTGATGTCGCTTGCGGGACTGGCCGTAGGCATCGGCATGATGGTAGATGGTGCCGTGGTGATGGTGGAAAATGGATTCCGTTTACTTTCACATCAGACAGGCAAGACGGTGAACAAGACGCATGTCATTCTGGAAGCGGCGCGGGAAGTAATCAATCCGACTGCGTTTGCGATTCTAATCATTATCGTGGTGTTTTTGCCATTGTTTGCCCTTACAGGCCTGGAAGGTAAGTTGTTCAAGCCGATGGCGCTTACCATCACCTTTGCAATGGTAGGTTCGCTGGTGTTGACCTTGACGCTGGTGCCGGTCATGTCGGCACTGATCTTGAAGCCCAAGGAAGAGAAAGACACTTTTATCGTTAAGTGGGCCAAAAGACTCTATCTTCCGTTGCTGGATTGGGCGCTGGAAAATAAGAGAAAAGTGGTTTCCGGGGCGTTGTTATTGCTGGTGGCATCTCTCGCGTTGATTCCTTTTCTTGGTAAGGAATTCATGCCCACCTTGCAGGAGGGTGGCATTATGTTTCGGGTGACCAGCATTCCTTCTACTTCCCTCGAAGAATCTATTCGTCTCTCCAAGCGTATCGAAGCCGAGTTAAAAACTTTCCCGCAAACCGATTCTGCCATAGCGATGATTGGGCGGGCGGAAAAGGGCGAGACTTCCGATGTGAATTATATGGAGATTCTGGTGAATCTCAAACCGCGCGACCAGTGGCCCAAGGCCATTTCTTTCCCGGATCTCTCCAGAGAGATGCAGGATAAGTTGGAGCAAGCCGTTCCGACTGCTGTGTTTGCGGCTACCCAGCCTATACAAATGCGCGTCGAGGAGTTGATTTCCGGGGTGCGTGCCACGCTCGCGCTAAAGCTTTATGGTGAGGATCTTGCCACCCTGGATCGTCTGTCTGGGGAACTCCAAAGGGTGCTTGGCAAAGTGCACGGTGTTGCGGATCTGTCGCTGGAAGCCAACAAAGGCAAGCCGCAGATGGTGGTCAGGGTAAAAAGGGATGAAGCTGCGCGTTATGGTATCAACGCTGACGAAATTCTTGAGTTGGTGCAAGCTGGCATCGGCGGCAAGGCAGTGAGTACGCTGATAGATGGGGTTAAGCGTTTCGACATCCAGGTGTGGCTCGCCCCTGAGTTCCGCAACAGCGTGGAAGCTATCAACAATATCCCGATCCGTACTCAGAATGGTGCTCTGATACCGCTTTCGAAAATCGCCACAGTGGACTTGGATGAAGGTTATTCCTTTGTGCGACGCGAGCAGTTGCAACGTTATGCGGTCATACAAATGGATGTGAAGGGGCGCGATGTTGACAGCTTCGTGAAAGAAGCCGAGGCGAAAATCAAACGCGAAGTGAAATTGCCGAGCGGCTACTGGATCGAGTGGGGTGGTGCGTTCGAGAACCAGCAACGCGCCATGGCCAAACTGACACTGATCGTGCCACTCACCATCGGACTGATCTTCATCCTGTTGTATACGGCATTTAATTCGCTTACCTACGCCACGCTGATCATTGCCAACGTGCCGTTCGCCACTA
The DNA here is from genome assembly GCF_000145255.1 of Gallionella capsiferriformans ES-2. Taxonomy (NCBI): domain Bacteria; kingdom Pseudomonadati; phylum Pseudomonadota; class Betaproteobacteria; order Nitrosomonadales; family Gallionellaceae; genus Gallionella; species Gallionella capsiferriformans. The sequence goes on from NC_014394.1 coordinate 910,650, forward strand.
TCGGCGGTGTGATCGGGCTATTCATTACCGGACAATACCTGTCTGTACCATCGGCCATCGGATTTATTGCCGTATTTGGTGTTGCGATGCTGAACGGCATCGTGCTGGTGACTTTTTTAAATGATCAACGTGAACGGGGCTTGTCGGTGCGTGCAGCTGTTAAGCAAGGTGCCGCATTGCGATTAAGACCAGTTTTGATGACGGCTTCCATCGCCATCTTCGGTCTGGTGCCGATGCTCTTGTCTTCGGGTGTGGGCGCGGAAACTCAGCGCCCGCTGGCGACGGTCGTGGTGGGCGGATTGTTTACCTCTACGGCGTTGACGTTGCTGCTTTTGCCGTTGATGTACGAGTGGGTGGAGACACGCCGCGAACGCAAACAAGCGAAGTAAACCAGTAGCGTGCGGCATGACCGGGCCGCACGCAATCACTAAATCAGGAGAATCCGCATGAAAGAAATCAAGGCTTATATCCACAACCACCGCATCGCCGATGTGATTCGCGCCGTAAAAGAATCAGGGCTGTGCAACACGGACGGAACGCCTGGCTGCCGCAATCTTGCCGTCATCCCGGTGCAAAGCCTACTGAAGGCGGTGGACGCCAAGGAGCAACACTATTCCATCGAATTGGCCGAGACAGTTATCAACGAATCGAAGCTGGAACTGGTTTGCGAGGATCGCCAGGTGGACGAGCTGGTGGCCATCATCGGGCACGCCGCCCGCACCGGCCAAGCCGAGGCTGGCTGGATTTACATCAGCGACATCATCCAGGCAGTTCCGATAGCTGGTTGGCAATCCAAAACTTGAACGTAATGCGCCAATTAGCCGGAATTCTTGTGTTTATACATTGCGCTTGTCACCTTACGAACGAAGCAGGTGTGTACGTAATTAACGCAAAAAGGAGGAAATTATGATGTGGGAATACGGGATGGGCTGTGGATGGCTGGGCATGGCGTTGTTCTGGCTGCTGCTGATTTTTCTGGTTTTGGCGGTGGTCAAATATCTTGCTGGTAAGAACGGGGGCGGTAGTGAACCCGCCAAAGCGCTAGAGATGCTGGATGAGCGGTATGCCCGAGGCGAAATCGGTCGTGATGAGTATCTGAAAAGGCGGGATGATATGAAGGGGATTTAGCAGGAAGTTTCTGGCCGCTAGGGCGTTTGTGCGGCATGGCTTGGTTATAAATGCAATTCAAGGAGAACAACATGGAAATTCGTTATGGATTTGGCAAGAAAGCTGTACTAGATTTTGACAGTGCTTTGGAACAAGTGGTACGTGCTTTGCAGTCCGAGGGTTTTGGTGTGTTGACCGATATCGATGTGGCTGCCACGATGAAAAAGAAACTCAATGCTGAGATGCCACCTTACCGCATTCTCGGTGCTTGCAATCCCCCGCTGGCTCATCGTGCATTGCAGGCTGAGCCGTCTATCGGTCTGCTGCTCCCCTGTAACGTGGTCGTGCGCCAGGATGAGGAAGGCTCGGTGCATGTGGAATTCATTGATCCAGCCGCCGTACTGGATTTGGTAAACAAACCTGAGATCAGCCTGCTGGCGATTGAGGTACGTCAGCGGCTGGAGCGGGTATTGGCTGCTTTGCCTTAATCTTTAGGAATATGCCTGTGTCCAGTGCTGTTGCTGGATGGGTCAGCCTCAGCCAGCTCAAAAATGATGCTTGACAACTGGAAATAAAGAACTTTGCAGTTTTTTCAAACCCGTAGGGCAGGGAGATTCAGGCAATGAAACATTTGACGAGGGAATTTTCAGCTTTGTATTTTATTGGGGCATTTTGGCTTGTTACAGTCTGCGTAGATATAGAGAGAGTGGTCGTGAATGGTAAATCCGCGATCGGTGGCGGCTTTTTTCTGGCGTGCCTCAATAGTTGCGTCGTAAAACTCTTCGACATGGCCGCATTGCATACACACGATGTGATCATGGTGTTCGCCCTGATTAAGTTCGAACACCGATTTGCCGCCCTCGAAATGGTGCCGCATCAGCAGACCAGCCTGCTCGAACTGGGTGAGCACGCGATAAATGGTCGCTAGGCCGACATCGTCACCGCTGGCGAGCAGCAGCTTGTATACCTCCTCCGCGCTCAGATGGCGTTGCTTGCTAGCTTCGAACAGGCTCAACACCTTGAGCCGTGGCAAGGTGGATTTTAGACCGACAGTTTTTAGGTGATCAGGTTGGTGCATATCAAGACCTTTTAGATTTCTGAGTCATCATGTCAGGAAATACTTGTAATTGCAAATAAGAATGATTATCATTCATGGCCAGTTAACTACGGGGTTCGCCATGAAACGTCTTTCACTTATTTTCCTGCTACTACCATTCGCTGCCTATGCAGCCGATGCCGACTATACGCTGATCATCAAGGATCACAGCTTCCAGCCGTCTGAGTTAACCATCCCGTCAGGCAAGAAAATCAAGCTCTTGGTTGAGAATCAGGATGCCACCCCCGAGGAATTCGACAGCCACGATCTAAACCGGGAAAAAGTGATTGCCGGACGCGGCGCCGCGACGATTTACATCGGCCCACTTACGCCCGGACGCTACGCCTTCACCGGCGAATTTCACGCAGCAACCGCCCAAGGTTCAATCGTCGCAAAATAGGAAAATATCATGTTCGCAACTGCCATCATTGTTTTCCGGGAAGTATTGGAAGCTTCCATCATCATCGGGATTCTCACTGCCGCGACGCGCAGCATTCACGGCAGCAAACGCTGGTTGGCCGCTGGACTGGTGGCTGGATTAGTGGGTTCGGGATTGGTCGCCGCTTCAACCGACGTGATCGGATCGCTGGCCAGCGGCATCGGTCAAGAAATTTTCAACACCATCGTACTCGGCATCGCGGTGCTGATGCTGGCATGGCACAACATTTGGATGGCGTCTCACGGTGCTGCGCTGGCGACCAACGCTCGTTTAGTGGGTAGTGCCATTCGTGACGGAAACAGCGAGTGTTCGGTGCTATTTGTTATCGTCGGGCTGGCTGTGCTCAGAGAAGGTTCAGAAACTGTGCTGTTTCTTTATGGCATCGCAACATCTGGTGAGGGCGGACAGTCTTCAATGCTGCTCGGCGGCATGGTTGGCATGCTGCTCGGTATTGTGGTTGGTTACACAATATTTGCCGGGCTGCTGCGCGTGCCGATGCGCTGGTTCTTTGCTGCTACTGGCATATTGGTGTTGCTATTAGCAGCAGGCATGGCCTCGCAGGCTGCGCATTTCCTGATTCAAGCCGATTTGTTGCCCAGCCTCGCCTCGCCGCTATGGGACACGTCTGCGCTACTGCCGGAAAGTGGACTAACCGGCATATTACTGCACAGTCTGATTGGCTATGACTCACGTCCGGCAGGAATGCAGATCATTTTTTACCTTACTGCACTGATTGTCATTTTCATCGGCATGAAATGGGCTGCTCGTTCGCAGCCAACCACGGTACGAAAATAATCATCGTGAAAAATTCTTTCGCGTTTTCGTTTGCTAATTTATTTTCTCTGGGCATCCTGCTATGCGGAATTGTTGGAGCGCAGGATGCTTTTGCCGGTGCTGCGGATTATGTCTATACCCCGCAGTCGAATATGGTGAGCGGGAAATTGATATCAAGTACGGCACAGCCTCGTCACAAGCCGGAAATCCCGCAAAAGTTGCCAGCATCGGATTAGGTTTCGGCGCAAAGGAATATTGGTTCACAGAGATATATTTAAAACAGGTTCGTAGCGGAAACACAGAGGTCACGCTGGCTGAATGGGAGAACAAGTTCCAGCTCACCGAGACTAGTAATATCCGCTTGATCTTGGCTTTGTCATCGAAACGGAAGCCCCGTTAAGAGGCGATGCGCCGTGGGAGCTCAGGCTGGGGTCATTGCTTCAGACAGACTCCGGCAAGCTCCAGATGAATGGCAATTTGCTTTTTGAACGCGCATTTGAAAAGACCGATAAAAGTGGTGTGCCATACGGTACCAATTTGACCTATCAGTGACAAGCAAGACAGCGCCCAATCACACCTTCAGGATGCAGATTGAGTACGAGTTCTAAAGAAACTCAGAATTTTTCAAGCCACAGAAACCTAGTGAAGCCAAGGTAGATCATGAAACACTCAATGTTCAATATTCGTAACATGGACTGTCCAACTGAGGAGGCGTTGATCCGCAAGCGTCTCGGGGCTGTGACGGGCATAAGCGAACTCACCTTCAATCTCATGGATCGTCGCCTTGGCGTTGAACACACGCTGGCCGATGAGCAACCTATCCTTGATGCCTTGCGTGAAATAGGCATGAATGCGGTTCCTGTAACGGAGGCGGATACCGTTTCAAAATCTGAAGCCGTTACGCACGTCGTATCTCGCCGGACTTGGATTTTCATGACAGTGTCCGGTATTACCGCCATCACCTCGGAAATCATCGTATGGAGCGGTGCTGACGAGCAGTCATTGGCTGTGATCGCTCTGGCCTTGTTGTCCATTGTGACCGGCGGTCTTGGCACCCTGAAAAAAGGCTGGATCGCGCTCAAAAATTTCACGCTCAACATGAACTTCCTGATGAGCATCGCCACGATAGGCGCAATTTCCATCGGGCAGTGGCCGGAAGCGGCGGTGGTAATCTTTTTGTTTGCGTTGTCCGAGTTGATCGAAACATTTTCACTGGAACGTGCCAAGCATGCGATTCGCGGTCTCATGGCGATGACGCCCGAAACGGCCACGGTACGCATCGACGGTGGCGAATGGGTCGAGAAAGGGGCGGCTGATGTGCAGGTAGAGCAAATCGTCCGAGTCAGGCCGGGTGAGCGTATTCCGCTGGACGGTGTGGTCACGGCGGGCGGCAGTTCGGTGAATCAGGCACCGATTACCGGGGAAAGTATTCCTGTGGCGAAGACTGCGGGCGACCCGGTTTTCGCTGGTACGCTGAACGAGCGCGGGGTGCTGGAATTCCGCGTGACGGCAACCAAGGGGCACACCACGCTTGACCGCATTATCCGCTCGGTTCAGGAGGCGCAGGGTCAGCGCGCGCCGACACAACGCTTCGTTGACCAATTTGCGCGTTACTACACACCTGCTGTTGTGGCTTTTGCGGTTCTGGTGGCAGTCGTGCCGCCGCTGTTGTTCGGCGCGGCGTTCGAACTCTGGTTTTACAAGGCGCTGGTCATGCTGGTGATCGCCTGCCCGTGCGCGCTGGTAATCTCCACACCGGTCACTGTGGTGAGCGGTTTGGCCTCAGCCGCAAGGCAGGGCATTCTGGTTAAGGGCGGCCTGCATCTGGAGAATGGCCGACTGATCAAAATCGTGGCACTGGACAAGACCGGCACGCTCACCCACGGCAGGCCTGTTGTGACCGATGTGATTCCGCTCGTTGATCAAGCTGTGGACGTTTTGCTCCAACTCGCTGCTAGTGTGGATGCACATTCCGGGCATCCAGTCGCGGCCGCCATCGTGTCGGCCTGGCAGACATCTGCCGATGGGAGTGCGCGTTTGCTGTTACCGGTTGCTTCATTCGAGTCCCTCACTGGTCGCGGCGCGAAAGCGGTAATTGAAGACCAACTCTATTATGTCGGCAACCATCGCCAAGTAGAGGAACTGGGTATTTGCGGGCCGCATGTCGAAGAAGTGCTAAGGCGATTGGAAGAGGAAGGCAAGACAGCCGTGGTGTTGACCACCGAAAATGCGCCACTGTGCATCATCGGCGTTGCCGATACGTTGCGCGGTCATAGTGTCGAGGCCATCAAACAGCTTCATGCACTCGGCGTGGCTTCGGTGATGCTGACTGGCGACAATCAAACGACTGCCAATGTGATCGCTGCTGAAGTGGGTATTGACGATGCGCGTGGAAATCTGCTGCCAGAGGACAAATTGGCGGTTATTGATGATTTGATTGCCCGATATGGCAAGGTTGGCATGGTGGGGGACGGTATCAATGATGCGCCGGCGCTGGCCAGGGCATCCATCGGTTTTGCCATGGGTAGCGCCGGAACCGATACCGCCATTGAGACCGCCGACGTAGCCTTGATGGATGATGATTTGCGCAAACTGGCCCGGTTTATCGCGCTGAGCCGTTATACTTCCCGTGTCTTACGGCAGAACATCACGCTGGCCATCGGCATCAAGGTCGTGTTCTTTGCCTTGGCACTCGCGGGGAAAGCCACGCTCTGGATGGCGGTTTTTGCAGATATGGGTGCCAGCCTGATTGTGATATTTAATGGCATGCGCTTGCTCCGTATTAAGGGCGGTATTGAACGCGACCACATAAAATCTGGCCATACGAGATGAATATTTGGTACGGCATCCGGATCACGGCAACCAAGAGGCTGGTTATCAAGGCAGCGGAAACTGTATGGAATTTCAGGCATCAATTCTTACTCATGAACCCGCTATATTACTGTTTAAACAGAATTATCCTCGCCAACCCATGTGCTAAACGCTACATTATCTGAAAGCGGAAAAGATGAACTGGAAAGAAGCAGTTTGCCAACCGGGCATACCCGCAGCAATAGGGGCAGCTTTGTTATTTGGCACGGGAACACCTTTAGCGAAGTGGCTGCTTGAGTCTGTTGATCCGTGGCTGTTGGCGGGATTGCTCTATTCGGGTTCAGGTATTGGTCTGCTACTGTATCGTTATTTGATTCATGCTCCTGCCGTTCGATTACCAAAGAATGAGGTGTCGTGGTTTGCCGGATCAATTCTTGCTGGCGGCATCGTCGGGCCTGTGCTGCTAATGATCGGCCTGACCGGTATGCAAGCATCTGCCGCCTCTCTCTTGCTAAATGCTGAAAGTGTATTTAACGCGCTACTGGCATGGTTCGTTTTCCGAGAAAACTTTGATCGGCGCATCGCGTTAGGCATGCTTGCTATTGTGGCTGGTGCGGTCGTATTGAGCTGGTCGGTAGACGCACATTCATCTGGGTTATGGCCGATGCTGGCAATTCTGGGCGCATGCCTAGCATGGGGAATAGACAACAACCTGACGCGTAAAGTATCGCTCACAGATGCCACATGGATTGCTTCGGTAAAAGGTTTGGTGTCTGGAGGTGTCAACCTGACGTTAGCCTTATGGTTGGGTGCTTCAATACCGGCACTCCCGCAACTGGCAGGCGCAATGCTGGTTGGCTTGCTGGCTTATGGCGTAAGTTTGACACTGTTTGTAGTGGGGCTACGTCATCTGGGTACGGCGCGCACGGGTGCCTATTTTTCAATTGCGCCGTTCTTCGGTGCTTTGCTTGCTGTGCTGATGGGTGAGCCGGCCACGCCACCACTGCTCTTGGCTGGAGCGCTCATGGCACTAGGTGCTTGGCTGCATCTCACCGAGCACCATGAACACCCGCATATACATGCGGAGTTGATGCATGACCATGAGCATACTCACGACGAACATCACCAGCATGAACACGATTCCCAGACAACACCGGGTAGCCAACATCGCCATTTGCATCATCATGAACCACTGACACATGCTCATCGACATTTTCCGGATGCACATCATCAGCATAAGCATTAGAAATACTTCCGGTATCTATAGAATGCAGGATTGGACCAAGTGCTGAGTTTTTAGGAGAGCAGGTATGGATACCACTACTGTGAACGGACGCTCTCATTTCGCGCTAATCTAGCCGATTTGTCACAGAACGCTTTGTCTCGAAACCGGATGGATGACAACCACCGTGCAATTCGACCGCTATACGTTCAACAGCAGTCGTTCGCACTGCGACATTCCGGATGGATATTTGCAGTTGGCTCAGTAATTGCAGCGGGTTTGGCATTGTAATGACTGGCAAATTTAGTTGAAATATGCCGCGCGTCTAGGAATTCAACGAAGCAACAAAAAAACCTTCACGCTCTGTAGTACGTCTCCAGCACGTCTGGGAATTTCAGTCGCACAGCTCAAAAAGCCGAGTACGTCTGTGGCACGTCTAGGAATTCAGGATGCACCGCGAAAAACTCCTACACGCTCTGTGGCACGCCTATAAATTTTCATATAAAACCCACTGCGAAATACTCTGCAAATTGGACGAGTAGTTCGCAGATTTTTCTTGGGAACAAAACTAGACTTTGCAGAACATCTAATCAACCACCATGGGAACACATGGAAGATCACAGAATTACCAGGATCAATAGCGCTGCATTCAACCACCTCATTTTTTTGGACATCTGCATCGAGTCATTTCTCAGGGACGTGGATTTGTTCTGCACGGATGAGGATATGACGGAAGACGCGAAAGCAGTGTATCGGGAAAAACGGAAGGAGCTTATCGCAAACCTGCCATACCGCACCACTTTCGCTTTAAACCCAGGCGATATGAATGCCCGGCGAATAGAGTACAAGGGCAAGTTTCTTGAGATTTTCCCAAGCCCCACTGGGCTTCCCACCCTGCGTGATCTCGACATTCTGCTGTATTGTGAATCGTGGATCGGCAACGCTCCGATCGAAGACAGAGACAATGACATCTACCGTGTGTTTCAGTTTGAAGTGGAGGATTTTCTGGAATTCTCAGGGCGCAGCATGGGGGGTGATCGAGACGACAGATTGATTCAAGCGCTTGACCGCCTTGCTGGCAGCAAAATTACCACCAACACCATTCCTTTTGGACAGAATTACAGCACGTCATTCAGTTACATTCCGAAATATCGATTGGGGCGCGATGCAAACGGGAAAATAAAAACGGTTACGCTCAAGATAACGTACCGCATTTTTTACCTTATCCAAAATGACATTTTTGACTACTACCATCCAGACTTCTTGCGCCTCTCACCAATACGCAGGGCGATCTACATGGTCGCCATGTGCCACAAAGATGAATTGTTCTCGCCAGTAAACTTATCCTTTGCCAAGTTGCATCAAATGACTGGCACAACGTCGCCTCTCAGAAAACTCAAACAAACCCTACGCGATTTAATGGACAACCCTATCCCCGGTCACTCGTTTGAGATTAACGAGGCAGACGAGACAGTAACTTTTACGCAGAGAAGGGATGTCGATGTAGAGGCCAGGTATGTCGGGTAGAGTGAAAAGCATCGTTGCCAAACATTCCGCTCGCCGAATCGCCCGTCAAACATTTCCCCCGAATGTTGCCAAACGTTCCTCCTGTAACTATATGATTATATTGAAGCCAAATGTTCCGTTTTTGTCTGCCAACCGTTCCGATTGCATGTATTTAGATGGTTTTGCAGGATGTGTTTTACCGCGCGAATTCAGTCTGTCCGCGTAGATGTAAAGTTGCGCTGAATCGATAGATTCCGCGCTGGGCAAATTAACGGTGTTTTTCATTTACAGCGAGGGCAGATTTGACTGCATTTACCGAAATAACCAGCGTTACACCCGCAATCGAGCTTCTGTACGGGCGACTCAGTACACTCGAAGCGCAAGCAACAGATATGTGCAGGCAGCACTTTACTTTTGTCATGGCGGGAAACAAAAGCAGAGACTGGGCGCAAAAGAGCGTCTTGTTTGCTCAGGCCAGAATGCGGGATAACAGCCTGACGGCGAACTGGTATGAAATCCAATGGTATGGCTCAAAAGCAGCAAAAACCCGCCGCATGACCAAAAAACTTATCAGGAAACAAAAAAGTGATTACGGCTATAACTTGGCAGTGCTATTCAAGTTAACCCAGCCGTGGGAGGAAGACATGGTGCGGGAGGTTGAGCAGGCGCTAAGAGACATCCGCAGAGAGGTGGCCTTCATAAGTAAAGCAATCGGACTTCTCAATCACCTTGTCAAAGAATGCAAATGAACGAATTCAAAACATTGGTGGGCGCCTTGGCAGTGCAGTCATTCCGCTACAACACTTTTCGCGGTAAATGGACGGATATGCCGGAAGCGACTGGGCTATGCCTCACCTTGAGCATCCTGTCGTTTTCAAGCTGCACCCTTGCAATCTACGTTGAGTACAACATCGAAATGGCGTTTGCGATTCCTGTGGTATGGCTATCGGCGGTCTGGTTGTTTGCAGCCGAGGAGGGTTCATGGCAAATCAACAAGCGACTTTTATCGGCCCTGTCTCTGCTTGCTATTCCAATGGGGCTTCTCCTGGTGATGTTCGGTAGCGGTCACGAATTCCTCGAAGTGACAATGGGGATGTATATGTCGGCAGCCATGTTAACGCTCAAAGCGAGAGCGTAATCAATGAAAGCCTTTTACGAGTGGGAATCACCGTGGCGACCCAACATAGAAGCAAAGATGGCGGCATCCTGGGGGCTGGCAGCAACGGCAACTTTGGTTGTCGGGAAATACATGCCGGTGCCGCTCCCGTCAAAATTCAGTGCCATTGCCATGTCTGTATGCACGGCGATGGCTGTGTATCGTGGGACGCAGGCTTGGCATCGCTATGTTGATAAGACACGCATGGGAAATTACGGCATAGAGTTCATCACCATTCCTGAGTTGATGGACAAGACAGCGTTGGCGACCAAAAAATCATCCGTGTGGCTTGGTACGGGTTTTGACTGGACGGATGTCGAAGCACAAAAGATGCACGCGATGCTTGCCCAAGGCGTTGCTCAGACTATTGGCAAGATCACCAACGAGCATCACTTGAACGGTGAATACTGGATACACGGGCTGGATAAAGAGACTGATCGGTTTATGGAGGTAGCTAATCTGGTCGGACATACCTTGCTGGTCGGAACGACGCGGGTGGGTAAAACCAGAATGATGGAGCTACTGATTGGTCAGGCGATCATGCGTGGCGAAACCGTCATCATCATCGACCCGAAAGGGGATCATGCCTTGGCGGAAAATGCCAGGAAGATATGTGCAGCAATGGGATGCCCGGAGCGTTTCGTGTATTTCCATCCCGCCCACCCGGAGAAGTCCACGCCCATCGACCCGATGCGCAACTGGAATCGCCGAACTGAACTTGCCAGCCGGGTTGCTGCCCTGATTCCATCGGAAACGGGCGCAGACCCGTTTGCGGCGTTTGGCTGGAAAGTACTGAACGATATTGTGAATGGTCTGGTGGCAACCGGCGAAAGCCCCAATCTGGTGCACTTGAAGCGTTACATAGAAGGTGGCGCGGACAACCTGTTGCTAAACACATTGCGCCATCACTTCATCGACAAGGTGGCGGATTGGGAATCGCGCTCCAGCGGGTTTGTGAAAAAAAATCGTGACCGGATACTGGAAGCCTATATCGAATTTTACAAGCAGATCGTCATCCATGAAGCGCAGTCATCAGACTTGGATGGCCTGATTTCCACCTTTGAACATAACCGTGACCACTTCCAAAAGATGGTTGCATCGCTCATTCCGATTCTGTCCATGCTGACATCGGATCCGCTGTCCGAGCTTTTGTCGCCCGAAGCCAAAATTGGCGATCAGAAACACGCGACCGACATGGCGAAGATCATCAACAACAACCAAGTGCTTTATCTCGGCCTCGATAGTTTGGCGGATGGCACTGTCGGGAGTTCTATAGGTTCAATTATGCTGGCTGACCTGACCGCCGTGGCCGGTGATCGCTATAACTACGGCATCAACTCAAACAAGCCGGTTAATCTCTTCATCGACGAAGCCGCAGAGGTCATCAATCAACCCACCATCCAGCTTATGAACAAAGGGGGCGGAGCGCTGTTTCGAGTGACGATTGCAACACAGACCTTCGCGGACTTTCCTGCGCGGCTCGGTGATGAGAACAAGGCGCGCCAGGTACTCGCCAACGTCAACAATCAAATTATTTTGCGAGTAATCGACGCAGAGACACAACAGTACATCGCTGACAGCCTGCCAAAAATCAAAGCGAAGTCACTCAACCTGCGCTACGGTCACGGCGTTGACGCGCATGTGCAAGATGAATACCAAGCCTCGTACCAGGAATCAGTTATCGAAGAGGAGGCTGAAATTTTTCCAGCGGCCATGCTGGGGCGTCTTCCGCCACTGCACTTCATCGCAAAGATGTCTGGCGGGCGAATCATCAAAGGCAGAATTCCGATACTCAAGGATTAAGGCATGGCAAGCAAAAAAGAAGAGGGCGGCTTTGGCACGTTACTGGCTGTCATTGCCATTGTGGCGGCACTGGGTACATGGATGGTAATTTCCCCAGGCTATCTTATGAAGGCGCTGACGGCGGAGCGCGAGTTCTCATCGCAGCTCGGCGGACATGCTGCTGACCAGTGGATATACAGCAAGATGCTTTCTACCAGCATTGGTCAGGTAAAGGGCATTGCATCCTCCATCAAGGAAACGAAAACCATGCCGACCATGCTAAAGAACTGGGCGCAAGAGCGCATTATTACCACGTGGTTGTGGGGTTCGCTGATTGTTTATCGCGCCAACATGCTCGTTCTGTACTGGTTTATCCTGATGCCCTTCACGATTGCGGCGACCACAGACGGATTTTGGGTAAGGGAGATCAGCACCTTTCGTTTTTCCTCGCAGTCACCGATACGGCACAGGTTTGGTGTACTCATTTCCACAATGACACTTGTAAGCGTGTGCGTCTGGGTGGTATTGCCAATACCGATTCCTTCGGTCGTTGCACCTTTGGCGATTGTTGCCATCGGCTTTGCGACCTGGATGTGGCTGAGTAATATGCAAAAGCGGATTTAGCAGAAGATGCTCGCCTTTACCCATGTGGCCGCAGGCTGTGCATCTTCGTTGCTCGTCGCCGAATATATGCATGCGACACCCGTGCAAACCATACTGATTATGGCTGGCGGAATCATTGGCAGCCACTTGCCCGACATCGACCACCCTAAAAGCGCATTCGGAAGCCGCATTCTTCCGCTCTCTATCCCGATCTCAACCGTGTTTGGTCATCGTGGTATTACGCACAGCCTGCTCGCTGTTGCGGGTATGTCGTGGTTGATCTGGTGGTCGCTGTATCATTTGCACTGGCATCAAGGCTATGCCGTGCCGGTGGTGGCAGGCGTCGCAACGGGCTACTTATCGCATCTTGCCGGCGACTGGCTAACCAACTCAGGTGTCCCGCTGCTGTGGCCAAGCAAAAGGCGTTTCGTGTCGCCGCTGAAGCTATGCACGGGTGATCTGCGCGAGTACCTATTGGCGTTTGCGATGTATGGGTGGGTGATTTTTGAGTGTACGAGGGTGTTTGCGCCATGATAGGTATTGCAAAACAATTTGTCGCGTTGCCAATCGTGGATCATCTGCTGATCGGAATCGTTTTGGTATTCGATCTTGTCGCAGCACCAAGGCTGGGGATGTGGGTGTACAGCTTGTTCTCCTTGCCTGGCACGGCGGCGCATGAATTTTGCCACTGGCTGGTTGCGCTGTTGTTAGGCGCGAAGCCTTCATTGCCAAACCTCATTCCAGCACGCGACGGCAATGCCTGGCGGCTTGGCTCAGTCCGATCATCACCCAATCTCATCACCCTCATTCCAATTGCCTTAGCTCCATTCGTCTTGTTTCCGGTGGGCATCTGGTATGCCGTTTTTGTCATGACCTCGGCAGCGGGATGGTGGTATCTGGCTCATGTATGGATTGCCAGTACCGTGCTGGCCGCCAGCCTGCCATCGAAACAGGACTGGTTTGTTGCCATGCCAGCAATTGTTATCGCGCTCGCGTTGTTTTTTGCGCTGCGTGAATTAGGCCACGTTTAGCGTATGCTCTTCAACTCGGCGATCTTTTTGTATGGCTTTTTGCCCTGTGTGCTACTGGCTTTCGTTATCGCTCACCAACGATATAGCTTGCGTGCGGCGCAATGGGTCTTGTTGGTGGCGTCCTGCGTGTTTTATGGCGCATGGGACTGGCGTTACCTTGTCATGCTGTTGCTACTGTTGTCCATCAACTTCCATCTGGGTGGATTGCTGGCACGTCGCCCATCTGTGGCTTGGCTGTCTGGTGGGATTGCCCTTAACCTGCTGGTACTCGGTTATTTCAAGTATGCCGATTTTTTCATTGGCAATTTGAATGCGGTGGCTGGGACGCAATACCCGCTGCTGCGTGTGATTTTGCCGCTCGGCATATCCTTTTTTATCTTCCAGAAGATTGCCTACTTGGTGGATTGTCACAAAGGGGTGGTGACTGACCGTGATCCGTTGCGCTTCGCTATCTTCGTGATGTTTTTTCCGCAACTGATCGCCGGGCCGATTGTGCATCACGCCCAGATCATCCCTCAGCTGCGGAAAGATCGGCTGCTGCCCGATGTGCGCCGGGTGTCCGCCGGGTTGTTCCTGCTGGCAGTCGGGCTGTTCAAGAAGGTGGTGATTGCCGACTGGCTGGGTGAGTATGTGAACGAGCCGTTTGCGCATGTCGCGGAGCTTCAAATTCTTGATGCCTGGACGGCGGCACTGGCTTACTCGCTCCAACTGTATTTCGATTTCTCTGCTTATTCGGAAATGGCGATGGGATTGGCCTTGCTGTTTGGCATCGTACTGCCGGTCAACTTCAATTCGCCCTACAAAGCTGCCAGCATCGCGGAATTCTGGCGGCGCTGGCACATCACGCTGGGGCGGTTTTTGCGTGATTATCTGTATATCCCGCTGGGTGGTAACAAGCACGGGCAGAGCAGGGCGGTCTTGGCGGCTTTGACGGTCATGGTGTTGGGCGGCCTGTGGCATGGTGCGGGCTGGACGTTCGTAGTCTGGGGCGCGATGCATGGCGTGTATTTGGCGGCTCATCGAGTTTGGAAATGGAGTGGGCGATTCACGCTGCCACAACCGTTGGGCATGGCAATCACCTTCCTTGTGGTGCTGTTCGCGTGGGTGATGTTTCGCGCCGCGTCGGTAGCCGACGCAATCACGATCTGGAAAACCATGCTGGGTATGAACGGCGTTATGTTGCCATCCACTTATTTGGCATGGCTGGATGGGAGCGGCTTGAAGTTCCAACAATCGTCGTTTATCAATGGCATCGAGGTTTGGGGTATGGCGTGCCTGCTCGCGTTTGCGATGTATGCCAAAAACACTCACGAAGCACTCGCCATATTTACCAGTACCGCGCCAAGTCGCCGTTCCGCCTTCTACGTATCCGCGATGATTGTGGTGTGCGTTCTGGCTTTGGGGCGCCCCACCACGTTCCTGTATTTTCAGTTCTGATGATGAGCAACCGCGCGTGGAATTGTTGGGTTGCCGCCGCCTTCCTGTTTGGCGGACTGGTCGTGGTGATATTCAACTACCTTGTCGATCCATACGAGGTGTTTGGACACCATTATTTGCGCAGTGGCTACGCGGTAAACGAGCGATTCCGCAAAGTGAATCACCTGCTTCGCGGTGATGTACAGAACGATTCGTATATCCTTGGCTCATCGGTTATGGGTGTTTTCGACCCGGACGAGGCTAGCCGAATCACCGGCCATTCGTTTTACAACCTGTCTTTCCTGGCCGGCACGCCACAAGAGGCATTTGACACGCTGCGCGCGCTTAAACGATCCGGAAAACCGATCAAAGAGGTGTTGATTGGCATTGATTTCTACCAGTTCTATGAGCGTCCACGCATAATGCCAACCAACCGTCCGCATCCCGCCGTGAGTGGCGAATCTTGGCTGTCGTTTTACAGCTCATACCTGTTTGCATCAGGGCAGTGGCAAGGACTGACGCGCATTGCACATCATTTACAGAGCCAACCTTCCATCTTTTTTGATGTCGATGGCACGGGGATGTATCACTTGTACGAATACGACCGCACTCGGGCATCCAACCCCGAACAATACAACCGCGATCATTTCCAGCCAAACGCATGGAACGGGGCGGATATCCGCTGGGTGGAGGAGCGTTTTGTCGAATTCGCGGAATTGTGTAAATGGCTGGATGAGAACCAGATCGAAGCAAAATTATTCATCCACCCGTTTTATCGGGATACGCTTGCGACTATCTCCGAGCAGTCCTACCTTGAATTCAAGGCTCGATTGTTGAAAATACGGCCAGATATTGTAGATTTCTCGGTGGCGCGAGATATTGCCCAGGACACGTCCTGGTACTACGACAAGCGGCATTACCGGGCTGCGGTGGCGGATATGATTATGGCGGCTATGTTCCAGCGTGGGGATACATTCGCTGTACCCGGGAAGTCAGTGGTCCAGTCCCGCCGCCGGTAGTGTGTAATATTGATGTTGCAGGATAACAGCGGCAGTGTTTTGTGCGAAGACCAAGTGATTGATTTTGTGGATGGTGGATTCAATTCGACTTATCACATCGTCTTTTTTCCTGGTGCCACCTTTGGTATATGCCCAACCAACCGGCAGGTGATACCCTCCGTTTTTATGCCTTCCACAAACCGGGTGACATGGCAGGACATCACTTTTCCATTTGCGGTAAGTTGTTTCAGATGTAGATGTGCCACAGGTAGTGGAATACCTATCGCGTGAGCAATTTCCGTATCGAGACGTTCACCGTGCTTGGTCAGGTGTTGGATGATTTGATCTGTTGGCATAGTTGTAGTGTGCGACCACCAGGTCACTGGCGGTCGCTTTTGCAGTTGTAATTCTTATTTTGAACCGTTGACGGCAGCCTTCAGCGTTGCACCAGCCTTGAATGCGGCCTGCTTGGATGCCGCAATCTTCAGTTCAGCACCTGTGGCTGGATTGCGGCCGGTACGAGCAGCACGTTCGCGTACTTCAAATGTGCCAAAGCCAACCAAGGCAATGTCATCCCCAGCAGCCAAAGTTTCTGTCACTACTTCGATGAATGCTGCGATATTTCGTTCAGCTTCAGTCTTGGTGCTGCCGGTTTTTGCTGCCAGTGCGTCAATCAGTTCTTTGCGGTTCATTTATTCATTCCTGTGGGTGTGGTTAAAAGCAATGTGGATTGTTGCGGATATTGGGCTGGGTGGCAAGTGGGGGGATGCACTCAGTCGAACTGCGAATGTTTTGTCGGGCTGAAATACGATTGATTCCGGTAAACTCATCGTTATCGCGACTCAAAATGTCGTATGTACGTGAAAGAATGTCGGCTATCAATTTTTGATAGTGCTCAACTTTGAATGTTCGAGCTGCACGCAAACCCTGATTGCCATCACATATAAGGTAAAATCAGCCGCAATGTATTTTTTGGATAATCCAGCTGTTTAACCATGCCCCGCTATAACGCCGAAATATCTGCTGGATCGCTTATGCTTGCTGAAAGCAGGCGGATTGCCGCGTTGTTGCTCACCCACCCATCTGATGCCGAATGGGATCACGCCTTAAGGATTGAAAATATCCTGCAAAAAAACACGCCGGCAACCGCATTCAGGCAAGCGAAGCTGATTCGGAACCGTTTGGTTACGTTAGACGAGGAGGGCTGGAAGCTGATTGCCGAAGGGGATATGGAAGTGTCGTCTCAGCTTTTATTGGCAGCTGCAATCAAGCACAGCTACTTGTTGGGGGATTTCTTGCGAGACGTGTACGCTAGGCAACTCAGTCGGATGGAGCTGGCTCTGAATAGTCACTTGTGGGATGCGTTTTGGGTGGAGTGCGTGCATCGTGATGGCGACATTGAGCAATGGTCTGCATCCACCAGGAAAAAACTTTTTGAGGTCATCGTTCGAATATTGGTCGAGGCCAAATATCTCGACTCAAGCAGAAAAAAGAATATGACGCCGCCCAGTCTGCATCCGACGGTCATTTCTTTTCTAAAACGGCATGGTGAATTTGATGTTATCGCTGCAATGAAAGTGTCCCGATGAGCGTATTTGAAGAGCGTCTTAACCAAATCCTGCCGCGTCTTACCTCGAAAGAGCTGTTGAACAACGAAGGCCTCAGCAATGAAATTGGCTTCTGGGTCTTTGATTACCCTCCTGAGTTCGAGCTGGAAATGCGTTCATTTCTGGCTGACGTCATCGAACCTGCACTTGCCAAACATCATCCGCCGATACGCTTTGCCACGGTCAATGTTTTTGATCTGGCTATCGGCTTGCTGGAAGAGCGCAAGTTGCTCGATAAGGCATTCGATATGCAGCAGGCACAAGGTGATGACAAAGCACTTGAATCGTTGCGGCGCGTCCTGAAAGAGGACAAGTTGGCTGAACGCCTCGTGTCCCAGATAGATGTCGATAATCAAGACTTGGTTATTCTGACGGGTGTCGGATCTGCCTATCCTATATTGCGCACGCACACTTTGTTATCAGCTCTGCATCCGTTGATGAAAGACACGCCCTTGCTGATGCTGTATCCAGGTAAATATGACGGCTACTCCTTCCGGCTATTCAACAAACTTTCCGAAGATCACTACTACCGCGCATTCCGCTTGGTATCCTGACGCACATCGCAAATAGGCAAAACATATGAAAATCAGAGAGCTGTTTACCAAACCTATCGACCGACCAATCAACGGTGTGATCAAAGCGGATCAACGCGATGCCGAGAGTATTTGGCAAGAACTGGATGAGTACGTCGTCACCAAGCAGCTGACCGAGTATTTTCGACGTTTTTTCGATGCGTTCCTAGCAGCTGCTGATAGTCCTAAAGATCCGGTCGTCACCTCGCGTATGGGGGTTTGGGTTTCTGGCTTCTTTGGATCGGGTAAATCTCACTTCATCAAAATCCTTTCCTATCTGCTGGAAAATATCGAGGCAATTGATCCTGCAACAGGCATCCCTAAACGCGCGGCTGCATTTTTTGATGAGCACAAAATCAAGGATGCACTCCTGCTGGCGGATATTCAGCGTGCGGTAAAGGGTAGTTCCGATGTCATCCTGTTTAATATCGATGCCAAGGCTGACAGTAAATCAGACCGTGATGTCATCTTGCAGGTGTTCCTGCGCGTCTTTAATGAAAAGCTCGGCTACTCAGGCGATGCGCCACATATCGCCGACATGGAGCGCCATCTGGTTAGTAAGGGCGATTTTGAAGCGTTCAAGGTGGCTTTTCAGGAAAAGAATGGCTCGAACTGGGACAAAGAGCGGGATGCCGTGGATTTTCTGCGGGATGACGTGGTCTATGCCCTGGCAAAATCACTGAATATGACCGAGGAGTCTGCCGGGCTTTGGTTCGACAATTCTCGCGACGATTACAAAATCAACATCGAAGGTCTGGCAAAAATTATTCGGGATTACCTGGCGACCAAGCCAGCCGGTCATCGCGTTATCTTCCTGGTGGATGAGGTGGGGCAGTTTATTGGCGACAACACGCAGATGATGCTCACCCTGCAAACCATCATTGAGCAGCTGGGTGGCTTGTGTCAGGGCAGGGCGTGGGTGATTGTGACCAGTCAGGAAGACATTGACGCGGCTATCGGTGAAACCAATAAGGCCAAGTCGCAAGACTTCTCCAAGATTCAGGGGCGTTTTCACACACGGCTGTCACTGGCGAGTTCAAATACCGATGATGTGATCAGCGAGCGTCTGCTGTCCAAGACTGAAGCGGCGCACGTCGAGTTGCGGGATTGCTTCGCCCAGAAGGGCGACATCATCAATAACCAGCTCGCCTTTGTCGGTAACTCAGTCTCGATGCGCAGCTACAAGGATGCGGCTGAATTTGTCGCCTGTTATCCTTTTGCGCCATACCAGTTTACCTTGCTGCAAAAGGTCTTCGAGTCTATCCGCAAGGTAGGGGCAACGGGTAAGCACTTATCCAAAGGCGAGCGCTCATTACTGGATGCGTTCCAGTCTGCTGCGGTGCGTAATGCGGATCGGAATATTGATGCCCTCGTGCCGATGTATGATTTTTATCCCTCCATCGAAAGCTTTATCGATACCAGCGCCAAGCGCTCGATTGATGAAGCGCCCTCGAATCCATCGCTGGAAACCTACGACGTACTGCTGCTCAAGGCGCTGTTCCTGATTCGTTACATACCGGATATCGTTAAACCCAATGTTGATAATCTGGCAACGCTCTGTGTGGATCAGATTGATGCTGACAAGCTGGCGCTAAAACGCAAGATACAGGAAAGCCTGACTCGACTGGAACAGCAACGTCTGGTTAGTCGCAATGGCGACCTATGGTTTTTCCTGACCAACGAAGAGCGCGATGTCGCACGGGAAATCGGGCATGTCGATGTGTCTTCGGTTGAAAAATCCCGTTTGCTGGGCGAGTTAATTTTTGAGGAAATTCTCGGTGGCATGACCAAAATTCGCCATCGCGATACCAAGGGCGATTATGAAATCAACCGTCTGTTGGATGGTGCGCCGTGGAAAAATGCCAGCCATCAGCTCTCTTTTGAAATTGTCACGCCGTTGAGCGATGACTACGAGTCATTGAGTGATGCCAAGGCGATTTTGCGTAGCGCTGATCGTGCCCTGATCCGTATGGCAGAGAGTAACAGGCTCGATATTGAGCTGAACCTCTATCAGCAGATCGAAAAATATATCGACAGTCCTAAAGCCAGCTCAGCTGCTGCACCGCTCAAACGTATCCTCGCCGACCGTAAGGATGAAAACCGTGAGCGTAAAGCACGCTTGATCGAGCAGCTCAGTACGGCACTGGTCAATGGTGACTGTTATGCGTTGGGTCAAAAGTTGCCGAGCAAGGCAGCAGCGCCTTCGACGCAAGTGGATGAGTTGGTTAACTACCTCATCTCCAATACCTACACCAAACTGAAATATCTCAAGATACGCCAGCTTGATCCGATTGCCGAGATCAAGGCTGTCTTGATGGCTGACAGCATTGGTCAACATGCCTTGTCGTTAGGCGGGGAGGAGGGTAATCCGCTCGCGCTGAATGAAATGCGGGAATATCTACAGCTCAAAGCCTCCCAAAGTCGGGTGATGTTGTCGGATGTGGTTGATCGCTTCAGCGGCGCGCCGTGGGGATGGAAGCCGGAATGGGAAATCGTGCTGCTGATTGCTCGCCTGTTCATGGCGGGTGAAATCAAACTTGTGTCTGACAACTCCGATCTCGAACCCGGTTCTGCCGTGGATGCACTCACCAAGTCGGTGCGCTTCAAGCAAGTCTCCATTCTCAAACGTAAAACTGCCGATGCAGTTCAGCTCAAACGCGCGCGTGAACTACATAAAGACCTGTTCTCCAAGCTGGGTCGTGATGACGAAGACGGGCTGGTTGCCGATTTCCGCGAAAGTCTGACTCAATGGCAATCCAAGCTGAAGGAATATTCTCACCTGTCCACCACCAGACATCACCCTGGCAAGGCGGTCATTGAGCAAAACGTGTTGAGCATCTCCAAACAACTGGCGATCCGCGACTCGTTTGAATTTGTCGAGGCCATACTGGCGAATAAGGATGAATGGCTGGATGCTGCCGATGATATTCACGACCTGATCAGCTTCTATACGACGCAGATTGCAACCTGGCGCAGGATGCTTGACGCGTTGCAACGATTTGAACCCAATCGTCCTGCACTCCTTAAAGAGGTCGCGGCGGCGACTGCATTGCAACAATTGGAAGCTATACGCGACAACTCCATGCCTTACCAGCAAATCAATCAGATTGAGACCTTGATCCAATCGGTAGATGCGGTGAATGTCAAACTCGTAGATGCCAAGCGTGAACACGCCTTGCTCTTGCTGGAAAAGAAAATTGCTGAGGTTGGAGGCGCATTGGATCAGGCGCATGCACAGCCTGAATTGCGCAATCGTGCCTTGTCTTCGCTACAGAAAATAAAATTGGATATTGCGGCTCAATCCAGCATCCCTCAAATCCATTATTTGCAGGATCAATCCGGCAGTGCGCTGGATGGCGCGATGGATATGATTGCCGCCGCGCTGAGTGCAGTACCTAAAGCGCAACCGCTCGCCGTAAAGTCGCCGGGTGATCATGCGACGGTTATCAATGTTGGCTCAGTCCCGATAACTCAGACCGTTACGCCGAAACCTGCCAGGGTCATTCGTGCAGCGGATTACTCCAGCAAGTCTTATCTTGAGACGGAAGACGAAGTGGATGACTATTTAGGTAAGCTCAAAGCCGAGCTGCTGGCGGCGATCAGGGCGGGGCAGCGGGCGCGGATACAGTAAACGTTCAACACTTGGAGTATTGAGTTTCAAGGGGTATGATTCTGCATGAAACGTTAATTAAAATACAGCCATGACCCTGTCGCAATCTTCGTCGAGTAAATCAACCTCTCTTGTCCAGCATGTTCGTGCCGGTAAGGTTTATCGCCGCGAGGATCTTGTACCCTATTCGACGAGTGTTGATCGTGAGCTTCAGCAACTGGTTGCCCAGGGCCTGTTGCAGAAGCTGGCTCAAGGTATGTATTACAAGCCCAAGAAAAACGTGTTCGGTGAAGTGCCACCCAACGAGAGTGATTTGCTTGCGGTTTTTTTAAAAGATAAAAATTTCCTCAGCTTCAATCCCAGTGTATATAACTCACTGCGTCTGGGGACAACCCAGCTTTACAACAAAAATATCGTTTACAACCACAAGCGCCACGGCATGTTCAAGCTGGATCAGCGCGAATACGATTTTCGCCTGAAACACAATTTCCCTAAGCCCAGCCAAGTGACGACTGAATATCTGCTGGTTGATATGCTGAATAATCTGTCTGATTTGGCAGAGGATGAAGATGAGGTGCTTGAGCGGGCGAAAAAGAAGCTCAATCAGTTTGATGCCAAGAAGTTGAATAAAGCGCTGGTTGATTTTGGATCAGTCGCGACCAAGCGGTTGGTCAATGCATGGTTGTCGCAAGGCTTAAGCAAGCCGGGAGTCCTTTAAATGAGCGGAACCAATATATTTTTACACCGCCACAAAGATTTCCCCACGCTTATTGCACAACTCGCACGATCACTGCAAATCTCACCCTATCTGGTTGAAAAAGATTATTGGCTGATGCATAGCCTGTGGGCATTGCAGCAGCAGGGCTGGAAATTTGAACTTAAGGGTGGAACGTCGCTTTCCAAGGCTTACGGCATTATTGACCGGTTTTCTGAGGACATCGACATACGCTTTGAGCCACTCGGCGAGCTGGATCTCAAAACAGGTAAAAATCACGACAAACCGGCACACATTGCCGCACGCAAAGATTTTTTCGATAGTCTGGCAAAACAGATTGCGATACCCGATCTGATCGAGGTGAAGCGTGATGCCGACTATGATGATGACAAATTTCGTAATGGCGGCATCATTCTTGACTACCCATCGGTGATCGATCAGCTGTCTGGCGTGAAAGAAGGCATCCTGCTGGAAGTGGGTTTTGATGTCACTGCGCCGAACGCACCACGCACCATTAGCTCATGGGCATTGGATGCCGCCTTAAAGGCAAAAGTGGATGTGATCGACAATCGGGCAGTGGATGTTGCCTGCTACAGTCCCGCCTATACCTTTGTGGAAAAACTGCAAACCGTATCGACCAAGTTCCGCAAGCAACAGGAAGCCTCAACCTTCCCCAAGAACTTCCTGCGGCATTATTACGACATCTACCGCTTGCTGGGGATCGCGGAAGTGCTGGCTTTCATCGGAACGCCTGAATATATTACACACAAGCAAGCTCGTTTCCCCAAAGCCGATAATCAGCATATCGCCAGTAACGAAGCCTTTCTGCTGTCCGATCCAAAAGTGCGCAGTCTGTATGACGCCAAGTATCGCGAAACCGCCGCACTGTATTACACCGGGCAAATCCCGTTTGGCGACATTCTTGCTCGTATCCATCAGCATATCGAACAACTATAAAAACAATGAACAAATCCAAACTCAAATCCTACGCTCCGCAAGCACGCCGTGATTTCATTGCAGCGGTAACAGCTCGCGCCAATTTGCTTGGCTTGTCTGATTCTGGCGGTAAGCTTGAGGTGGCAATCGGTGAGAGAAAAGGGGATATCGCCATCATTGCCGGTCAGGAATGGCCTGCCAAGGTATATGAACTCCGCGAACGGCTGATCAAGCGTATGACAACCGAGGGTTTCAGCCATACCGTTGATGCGATTGCCTACACCTGGTTTAACCGTTTTGCTGCGCTGCGTTACATGGAAATTCACGACTATCTGGATCACGGCTACCGTGCGCTATCCAATCGTGAAGGCGGCATGCCGGAAATCCTGAATCATGCGACCGAACTGGATCTGCCGGGCTTGAATAAAGACAGGGCGGTTGAGCTTAAACTCGCTGGTGACAAGGACGGTGAACTCTACAAGATGCTGCTGGTCGCTCAGTGCAACACGCTTTCCCGCTCCATGCCTTTCCTGTTTGAGCATATAGACGATGAAACCGAACTGCTGTTGCCGGACAATCTGTTGCGCACCGATTCTGTCATCGCCAAGTTAGTCGCAGCTATTCCTGAAGAAGACTGGCAGGAGGTAGAGATCATCGGCTGGCTGTACCAGTTTTACATCAGTGAGAAGAAGGATGAAGTGATCGGCAAAGTGGTTAAGAGCGAGGATATTCCCGCTGCCACCCAGCTTTTTACCCCAAACTGGATTGTTAAATATCTGGTGCAAAACAGCGTCGGTCGCCTGTGGTTGATGGCGAATCCTGCTTCAACGCTAAAAAGTGAATGGGCTTATTACATCGAACCTGCTGAGCAGACGCCGGAAGTTCAGGCTCAGTTGGATGCCTTGATTCAGACCCGCATGATTGAAGACGGCGGCAGCCTGAGTCCTGAAACTATTAAGATGCTCGACCCCGCTTGCGGCTCTGGTCATATTTTGGTGGAAGCCTACGAGGTGCTGAAGGGCATCTATTTGGAACGCGGCTACCGCTTACGCGATATACCCCGTCTGATTCTGGAAAAGAACCTTTTTGGTCTTGATATCGATGACCGTGCCGCGCAACTGGCTGGATTTGCTTTGCTGATGAAGGCTCGCGCCGATGATCGCCGTCTGTTCGATAATCCACCAACTCTCAACGTGCTGGCTTTGCAGGAGAGCAAGGGGCTGGATGCAGTGCAGCTTTCCGCTGCGTTAGTGGGTAGTGGACAGTGGGCAGTGGGCAGCAAGCAACAACTAAGCACGGATGTTTGTTCACTGATCACTGTTTTTGAATATGCCAAAACCTTTGGCTCGTTGATTCAGATTCCGCCGTCGCTGAATATGAAACTGGCGACGATGGCGGAGAGTTTGCAGCAGGCTATCAAGAGCGGCGATCTTCTTTCCGAGTCGGCAGCGCAACAATTGTTGCCGCTGGTTGAGCAGGCGAAAGTGTTGGGGATGCAGTTTGATGCGGTGGTGGCGAATCCGCCGTACATGGGTGGTAAGGGGATGAACCCAGTATTGAAGGATTACGCAAAGGCGACATTCCCGGATAGCAAGTCCGACCTGTTCGCCATGTTTATCGAGCGAGGCTTTGGTTGGTGCAAGCCTACCGGCTTCAACAGCATGGTCACGATGCAGAGCTGGATGTTCCTGTCGTCTTACGAGGCGATGCGGGAAAAGTTGCTGACAGATCGCACTATTATGACGATGGCGCATCTTGGCGCACGGGCATTCAGCGAGATTTCCGGCGAAGTCGTGCAGACGACAGCGTTCATTCTCCAAGGCAAGCATTTTAGTGGCTTTAAGCCTGTGTTTTTCCGACTTGTGGATGGCTTGGAAGCTGAGAAGGAAGCCACGCTATTGGCGGGACTTAACCGCCATGATCTGACTATTCAGGATGCTTTCAAGAAAATTCCGGGTAGTCCAGTGGCTTATTGGGTAGGAAAAAAAATAATTGATGCTTTTTCGAAAAATCAATTGATTGGATCGAGGGCAAAAAAAGGGATTACAACTGGTGACAATGAAAAATTTCTAAGATATTGGTTTGAGGTTTCTATTGAAAAGCTATCAATGCTTGGAGGCAATAAATGGTTTCCTTCTCAAAAAGGGGGGGAGTTCAAGAAGTGGTATGGAAACCTTGAATTTATAATTAACTGGGGAAATAGTGGGTTCGAGATCAAAAATTTCAAAACTTCATCTGGCGCACTCCGCTCTGTTATTCGTAATGAAAGTTACTACTTTTTGGAGGGGGTGAGTTGGACGGACGTATCAACTGGAAAAATTAGTGCTCGATACGTTCCAGATGGTTTCTTGTTTAATGCGTCAGGCCCGACGGTTTTTTCCGAAAATCCGATGTTGTTTCTTGCAAATTTGAACAACGTTGTAACTTACAAAAATACTGAATTCATCTGCCCCACTATCCACTTCGAAGTTGGACAGATACAAAGATTACCCTTTACTAATATTGATGACACCTCGCATGTCAATGATCTTGTCAGGATGGCAAGACAAGACTGGAACGCGTCTGAGTATTCTTGGGAATTTGAAGAATCACCATTGGCAGCGAAAAGAGGAAATACGTTAAAGAAAACGTGGGATCAATGGCAAATAGCTTGTGTGGAAAGAGTCTTGAAAACCAAAGCCCTTGAAGAATTAAACAATCGCCTCTTCATCACTGCCTATGGCCTACAAGACGAACTCTCCCCCGAAGTACCCGAAGAACAGATCACTCTCACCCGCGCCGACCGCGAAAAAGACAGCCAACGCCTGATCTCCTATGTCATCGGCTGCATAATGGGCCGTTACAGTCTGGACGAGCCTGGTCTGATTTATGCGCATGCCGGTAATATCGGCTTCGATGCCACCCGCTGTCAGACTTTCCCCGCAGACGCAGACGGCATTGTGCCGCTTACCGACGAGTTCTGGTTTGAGGATGATGCCGCTAACCGCATCCGCGAATTCCTGCTGGCCGTGTGGGGAGCTGAAACACTGAACGAGAATATGGCTTGGCTGGCGGAAAGCCTCGGCATGAAGGGCAACGAAACATCGGAAGAAACTATTCGCCGTTATCTCGCGTCCAGCTTTTTCAAGAATCACCTGCAAACCTACAAGAAACGCCCGATCTACTGGCTGTTCTCCAGCGGAAAACAGGGTGCATTTCAGGCACTGGTTTATCTACACCGTTACCACGAAGGCACCCTTGCCCGGATGCGCGCCGAATATGTCGTGCCGCTGACCAGTAAGATCCAGTCTCGTATCGAGATGCTGATCAAGGATGCCGAAGTCGCAACCGTTACCTCAGTCCGCAACAAGATCAACAAGGAAGTCGAAGTGCTGCGCAAGAAACATGTCGAGCTGCTCGCCTATGACGAAAAACTCCGCCACTATGCCGATATGCGTATCCAGCTCGATCTTGATGACGGCGTGAAGGTGAATTACGGTAAGTTTGGCGATCTGCTTGCAGAAGTGAAAGCGGTGACAGGTGGGAGTGGAGATGAGTGACTCCACCATGACACACCCTCTGGCGCTGCCGCCCGATGTGCTGGCCGACTACCAGGACTGGCTCAAGACCATCAAGCAGAGAATCCATGCGACACGGATGAAAGTCGCGTTGGCCGCCAATGGGGAGTTGATTTCCCTCTACTACGAAATTGGGGCACAAATTGTTGATCGGGAGTCTCATGCCCAGTGGGGCAGCGGATTCATCGACGCCTTCAGTCACGACTTGAGACAAGCCTTCCCGGAGGTCGGCGGCTTTTCATCCAAGAACCTGCGGTATTGCCGGGCTTTCTTTCGCTTTTACTGCGATCCTGCAATTTGGCAACAGGCTGTTGCCAAATTACGCGATGCCGTGTGGGCAGGCGCTGAAACGGAATTATCTGCGTTGCTGTCAAACATCCCTTGGGGACACAACATCCAGATTTTCACTAAATGCGGCAGCGTGACCGAAGCCCGCTTTTACATCGAGCAAACCCTAGAGCAAGGCTGGAGCCGCGATGTGCTGGCGCTGCAACTCAAGTCAAACTTGTATGCCCGCGCAGGCAAAGCGGTGACCAACTTTTCCCGCACCTTGCCATTGCCACAGTCTGACCTGGCTCAGCAAACCCTCAAAGATCCTTACACCTTCGATTTTATGGCGATGACGGCGCCTTTCAACGAGCGGGATGTAGAGCGCCAGCTCACACAGCACATCACCCAGTTTTTGCTGGAATTGGGTAAAGGCTTTGCCTTCATTGGCCGACAGTACCAGCTGGAAGTGGCGGGTAACGATTACTACATCGACCTGTTGTTCTACCACGTCACGCTGAAATGCTACGTGGTTGTGGAGCTCAAAAACCGCAAATTTATCCCCGAGTACGCAGGCAAACTTAATTTTTACCTGTCCGCCGTGGATAGCCTGCTCAAACGCAGCGATGACCAGCCCACCATCGGACTGCTGCTGTGCCGCGACAAAAACAACGTCGAGGTGGAATTTGCGCTGCGCGATATGAACAAACCGATGGGCGTGAGCGAATACACCCTGGTGGAAGCCTTGCCTGACAACCTGAAGGGTGCATTGCCCACAGTGGAGGAAATCGAGAATGACTTGCAGCAATTGCAAGAAGTGGAAGGCGGCAATAGCAACGGTGGCCGTCAATGATCAAGATTACAAAACAGGCTGGTAGTCTGTTATTGGCCTATGTGCCCGATCGGTTCAACAGTGTGCAGTGGCTTGATGAAAAGCTCAGACAGGACGGCGAAGTTACCCTGCGTCGGACGTTTACCTTCACCACTGGCGATCTCGTTTCACAGGCCCAGCAGGCTGACGACGAGGATGGTGCAGAGCGCATTTTCAAATTGGGTACAACCCAAGATGGCTATTACAGGGTCAACAAAACCATTCTTGGACTGAAGCACGACCTGTTGCTTGAGAAGGCCATGAAACTTGAACCTCGGATATTCGTTGCGAACAGAGATATTTCTATCTTTCGAAAAATCGATGAATTGATCGATGAACAGATCATTGTCGGCGGTGAAAACGAAGGTGCGATTCCGCTGATCGATTTTGAACTGCTCGTTCAAACCTTCCCGACATCCACTGAGCTGACCCACTACGCCAGATCACGCATTTCACGGGTTCTCAAAGATTACTTTGGAACGCTATCAGACGCGGAAAGCCAACTTAACAGTTATTTGGCAAAGAAGAAGCGCCTGGTTGCAACATCAAGAAACAGCATCCTGGGAAATTTCGAGCTACAGAAGTTCGAATACATCCACAGTGAGCTGGAAGGAATGCTCAAGGATGTCGATGGTTATTCAGAGCGGGACTGGCAAAAGAAGATTCTGGAACTTCTGTTATTTTTCTTCCCGAAGTACATCGCCGTGCTCGAAGAAGTACATATTAAGGACTTTTACTCAAAACCCGATAAAACAACGCCTCGAAAAATAGATTTGATGTTGGTGGATGCCAATGGAAATATTGACATCATTGAGGTCAAGAGGCCTTTCGACAATGCGCTGCTGTCACGTAACACATACCGGGGAAACCATACGCCGCGCATCGAACTTGCTGGGGCAGTGATGCAAGCCGAGAAATACCTGTTTCACTTGAACAAGTGGGGTCAGGCCGGAGAACGGGAAATATACGAAAAGCGTAAAAGCGAGCTTCCCGATGGCATCGAGCTGAAGATCACCAATCCGAAGGCATTGATTTTGCTGGGGCGTGATAACGACTTCACCGGGGAGCAGCGATTTGATTTCGAGATCATCCGCAGAAAGTACGCCAACATGATCGACATCATGACCTACGATGACCTGCTGAGCAGACTAAAAAACATCATTGTCATGATGAAACGAAATGTGTCAGCTCCAAATGGAGACAGGAGAGACATAGATGACTGATTACACCGATGGCTATGAGCACTGCTATTGCCTGTTCTTGGATATTCTTGGGTTTAAGTCGAAGATTTGCGAAACGATAGATCAGTCAACGTCTAAGGTAAAACATCCAATATCATTTCCACGCTTGTTGGGTGCGCTTCAAGAGATTCAACGCTTCACAGCTTATCCGCAGCAAGTTGTTATTGCTGGAAATGAAGTGGATGGAGAAATAACACGACCTACGAAAAGAAAGGTGACGCAGTTTTCTGACTCGGTGGTTATTTCATATCCTCGGCACGATATGGGCAACGGTGGTCTATTGAGTATCATTTTCGATGTCCAGCGGCTTCATTTGAAAATGGCTTCTTATGGCATTTTGCTTCGCGGCAGTATTACAGAGGGTTTACTATTTCATAGTGACAACTTCGTATTTGGTCCAGCAATGAATGAAGCAGTCGAACTAGAAAAAGAGGCGAAGTTCCCTCGCGTTGTCATTGCTGAGAAATTGATAATTCAATTGGAATCGCGACAGGGTATTCGAGATTGTGCGGATCAGGTTCCTGATAGAACCACAAAATCGATGATCGTTAAGGATGTGGATGGGCGTTACTATGTAGATTATTTTAATCTCCATCCTGAGCATCAGTTCGAGGGATATGAAGTCAATGAAAACTGGGTTGCTATTGCAACGCAATACCTTGGATTTAAAAAAATGGTTGGGAGTTTTTTATTACTCAAGGACGATAAGTTGAAAGAGAAGCAAGATTGGATGCGGGCTAAATTTAATCAAATGGCAGACGCATTTGAACAGACAGCTCGGAAGTCATTTTGCGGATGGGAAATACCGGAAAACTATTTGCATCTATTTAATGGATTAACGCCTATTTCTGCTGGAGTACAAAAATAATGATTGAAAAAATATTCATAAGAAATTTCAAGTCGGCAGGAAGTCTGACTTTGCCCCTCAGTAAATTCAACTGCTTTATCGGGATGAATGGGGTGGGTAAAAGCACGATCCTTCAAGCGATAGATTTTATTTCCCAGCTTATGACGGGAAATGTACAGAATTGGCTAATTTCTCGTGGCTGGACAGTACAGGAGTTGAACTGCAAACTTCTCAAGGACAGCAACATACTCATATCGGTTGAATATCGTACTCAAGCAGGCCAGCTTCTGATTTGGTATGCGGGTTTCAATCGTTACGACTTGCGTTGTTCGTGGGAAAGAATCAAGTTGGATGAAGACGTGATTTTTATTTCCCGTGGGCACGAGTATCAGACTGAAGGACGGAAACAACCCATTTCATTTACTTTTCAAGGCTCAATTCTTTCTCAACTTAAGGATAGTGAGCTTCCGTCGATAATTCTGGAATTTCGCAACGCACTTCGCCGCATTCGTTCGCTGGAGTTGCTTTCTCCTCATTTGCTGCGCAAGCGTGCGAGAACAGAAGATAAGGACATTGGTGCGGGAGGTGAGAAACTTTCTGGTTACTTGCACAACATCAAAGGCGATGCTAAAGAACACCTGCTGGCGTTACTAAAGATGTTTTACCCCGACCTGATTGATTTTAGGGTTGCCAGCTTGCGGGCAGGTTGGAAAAAGCTCATGGTGGTTGAGCAGTTCGGAGAGCATAAGCTGGAAACGGAAGCAACGCATTTGAGCGATGGGTTGCTTCGAATTTTGGCGGTTTTGGCTCAGGCAGAGTCAGATCATCCACTGATTATGCTGGACGAAATCGAAAATGGCATCAACCCTGAGATCATCGAAAAACTGGTTGATACACTGGTGAAATCGCCTCAACAAATTATTGTCACAACACATAGCCCGATGATTTTGAATTATCTGGAGGATGATGTGGCGCGGAAATCAGTGCAGTACATCTACAAGAATGCAGGTGGTTTAACCCGCGCACGCCGATTCTTTGAAATTCCGAACATCGGGAAGAAACTCGAATTTATGGGTGCAGGTGAGGCGTTTGTTGATACTGACCTGGTACAGCTTACCGAGGAATGTATCGCGCTGGATGAGGAAGATGATTTAGCCGAAAGGCTACGTGACGAGGCGGTGGCCAAAGCAGAGGCTAAAGCATGATTGTAGTGTTGAGCGGAGAAGGCCCGACCGATCTTGGACAGTGCGGCAATGCTCAGGGGCGCTGCGAAGATACAGATTTCCAGATAGGCCCAATGACTATACTGCTGGATCAAATGCTGGAATCTCGATTGGATTACTCGTTGCGTTCTATACCGGGTGGATATCAATATGTTGGTAAGGCCGCATTAGAAGAGCGAGAGGAAGCTCGCAAGAAAGAGCATCGAAGTGTTTCCTTCGTCGGTAAAAAACGAGCTCAAGAAACTGGATATTTTTTCATCAATGCATGGATGCTTGCGGATATTGCCTTGCAAATTGAATCTGAACGTGAAGATCAGGTTCTTGCCGTGCTGTTTCGTGACTGCGATGGAACGCGATCTACCATGTCTGGAATTTGGGCGACGAAGTGGGACGCTATGGTGAATGGATTTAACAGGGCTGAATTTTCCAGAGGTGTGCCTATGCTCCCAAAATCGACTTCGGAAGCTTGGTTATTGTGTCTGGCGCAAAATCAGCCCTATCAAAACTGCCACAAACTCGAAGAGTTGCCGGGCAACGTAGAGTCCGCGAATCACCCCAAGAAGAAACTTGATGCGGCATTCGGCGCACATAAATCCGCGAATGAACTCTGTGAGTGGTTGGACGAGAACCCGATAGATGAAGAGAGAGCATCATCTATGCCCAGTTTTAAGGCATTCAAACTGGAGTTGGAGCGGGCATTGATGGAGGTAGCACATTGATCCATCCTATTCGTAAGCTATCTACTGTGGGGTGGGAAAAGCGATGATTGACGAGGTAAGGATGACATCTATCGAGCAACTGATAGCCCAACCCGAAGGCAAAACGCTGGAGTTTAAGCGCGACCTGTCCTCGCCCAAGCCATTGCTCAAAACGCTGGTAGCCTTTGCCAATACGGCGGGCGGGCGGTTGTTCGTTGGAGTGGATGACCAGCGCAAGGTTGTTGGCGTCGTGCATCCGCTGGATGATGAGGAGCGCCTGTGCAACCTGATTGCTGACAGTATTGCACCGCGTTTGATGCCAAATGTTGAGTTGATTACCGTCGAGGGTAAAACGCTGCTGGTAGTGGAAGTATTTGTCAGCGGCTCGCGTCCTCATTGGCTCAAGGCCGAGGGGCCTGAACACGGTGTCTATGTTCGCCTGGGTTCGACCAGTCGGCAAGCCGATCAGGCGTTGATTGATGAACTGCGCCGTACGGCTGAGGGCGTGGCCTTTGATGAGTTGCCTATGCCTGATTTGAGCGTTGAAGATTTAGATCTGGTCAGCGCGACAAAACTTTTTCAGGGAATAAGTGCGCTTGACGATCAGGCGTTGCGTACGCTCAAATTGGTCACGAGCTATCAGGGTCGATTGGTGCCTACCAAAGGTGCGGTGCTGCTGTTTGGGAAAGAGCGTGCCCAGCATTTTTCAGATGCATGGGTGCAGTGTGGTCGTTTTATCGGCACTGACAAGGCCGCTATCTTTGATCATATTGATATTCATGACCCTCTGCCGCAAGCGGTGGACAGTATCATGCTATTCCTTAAAAAGCACGCCATGCGGGGTGCCGATTTTTCGGAGGTGCGTCGCAAAGATGTCTGGAGTATTCCGCTCACCTTGTTGCGTGAGGCCGTTATCAACGCGCTGGTACATGCCGACTATTCACAACGCGGCGCGCCGATTCGTATTTCCTTTTTTGATGACCGTATCGAAATCGAAAATCCCGGAATTTTGCTGCCCGGCATGACCATTGAGGACATGCGTCAGGGTGTGTCAAAAATTCGCAACCATGTGATTGCCCGCGTGTTCCGTGAACTTAACCTGATTGAACAGTGGGGCAGTGGCGTGCGCCGAATTTTCAAGGAAGCCGAACAACTGGGGTTGCCAGAGCCGCAAATTATCGAAGTGGGTATGCGGGTTCGTGTTGTGGTGCATCTGGCTGAAGTATTGGAGATTCAGGATATTCATGGCCAGATTGAGAAAATAACACCAGAACGGCTAGAGTCACGGCTAGAGTCACGGCTAGAGTCACGGCTAGAGTCAAATCTTGCGGCTAAAGTGATGATCCTGCTTGGCGAAGATGAGGCAGGTAAAGCAAAATTGGCAAAGCTGCTTGGGCATAAATCAGTTTCTGGGGAGTTGCACAAACAAATCAAAAGGTTGTTAGTGCTCGAAATGATCGAAATGACTTTGCCAGACAAACCCAATAGCCGGTTGCAGAAGTATCGACTTACGGTAAATGCGCATGATCTTATGTTGGCGGAAGTGAAGGTCGCGACCGGTGGGACTGGTGATGGTTGAGCAAGTTTCCATAAGCCTGGACGGGAATTGTTGGCCTTTGAATTGAGGATGGATATGAAAAAAATTAGTAAACAAGCTGTACGCCGCAAGTCGGTAGAAAATATATTGGCTTCATTGCGCATAGATCAGCTGACCCCCGGTGACTATGTGGTCAAGGGCATGAATGCTTGCGTGAGTGGGAAGAATACGACAGCCAATGTACTCCAAGAGGTCATGCGTCACCATGTCACGTTACGACGGGTCTGATTCCTGCGTCTATGCTTGCAGAATTTACTGCCACCGTTGAGTAATTGTTGAAATTTTCTAAAAATACATGAGACCATCCCTTTGAGTAATCAACGAATCGTAGATTCCTTATCTTCACTATATGCCAATCATGCCATCGTGTTTTGGCATGATGCCGATGCCGAGTTTTCATCTGTCGTAGATGGGCTTCCATTGCCTGATGTACAAGTGGTGCGCACAGATAGCATGCCTGCGCTCAAAGTTAAGCTGGATATCGAGCGCGCACCAAAACAAAAATGGCTGCTCTACAGCAATAAACCAGAACCTGAACTTGCCCAAGACTGGCTGCTGGATATTCGCCTGCGCAGCAAGTCATTCAGCGCGGATGCCGCCTCCATTCTGCTGGAAGACTTGGGGCTGACATCGCAGACATTGCGTGCGCATCTGAAACTTCGCGCCAAGTTCCTGCGTGCTAAAGACCGTGTTGAAAAACTGAAACGACTGGTGGTGCCAACCGATACGGCAGAGGATATCGACCGCAAGATGCTGGCGGTGTTGGCACGAGCAGATCAGCCAGAATTGACGGCGGTATTATTTCGCCTGTTTTCAGGTTTGGTTGCGGAGGGGATGGCTGACTTGAATGCCGAGACCCGGCAATGGCAGGAGATTCAGAGCAATGAATTGGAATCGGCTTTCTGGGAAAATGTTGAGCGAGAGTTCGGCTACGCCCAGTCAGCGCCTTCGTTGTCAGACTTTTTGATTCATTTGCTGGTTACGGATTTTGCACGTTCACTGACTGGCACTTGTCCCGGTCAACTCGCCCATTTTATTTTAGCCAATAAAACGCTGGCGGCGAATGCGGCGGTATTTGTTGCCCGATGGCGTTCAGATATGGCGCACTTTGCCAGTTACAACGCCTTGTCTGAGCAGATAGCCAAGGAGCTGGATATTGCCGGTATGTTGGGTGGCTTGTCCGGTGCGTCACTATCTGAGGTGATGACCTTCGCGGTCGTTGAGCAGCGCATCATCAAACAGATCAAGGATCAAATCATTGCGGCATCCGGTGCTGAATCGAATGCAGTACGCTCGTTGATTGCGCGCCGTCGCGATGGTCATTGGGCAAACCGTTTACTAGCTCAGGATAATGATGTCACTCGCGCATTGGCTGCGAGCTATGATGCGTTGGAGGCGGCTTACGGCTTCTTTGAATTGAAGGCGGCACATGAGGCAGGATTTAGTTTCGCGAATGCAGCCGACGGTTTAGCTGCGTATCAAGCCGAGATATTCCGGTTTGACCAGCTGTATCGCCAGTTTAACTTTGCCGCTGCGGCTGTTGAACCGATGGGCTGGGCGGTGTTGCATGAGTTGATTGAGCGTGTTGAAAGTGCCTATTCCGGCTGGTTCATCCCGCAATTAACATCGTCATGGAGCAAAGTGCTGGAAGGCGACAGCGGTCTACTGGGAAAGTGGAAAGTCGATGGCTTAATAAATCAGCCCGATTTCTATATAAAGCATGTGAAGCCGGTGCTGGATGGCGGCGCAAAACGGGTGTTTGTGGTGATTTCGGATGCATTCCGTTACGAGGCAGCCGAGGAGTTGACGCGTATTATCAATAGCCGTAACCGTCTGAAGGCATCCTTGTCCGCCATGCTCGGCGTTTTGCCCAGTTACACCGCGCTGGGTATGGCATCGCTGCTGCCTCACTCCAAATTGGCGTACAAGCTAAATGGCAATTACGACTTGAGTGCGGATGGCGCTGTGGTTTCGACCAGCGAGCAGCGCAGCACTCATCTTGAGCAGTATGGCGGCGTGGCAATCAAAGCCGATGATTTGATGGCGCTGGGTAAAGACAAGGGGCGTGAATTCGTTCGTGACAAGCAAGTGGTGTACATCTATCACGACCTGATTGACATGATCGGTGATAAACAAGCATCCGAGACCAAGACCTTTGCAGCGGTCAATGATGCGCTGGATGAGTTGGGAAGGCTGGCCAATTTCATTATCAACAGTCTGAATGGCTCGGTTGTCTTGCTGACTGCGGATCACGGCTTTATGTATCAGGAGTCGGCCCTTGATGTAGCTGATAAATCAACGCTGGATGAAAAGCCCACAGGTCTGTTAAAAGCTAAAAAACGCTATCTGATTGGACAGGGAATCGGTGTTAGTCCAAAAGCCTGGTGCGGCAATACGGCAGTGACGGCGGGAACTGAGGCGGGCGAGGGCAGTATGGACTTCTGGTTGCCCAAGGGCGCGGCGCGTTTCCATTTCGCCGGTGGTGCGCGATTTGTGCATGGCAGTGCGATGCCACAGGAAGTGGTTGTGCCGGTGATTACCTTGCGTGCAAGTGAATCGGATAAGGCAAAGACCCGCTTCGTGAATTTCAGTATTCTGGGTGCGTCGATTAAAGTGGTAACCAACAGGCAGCGATTTGAATTTATTCAGGATGAGGCTGTTTCAGCACGCATACTGCCACGCATGGTGCAGATTTCATTGCGCGATGGTGAGGAATTTATCAGTGATGAGCAGTCGCTGACCTTCGATAGCGATTCCGATCTGATGGATAGCCGTAAACGCACAGTGATGCTGACCGTTCGATCGGGAAGCTATGACCGGAATAAAGATTACTTCCTGATAGCGCGTGACGCGCAAACCAAGGTGGAAGTGATGCGCCTGCCGCTGCGAGTGGATCTGGCGTTTTCAAATGATTTTTAGGAACAGACGATGATTGATTCGAATCAGGAAAAAAGCCTTGATGTGCTATTGAACGAATTTCTGCCCGGCAAGGTGGTGCGCAAGGATCTGACCAAGCTGATTAAGGAAGGCGCGAATGTGCCGGTTTATGTGCTGGAGTATTTGCTCGGCATGTACTGCGCATCGGATGATCCTGCGACCATTGAGGCAGGCTTAACCAATGTGAAGCGGGTGCTGGCGGAAAACTACGTGCGTCCGGACGAAGCTGAAAAGGTAAAGTCCAAAATCCGCGAGAGTGGCAGCTATAAGGTGATCGATAAGGTCACGGTCAAGCTGAACGAGAAGCGAGACTCTTACGAGGCGATGCTTTCCAACTTGTCTATCAGGGATGCGGAAATTCCTGATTCCGATGTACGTAATTTTGAGAAGCTGCTGGTCGGCGGGATCTGGTGCATCGTGACGCTGCGCTACCGCTTTGAGGAAAATCAGAAGGGCTCGCCGTTTTCGATTTCTGATTTGAAGCCGATCCAGATGCCCAACATGGATATGGAGGCATTGTTCAATGCGCGCAAAGGTTTTACCGAGGAACAGTGGATCGACAGTTTGATCCGTTCGACGGGCATGGAGCCAACTTGTTTTGATCAGCGGGTGAAATGGCATTTGCTGGCACGCATGATTCCGCTGGTGGAAAATAATTACAACATCTGCGAGTTAGGCCCTCGCGGCACCGGCAAGAGCCATATTTACAAGGAAATCAGCCCGAATAGCATTCTTGTATCTGGCGGGCAAACCACTGTCGCCAATCTGTTCTACAACATGGGATCGCGCAAGATCGGTCTGGTCGGATTATGGGATGTGGTCGCGTTTGATGAGGTGGCAGGTATCAACTTCAAGGAACAAGACGGCATTCAGATCATGAAGGACTATATGGCGAGCGGGTCATTCTCGCGCGGGCGTGAGTCGATCAATGCAAGCGCATCCATGGTGTTCGTCGGCAATATCAATCAGTCTG
The DNA here is from genome assembly GCF_000145255.1 of Gallionella capsiferriformans ES-2. NCBI lineage: Bacteria > Pseudomonadati > Pseudomonadota > Betaproteobacteria > Nitrosomonadales > Gallionellaceae > Gallionella > Gallionella capsiferriformans. The sequence goes on from NC_014394.1 coordinate 948,242, forward strand.
TCGAACAGATGGTAAAAACCAGTCATTTGCTGGAGCCCTTCCCGGACGCGATGATTGATTCGGCATTTTTTGACCGATTCCATGCCTATGTGCCGGGCTGGGAAATCCCCAAGATGCGCCCGGAATTTTTCACTAACCAGTACGGCATGATCGTGGATTACCTGGCGGAATGGATGCGCGAGATGCGTAAGCGCAGCTTTGCCGATGCCATCGACAAGTGGTTCAAACTGGGTAATAACCTGAATCAGCGCGATACGATTGCCGTGCGCCGTACCGTGTCTGGTCTGCTCAAACTAACTTGCCCGCATGGCGAATATGGCAAGGAAAGCGTGCGACGTGCGTTGGAATATGCACTTGAAACGCGTCGCAGGATAAAAGAACAGCTCAAGAAAATCGGCGGCATGGAATTCTACGATGTCCATTTCAGCTATATCGATCTGGAAGATGGGCAGGAGCGGTTTATATCAGTGCCGGAGCAGGGTGGTGGTTCGCTTATTCCTGATGGCAGACCCAACCCCGGAACATTGCATACCATCAGTATCGGTGAAAACGGCATGCCGGGTGTGTACCGACTGGAAATCCAGTCTATTGCCGGCAATGGCAAGATTTCGATTTCTGGGAATAATTCCAGAGAGCCATCCAGAGTCGCATTCGACTACTTTAAAGCCCACGCTTCACGGGTAAGCGGGGCGATCAAGCCGAGTGATTATGATTACCATTTGCATCTGGTCGAGCTGCAAAATTCCGGTGCGCCAGAAACTTTGACGCTCGCCAACTTTATCGCGCTGTGTTCTGCAACACTGGGCAAGTCGATGCAGAGTCAGATGGTCGTGATGGGCGATATGAGTCTGGGTGGAACCATTACACAGGCGCGTAACTTGGCGGAAAGTTTGCAAGTGGCGTTTGATGCCGGTGCGAAACGTATCCTGCTGCCGATGTCGAGCGTGACCGATATTCCAACGGTTCCCGGCGAACTGTTTGCAAAATTCCAGACCAGTTTTTACTCAGATCCTGTGGACGCGGTATTCAAGGCGTTGGGGGTGGAGTGATCGAGGTTGAATGGGCTGCCGCAATGTGGGTGTAAAACGGAATGCTGCCTGCGACTCAAGTTGTTTTCAGGAGCGTACTATGCGATTCATGTGCTATTGAGCGGAAAGCTTCACTGATTGCTTTGTGGCGCGGAATAATGCAGCACGAAAACTGGAGGTGCCATTTTCTGCCGTTCGAGGAGGACACAAAACTTCTTACACGCTCATTTACGCGCGGAATTGCTATTTTTATGCCAGTAAACTCACGCTTAGGGTAAACTGCACAACCGAAATTGGTTGCAAATATAAAAATAATCTGGCCGTACTGTAAAATATGAATAGTATTTTTCTGTTAAATGAAACAAATCAAGCACAGCTCATTAAGCAGGCCCATTTTAACCTCTGGATGGTCGGAAATGAACGTTTCCTAGATGTGGGGTTGCGAATGGTCAGAGATCAACGCATTGAGTTATACCTACCCTGGATTAATGCAGTGATTTCTGATTTGTACGATACCCTTAAAGATGGAGATGTTCTAAATGCGATATTTAATCAGCATCTTACGGTAACGCAGACTACGGGGCTAGGTTATACAACGGTTACCCGTGGAACAGATGTGTTCGATGTCGTCAAAGTTAAAGATATTACGGCAACACCATTTGTGCTTCATAACACGACACACAGCAATGCATACACAAAGATAACAATTGAGCCGGATAAGTTAACGCCTAATGACTCATATATACGCTTAAGAGCAAAAGGTTTTGGAAATGATGTATTTAATACGACACATGTCTGCACAGGTTCCTTCCTTAATCCGTATAGGGAGTCTATTGAGGCCGTCGATTTTCGGGTAAACGAAATTCGTACCGTAACACCCTCTGATTTTAAAAAAACTGCGGTTGAAATTCCAGTTATTCAAGACTTGCATTTTTTCTTACTCAAGAGCTTTCATGAAACTAATTCATTGAGTAGCCCTCCATATACAAGATGTAGGGAGTTGGAAGACAAAGCATGGGTCCAATATTTGGCGTTAAGCCAGGAAAATAAGGTAGCAACTTTGGCTTATCATTGGAAAAAGAGTCTCTCGAAAGGAGAGCATTTCTCTATATTGGCGACATTCGGTGAAAAAAAGGCATCTTGGTTAATCGTGTTTTTCTATGTTGTAATCATCGTCATTCTTAATTTGTTTTCGACCTTTACGTATGAAAAAATGGCTCCACAGCAGGATCTAGGCGATTGTGCTGAACAACAAAGTGTTCCCAAGTAACGTCGGTTACTTTTGAGAGGTGTCGTATGAAAAAGTTTTCTGTGGATTTCGGTACATTGATTGTAAGCAACGATAGTGCCGAGGCTGAACAACTGTTATGCATGTCAAAAGTTGTTCTTGAAAACATTCGTCATCTTGAAAAGTCATATCCGAATTTTCAATATTGGTTCGAGTCACAGGTTGTCAGGGGAATATTAGGCGGCTCAAGAAGCTTCGTAATTGAATTGCGTGATGGAAAAATGGCAGGCGTGGCGATTCTTAAAGACACCCCAGAAGAAAAGAAAATTTGCACAATTAGTGTCTGCGATGAATTTAAATCAAAGGGAATGGGGGTTCGTCTTTTTGAGAAAAGTATGCGACTTCTTGATACTGATAAACCACTTGCATCTGTTTCTGAAAGCCGACTACCTGAATTTGAGAAAATATTTGAGTACCTTGATTATGACTATTCTGCCGAATACCACGGGCTGTATCTTCCGCAAAGGAAGGAGTTTAGTTTTAACGGCCTCCTACAGTAGCTAGTCATAATAGAGCTCAGTTTATTTTGCGTTTTCTACTCGACACCAATATTCTTATTCCGCTTGAAGACTCACGCCTCCCACTAAGTTCAAATCTTGCCAATTTTGTAAGATTGGCAAGAGAGTATGGACATCAACTTGTATTTCATCCGGCCTCAAAGGAAGATATAAGTCGGGATGAAAATCATGACCGTAGGCTTCAGACACTAGAGCGACTTGCTCAATACACCTGCCTCGAAAAGGTGCCAACTTGTCCATGGAACACACCGGAGACGGGGCCAAATGACAAGGCGGATAATGAAATTCTTTATGCTTTAGCATGCGATGCCGCCGATGCTTTGATTACAGAAGACAAAGGTATACAAAATAAAGCGAAAAGACAGAATCTTGAGGCACGCGTATATGCGATTCAAACTGCTGAAGATTTATTGCGCCGATTGCATGAAACGACGTCGGTGCACTTGCCAAACATACAGGAGGTTCCCTTACATTCGCTCACTCCTGAATTAGAGGACAATTTTTTTGATGGACTACGCTTGGATTATCCAGATTTTGGTACATGGTTTCGTGCAAAAGCGCGTGAACAAAGGAAGGCGTGGCTGTATAGAAACGACGATGGGAAAATAGGCGCATTGTGCATCTATGCGCATAAGGAAAATGAAATAATTAGTGATAATGATTTGGTACTGAATGGAGCGTCCTTAAAACTATGTACATTCATCGTCGCACCGTCATGTCGGGGAAAAAAAATAGGTGAGTTGTTTTTAAAAGCGGCATTCCGCTATGCCACCTCAAATAGACTGGAGCATATATTTATTCACGGTAATGCAGAAAAACAGAGCATTCTTTTTGAATTGTTGACCGACTTTGGGTTCGTGGAGTCGGGTACATATCAAGGTGATATTGTATATTTAAAAAAACAGCCTGAAATGATTCCGGAAGACGTATGCGAACCATTTGAGTATTGCAGACGTTATTTTCCTCACTTTCGACAAGATTCGTCAGTTCGCAAGTTTATCATTCCAATTAGGCCTGAATTTCACCGTATATTGTTTTCTGATTACGATTCTCCATTTGATTCACAAATGGCACTCTTCGAATCAACTTACAGTGTTAGCAATGCCATCAAGCAGGCATATTTATGCAATGCCCAAATCCAGTCTATAAAAGCTGGTGATATTGTGCTTTTCTATCGCTCAATCGACGAGCAGGCCGTCACTAGTTTGGGAATCGTTGAACACTATGAATCGCACCAAGATGTATGGAAAATAGTCAGACAAGTTCGTCGTCGAACTGTATATAGCATCGAGCAAATTGCAGAGTTGGCATGTAAGCCAACCAAAGTAATGCTTTTCAGGTTAGTGAAACACTTTTTGCATCCTCCCTCAATTGATTGGCTTCAGGAAAATCACGTTGTAAATGGCAGCATACAATCTATCAGAGAAATTAATGACCACGCGTTCCAAAAACTTATCTCAAAAGCCTCTTAAAATTGCACTGATTTCTATTCGCCCAAATTTTGTGAATAAGATACTTTCTGGCGAAAAAAAATTAGAATTTAGAAGACGCTGGGCCGCACATCCGGTAGATATTCTTGTAATTTATTGCTCTTCACCCATTCAAAGAATTGTAGCAAGAGTTAGTGTCGTTTCAGTCACCGAAGGATCACCGACTGCGTTATGGGAACTGGCCAAACAAAAAGGTGGAGGGGTAAGTCGTCAGATTATCTTTGATTACTTCAAAGGGGCAAAGTCTGGTTATGCCATTGAGATTACTGATGTGCTTAAATTTGATAACCCTATTGACCCTAAAATGGTCTTTAATAAATTCTTAGCGCCACAATCTTTTCGTTACCTCGATTCAGATGATTACGTTAGGATTCTTGAGAGGACGTAATGGGAGCAACTATGAATATTGTTTTTGTGGCCGGTATACATGCCGTTGGGAAATCCACGGCCTGTGAAGCTATTTCTGTTGAATTTAATATTCCTCATTTTACGGCGAGTCAAATTATTCGAGCTGAGAGGTCATCTGCAATACCAGCGGCCTCTAAGTTAGTTACAGATGTGGAAGAAAACCAGCGTTTGTTGCTCCAAGGTATTTCAAGATTATCGGCAAATAGTGGATTGTTGCTTGATGGGCATTTTACGTTACAGCGTAAATCGGATGGCGGGATTGAAGCTATTTCAGCCGATGTTTTTCGAGAAATTCAGATAGCCGCAATCGTGGTTTTCATAGACGAGCCTGCTAAAATAGCCAAGAGAATGTTTGACCGGGATGAAGTAAGTTTGCCAATCGAGTTGATTCAAACGCACCAAGATGCGGAGGTCGCTCATGCTAACGATGTCGCATCCATGCTTGGTGTTCCTATCGTCGTACTGAGTGCTTTTGATATAAAAGGGTTTTCTAGTGCCATTAAAGGCTGGGGGATTTCAAGGCATACCTTCTAAAATTACTGGCACTGAAGGGGTACATCCAAAAATTGGAGCTTCCCGCAGAACTGCTCACCACGCACACAAACTTACAGGCAGCATTCAGCACATGATCGCCGAGGCGGAGCTGCTGCTGGCAACGTACTACAACCTGGCGATGTTACGCCTTGCCTCTTTTGTCCATCTTTTACCAGACCGCAAGCGCATCATTCCATTTATTGCGTATTCCAATGAATTTACACCACCGATTCCAACGCCAAACCCGCCACCCATTCCAATCACAAACTCGCCAGCAATTTCAACTGCAAAATTCTATTTGAACGTATTTGTTCAGTATCATGATTTGAACATGCATTGGTTCATATTGCTGACATTCATCTTGATTCGGTGTGAAGGGCAGGAATCGACAGACACGACCTTCAAGGTGGTACATCTGAGCAACTGCTTTACTGCTGATAGCAGGCCCTCAACTTAATGGAAATTGTGAGCTTGAATGACTCTTGCTAACCCGGTACCGCTATTAACCAGCTCGAACTCGTTGCCTGATATGAGACATAGACGAATTCAAATATCCAATAAATTCCGGGTTTGTTTAATCATTTTGCGACCTGTCAATATGGCGTGTAATGCGTATACCGACCCGTGCCAGATCACCCATCGCACCAGGTTTTTCAACCTCCAGCACAATTCTGCTGCAGTTCCATTGGGCAAACATGCGTTGCGTCAGGTATTCCGCCAATGTTTCCAAAAGCCTATAACGGCAAGGGGAAATCCATATCATTAATTGATTCTCTATCAATGTGCGCGTTAAGTACAACGGTTGCGCACTGACCAATTGCAAGCTCAATATGAGAGGTCGTTCAGCTTTTCGTTCCCATTCATATACGCCGACGATAGTCTGCACGGTGAGGTTGTCTTCGCAGTGCAGGTAGGGAGCGTTTAAAAGGCGTTCCTCAGGAATGTCGGCAATGGCTTTGTGCATCAGCCGTAGACAGGAAAGCGTTTTGTCAACGCGGCCACCTGCTCGCGTACACGGGTTATATTGTCCGCTTCAAGTGGATTATCCAGTATGTCGGCGATCAGATTGCCGACTTGGCGTGCTTCCTCTTCGCGGAAACCGCGCGTGGTCATGGCCGGTGAACCAAGTCGGATGCCCGACGTGACGAAGGGCTTCTCAGGATCATTGGGAATGGCGTTCTTGTTGACGGTGATGTGCGCTTCGCCGAGGATTTTCTCGGCCTCCTTGCCGGTGATCTTCTTGGCACGCAGATCCACGAGCATGACATGGCTCTCGGTGCGGCCCGAGACGATGCGCAGACCACGCGCGATCAATGTTTCGGCCAGCACGGCGGCGTTCCTGACGACCTGCTGCTGGTAGGCCGTAAACTCGGGAGCCTGTGCTTCCTTGAAGGCCACGGCCTTGCCGGCGATTACATGCATCAGTGGACCACCCTGCAACCCGGGGAAGATCGCCGAATTGATCGCTTTTTCGTATTCAGATTTCATCAGAATTACCCCACCACGCGGGCCACGCAAGCTCTTGTGGGTGGTGGTGGTCACGAAATCGGCATGTGGCACGGGGTTAGGATAGACGCCAGCGGCGATCAGCCCGGCGTAGTGGGCCATGTCCACCATGAAATAGGCACCGATGGATTTGGCGATGCGGGCGATGCGCTCGAAATCGATGCGCAATGCGAAAGCGGAGGCCCCGGCAATGATCAGCTTAGGCCGTTTTTCGAGAGCCAGTCTTTCGAGGGCTTCGTAGTCGATGTCTTCCTGGGCGTTGAGACCGTAGCTGACCACGTTGAACCACTTGCCGCTCAGGTTGAGCGCCATGCCGTGGGTCAGGTGCCCACCCTCGGCCAAGCTCATGCCCATGATGGTGTCGCCCGGTTTGAGCACGGCGAAGAACACCCCTTGATTGGCTTGGGAGCCGGAGTTGGGTTGCACGTTGGCGGCCTCTGCGCCGAACAGTTGCTTGACGCGATCAATGGCGATCTGCTCGACGATATCGACATATTCGCAGCCGCCATAGTAACGCTTGCCGGGGTAGCCCTCGGCATATTTGTTGGTCAGTTGCGAACCCTGAACGGCCATCACGGCAGGCGAGGTGTAGTTCTCCGAAGCGATCAACTCGATGTGATCTTCCTGACGCTGATTTTCTTTCTCGATGGCGGCAAATATCTCGGGGTCGATCTGGTCTACCGTATAGCGATTACGTTCAAACATGCTTGTCCTTGTGGAAAAATGAATCTCGATACGGGTTCGGAATATAGTGATGGAAATACCTTGCGCGGCATCAAGCTTCAGTACGCCACGCAAGGTAGATGGGCTAATCTCAGGCTGCGCCGCGCAGAGTCTTGGCTGCCGCTACCATATTCTGCAATGCCGGAATCACCTCCGTCCATTGACGGGTTTTCAGACCACAGTCCGGATTGACCCACAGACGCTCGGCCGGGATGCGCTCGGCGGCCTTCTTCATCAGTCGCACTATATGCTCCTGTGTCGGGATGTTAGGCGAGTGGATGTCATACACGCCCGGACCGATTTCGTTCGGATACTTGAAATCGTCGAAAACATCGAGCAATTCCATATCCGAACGGGAAGTCTCAATCGTAATCACGTCCGCGTCCATATCGGCGATGGAAGCAATGATGTCGTTAAACTCCGAGTAACACATGTGGGTGTGTATCTGGGTTTCGTCTGCCACGCCATTAGCGGTAATGCGGAAGGACTCCACCGCCCAGTCCAGGTACTGCTTCCACTGAAATTTGCGCAATGGCAAACCTTCACGCAGCGCGGCCTCGTCGATCTGGATCACACGTATCCCTGCTTTCTCCAGATCCTGCACTTCCTCGCGAATTGCTAAAGCAAGCTGGTAACAAGAAACAGAGCGCGGCTGATCGTCGCGGACGAAAGACCAATTCAGTATCGTCACCGGGCCGGTCAACATACCTTTCATGGGCTTGCTGGTCAGCGATTGTGCGTATTTAATCCAGTCGACGGTCATTGCCTTCGGGCGACTGATGTCGCCGAACAGGATGGGCGGCTTGACACAACGCGAGCCGTAGGACTGCACCCAGCCGAACTGGCTGAAGGCGTAGCCATCGAGTTGTTCGCCAAAATACTCCACCATGTCGTTGCGCTCGGCTTCGCCATGTACCAGCACGTCCAGGCCCAAGGCTTCCTGCTCGCGCACACTGCGCTCGATTTCTGCGCGCATTGCCGCCTTGTATCCAGCTTCATTTAGCTCGCCAGCCTTCAATTGGCTGCGTGCCTGACGAATTTCCGCTGTCTGCGGGAAAGAACCGATGGTCGTGGTGGGATAGAGCGGCAAGTTCAACAAAGCGGCCTGTTTCCTGGCGCGAACCGGATAGGGGCCCTTGCGCTGGCCCAACGCTGGGTTGATGTTGGCGATGGCCGCTCTGACCGCCGGGTTGGTCACGCGCGGAGATGTGCGGCGTGCGGCGATGGCGGTTTGGTTAGCTGCCAGTTCGGTAGCCACTGCTGCACGCCCATTGTTCAAAGCAGTGGCGAGAGTCTTCAGCTCATCCAGTTTTTGCAAGGCGTAAGCGAGCCACGACTTGATTTCAACATCCAGTTTCTGTTCACTGGCAAGATCCACCGGTACGTGCAGTAGCGAGCAAGATGGTGCAATCCATAGACGTTCACCCAACCGTGCCGCGAAAGGCTCTAGCCAATCGAGCGTGGCATTGAGGTCGGTTTTCCAGATGTTGCGGCCATTGATAACTCCCAGTGACAGCACCTTGTGCGACGGCAGCAGATTCAGCAGCGGCTGGATTTCGTCACGGGCATTGATTGCATCCAGGTGCAGGCCCGCCACTGGCAGATTGCATGCTAGATGCAGGTTCTCTTGCAGCGTGCCGAAATAGGTGGCCAGCAGCAACTTGACGCGACTGCTCTTGAGGTGATGGTAAGCAAAATTAAATGCATGTTGCCAGTCGGCGTCCAGTTCGGTGACCAGCACGGGTTCATCAATTTGTACCCACTCTGCCCCTTGTACAGCCAGTTTCTCCAGCAGTTCGGCGTACGCCGGCAACAAGCGCTCCAGCAAAGCCAGCTTGCTGGAGTCATCCTTGGCCTTGCCCAGCCACAAGTAAGTGACCGGACCGATGATCACGGGCTTGGTATTGACACCCTGCGCCGTGGCTTCGGCCAGTTGTTCCAGCAGGCGCGAGGCGTCCAGCTTGAACTCGGTAGCGGCAGTAAATTCCGGGACAATGTAGTGGTAGTTGGTATCGAACCACTTGGTCATCTCGCCTGCGGCGACATCGCTCCCCCCAGCCGTCGCAGCCGAACGACCGCGCGCCACGCGGAAATAATTGTCCAACTGATCGCCGCTGTAGCCGTGTACGCGCTCGGGCAGGTTGCCCAGCGTAAAGCTCATATCCAGCACCTGATCGTAGAAGGCGAAATCGCCCACTGGCACCAGGTCCAGATGCGACTGGTTTTGCCAGTGGCGCTGGCGCAGTTGTGCACCGAACACTTTGAGATCGTCACGGGAGGACTGGCCTTTCCAGTAAGACTCAAGGGCGAATTTCAGTTCGCGCTTGGCGCCGATGCGAGGAAAACCAAAATTATGTGTCGTAACCATGTTTTACTTTCGTTCAAGAGATGTATGCATGATAAGGTTAGTGAATCATGAAATATAATGATATTATTTCAATTATCGATTACTTTTATTCATGGATCGCAATGTTTGAAAGAATTCATCTGTCCATCGTGCGGGAGGTGGACCGCCAAGGGTCGCTGACTGCGGCCGCCAACGTGCTGTGCCTGAGCCAGTCAGCATTGAGTCATGCCGTCAAGAAGCTGGAACATCAACTGGGTATAGATATATGGCTTAGGGAAGGCCGAAACCTCAAACTGACCCAGGCTGGCGAATACCTGCTAGGCGTAGCTAATCGGGTACTGCCACAACTGGCCTATGCTGAGGAGCGCATGAAGGAGTATGCGAAGGGCGAGCGAGGCACGCTACGCATAGGCATGGAGTGTCACCCCTGTTATCAATGGCTGCTCAAGGTCGTGTCACCGTACCTGGAGGACTGGCCTGATGTGGATGTCGACGTCAAACAGAAGTTTCAGTTTGGCGGCATCGCTGCGTTATTTGGCTACAAGATTGACCTGCTTGTCACGCCTGATCCTTTGTACCGTCCGGGGTTGCGCTTCGAGGCGGTATTTGACTATGAGCAAGTATTGGTGGTGGGGCGCAAGCATCCGCTGGCAGCAATCTCGTATGTAAAGCCCGAACAACTGGCTGATGAAATCCTGATTGCCTACCCCGTTGCTATCGACCGACTCGATATTTATAACCAGTTTTTGATGCCCGCCGGCATCATGCCAAAGCGGCACAAAGTCATCGAAACAACCGACATCATGTTGCAGATGGTGGCAAGCGGACGAGGCGTAGCGGCCTTGCCGCGCTGGTTGGTGGAAGAGTATGCCGACAAGGTTGAAATTATCCCCGTTCGCCTCGGAACAAAGGGCATCTCCAAGCAGATATTTCTGGGCGTGCGCGAGGCAGATTTCGATATTGACTACCTTAACGCTTTTATTGGCCAAGCCCGGCAGCCGTTCCCCAAGACCGACAAGGTATAGAACAGCAATCATGACTGCGGATTTTGAACACCAACTGCTACCTTTTCCCGGTGATCTCCTCAAGGTGCTTCTCAATCCTGCTACGCGCCATGCTCAGGTGAAGTGATGGACGTCATGCTAGCTTCGGGCATCGTAGTGTGGAGTTTGTTGCATTACTCAAACGGATTGATGAATACTATCCGTCAGAGCAATCATTCGCGTGGTGCCAGTAATCATTTGGCACTCATTTTAACGGAAGCTTTGGCGTATCTTGCGACGCGAATAGGGTATTTTCAATACGCTCATATGCCAAAAAATGGTTCATGCCTCAACTTGGTTGAGTTGTACATTCTCAAAAATGGCCAGAACTTTTTTGCGCGTTATAAAAATACGGTAAATCTCAGGAAGAGTACGCGTGATGGTGTTTTTTCACCTATTTTCCGTTATCTTACTCATACTGCTTTGCAACTTACTGTCGCGACCAGCAAACGATGCAGAAGATGGAACTACTTTAACGCCATTAAGACTAAACTGCTCATGCAAATAGTGCATGAAAACTTTCTCATTATCATTAAAATAAATCATCCAGCCTGGTATAACTGAATACAGATTAACCGGATAGTTTTGTAGTTCTGGCCAACTTATTGATTTCTCCATAAATATCAAGAATTGAACACCCGAAGGGTGATTAAATCCCCCGGTTAAGTTCTTTCACTGTTCAGTAAATCAATACCGTTCATGCATTCATATGCAATTGGCACTTCTCTACACACTCGGAAATAAACTGCCTGCCGCATGCTGCCGGTCGCGCCCGTCAAAAATTTGCCGACTGCTCATTCTACACGCCAGTGGCCGTTTTGCCGCAGAATCCTGACGATCAAGTTCAGAGCCGTAACGGGTAGGTGTTGACACCTAGCCGTCCATGGTGTATGTATATTTACGTGTCATTCTACGGCTGCTTACGTGACAACACCAGCTATTCAAATTCGAGGTCATTCTGTCAATCCTTTGTGACCGACTTGGTATCGTAACGAGTGGTGGGTTTCAATTGGAATCACTGGCGCGTTTGGGGTGTAATACGCAATTTATTTCAGTTGATACCCATGTCGCATTCGACTGCGCTCAATTCTAGCAACCTCACGCATGGCATCCTCTTCTTCAGCAAAGACCTGCTGTTTCATTCCGCCTTTTCTGTTGGTCAGTCCAAACCAATGTCGTCTGAGAACGTAGTCGCCCAGCAAATCCTGGTTCAGTTCCAGCACATAACCGCGTCCTGATGATCTAAAGTCTAGTCTCATTTTCTCCCCCAAATCCAGCCAACTCAACCGCGCGCCACAGATTTTCATCGGAGGTGTCCGTGTATATGCTGGTCGTTTGCAGACTGGTATGCCCAAGCAAACGCTGGACGATATTGAGCGGCACACCAGATAGTGCCAAATGACTTCCACAAGTGTGGCGCAACCAATGTGCTGTGGCGTGATCAAATGCCTTGGCTTCGATATGCTTGCCATCCATCATCAGGGATTGTGCAATCTCCCCAAAAAATGAACGCAAGGACTTGGATAGCGCGCTGGTCGTCACGGAACCTGTCCCGATCTCGCTTGAAACAAGCGGGGTGTCTGGTGGATTGCTGGTGATGTCCAGGCTCAACCCGCGATACTCGAAATAGGTTTGTAACGCCTGTATGACTTCGCTGGAAAGTGGCACAGCGCGCCATTTACCCCCTTTGCCACAAACTTTGAGCATCCAGCGTACACCGATCTCATTTGAGAGCGGCATCGTGTACATGCGCGATACTTTTGCATCAACCAGCTCGGATATGCGCAGGCCGGTTGCGTAGGCGAATGGCAGCACAAAACGTAATCTCGCCGAACAGCTGGTTGCGGGTAGTTGACGCAAACAAGCCATCAAATAATTCCATTGCCCCGCAGAAAATGCCCGCATGAATTCGACATCAGGATTTGACCGGGAATCAGCAGCTACCAGCGATTTGGATACCGCGCTCCACGGATTGAATGAGCAATACTGCACGCGCACCAACCATTCAAACAGGTTGCCGACAACAGTTATTGCGTACCGAACGCTGCCAGGCGATAGTGACCCATCAAACGGCTTCCATGCCGGATCGTGCCGCTCCCTCTTTTTTGCGCTAATCCATTCAGATTGCGTGATGCGAAAAGGCCAGTTGTCGGGTTCGGTTCTGCCTATCATGGACAGCCAGTCTCGATAGGATGCGCAATCCTCAACTGTCAAATCAGACAAAGCCTTGTCGCGCTCAATAATCGCCCATAACAGCATCTTTTCTGCTTCCTTTTGATAGGCGCGCTGAGTGTTTGGATTGCCGGATTTTGTGGCAAGCCAGGCGAACACGGCTTGATAGTCGTTTGCGGCAGCAATACGCGGCACACCATGATAACGATTCGATCCAACCGTACCATCCAGATCAACGGGCACGGCAAAGGCCTCCAGTGGTACAACACGTGTTTCCCTGTTTCGCTCTTGAGTTCGCAACGAGGGTGCTACCGTGCGCGCAGGGACAAGTGAGCGTTGTGGCAATGCGCCTAGCGATGATTCGTAACCTTGCAGCCACGCCACAATTCGCGCCGCGCCCTTGTTGCCCAACCTTGGCACGTCAATCCACCAGCGATAACCGCGTACAGCGATCCTGTCGACTAAATGTCCTATTGTTGGCAAGCCGGCCAACGCCAAACGCTTGGAGATCACCGGGTCAAACCAAGCTGCGATCAAGTCCTCACGCACCGGATCGGTGGTAATCAGCGGCTCAATCCACTTTAGCGCAAGCAACTGCTTGTCGATCAGTCGTTGCCTTTTCTTTTGCTTGGTATCGACTGCTTGTGGGTAGGCATCCAGGTAAGAGCGAATAAGTTCTTTTTCTGTAAAGAATCCATCAGGATCAAACTCAGCGCGGTAATCATCAAGGGTGGGGGCAGGGGAGAGTGCGGATTCCCCGCCGCCCGCACCAATGTGCATCCTGATGAGATGGGCTTCGCGATGCTTCCCGCTTCGCAGCGCAGCCTGTCTGAGCGTATCCCGAATCCAGGTCAGTGTTGTTTTTGCGCGACGCAAATCCATCCCGGTCTCAAGATAGCGATCAGACATTTCGCCAATATCCATACCGAGGATGACAGCCCTGAAAAAGGCAATGTGATGGCGGCCGATTTTCCGTTCGACCGATTTTTTGGATATTGCCCAATCTCCACTCAATGCAGATTTCCCCTTTTGCAAAGCATAGTTAGAAGCACTGCCCACAGACATACCCACGGTTTTTGTGGATAACTATCTGGTCACGATCATCCACCGCCAAACACCCATCAAACTGGTTGCGGTGAAGCCGATTTGCATGACAACCATGCCCGTTGCGTGGGTGAGTAAACCGAAATATATCCACGCGACATTCGATAGCAGAAACAACACAAATCCCCATCCGGAGTAGCGATTGTTCAATGCCAACAGAGCCGCGCCACACAATCCAGTCGCACAGCCAATCCACTCAACAAGTTCGAGCAACATAATCCGCGCCCCCTAAAATTGACCAAAGACGCTCTTTACAATGGTTTGGGTTGCAGGCCGCTCGGTTTCTGGTTGTTCTGGCACTGGCTCAAGCGAAGTTTTGACTGCCGGAGCAGCACGCCCTCCTTCAACGACAGGAATAACCCTTGCAACATCAACATGCACCATCTTGCCGCCCAAAACAGACAGCCCCATTGAGGCCAGCATCCGTAATCGTTCGGCGCGCGCGCGCAGTGGCAACGCAGACAGATCGGCCTGTAGCTCGGAATGCCCCTCAAAATAATTGACTGTGATGCGCATGTCAGGCAGCCCCGCCGCGCCAAAAGCCTCTTGCATTTGCAAACACAGCCTCCTTTGCCAGGTTGATAGGTGTTTTGGCGAAGGCTTCTTTGATGGACGCTTCAAAAAATGGCGCACCACCCCCGACAAGGACGATCTGATCAATGCTGGAATTTTCCTTGCGCAAGGATTCCTGTATTTGTGAACACGCAATATGTCCAACCTTTGCCGATGCGTCAGCCAGGTAGGGCGCGATCTCAATGCGCTCACCAAACACAGAGACAGTTGAGCGTTCTGCCCTGACGGCGTTTTCCAGTTTGCTTCTGCCGGGATTACCGCCGTGATCCTTTGCAATCAATGCTGCGGCCTCATCCAAAACCACCGAGGTGGCATCAAGGCTCGTGCCGGAGGAAGCACGCTTGAACTCGCCATTAACCAGTAACACCCAATCAACCGAGAAAAAGCCGGGGTCAACCACCAGCACACTGGAATCTTCAATCTGGCTGGGATCATTCAGGCCGTGCATCCAGTCAACAAAGCCGCCCAGTGGCTGGGGTACGATTTTGACCTCATGTACCACCACCTTGCGCCGGGGCGTGATCTGATGTTCGCCGCGCATGATTTTTGTTAAATGCTCACGCAATCCAGCATCCAGATACTGGTTAGTCGGCAATCCAGTTACCACACAATCAATCTCGCTCATTTCCGTCAAAAGCAACCCGGCGTTAAACAAGGCGCGATAAGATTCCGTTGCGGTGTAATCTTTATGCAGTTCACGTGGCCAATTCTCGATGCGGTCGTGACTCACCGCCGCCGCAAACTCCTTGCCATCCACCAATACGTGCAACGAATCGTCGCTGCCCATAATTCGCTGTCCAAGATGATCCAATGGGGCTGCACCAGCGGGACGCTTAATCATCTTGGGCGATACCTCGGTGTTGTCGCCATAAACAATCTTGAGATTCGAGTAACCAATATCCAATCCAACTGTCAGCATCATTCCTCCTAAAAATTTCACATGCTCTGTAGAGCGTCTGTAGAACGGGCGTGAAACAAATCATCGCACCACCACGAAAATCCGGCACGCCCGTAGCGCGACTGTGGCGCGTTTCCAGTACGACTGAGCGCCACTAGCCGAACTGCCTAAAAGTTCCACATGCGCTGTGGAGCGTCTGTGGCGCGTATGGAAATTATTGGGCAACTGAAAATATAAATCCTCGAAATACCTTGCAAATCTGCAAGGTATTTCGAGGATTTATATGGATGCTTGAAGCATGATTGCCCGTGGCAAAATCCGTTCAATTCACTAATGGAGCGTTATATGGAAGAGAAAAAGGCTGCGAAAGGGGCGATCAGAACACCAAAAAAATACCTGGAGTTCAGTAATCCATTCGTCATTCGAGACACAACTATTTATACGACGCCAGCCCAATTGGTCTATGAGACGGCATTCGATGACTGCGCCGTCTCAATGCGCAATCTAAGCGCCGTGCTGCCGACACTGGTCAAAAATGCCAGCGAAATGATGGCCATCAACGGTGCCGTCGATCACCTGATTAACAATGCGCTTACGAATCTGCGCAATGAAGGCGCGCGGATCAAGAAGATCGCCGAGGACAATGGTATCGAGATTGGCAGACTGAATTACACCAACACAAAACAAGTCGAAGCCAAGCTAACCTGCAATAAAGCCGGTCAATATCTTCAAATAATCTCGGAACTTGATGGGTTGCTCTGCCTTGTTCACTCGGCATGGTTTGCCGGATTTATTGATGACGACGCAAAGGCCAGCCTGGAAAGACAATGGCGCAGGAAAATGATCGGGGTTGCCGCCGAAATAAAAAACATTACCAACCGTGCTTTCCGTGCAGCTGGAAAACTGGCAGAAACTGATGGCGCGTCACCAAGCGAGGTGGATAACACAAGCCTCTTGAACGAGGAGGAACCCGTCGCAAAACAGAAAACTGCCAAAGCCACGAAAGCCGCAAAAGCTCTTCCAGCCGAAGACGAAGCGCTGACCGTCACTGAGTCCGTATCCTGATTTGCAACTCAACCAGCAACAAGCCAGAGCGGTTAATGCGCTAGGGCATTGTTCGGTGCTGGCCTGTCCAGGGTCAGGAAAAACACGCGTACTATCCATGCGAGCAGCCCGGTTGCTCAGTGAAAACAAAACCGGGCGGTTGTGCGCCGTTACGTTCACACGCGATGCCGCAGCTGAACTGAAGTCGCGCATTCTGCACTTATGCGGCGAGCGTGAAGCAAAGCGTCTGGCGGTCGGGACATTTCATTCGGTTGCTCTGTCACAGATTCGACGGGTGTCACACCTGTCAGGTATGAAGCTGCTATCGGATGGCGAGCGCATGGGGTTGCTTAGACGGTGTTACTCACAATACAAATGTGATGTACCTTTTGACAAGGTGCTTTCCGCCATTGATCGCGCCAAATCAAGGTTGGGGCAGACCATATTCAGCGATCCCGGCATCGAGGATGTGTTCAATGCCTACCAGCATCTGCTTGCCACAGAACACGGGATGGATTTCGCCGATATTTTGCTGACTGTCGTTAATGGGTTTCGAGACGAGAGCATTAAGCCGCTTGCCGTGCGCTGGTTGTTGGCTGATGAGTTTCAGGATGCGGACGAGGTGCAGGCGCAATGGGTGATTGAACATGGCATGGCTGGCATTGAGGTCACGATTGTTGGCGACGACGATCAAAGCCTATACTCGTTTCGGAATGCGCTGGGCTACGCGGGGATGCTCCGCGTTTCGCAAACGCTGGTTGCCCAGGAAATCACGCTGCCAATCAATTACCGCTGCGCACCTAATATCTTGGCTCACGCAGCCCGTTTGATTGCCAACAACCCGAACCGAGCCAACAAAGCCATCGAATCCGCCCGCGACGCAAGCGGCATCGTCAAGACACATCGCGCCGCAGACAGAAGCGACGAAGCCAGCCTTGTTGTTGAGGCGATAAAGAAATCTGCCGGCCAATGTTGGGCAATACTCGCACGCACCAATAGTTTGCTGGAAGTGGTTGAGGCAGAATTGCTGGCAAGCGGCATTGACTATACGCTTTCAGGCGGGAAATCTGTTTGGGATGGAGTAACGGGCAGCGCCCTGGTTGGATTGCTTAAAAGCATACAATCGGACGGCTGGACGGGCATGGCCAACGCATTGGCGGTTTGCGGGATCAAGTCGGAATTACTCAATCTGCATCACGACAACAAAAGTTGCGGACAAATTCTGGAAAGTATATTGATCCACGCACCAGAAAACGATGTGCGTACCAGAAAGACCATCGAAAGTGCGCGGCGTGGATACGCTGAATGGCGGAGGCAGATAGCGGATGGCAATACGACACTTGCCATCTATGCCGCAGCCAACTGGCTTGCGCAGCACGTCAAACAAGATCGAGGTAATCTGGTGAAAAAACTGGCCAACATCATTGCCAGGCTTAAAGGGGCGTTGGCGCAACGCTTAAATACGCTATCGAGAACAACAGATCGTACCAACGCCACCGGCGTAGTGCTATCCACCTTGCACGGCAGTAAAGGTCTGGAGTTCGACAGTGTGTGGATTATTGGCGCGGAAAATGGCAATTTGCCACACCCGGATTCCACCGAAGAAGAAGAGCGGCGATTGTTCTATGTGGGGATTACGCGCGCCCGAAACCGCTTGGAAATCAGCAGTTCGATTGAGGATGGATTGGATTCACGTTTTATTATAGAGGCGGGTTTTTAGGGGGGCTGCCTATTTCAACCTAATCCGCCACTGATTTCAATCGCAAACCAGCTACCCGTTACGACAACAAGTCGGCCAGCAATACCAATCTCAATGACTACGATTTTGATTGGCAGCAATGAGCTCATAAGAGGTGTGAAGATAAGGGTGAAATCGTTCAATTCATGGCCAGCTCGTGATATTACCTGCCCTTGGCGTGAAGCTTCAGTTTTGGGCTAATTATGGGCGCGTAGATTGCTGATTACGGTGTATGCAGATGCATCTGCCGAATCCAACTTAAAGAGGCAAACTACCATGAAACCATCTACCCTTTGCAACACTGCATACAAACAAAATTTATTAGCCGTGATGGCTATCACGATGACGGCATTTGCGGTGAATGCATCCGCCTACACCGGACAGGAGTTGGCGGGCGAAGCCAAAGTCAGTATGACGGAGGCGCGCGAAGTTGCGCTTAAGGCTCATCCCGGCAAAGTCACCGATGAAGAGCTGGAGAAGGAAAAAGGTGGCAGCGGCCTGCGCTACTCTTTCGACATCAAACACGGCAAGGTTACCCAGGAAGTCGGCGTGGATGCCCAAACCGGCAAGGTGCTGGAAAATGCGCCTGAAGGTAAACATCCGGACTGATGGTCGAAGCTGCTGAAGACGCACCTCCCCTTAGCACGGGGAAATGGGGGTGAACCTCAAGGTGACATAAGGAGGCAACGATGCTGATCGAAATACGTAAGTTAAAACTCAATCTCGGTACGCACGCGGTATTGCGGGACATCAACCTGACACTCGAGAAAGGCCATATCTATGGCCTGCTCGGGCCCAACGGTGCGGGGAAAAGCACCACCATTTCGGTCATCACCGGTCTGCGCTCGCCTACGGACGGCTCGGTCAGGGTGCTGGGTCTCGACCCTGTGGCCGACTCGTTACAACTGCACAGCCGGATCGGTGTGCTGGCCGAGCAGGCGGGATTCTATGAATGGATGAGCGCCGGCGACTACTTGCGCTGGGTCGCCAGCCTCTACAAAATTCAGCCGGATCAGGCCGAAATCGCCCAACTGTTGAGCCGGGTCGGCCTGGAGGGTCAAAGTCCGGCACCGATAGCCACCTATTCACGCGGCATGCGTCAGCGGCTCGGCTTGGCGCGTGCGCTTATCAACCAACCCGAATTGCTGATACTGGACGAGCCCACCAACGGGCTGGATCCACGCGGACGCCGGGAAATCCACGACGTGCTGCTTGATCTGAGCGTAAATCATGGCGTGGGTATTCTGCTGTGTACGCATCTGCTCGACGACGTGGAGCGGCTCTGTACCCGCATCGGCATCATCGCAGAGGGCCGTACCCTGCTGGAAGGTTCCATCGCTGACCTGCTGTCTGCCCAGCGCGCGGCGGTGCGTTACCGGCTACGCGTGGAGTCCGGTGACATCACGCAGCGTATTCCCGACGACATCACTCTGTTGGCACGCGCGGGCGACTGGTGGCATGTGGAAATAGCCAGCCATGTCGAGCCCGCCAGCGCGTGGCGCAAGCTGCTGGATGCCGGCATACAGATTGATGAGATCCATCGCGAGGGCGGTGGGCTGGAAGAACTTTACCTGTCAGTAACCGAAGCGAAGGAGGTGTCAAGATGAACACGATCACCCTGATTGCCCGCAAGGAAGGCGGGGAACTCCTGATGAGCGGGCGCGGCCTTGCCTGGCTGCTGTCACTCTCCGTCATCATGTCGGTGCTGAGTCTGCTGCTGGTGAGCAACACCGAGCTTAGCCTGCTGGACAATGCTCAAGTTGTTTACATGGTGATGGGTACGGTCACTGCCCTGGGCGCGCTCCTTGCAGTCGTGCTGGGCAGCGATGCTGTGGCAGGCGAGCGTGAACGCGGCAGCCTGATGCCGCTACTGCTGGCGCCGGTCACGCCATCCCAGATCGTGTTCGGCAAGATGGGCGGGCAGATAGCGGGCTGGCTAGTCATGTATCTGCTCAGTCTGCCCTATGTGTGGGCAGTCGGGTCGAGCGGCCAGAATCTCATCCAGGCCGTGACCTATCTGGCCTTGTTCGGCACGCCGGTGGTGTTGGGTTTCGGGTTTTTTGGCATCGCCCTGTCGGCACGATTGCGTAGCGTCCGTTCAGCACTGCTGACCTCGCTGATCACCCTGATGCTGCTTGCCAGCCCGTTGTTGCTGGGGCCGAGTTTGCGCCAAAGCACTATCGGTCAGTTGTTCGATGCGGTGAACCCGTTCTCTGCCGCCGTCAATACCTTCGACAGCGTGGTGATTGATTCACAACCGCTTGCGATGCAACTCACCCGTCTGGCCATCGCGCTGGTCTGGCTGGTGTTGACTGCGGTGTTCGCCATCCGCAGCGTGCGCAAAATGGAAATTTGACGGAGAAATAATCATGAAAAAAATTATCGTTCGTTTATTCTTGAGTCTGTTCATTCTGAGCGTAGGCAATGCCTGGGCAGCCGATTCTCTTAAGATTTCCCTCGCGGCGGATCAGGCTAATCCGGTTTCGCCACAGATGGGAGACTGGCTCAAATTCCATAGTGTGATTGAGAACACTGGCGCTCAGGCGGCCAACGGCGTCGTGGCGTGGATCAGTCTGGTTCAGGTGGATCCTGGTCACGAACAACCGGTGGATATGGAAGACTGGAGCGCCCACAAGGCGGTGACCCAAACCATCCTGTCACCGGGGCAGAAGGTAAACGTGGAATGGCCAATGCGCCTTATTCAATCCGGGGCTTACCGGGTGGTGATCAGCGCGGTGGAGCGGGAAACGGGTCATGTGATGACCAGTCCGTTCGTGGATTTCCAGGTACGGCGCAAGCCCGTGGTGGAATCGGGACGCATCCTGCCGGTTGCGTTAGGTGTGCCCATGCTGGTGCTGGGCATGATGGCCTGGCGTCGCTATCGCCGCCGCGCTGGTGTTTGATGTTGAGTTGATTGGCTCTGGTGGATGTGCTATTACGCATCTATGCAAAACATCCCACTACTGTCCGGTTAAAAATCGAATAGATTCAATTGTTTACTGATGTCCGGTTCGTCAAGATTCTGTATCGCATTTGCAACCATTTGATTTATTGGGGTTTTATCGAACATATTGACCTCAAAAAGATTCAGTAAAATCTGCTGGGAGGCAGGAAGATTGAGCTGTTTTTTGGCAATGCTGACCAGCAGGTAAACGCATATTGCGATCCAGATTTGGGATTTGACGGCATTGAGGGAATTGCCATAGAAATGTTTGATGGCAAGGTTTTGCTTGAGCCACTTGAAGAACAGTTCGATTTGCCAGCGATTTTTGTAGATATTGGCGATGGTCAGCGCGGGCAAATCGAAGCGATTGGTCAGGAACACCAAATGCTTGCCGGTTTCCGGGTCGCGGAAAGAAACCCGGCGCAGGCGTTCCGGGTAAGCGGTTTTTGATTTGGGTGTCGCCAGCAGTATGGTTTGATCGCAGCGTAATCCAGTGGCTTTGTCCACTTCGCGCGACGCAATCCAGGTAAAGCGGAGATTGTTCTTTGCGCGGATGACAAAGGTAACTTGGCGCTGGTGTAGCGCATACAATCTGGCGAAGTGCAGGTAGCCCCGATCAATGACGACGATGGTGCCAGCGGGGAATGGGATCACGTCGAGCAGATTGACATCGTGAACCTTGCCGGTGGTAATGGACAGAAACACAGGGATTGAACCGCGCAGATCAATGATGGTGTGCGCTTTGACGGCGGCCTTGGTTGAACGAAATTCCGCCCAGGGGAACAGCGTCAGGCACAGATCGATGGTGGTCGAGTCCATGGCGTAGAGCGGTTCTTTGAGTCCCAGGCCGATGTCCTCGTCCCGGTACAGTTCGAGCGCTATGGAGATCAAACGATGGCCGAGTGCCTCGAACAGCCGCCAGTCGCGCCGTTCGTTGGCATCGGCCAGTGTGGAACGGGATACTTTGCTGCGGATACCGATATGGTAAAGCTTGCTCTTCTGAGAATTGAGACAGGCAACCAAATCACGCAAGCCATCGCGCCGGGTCAGTTGTGCATAGGCCATGCAGATGAATTGGCTCCATGCGGAGAAATGCTTGATCCCGTGGTTGGCGGCAAAGCGCTCGGTCAGATATTCGAAATGATTGAACGGCACGAAGTCCAGCAATTGTGCGAAAACTGTTTTGCCCCGATTCATGCTGCCGCTCCGTCTGCCGATTAAAGGGCAAACGATACGGTTTTTTAACCAAAGGCGATTCCAGATAGTATTTGAAATCGTCGGAATGCAAAAACGTGCTGAAAGCCACGTCAATAAAGGGCTACAGCGAAATGAACTTAAAATCTACCGGACAGTAGTGAAAACATCCATAAAAAAATCGTCAAGCACCTTCTGTTGGGGTGGTTATTTCTGTCTCTGGCTATCGGCGGAGCGGTGTTCTTTCTGGAAATGGTGAAGGTCGACAAGCATATGCTTGGCCTGGCGGTAGAGGAATCGCGCTCCTTCACGGTCGAGTTTGACCAGGCCAGTGTCGGCCAGATGGCAATACTGAAGCAAAAGGCCGACGAATTCCTCAAAGGCAATTTCATCGTCCTTGAACTTTACGATGAACACAAGCAGCAAATTCTGCGGGAGGTCGGCCAGGGCGAGGAGGCGATCGAGCAAAAGCTCGAACAGTATGCTCAGTCTTTCCCGCTGGAGAACTCCACCTATCACAAGAATTTCTGGATCGACGGGAAGTTGTTCATGCAGTTGCTATTGCCCCTACAGGATAACAGCGGGGAGTTGATCGGTTATTTCGAGGGTGTCTATCAGGTCGATGCCGAAACCTTGCGCAATATCCAAACCGACATCATCCGCACCCTGCTTCTGGTGGTAGCGGTGATCCTCATCACGACCATCGTGCTCTACCCCATTATCATTTCCCTCAACCGAGGGCTGATCAAGCTCACCTCCGATTTGGTCAAGAGCAATATCACGTTGATGGATGTGCTGGGCAGCGCCATCGCCAAGCGGGATTCCGACACCGGCAGCCATAATTACCGGGTCACCATTTATGCGGTTCGCCTCGCCGAGACCCTGGGGCTGTCCAGCGTGCAGATCCGAAAGCTGATCGCAGGCGCGTTTCTGCACGACGTGGGCAAGATCGGCATCAGCGACAATATTCTGCTCAAGCCCGGAAAACTGTCCGATGAAGAGTTTTCTCTGATGCGCAACCACGTGCTGCTAGGGGTGGACATCATCAGTAAATCAGAATGGCTGGCGGGGGCGCGGGAGGTGGTGGAGTTCCACCACGAAAAATTTGATGGAAGCGGTTACATGAAGGGGCTGAAGTGCGCGGAAATTCCCTTGAACGCGCGAATCTTCGCGATTGTCGACGTGTTCGACGCGCTCACCTCGAAGCGTCCCTACAAGGAACCCTTCGGTTTCGAGGAGGCAATGGATATCCTGCAGCGCGACAGCGGCAGTCACTTCGATCCCGAATTGCTGCTCGCCTTCAGCGGCATTGCCTATTCCCTTTACCAGGAGGCCAGCCATGCCGGGGACAGCACGCTGGAGGCATTGCTGAACCAGTTGGTCAGAAAACATTTTTTCTAGGCTTGATCGGAATATTCCGGGACAGATTCGGGTAGGCTGACTGGATCATTATGAGGTGCGCACATGACCGACAATGACATAGTACATGGGAACACAGCTCGCGGTTTAAGTACCGCTGAGGCTGCGCAACGACTCCAGCAACAGGGTGCTAATGAGGTGGTGGAAGAAGCGTTTCACCCGCTGGCGGTGTTCTGGTCGCCGGTTCTCGGATGATTTAACTCTGAAGTGCAAATTTTGTAAGCGAATGTAGGAGGCGTTGATGCGTATTCTATTGGTTGAAGACGATGCCATGATCGGTGCTGCTGTATCCGTTACCCTCAAGGATGCGGCCTATAGCGTGGATTGGGTCAAGGACGGCGTAACTGCCAGTAGCGTGCTGGAGCAGGGTGAACACCAGTGCGTCTTGCTTGATCTGGGTTTGCCAAAACGGGATGGATTGGACGTGTTGCGCCGCCTGCGACTTGGCGGCAACACCATGCCGGTCATCATCATCACCGCGCGGGATGGCGTGGAAGATCGAATCAAGGGCTTAGATTTCGGCGCGGATGATTATCTGGTCAAACCTTTCGACGTCAATGAATTGCTGGCACGACTGCGTGCGGTCATCCGTCGTCAGGGCGGACAGGCCGCGCCGCTGCTCAGCAACGGGCGTGTGACACTCGACCCGGCAAGCCATCAAGCACAATGCGATGACACGCTGGTCACGCTGAGTGCACGCGAGTTCGCCCTGTTACATGCCCTGCTGCTGCGCCCCGGAGCGATACTCACCCGTGCTGAGCTGGAGGAGCGTATTTATGGCTGGAACGAAGAAGTAGAAAGCAATGCGGTGGATTTTCTGATTCACGGCATACGAAAAAAACTCGGAGCAGATGCCATCAAAAATGTACGCGGTGCAGGCTGGATGGTGGAGAAATCAATATGAAGCGTTCTTTACAGCGGCAGCTTTCACTGGTGTTGGGAAGTGCCGTTTTGCTCGCAGGATTAGTGGTTGTTGCGGCATCCTTTGGCCTCGCGTATTTGGAAGCGAAGGAGTTTCAGGACGACATGCTGCGACAGATCGCCCTGCTTACACTTAGAGACAGTGCCGTTGCATCAACTTCGCAACAGTCGGACTTGAGTAATGACGGGATTACTGACCCGGAATCCCGCGTCACAATTTTTCATTTTCCCGGCGATACCGCGCCCGCCTGGCTCAAGCGTGATTTGCCGCCCGGCCTGCATACGCTAAACACAGGAATTGAACAGATGCGTGTTTTTGTGCGTGGCGGACTGGTGCGAACGGTCGTGGTACAACCCACTGAAGCGCGCGATGAAATCGCAATCAATAGCGCGCTGCGCACCCTGATACCCTTGCTGCTTCTGCTACCCATGCTGATATGGCTGATTGTGCGCATTGTGCGCAGTGAACTTGCGCCGATCACCAAGCTAGCCAAGAGTTTGGACGAACAGTCGGCACATCACCCGCGCCAACTGCAAAGCAATGATCTGCCACAGGAAATCATTCCTTTTATTTATGCTATCAACCGCTTACTGGAAAGGGTCAATCACTTGATGGGGCAACAGAGGCGTTTCATTGCCGATGCGGCACATGAACTGCGTAGCCCGCTCACCGCGCTGTCAATTCAGGCACAGAACCTGACACACGTGGATTCGCTGGAGGGCATGCGTGAGCGGGTGGTTCCGTTACAGAGTGGTATTGAGCGTGCGCGACAATTAACCGAACAGTTACTGAACCTTGCCAGAACGCAAGCCGGATCAGATGGTGATTCGACGGTCAACGTCTCGACAATGGCGCGCGAACTGATCGCCGAATATCTGCCGCTGGCTGAAGCCCGCCGCATCGATCTGGGGCTGGATGAAATTGAGCCGCTTTCCCTGCGTGCCGAGTCCGATGCGCTGCGACTGATTCTCAAGAACGCGCTGGAAAATGCTCTGAAGTACACGCCGGAAGGCGGTGAAGTCACGCTTCGACTCTTGCCCGGTGACAAGGATGACGTCATTGAAGTTGTTGATAACGGTCAGGGTATTCCCGTCTCGGAACGCGAGCGTGTATTTGATTCGTTTTACCGGATATCAGGCGCATCGGGTGAAGGCAGCGGACTCGGGCTGGCAATTGCCAGGGAAGCCGCAAACCGTTTGGGCGGCACAGTGAGCGTACATGAGCGACAGGAAGGGGGCGGTCTTGTTTTTCGTTACCAACAAGCTTGTGAATAATGTTCTGACAGACACAACAGCTGTGCGCGATCATTCAAATACTCAGTAAGGGGAAGGCTATGTCGTGGAAAATATTTGCGCTGGGCTCCGCGTTTTTTGCGGGCCTAACAGCCATTTTTGGCAAGCTTGGCGTCGAAGGCATGAACTCAAATCTGGCGACGTTAATACGGACGGCAATCATTTTTGCAATGACGGTTGCTATCGTGGCTTTTCGCGGCGAGTGGCAATTACCACGAACATGGGAATTACGTCCTGTCCTGTTTCTTGTACTGTCAGGGGTGGCAACGGGACTTTCATGGCTCCTCTATTACCGTGCATTGCAATTGGCACCCGCTTCTCAAGTGGCACCTATCGATAAACTGAGCGTAGTATTTGCGATCGTGCTTGGTGTGATATTTCTTGGCGAAGCGCTGACTGTAAAGCTGGCAATAGGCGGTATTCTGATTATCTCAGGCGTGCTGTTCATCGCATGGCCATGAGTATGACATAAGAGGTAATTTTTGCGTAACACAATGATCGGGTGTTGGTGAGGATTGCCGCAATTATCTAGATTGCCCAAAAGGTCTTTTTGGATAAATTTGAGGCGAGGTTCCCCCGAAAAATAGTCTTCCAAGGGTGACGTAAACACACGTTACTTTTGGAAAGGCAAATGATGAAAATACCGAAGCAGGAATACACGACTGAGTTCAGTAAACTTGCTGTAAAGCGATTCAAGGAAGTTGGATCGGTCTGCGGGGTTTGCAAGGAATTAGGGATGGTCGAGCAGACATTGCGTAACTGGGTAAAGGCGGCAGATGCCGGGAAACTTAATGGCCCAGGAATCAAGCCGATTATCCCGGAGCAGATGGGGTTGTCGATTGTCATTGACAGGAGAAGTTCGCAGTAGTTACTATCGCCCCATGCGATTTTTCTTGGTGTTCATGCTATGCGTACTTCCGCTCCAGGCTTCTTGGGCTGCGGTGGCTGGCTATTGTGGGCACGAGCAGGGGAAAGCCGCACAGCACTTTGGTCATCACGATGACGAACATACGGATTTTCTTGAGAAGAACCACTCAGATAAGCAGTCCGGGAAGCTAGACCTTGGGCATGATCACTGTCATATGTCTAGCTTCTTGGCTGTTCCGAACGTGTTTGTTGCTCACACCCCTGCTCTATCCTCGCAGTCCTCGTTGCATTGCGACGAACGGATTCGTTCTTCTCTCGCTCTGGCTAGACCAGAACGTCCCAAGTGGCACATGCTCGCCTGACACGGCGGGACGGATGCCACTATTCAAACTAGTACAGGCTTTTTAGCTTGTGTTGTCCGTTTTGCCGGATTCATCCTTTTATTTTTGGAGAATTCGATGCGAAGACGTCTATTGCCGCTTGGGTTGGCGGCGCTGTTTTTCAACCCATCTTTTGCACAAACTACCGATACCGTGCGCGATGGCGCTATTGAGACAAGCAATGTCAGCGCGCCGCGTGCGACCGAACCGACTGACCCACTCACCCTAAAGGCGGCGCTGAAACTAGCGCTTGGTGCCAACGCGGAGCTGTCGGCCGCCGGGCGCGAATTGGAGGCAATCGAAGCAACGATCATCCAGGCGCAAGTACGGCCGAACCCGGAGCTTGCAACTTCCATTGAGGATACGCGCAGAGCGACGCGGATCACGAGACTACAGCTGAACCAGCCGATCGAGCTTGGCGGTAAACGTGCGGCCAGGATCGATGCCGCCGAGCGAGGACGCGATGCCGCGTCGGCGGAACTGGACATCAAGCGCGCCGAGATACATGCAATCGTGGTGGCAGCCTTTTATGACGTACTCGTTGCGCAGGAGCGTTTGCGGCTTGCGCAGGCATCGGTCGAACTCGCGCAACGTGCAACCAGTGCCGCATCGCGTCGGGTCACCGCCGGCAAGGTATCGCCGGTCGAAGAAACCAGAGCGCGCGTGGCCGAAGCCGGTGTCCGGGTTGAATGGACGCTGGCTGGCAGTGAGCTGGCGACTGCACGCAAACGTCTCGCCGGTACTTGGGGTAACGCGATGCCCCGTTTCGAGCGTGTCGAGGGTGATCTGGAAGCTCTGCCGTCACTACCCGCGCTGGCCGATCTGAACAGCCGTCTTGCCACCTCGCCCAAGCTGCTGCGAGCCAGGATCGAGGTTGATCGTCGTCAAGCACTGGAGGAGGTGGAACGCAGCCGACGCATTCCGAACGTGACCGTGAGTCTGGGTGCGATGCGCAACGAGCAGGTGGGTCTCGACCAGGCGATTGTCGGTGTTTCGATCCCAATCCCGATGTTCGATCGTAATCAGGGCAATCTGTTGGAAGCACTGCGCCGTACCGACAAGTCGCGGGATGAACTCTCCGTCACCGAGATACGTCTATCCAATGAACTGGCGCAAACGCACGAACGCCTGAATACAGCACGCCAGGAGGTGAGGTCGCTACAGCGGGACATTCTGCCGGGTGCGCAAAGCGCCTATGACGCTGCAACCAAGGGCTTCGAGCTGGGCAAGTTCAGTTTCCTTGAGGTACTGGATGCCCAACGCACCTCATTTCAGGCTAAATCCCAATACCTGCGCGCGCTGGCCGAGGCGTATCGGTCCGCTGCCGAGATCGAACGCATTCTCGGTGAAATATTGCCCAATTCGGCTCCAGCCACCACCCAACACTAGGAACCCGACATGAAAATCAATTTGAACAAAAAACAAGCCATTTTCATTGCCCTCGTTCTGGCGGTCGGTATGGTACTTGCCTGGCTGATACTAGGTACAAACAAGCCGCAAGGAGAGGGAGAGACGCATGGCAGCCCCACGGAAACAGTCAGCCATGGCAACGAGGGAACCGCACCACAAAAAGGCCCGCACGGCGGAAAGCTGTTTACGCAGGATGGTTTTGGGGTTGAAGTCGCTATCTTCGAACAGGGCGTGGAACCGGAGTTTCGCGTCTATACCTATCAGGGCGGGAAACCGCTCGATCCTGCGGTCAGTCAGGTTGCCCTCACGCTCGACCGCTTGGGTCGTCCGCCGCAGGCGTTCAGATTCGTGAAGGAAAAGGACTATCTCAAAGGTGATGCAGTGGTCAAAGAGCCGCATTCGTTCAAGGTGACGATTGCTGCGCAATACGGCAATAAGCCTTATCGTTTCGCCTACGAACAGATCGAGGCTAGAGTTACCATGAGCGATGAGCAGCTCAAGCAGAACAACGTCGAGGTTCTGACCGCCGGACCGGCACGCATCAAAAATTCCCTGCAATTGATCGGTGAAATCCGCTTCAATGAGGATCGTATGGTACACGTCGTGCCTCGCTTGATCGGTGTCGTCGAAGCGGCAGCGGCCAATGCGGGCGACCGGGTACGCAAGGGTCAAGTGCTTGCAGTGATTTCCAGCCAGACGCTGGCCGACCAACGCAGCCAACTATTGGCTGCACAGAAGCGACTGGTGCTGGCGCGCACGACCTTCGAGCGTGAGAAAAAGCTATGGGAAGACAAGATCTCCGCTGAACAGGATTACCTGCAAGCGCACAACGCGATGCAGGAAGCGGAAATCGCCGTCCAAAACGCACAACAAAAACTGGCCTCGCTCGGTGGTGGACTGCGGGAGGGCGGCAACCTCACGCGCTATGAAATTCGTTCGCCTATTGACGGCATAATCGTCGAGAAGCACATATCCTTGGGTGAGGCTGTGAAGGACGATGACAAAATTTTCATCGTCGCCGACTTGTCAACGGTGTGGGCGGAATTGACGATTTATGCCAAAGACATGAATACTGTGAAAGTGGGTCAGCAAGCCACCGTCAAGGCAACCGCGTTCGAGTCTCAGAGCAGTGGAGTCGTGTCCTATGTAGGTGCGCTGGTGGGCGAGCAGAGTCGCACGGCGAAGGCGCGCATCGTACTACCCAACCCGAAAGGTGTCTGGCGCCCCGGTCTGCCGGTCAACATCGAGTTGGTGGCTGATGAGGTCGAAGTGGCTGTGGCGGTCTCAGCGGAGTCTATCCAGACTGTGCGCGACTGGACGGCCGTGTTCGGCCGCTATGGCGACAACCTCGAAGCGCGGCCTGTAAAACTGGGACGCAGCGACGGCAAATTCACCGAAGTAATCAACGGACTCAACGCGGGCGAGCAGTACGCCGCGAAGAACAGCTTCCTCATCAAGGCCGACTTGGGTAAGTCCGGCGCCAGCCACGACCACTAGGAGATCGCCATGAAACAGATTATCGCCATTGTGCAGCCGCATCGACTTGAAAATATTGAACAAGCGTTGCATGGACTGGAGCATTTGCCGGGATTCACGATCTTTTCGACGCGCGGTAACTCGCGCGGACGAGGCTCGCACCATGCCTTCGTTCCTGCCGAGTGGAACCCGGATGCCCACGACCGGCTGGTGTTGATGATGTTTTGTGCCGATGAGCTGGCACAGAGTGTGGTTGAGGCAATCCGCGCAGCAGCCCACACGGGCAATCCTGGCGACGGATTGATTGCAGTTTCTGATCTGGAAGACGTACTGCGTATCCGCTCCGGCGAACGCGGCAACGCCGCCCTCTAGAATAAAGGCACAACATGTTCGAAAAAATTATACGTTTCGCCACTGAGCAGCGCTGGCTGGTGCTGCTGATGGTGTTCGGCATGGCAGCACTGGGCGTTTATAACTACCAGAAGTTGCCGATCGATGCCGTACCCGACATCACCAATGTACAGGTGCAGATCAACACGGCTGCGCCCGGATATTCGCCGCTTGAAGCCGAGCAGCGCATTACCTACCCCATCGAAACCGTCATGGCCGGCCTGCCCGGACTGCAACAGACCCGGTCGCTGTCGCGCTACGGCCTGTCGCAGGTGACGGTGATCTTCAAGGACGGCACCGACATCTACTTCGCGCGCCAGCTCGTCAACGAGCGCATCCAGCAGGCCAAGGGCAAACTGCCGGCGGGCGTCGAGCCCGGCATGGGGCCTATCTCCACCGGCCTGGGGGAGATTTTCATGTGGACGGTCGAGGCCGGGGAAGGCGCGAAGAAGGCCGACGGCACGCCCTACACCCCCACCGACCTGCGCGAGATCCAGGACTGGATCATCAAGCCGCAATTGCGCAACGTGCCCGGCGTGACCGAGATCAACACCATCGGCGGCTACGCCAAGGAGTTCCAGGTCGCGCCCCTGCCCGACAAACTGGTGGCCCACGGCCTGACCTTGCAGGATATGGTTGCCGCGATCGAGCGCAACAATGCCAACGTCGGCGCCGGATACATCGAAAAGCGCGGCGAGCAGTATCTGATCCGCGCGCCGGGCCAGGTCGCCACTATCGAAGACATCGGCAACATCATCGTCGGCAGCCGGCAGGGCGTCCCGATCCGCATCCGGGACGTGGCCGAAGTCGGCATCGGCAAGGAATTGCGCACCGGCGCCGCGACCGAGAACGGCCGCGAAGTGGTGCTCGGCACGGTGTTCATGCTGATCGGCGAAAACAGCCGCACGGTCTCCCAGGCCGTCGCCAAGCGCCTGGAAGAGATTAACCGCACGTTGCCGCAAGGCGTGGTGGCCCAGACGGTCTATGACCGCACGATCCTGGTGGACAAGGCGATCAATACCGTCAAGAAGAATCTGGTCGAGGGCGCCCTGCTGGTGGTCGCGATCCTGTTCCTGTTTCTCGGCAATATCCGGGCGGCGATCATCACCGCCCTGGTCATTCCACTGGCGATGCTGTTCACATTCACCGGCATGGTCAGCAACAAGGTCAGCGCCAACCTGATGAGCCTGGGGGCGCTGGACTTCGGCATCATCATCGACGGCGCCGTAGTGATCGTGGAGAACTGCGTGCGGCGGTTGGCCCATGCGCAATCCAAAGCAGGCCGGGCCTTGACCCGCAACGAGCGCTTTCACGAAGTGTTCGCGGCCGCCAGGGAAGCGCGCCGGCCGCTGCTGTATGGCCAGCTCATCATCATGGTGGTGTACTTGCCGATCTTCGCGCTCACCGGCGTGGAGGGCAAGATGTTCCATCCGATGGCCTTCACCGTGGTGACCGCCTTGCTGGGCGCCATGATCCTGTCGGTTTCTTTCATCCCCGCCGCCGTGGCGCTGTTGATTGGCGACAAGGTCAGCGAAAAGGAAAGCCGATTGATGGAATGGGCCAAGCGCGGCTACGCGCCCATGCTCAACCGGGTCATGCTCAACAAGCCCATCGTTCTGACGATCGCGGCTGTCGCCGTCATACTCTCCGCGTTGCTGGCGACCCGCATGGGCAGCGAATTCGTGCCCAGCCTCAACGAAGGCGATATCGCGCTCCAAGCTTTACGCATTCCTGGCACCAGTCTGACGCAGGCTCTTGAGATGCAAACCGAGCTGGAGCGAACCATCAAGCAGTTTCCGGAGGTCGACCGGATTTTCGCCAAGCTAGGCACGGCGGAGATCGCGACCGACCCGATGCCGCCCAACGCCGCCGACAATTTCGTCATGCTGAAGCCGCAATCGGAATGGCCCGATCCGAAGCGCAGCAAGGCCGATCTGGTCAATGCCATGCAGGAAGCGGTGACCAAGGTGCCCGGCAACAATTACGAATTTACCCAGCCGATCCAGATGCGCTTCAACGAGCTGCTTTCCGGCGTGCGCAGCGACGTGGCGGTCAAGGTGTTCGGCGACGACATGGACACGATGAACCGCACCGCCGGGGAGATTGCGGAAGTGCTGGAGAAAGTGCCCGGTGCGACCGCCGTCAAGGTCGAACAAACCACCGGCTTACCGATGCTGACCATCCACATTGACCGGGAGAAGATCGCGCGCCTGGGCGTGAATGTCGGAGACGTGCAGGAAGCGATCGCAATAGCAGTGGGCGGCAGGGAAGCCGGGGTGTTGTTTCAAGGCGACCGACGCTTCAACATCATCGTCCGTTTGCCCGAGCGGCTGCGCAGCGACATGGAGGCGATGAAACAACTGCCCATCAATTTGCCCATGGACGAAGCGGGCGGCCAAACACGCCGCTCCTATCTGCAACTGGGCGACGTGGCGACCTTCGAAGTCGCGCCGGGCCCGAACCAGATCAGCCGCGAGAACGGCAAGCGGCGGGTGGTGGTGACGGCCAACGTGCGCGGACGGGATATCGGGTCTTTTGTCGCCGAGGCTGAACAGAAGATTCAGCAGGCGGTCAAGGTGCCAGCCGGCTACTGGACCACCTGGGGTGGTACCTTCGAGCAGTTACAGTCGGCGGCAAAGCGTCTGCAGATCGTGGTTCCGGTAGCGCTGTTGCTGGTGTTCATGCTGCTGTTCGCGATGTTCAACAACGTGAAGGACGGGCTGCTGGTGTTCACCGGCGTACCGTTTGCGCTGACCGGCGGTATCCTGGCGCTCTGGCTGCGCGATATCCCGCTTTCCATTTCGGCGGGGGTCGGCTTTATCGCGTTGTCGGGCGTAGCGGTACTCAACGGCTTGGTAATGATCGCCTTCATCCGTACCCTGCGCGAGGAAGGCAAGTCGCTGGATACGGCGATTCACGAAGGCGCGCTGACACGGCTGCGCCCGGTGCTGATGACCGCTCTCGTCGCATCGCTCGGCTTCATTCCGATGGCAATCGCCACCGGCACCGGCGCGGAGGTGCAGCGTCCGCTGGCCACCGTTGTCATCGGTGGCATCTTGTCATCAACCGCACTGACCCTGCTGGTTCTGCCGATCCTGTATCGGCTGGCACACCGTAAAGAAGAAGAGGAAGACGCTGGCGTTGACGCAAGCAGCAGGCTACAGGCAAATCAAGCCTGACCGGAACGCCCCCGGCCGACAGGCTAGGGATGTCTGGTCAAGCCAATTTTAAGATCGAACAGTAAAGGAGTAAATCATGGGATTCTTTGAACGGATGCTGGGTAATTTGATGGGCGGCAGATTCGGAGGCCACCACGGCGGCTATCAAGGCGGTCATCACGGCGGTTCCAAACATGGCGGCTACGGTGGTAATCCAGGCTATCCGCAGGGCACGGGCCCAGGCGGCGGCAATCCCGGCAATCCCTGCCCCAAGTGCGGCAGCGCCAATGCGAGCGATGCGCGCTTCTGCCAGAAATGCGGCACTTCCCTGTCGGCTGGTAAATGTTCCGGCTGTGGCGCGGAGCTGGCGGCGGGCACCAGGTTTTGCAGCCAGTGCGGCAAACCCCAGCAGTAACGCAGCACATACCCGCTGTAATCAATCGGTTCCAAGGCGTGGCAGTTGCCAGAAACACCGTGGTGTGACGATATGTGGCTGCCCGCCCGCTGCTTGCCGGTTTGGGCAAGGGCAGTGAGCCGCGTGCCTTGGCCACAAGTTTTTTGGCAGGGTATGGCGCAGCGCTGGCCCTTGTGGCCGTTGTATAGGCAAGAGGAGATGAACGAAAAAAATGGATATCGGAACTGAACTTCTTTATGCGTCGCGCATGATTCTCGCTGCGCTGATAGGGGGCCTGATCGGCTGGGAAAGGGAGCTCCATGCGAGCGATGCGGGCATTCGAACTTATATGGGGATCGCAATAGGGGCTTGCGCATTTAGTTTGGTCTCTGTCCACGTGGCCAATGATTCAACCCGTATCGCAGCGCAAGTCGTCACCGGCATAGGCTTTATCGGCGCGGGCGTCATTTTCCAGGGTAAGGGGGGCGTGGTGGGGCTAACGACCGCCGCAACGCTCTGGGCCACAGCGGCGGTGGGCATGGCCAGCGCTTTCGGGATGTACGTGTTGGCGATCGTCACGGGAGGGCTGATTTTTGCAACCCTCGCGCTTCACCACCTACCCGGCTGGAAGCGGCTTAGCGAAACAAATGCCAACCAAGACCATCCTGAGTAAGCGGATATCGTCAATTGGCAGGGGCAACTTTTGTCATCATTAAATCAACGATATAAGGAGCAGCATCATGCCCGAAAAACTCACGCTTGACCTGTCGCTGATCCTGCCGGATGTCCCCGACGAGCGCGACGCCTGCGCAGGGCGGCTGACTAGATTGCTGCAGGCCGAAGGCTTGGAAAAGGTGCACCTGGTCCGCGAAGACGGCGGCGCGCGCCTGTGCCTGCATTACGATCCGCAGCTGTTCAGCGTGAGCCGGGTGCGCGAACTGGCGCAGGCGGCCGGGGCCAAGCTCGGCAACCACTATCGTCACGAGAGCCTGCGTATCGACGGCATGGACTGCCCCACCTGCGCCACCGTGATCGAGCATGCCCTGCAACGCACGGACGGCGTGCTGGAAGCTTCGGTGAGCTACGCCGCCGAACGCCTGCGCCTGGAGTATGACAGCGAGAAAATCGGGCGCCCGGCGATCCTCCGGCGCATCCAGGCGCTGGGCTATGCCGTGCTGGAGGAGGGCCGCGAGGCCGGATGGTTCGCCGAGCATCGCGAGCTTATTTTCAGCGGCGTTGCCGGCTTGCTGTTGCTGGCTGGCTGGCTGGCGGGTCTCGCCGGCGCGCCGCGCAATCTATCGCTTGGCCTGTTGCTGGGCGCCTACGCGGCGGGCGGCTTCTATACCCTGCGCGACGCCTGGCAGAGTGTGAAGAGCCGCCGCTTCGACATCGACACCCTGATGATCGTCGCGGCGGCAGGGGCGGCGGCGCTTGGAGCGTGGGAAGAAGGCGCGCTGCTGCTGTTCCTGTTCAGCCTGGGGCATGCGCTGGAGCACATGGCCATGGATCGCGCGCGCAAGGCCATCGAAGCGCTGGCGGAACTGGCGCCCAAGACCGCCGTCGTGCAACGCGACGGCGTGGAGATCGAGGTGCGGGTGGAAGATTTGCAGCGCGGCGACCGCGTGATCGTCAAGCCCGGCCAGCGCATTCCCGCCGACGGCCAGGTGGCGTCGGGCAATTCGGCGGTGGGCCAGTCGCCGGTCACCGGAGAATCCATGCCGGTGGACAAGCAGCCGGGCGACAAGGTGTTCGCCGCCACGGTCAACGGCGAGGGCGCGCTGGTGATCGAGGTGACCAAGCTGGCGCGGGAGAGCACCATGGCGCGCATGGTGGAGATGGTGGCCGAGGCGCAGACACAGAAATCCCCCACACAGAGATTCACCGACCGCTTCGAGTGCATTTTCGTACCCATCGTGCTGGCAGGCGCCGCGCTGCTCATCGCGCTGCCGCCGCTGTTTGGTTTCCCCTTTGCCGAATCCTTTTACCGCGCGCTGGCGGTGCTGGTGGCGGCCTCCCCCTGCGCGCTGGCCATCGCCACCCCGTCGGCGGTGCTGTCCGGCATCGCCCGCGCCGCGCGCGGCGGCGTGCTGATCAAGGGCGGCGCGCACCTGGAAAATCTCGGTGTGCTGACGGCCATCGCCTTCGACAAGACCGGCACCTTGACCATAGGCAAGCCCAGGGTGACCGATGTCGTCGCCATCAGCGGAAACGAGGAAAGCCTGCTGACCATTGCCGCCGCCGTGGAAAGCCGCAGCGCCCATCCCCTGGCGCAGGCGGTTGTGGCGGAGGCGAAGGGGCGCGGTTTAATCTGGAGTGAAGCCGGGGAAGTCGAAGCCGTTACCGGAAAAGGATTGCGCGCCGAATTTGATGGGCAAAAAGTAGCCATCGGTAACGCCAAGTTATTTGACGGCAAGCCTATCCCAGACGGGATTCAGCAGCAGGCGATGCGCCTGGAGGCAGAAGGCAAAACCACCATGCTGATCCAGGCGGACGGGCAGTTCCTGGGTATCCTGGCCTTGGCTGATACCCCGCGCGAAGGTGTTAGGCAGGTACTCGAACGACTGCACCAACTCGGCATTACCAAGACCATCATGCTCACCGGCGACAACGAACGTGTGGGCCGCGCCATCGCCGACGCAGTTGGCCTGAACGAAGTGAAAGCGGGCCTGTTGCCGGAAGACAAGGTCAAAGCCATGGGGGCACTCGCACAGCGCTACGGCCTGGTGGCCATGGTTGGCGACGGCGTCAACGATGCCCCGGCCATGGCGCACGCCACAGTCGGCATCGCCATGGGCGGCGCGGGTACCGATGTGGCACTGGAAACTGCCGATGTGGCACTGATGGCGGACGATCTATCCAAACTGCCGTTTGCTGTGGCTTTGAGTCGCGCATCAAGACGTGTAATCCGCCAGAACCTGTGGATATCGCTGGGCGTAGTGGTACTGCTGATTCCCGCTACATTATTTGGCTGGGCCGGCATCGGCCTGGCGGTGTTGCTCCACGAAGGCTCGACCTTCGTCGTGGTCATTAACGCACTGAGGTTGCTGAACTTTCGCTCTCCTATTGTTGAAAATGACCGTCCGGTACCCGTATGATGAAACGTGAGACTTCAAACACTTTTGTGCAAACAGGCATCTACCAAGCGCTGCTCGCTGCCGTGCTATTTGGTGCGGGTACGCCGCTTGCCAAGTTATTGCTCGCGCATACCAGCCCTTGGCTGCTTGCCGCCATGCTTTATCTTGGTTCGGGCATCGGTTTGTGGATTGTGCGCCGTATTTGCCGCGCACCGGCAGTGCATCTTGGCGCAGCTGACTGGCGCTGGCTGGCAGGGGCGATTGTGACCGGAGGTATGATCGGACCGGTGTTGTTGATGTTTGGATTGACGGGGATGCCCGCATCGGGCGCATCCCTGTTGCTCAATGCCGAAGGAGTGCTGACAGCCTTGCTGGCATGGTTCGTTTTTAAAGAAAACTTTGATCGCCGCATTGCGCTTGGCATGCTTGCCATCGTTGCAGGGGCCTTGGTGTTGAGTTGGCCGCAGGAGGCGAGATTTTCTGGATTGTGGCCTGCGTTGGCCTTGTTGGGAGCCTGCCTTGCTTGGGCTATTGATAACAATCTCACTCGTAAAGTCTCTCTTTCCGATGCGTCATTTATTGCGATGATCAAGGGCGTGGTGGCGGGTGCAAGCAATCTGGTGCTGGCACTCCTCATGCATGCGTCATTGCCGGACATTGGAATCATCGCAGGAGCCGCACTATTAGGATTTGCCAGTTACGGCATGAGCCTGACCTTGTTTGTGATCGCGCTGCGCCATCTTGGTACGGCACGCACAGGGGCCTATTTTTCGGTAGCGCCGTTTTTTGGCGCGGTGCTAGCCATTGTGCTGCTGGACGAACCGATCACGCCGCAATTGATAGCTGCGAGCCTGCTGATGGTGACTGGGGTCTGGCTACATCTGACAGAAAAGCACGAGCATGAGCATACACATGAGGAAATTGAACATATCCACAAGCATGTTCACGGTGAAGGCGATGATCACCATAATCATGTGCATGACCAGCCAGCACCTTCAGGAACGCAACATAGCCATCATCACCGGCATGCACCGATTAGACATTCACATCCGCATTTCCCGGATACTCATCACCAGCATTCCCATTGAGTGGCATGACACCGGATAAAAATAATCCGGTGTCCAATTTTTTCTGCGCATCAATATCGGTGTCCCTCAATCAAAGCGATATTCATCCTGTTGGCCTCTCATGTGCTTTGATCTCCTGTCAACTCCTGCTTTGGTTTGACTTCGAGTTGAAGGAGGTGGGGGTCGGTTTGCTGACGTTTACGTTTTTTGAGTGGTCATCAGGTTTTGGTCGATGGACATTCATGCTGACAGATTTTCAGCTGGTTATATGTCGGTTTCCTACCATGTTGCAGACACTCAGGATGCAATTAGTCTCAATTGCCGCCAGATAAGTCACATTGAGACCAATGGTTGCTATGCGATCTGAAGCGCTTATTCACAAATCTTCATACAGATACTGACAACTTTGACACCATTTTTTGTGGCGTTGGAATCTATGGCGGGTTTGAATTGTGAGTGGTGGAATTCATTGAAATTCATTGGAATACAGGAAAAATGGCAAAAACTGCGTGTTGGAGAATATCTCGTCAGCATCGTTCTATGGGCAGTAAAACCAACTCAAAAAACTGGATTTGTTGACCGATGCGCAGCCCAACGCTGATTAGGGTTTGAGTCGCGATCAAAATTTTCGTGTGGACCGATGGTTTCCAGATAAACCAGCTGCACACCCTCGTCGAGGGTGTAACCCAGCAGATAGAGCTGCCCTTGGCTGCAAAAATTGTAGACAAACAAATCAGCCAGATCACCCTTTTTACGTTCGCCGATAGAAGGTTGTCCCGCGATCAGGTCGACCGCATCATCGACATCAGTCGCAACGTTGTCGTGCAGTTTTTTGTACTGACGGGAAAATCGCCTCGTCTGCTCAACCGCGTAACTCATGCACGGCGGCTGCGTGGCACAAAGGGTGTAGCCTGATCGCGCGGTTCTCGCATCGAAGCCAGTGATTCCGCCACAAAACTAACCGGCAGATCCGGATTGTCGAGTGACACACGACCAACCATCGCCCAATACTCAATCTGTCCGGCAATGGTGCGGTGTTCAATCTGCGCTTCGGTGCGCGCTTGCTCGTACAAAGTGTCATCAATCCTGATCGGTATTCCCATCATCGCTCTCCCAATAATCTTTGCTACAAAAGTAGCAATATTGTAGTGCTAACGGACTGAAGAGAGCTGCTCTACACTCGTCTCCGCTCTCCGCTCTCCGCTCTCCGCTATCTGGATTTCAGTTATGTCCACCCATAATCTTGGAAACCTCACCCAAATCCATACCTTCTGTCGGCGGCATTCCGTTTTGGCATAGATTCAGCTCGTAGTTCAGCGCAAAGTCGGTTTTCGCCCCTGATTTTGTTGGCGTATTAGGCTGAATCAACTTAACAGCAAGGCGGCTACACCCCTCCTGTTTGAACCGCTTGAGCGTTGATACCTCAGCCCTGACCGGTTCGGATGCGCCTGTTGCCGAGTGAATGGCATCCGCTTCTTTGCCCGCCACGACTCCACGGGCTTTGCCATCTGGCGCACTCAATGCCTGCATAAGCAATGCCTTGACGCTGTAGCTTTCCGCTGCGCTTGCCGTAGTTGCAAAAAGGCCAAATACCGCAGTAGCGATGATGTGTTTCGGTGTGATCATTGACGACCTCGTGTGTAGTAGTTGTTGAGCTTGCGCTGCATGGCGGCGGTGCTATCGGTGTTGATCGCTGACGTATTAGGCATATGAACATTTGCCATGATCTCGGCGATAAATTCCGATAGATCAATTCGAGAAAAGTCCAATGCCGCAAATTGGTCAGGCGTAAAACCGGAGCAATCGGTCGCCGGACGGCCAATTTGTGTACCGCCAGCCGTGTTGATAATCCTGGCCAAACGGGAATTGAAGCAGCAATATGTTTCCGTTTTCTGCAAACAAATACCGACAATGGGAATCTCGACTGAGCAAAAACTGCCGGTGAAACGACACAAGTTCTGACCTTTTTTCAGGGCGAGCATTTTTTCTGGTGGGTCGCAGGATGCTATTTCCACGATGATCATAATTGCCACTTGGATTGCTAATGTGGTTGGATCGAATGCAAGAACGAAACCGCCAGAAGCAGACCATGAAGCCGTAAAACCGTACATTGAAAAGGAGGGGCTGAAGGGCCCACTTGTAAGTGATCCAATCGGAGTTGAGGCAAGCGCTGAGTCAATTCCACGTATGACATAAGAGCTGTCGAACATCATGTCGTACATATAGCCGCTGCCAGCTTTCAGCACTTGACCACCTGCGCTCATCGCTGAACTCATGATGCTTGAATTATTCATCCCACTGCCACCCCCGCTTCCCTTGCAGCAATTGAACAAACCAAACAGCGTGTTGGTGCAACTACTGCCTTGCCCGCTGAAGATTTTCATACTGCCATCCATGTAATTGCCTGCCTGCCGCATCGCCTCCATCATGGCGGCTGTTTGCGCCATATCGGCATCTGGCACATGTCCGGTGTTGAAACAGTTCCCCCCCATGCAATATTGGTTGCCGGCGCAGTCCGCAACAGTGGAGGTGCTCGCGGGTGTTTTTATGCAACTGTAGGTTTTTTCAAAGAGGGTGCAAGCGCTTGTGTTTGGGTTTGTTGCGATACATCTCCTTGGCCCAACCATTGTGCAACCACGAACCACCAGATCAGAGCAGGAGGTTGCCGGCGCACTCATACAGGTGTACTCATCTTGCCACACCGCAGTCGGCGTGCCGGTTGTAACTTGCTTGTGCGAGACGATGCTACAAGA
The DNA here is from genome assembly GCF_000145255.1 of Gallionella capsiferriformans ES-2. NCBI lineage: Bacteria > Pseudomonadati > Pseudomonadota > Betaproteobacteria > Nitrosomonadales > Gallionellaceae > Gallionella > Gallionella capsiferriformans. The sequence continues at coordinate 989,396 of NC_014394.1, forward strand.
TGGGTTGTCTGCATAAGTTGCGCAAACGGGATGTATTGCGGTATCCGCGACCAGTGTGTGTGACGAATTGATAATCGTGGTTGTGCTCGGCACAGGTAAACTTGAAGAGCCGCATCTATAGGTATTGCGCCAGGTGTCGCACGGCGCGGTCGGTGTTGGCCCGGGCACAGCGCACGCAGAATCAGTCTGCCAACAGCCGCGCACTTGGCTAATGCCCCTGCAATAATCTACAGAATTAGGCTTCATGCATTTGTAGGTGTCGTCGTATTGCCAGCAAGTCTTGTTGATTGCAGGATCGGTCAGACACACCTGTACGCCAGATACCGTCTTGCATGGGGTGGAATCAACACAAACCGAACCCGTTTTAACGCAAGAAGCTGCAATGGATGCGCCAGCAAAAAACAAAGAAACAGTCAGGAAAAGTAAGCGAATCATAATGCTGCCGCCTCCTGTACCGCACACCCGTTGTTAAGCGTCCAGCTAATTACATTGCGAATACCGACTGTACCTGTTGGTGTCGTGGTGGCGGTGACGGTTTTTTGTGTGGGGTTGGAAATGTCGCTAAGCGACACAGTGTTAGTTGTGCCGTTATACGTTATCGAGGTTAAGTGCCACAAAGTCCCATCATAGACACGCGCCTGATACCCTGATGTTGCGGTGTTTCTGCCTGGTATGAAATTGAGCGTTAGCGGATAGTAATCAGAATTACAGCCTCCCCAGTGGCACTGCGCACCAACGGCAATGGTCACCGTAACTTTGGCTAACGCATCACCGGCACAGGCAAACACCACATTGAACAGACCATAAGGCGTGACGGTCGTAGTCGTTACCCATTTTTTTAATTTGGCGTTATAGGCAGTTTTAGTTGTTGTATATGAACCTATCCCTGATGCACTGCCCGTCACATCACAGTAGGGCGTTGGCGTAACGACCGGGATGGTGGTTTTGCTGCAAGTTTGGATCTGGAACGCATTATTAGTTTGATTGCACTGATAATTCGTGTTCGGATTAACGTTGATGGATGTACCCAATGCACACCAGTTGGTTAGTCCCGCCCCATACTCATCGCAAATCTCTGTAGCGTAAGTAGCGGGTGTTGTCACTGTCCGATTGGTGCAGCCAGTGAACGCCCCGATTGCAGATGGATTGGCATATCCAAGGGAACGCGCGGCCAGCGTACCAGGGTTGGCTTCGATGAGGCGGCTTGCAGCAACATTGGGATTTGTCGGACTAAGGGTGAACTGAGGGCGATTCTGCGGATTGTGTACCATGAGGTTCACAGCAGTACAATCTTGCTGACGGAACGCATCTGGATTGGTCGGGCCTGTTTGACAAACAGTTATTTTGCTTGCGGCAGGCGCGGATGTATTGCCGTTCCCTCCCACGAAATAGCTGGCTTGTGGTGCGGTGGGGCTGTATGAGTAGTAGGCCGGGTTGAAGCTATTCACGGTAGTAGCAACCGTGCCATTGGTAATGTTGGTGGACGCGCCCGTAGTCGCCGCTAGTGCCGCCGCTTGCCCATCTATAAAGGCTTGCTGGGCGGGCGTAACCGCAAAGATTGCGGCAGACTGAAAGTACAGCAACGCCCCTGCAAAACCACCGTATATATTTTTCAATTGCGGCTCCTTTGCAGCTTGCTATTGAACGTGGCCGCGACCGTTGACCATTTCGGTGAGGTGCGCTCAATGTAATCCAGCGCGTAGTCTTGGCTGACATCACCCGTGACCTTCACATAACGTTCCGCCTGCGCGCAGCCGTTATCCAGTTGATTACCAGCGTCGGATTGAGATATGACCAGTGCGGGTACTTGATTAACCTTGAACTGGGTAAATGCGGGTGGATGAACGACGGCCTCAACACGATGACTTCCCAATAGATCAGCGATGCGCTTCGACATATCGGTAAGCTTGTCACCAGTGAAGCCACGAAAAATCAGCCGCGCGCCCGTCCTTTCCGACTGTTCCACGATGCGCAACAGGTTTTCGCGCGGCATCGAGAATGATACAAAGACCATCAGTTCTGGCGCGACGGGTGGTTGTTTTGCAATGGGTGACTGGCGGAATTGTTCAGCCATGTCCGCTGGACTCGCTTTTACTGCCGGTTGCGGCATGTTGTCGAGCCTGGGTGCAGGGGCGCGATATTGATTAACGACACGCTCGGTAACCTCTTTAAGTATTCTGTTTGAGCGTTCCATATCTGTTTCTGCGCCAACTTGCTGCACCAACAAAATAAGTGCTGAAGAAAGTAGGGCGCGCGAGGCAAGGTTTCTCATCAAAATGCCCCCTGACAACAATTCCGTTTGCGGAAAATCATGTAGGCAAAGTCCTCGCCAACAGCTGGTATCTCCTTACTCGCCCCCCAAATAACGGTTGTACGGCCTAACGGCTGACAACATCTACCGTTGATTTTGTTCTGAGCGACCGGGAAGTGCATTTGGTATTTGTAGTTGGTCTTGTCCATCAGCAGTTGCGGGTAGTAACCACACATCCCTGAACTACCCGATGCTGCCCACATCAATCCCTCTCTGTGCATCTTGGCGATCAGGCGCGATACGATCAGGCTGGATGCCTGAACCCCGCCAATGTGCGCAGCCACATGCCCATTCAATGGATACATCGACCCCTGACAACCCGCACACCAGAACAGTGTGTTACTGCCAAATCCCATTGATGACATCACACAGTCCGCACCACAAGCAATCTTGGCGACAAGGTTGCCAAATAAAAACGAATCCGGGTTGATGATGCTGGTCATTTCGTCGTCATTCCACAGCGGATCGAGTTCGGTCAGGTAAGCTACGTCAAACACCTTTTGCTCAAGACACGGGCTATCTATCACCAGTTCCAGTAATACCAACACCGGATCAATATACCAATGGGCTTGGTAAAAAGAACTCATGCTGGAATTATCTTTAATCTCTTGTGTGCCGTGCGGTGCGTTAAAGCCGGGGTTCATGTCAATACCGCCCAACGATGTCATGCAGAAGGGCTTGCGCACCACATCAACGTGTCGCACCGGTTCCCAAAAACTGATTTTTAAACCGGGGTTGATGCCGCACATGCAAATCGGCAGTCCACCCGGATTTGGTGTGTCCTCTTGTCCAAGTGAAATAGGTAGCGATAGCGCGCCCGCACCGAACTTGATCGGAAAAATACAACTCCAGCAAATATCGGTAATCAGATTCGGGAATCGTCCCTGGCAATCCAGCGATGCATTCGCATTTTGTGCGCATGCCAGTAATGCCAGCGCACATACCAATGTTCTAATAGCGTAGCTCATCTATCCTCAACCTCTTTCCTTCTTGCCTCACGATGGCGGGTACTTGGGTGATGGCAAAACGTTTGGTCAGTTTGCCGCCTTGATCGAAATAAATAGTCATCTTCCATTTGCGCATGAGTTCAAGCGGTTCACCCGCTATCAGTACCAATTTGACGGGACGATCAGAGGCCGCAGTGATTTTTTTGCTGAATTCCAACTGTTTGGCATCACGCCCATCCACGAACAACAGGTATTTGTTCCAGCCGATGTAATCCAGCGGATTGACGCGTGTGCCACGGGGATAAAGGATTTTGCCGGTCGCGTCGGCAATATCCTTGTCGGTTACCATCGAGGGGTCGTAGTAGTGGGTATTGGCCGTCGCGGTCGCTTGAATGCCTGGGATGGGTTTGGGGTGCTCAATGCCATCAATGACGCGATTTTTGTAGTCGTTCTGGAATTTTGCGAGTTCGCCGGTTTTTTCCATGCGCTTTAACTTGTTCTGGATGATTTCAATCAAGTCGCGCTCGGTGATGTCGTATGTTTTACCGATCACACCAAGATCATCAGACATGGCGGGAGGTGCCGCCAGTAAGATAAGCAGTGTTGTAACAATAAAACGTCTCATGATTGCCTTGTCGCGATGCGCCATACCAACTTGAATGAGCCAATACCCGCATCCGCCGCAATAACGGGTGCAATCTGTCCGATCACCCTCACTACCTCGACATAACTACCCCATTCTGCCGCAAGCCAAGGAACTTCACAGGATGAGGCGTGCCACATTCCGTTGTGGTATTGGCCAGTAAAAACCTCAATCTGTTTTTTCAATTGGTTTACCTTTTCTTGTTTTGATTGGTGTACTCACAGACGCATTGGGGTTGCCTGAATGGGAGCTGATTACAGGGAGTTTGGGTTTTGTCACCACGGCATCACTTGGATTTGCCTTCGTCCTGGCTTTTTGGGCTGGTTTCCGAATTGCGCTTGTGGATACCTCTGCTGCAACAGGCTCAGCAATAGAGTCAGCGGATAGGGAAGAGGAAGGCTGGACGGTATCTATTGCGGTTTTTTCTGTCGCTTCGCTAACAGGCTGGTCGTCAACAACAAACAATCTACCAACATCAGCGGTTAGCTTGATCGCCTTAGCAACCCCACTCGAAAAAACTGCATCGCCAATCTTGGCAACCTCGCTGGCCGGGATCATCCAGCCCATATTGGACAACTCAGTCAAAATCTGTTTTGGCGTAAAACCGTAGCCCGCAAACGTATCCGGCCATTTCAAATACACGCAACCATTGGGATCCTTAACGCCCAGATCAGCAAATGACTTCTTGCCTAAGTTGAATTCTCCGATTAAAACGCGAAGCAACTCACCCATAGCGCCCTCAAGAGAATCCAGGCTGAGGCATTTTTCCGACAAGCGTTCCACAGACGTGCTGGAGACGTGTTGGGGTTGGGGTGGCATTTCCTCTGCGCGCTCAACATGTTCCACAGACGTGCTGGGGACATTCTGGGATGACGCTTTGCTTGAGTGGATTTGGCCTGAAATTGGCGGGATGGGCATCGAGCTAATCAGAGCCTGGTCGCGCAGCCTGATCGCTTTGAGTCGCATGTCGGGTATTTTTTCGGTAATCACGTCTGGTGCGATGTAGAAGAAAGGATCACCTTCAGCTTCGCGCAAAAATGCAATTTCCCTTTCGATCATCATGTCCAGGATGCCGTCTGGGGTCTTGGGCAAGCCCGGTATATCTTCATCCCTGGTTCGTCGTGCGATTTCTTCACCTGCCATCGGCCAAACAAGGTAGGTTATGCCTTCGATATTCCAAACGCGGGCAGACGGCTCGTTGATGCGCCAAATACCTTCTTGAACCAGACGGCGCATGATGTCGGTCAAATACCGCTCAATTGGCACGCCGATCTCGTAGCCTGCCATTGCTGCCCCCATGGATTTCAGGTCACGCTCAACGCTTAACTGGTCAGCCCTTACAACAAAATTATGTATTTGATTACTTGAGCCGGGGTTGTTGTTCAGCGATTCCGTCAGCCAGATCAACGCATCGGTGCTGCCATCACTGATCCAATCGAGTGTCTCCTTGCTGATTACCGCATCAATCAAGGTGCTGGAAACATGGGTGTGCTTTTTGCCTCTACCTTCTTGCCAGTGCAAAAAATAGTTTTCAATACCGTGGGATATAGCCCAGTCATACAGGCTTTGGTTGTAAGGTCGCCACTTTTGCGAGTTTTCTCGGTCGGTAACGGTTAAGTCAGTCACCACCTTGCCCAGATCGTGACACAAGCCTGCCAGGAACACAGTGAGCCGCCAACGCGGTTCAATAACCCGTCTTTGTTGTGGCGTGACCACACCACGTATCAGTTTTCCCTCGGTTTGTTGCAATGACCACAACCCAACTTCGAGAGAGTGACGCAACATGCCGCCCGCACCGCGATGGTGATGCGCTTGAGAAGCTGGTAACAGTTGCACGAGCGTGGCAAGGCGCAACATCGCGGGGTTGTAGTGCGTCTCCAGCAGTTCTTGATTGGCAATCAGTTGTTGAATCCCGCCGGTAAGCTCTTTTTGCGTCGTAAGCAGTACCCAGGGCGCGTGGACAGGCAGACCCTCCATGAATGGGGGGTAGCGCGGTATATTGCGCAAATCTTCGATTCGTTTTACCTGAGCCAGCGCGGAGGAAGCCGAAGCAGCCACCACAACCTTGGGTAGCAAGTTGAACTTTCTCAGCAAGCGATCAACCAGTGTTGTCATTTAGAACAACCTGAATCCACGACCAACCATTGCCTGGTTCGACAGTAAACCTACCACCTTGTATCTGGAGTCGAGGCTTAAGGGATGCTCACCCATTACATAGTAATGCCCGGCAGGAATTACGCCCTCAAAGTCATTTTCCTGGATGTGTTTGCCAGTAGACGTAGTGGACATTGCCACACCAACTGGCTTGCCGTTCACAAAAAAATGATGATTTTTCGATTGAACTACATCGCCCGGAACACCCGCCACTATTTTCAAGAATCGCGTGCCTTTCGGATAAATAAAGTCACTCGGGTAGTAGAACGAGGCGTATTCATCGCGGGTCGGCAGCGTTCCCTTTTCTACAAGGTAGAGCGTGCCAGGTAAGCTGACGCTGACGTTTACCGAGAACTCGTAGCGCGATGCGAATACCGCATAGCTCAGAACCAATGCGATATACAGTAAATAATGGCTCAACAAGTGAGCGTATGTTGCATCAAGACGCGATACGAACCACAGCCAAATTTCGAGGGGCTTCGTATTTTTCATACCAACAATTTTGGTGCAACTGAAAATAATAATCCTTGAAATTCCTTGCAAATTTGCAAGGAATTTCAAGGATTTGCTGGCTTTTCATCGCCCTAAAATTCCCACCTGTTCCACAGCTGTGCTGGGGACGTGCTGGGGTTTTTAACGGGCTGCCGTCCCTCGAAAAGTGTAGTGAGTTGCCGCGCGGGGAAAATTGACAGCCATTTTCAATTGCGGTATTTTTAAAGCATCTAGTCCGTATGCTTATTGCTCGGAATTGATATTGGCGGCTGACCAATCCAAACAAACAGAAGACGAGCAATCGTCAATGAAGCACCCAAAGCAACACCCAACCACCCACGCGGGGACACTTCTCCGCTGGGGGCATGGTGTCCCCTTTTTTTGTTTTTAACAAAAGGAGAACACCATGTTCCTGATCATTATCGCTTGCTGCATCACCGGTTACGCCATCAGCCGTCCAGTAGTTCGGGCATTTGGTTTGTAATCAACCCTATCGGGGACACTTCCCCGCATAGGGCTTGTGTCCCCTTTTTATTTCAAGGAGACACAAATGAAGCGCATCGTCAGAGATTTACCAATAAAAATTTACCACTCCAGTGACGCGATTTCGCACAGTGGTATCGTGCAATTGCTCAAGTCGCCGGAGCACTACAAAAACTACAAGGAAGGAATCGTCGAGCCCACACCTGCAATGGAGTTTGGTTCTGCGTGCCACTCATTCATCCTTGAACCAGAGCTGTTTGCCAAGGAATACGTGCTTGCGCCGAAGTTCGACAAGCGCACTAAAGATGGCAAAGAAGCTGCTGCAAAATGGGATGAGGAAAATGTAGGAAAAATCCCATTGGCTGCCGAGCAGATAGACGCGCTTGCCGCAATGCGGGTGAGCGTTTTCAATCACACTGGGACAGCCAAAATCTTGTCCGCAGGTGAGGCCGAAACATCCTTGTTTTGGACGGACGAATACACTGGCTTGCAATGCAGGATTCGCCCAGACTGGATGTTTGATCGCGGTATTGCAGACCTCAAAAGCTGCATCACCGCCAGCAAGGACGGCTTCTCGAAAGCAGTTGCAAACCTTGGTTATGACGTTCAAGCGGCGTTTTATATTGATGGCATGAAAGCAGTGACTGGGAAAACGGTCAATTTCTACTTCATCGCCGTTGAAAAATCCGCACCGTTCTCGACGGCCTGCTACATGGCCAGTCAGGAAATGGTCGAAGTCGGGCGTGCCAAGTATCGCGGCGCGCTTGAGTTGCTGAAATGGTGTCAGGAAAACAGTCGTTTCCCCGGCTATCAACCCAGTGGTGAGATTGAGTCAATTGATCTTCCGCGCTGGGCAGCAAGCTTCGAACTCGAAGCCTAAGACAGTAGCAACCCACTGGGGACACGTCCCCGTCAGGGTTTGTGTCCATTTTTTTACTTAAAGGAGACGCAAAATGGGCATTCTTATCCTCGTAATATTAGCAATGGGCATTTTTACAATCATCAAGTGGATGGTTGCATTCATCGCCCCGCGCATCAAACGCACCAAAGCAAAATCCGCTCGAAGCACTTCTCAATCAGTGGCAATACCGATTGAGCCAGGCTGGGACGGTTTTGATAAGCCTGCTTTCATTCGGCGCGGCATTCAGTATCCGACGCTCACCGAAAAGAAACACGGTCGCACGCGCAAAGCAAAGCCGGTTTTTGCTGCTGCGTAATTTAATCCTTGCAGGGCGATTTGCCTCCTGCAAGGGAAGGTGAATCTCCCCGTTTTTTATGGAGGACACTATGAACAGGAAAATCACCAAACTCGAACGGATAAAATCCAAAGCACTCAGGATTGCGATGACGGCTTTTCTTGCTGACCCATCATTGGGTTCGCGCCAGGCCAAATCGCTCTTCTCAGAAATCGTGACCCATTTACAAGCGGGCATGGATGACGAGCAGATCGTACAAACCGTTCTTCAAAATAATTCGACAACCTCGCCAACCGGCAAATTGTCGCTGAGGTAACTGTAGTCGCTGTATCACCCCAACGGGACACTATTCCCGGTTGGGGCATGGTGTCCTTTTTTTGTTTTTTCCAAAGGAGATCACCATGTCGTTACAAGCACTCAAAAACATCCGCAACACCAACAACAACGCAGGTAAATCCGAGCAACAGCAAGGCTTTCCTGCGATGCTCGAACAGTTCAAAGGTGAAATTACCCGCGCGCTGCCCAAGCACATTAACCCTGACCGCATGGTGCGCATTGCGCTTACCGCGTTTCGCATGACGCCGAAGTTGGCAGACTGCGACCCGCGCAGCGTGTTTGCTGCCGTGATCCAATCCTCGCAGCTTGGACTGGAAGTAGGGTTGATGGGCGAAGCTCACCTTGTTCCATTTGGCGGCCAGTGTCAGTTAATTCCAGGCTATACCGGATTGATGAAGTTGGCTCGGCAGAGCGGATTGGTCATTGATATCTACGCCGAAGCGGTGCGTATAAACGACAAGTTCGCGCTCAAGCTTGGTATGGAAAGAAATTTGGAACACGAACCACTAACCGCACCGGGCGGCTTTCCCGCGTCCGATGAAGAGCGTGGGGATGTGGTCGGTTTCTATGCGGTCGGCGTTTTGAAAGATGGTAGTCGCACATTTGTCGCAATGGGGCGCAAAGAAGTAGAGCGCATCCGTGATGGCAGTCGTGGCTACCAGGCAGCCAAGAAATACAAGAAGGAATCCACTTGGGATACCGACTTTGTCGCAATGGGGCTGAAAACGGCAATTCGCCGCATCTGTAAGTTCTTACCGAAATCCCCCGAGTTGGCAACAGCATTGGCGATGGACGAACAAGCTGGGCGACAAAATCTTAACCTCGACGACGTTATCAACGGCAGCTACACGCCGGTTGTTGATGAAGACACAGGCGAGATCAAAGAATTGGAGGGCGAGGGTGATTCCAAATCCACCAAAATTCAAACAGCTCCGAAAGCAGTAACCAAACTCGAAAAACTCGAAAAGGTTGCAGCCGCTTTGAGAACGGCCAGTTCCATCGAGGCGCTGGACGAGGTTTATGTCCGCGCTGAAGGTGAGTTGGAAGACGCAGAGCTGGAAGTTGTCTTGCGCGAGTATCGCAAATGCAAAGATGCGATTAGCGATAGCCTGATTTAACAAGCAACATCCACCTTACGGGGGCATTTCCCGTAGGGGTTGTGTCTCCTTTTTATTTTAATTTTGGAGGCACAAAATGGGCGCATTGTTTGATATGAAATCATTTTTTGCATGGCTTGAAAGCGCAGGTGAACATGAGCTTCTGCAACGCAGGGATCAGTTGCAATACGCGATCAACCACAAACTTACCGAGGGCGGTGTAATTGCCGATGCCAGGTATTTGCTCAAGGAAATCGAGCAAGAAATGCTGGCTAGGACGATGAGATAAGCTTCAACGAAAGCGAGTTGCGTCGACCAATTACATCGCTCAGGCGGTTGTATTCGTCGGTGTCACCGTCAATGATCGCCAACACTAAATTGCGTTCCAAAGCATCTTTGGCATTGCAACGTAGTCGTCTGGCAATCAACGGTTCAACATCTGCAAGTCGAAGGTCTAGCGAATCGCAAAGGCTTTCAAATTCTTGTTGATCGAGAACTTCAGGCGTGGAAAACAGGATGTGTTTTTTGCATTCCAGTTCTTCTTTGCCTCCAGTAATAACCGTGAAGGATGGTTTTCGTGATTCGTTCATGCGTCCAGTCTAACACGATCAAAACCCAACGCGGGATCACCATATCCCGGTTGGGGCATGGTGCAAACGTTTTTTAATGCAAATCAAAAAGGAGAAACACCATGCTGAACAAGGTACAACTCATCGGTCGTCTGGGCAAAGACCCGGAAGTTCGTTACACCACCGAAGGCGAAGCAGTTGCCAATGTTTCGATAGCAACGACCGAAAGCTGGAAAGACAAAGCCGGCGGAAAACAAGAGAAAACAGAGTGGCACAATCTGGTTTTTTACCGCCGTCTTGCCGAAGTGGTGGGTGAACACCTCAAAAAAGGTGCGCTCATCTACATTGAAGGCAAGCTCACAACCGAAAAGTATCAAAAAGACGGAGAGGATCGTTACATCACAAAAATTGTTGTCTCCGAGATGAAAATGCTCGGTGGCAACAAGGTGTCAGACGAACATCAGGTTGCTGAACCCGTAGCGAAAACAAGCGCTCGCAACGGCAATAATGGTGCTGGAAAATCCGCAAAACAGGCGGGGCCAGAACCTTTTTAATTGAAGCACTCACCCCGGGGGGAAACATTCCCCTTGGGGATGCTTCCTTGCTGGTGGCTTAAAAACTACCCGCCCACACGGGACACACCAAAACATCCCGTCGGGTGCTTTGGTGTGTCCCATGCGGGATTTAACCAAGGAGGCATCATGGAAGCGAAAGAGTTGAAGCAATTGGCATCTGGACGCTGGAAAAGCATTGTGACATCGCTCGCCCCGCAGTTAGGACTAGCCATAGAGCGATTACCGCACCACGTTTCATGTCCAGTGCATGGCGGCGTAGATGGTTTTCGCCTGTTCAAGGATTTTGATGAAACAGGCGGCAGCGTATGCAATACATGCGGTATCCAGAATGACGGATACGCGACGCTGATGTGGGTAAATGGATGGGATTTCAAGACCACTCATAGAGCGATACACGACATGTTGTTGGGCGACAGGGCGAACCAATATCGACCACCAGTAGCACCGCCACAAGTCGTCAAAAAAGAAGTGGAAGTGAATGTTCAATCCATACGCGATTCACTGAATCATGTATGGAAGCACAGCATTCCCTTGTCATCCTCAGAAGCACGGCCAGCAAGAATGTATTTGGCGAACCGAGGCATCAGGCAAATTGACTATCGGAAAATTGATAGCAACATGATCCGCTTTGCTCCGCTTCTTGAATATTACGAAGAGGGGAAGCTGCTCAACAAGTATCCCGCTATTGTCACGATGGTATGCGATTCAGACGGTCGTCCTTCGACGGTTCATCGCACCTACATCACTGACAGCGGGACAAAAGCACCTATCCCGTCGCCAAAGAAAATGATGCGGCACTGTGCCGACAATTTATTTGGCGCGATGAGGATAGCGGTACAGGGTAACAGCAAGGTGTTGGCAGTTACAGAAGGCATCGAAACAGCACTGGCTGTCATGGGCGTTTTTAACGTACCGGTATGGGCAGCTGGTAACGCCTACTTGCTGGAAAACTTTGTGCCACCCCAAGGGGTTGATGTGGTGATCTATGCCGACAAAGACCGGCCATCCAGGCAGCATCCGGATGGACACGGCTTGAGTGCGGCGAAGTTGCTGCTCAAACGCTTATGGAAAGAGGGTATCAAGGCAAGCATCAAGCTACCCGGCAACGAGATTCCGCAAGGGATGAAATCGGTTGATTGGCTTGATGTGGTCAACGGCAATGTGCCTCAAGCACCCGCCGAAAAAACCGCTACACGGTAGGCGCAACCAATCTCGCATTGGCCAAGTAAACCGATGGCCGTTTTACCCCGCTTGCGGGGCTTTTTATGGCGCACTCCACGAGTGCGTCACAAAAAGAAAATTCATGCTCATCGCGTAATGCCTTGAGTTGATATTGGTGGCTGGCCAATCGAAATAAACAGAAGACGCGCAAGCGTCACTAAGGAATTACCAATAGCAGCACAAGAAGCATTTAATTTAACCCAACCGGGGACACTCTCCCCCTTGGGGCATGGTGTCCCTTTTTATTTCAAAAAGGAGATCACCGTGAAACAGGTTTTTCATTTTTATGCCGACCCCGGACACGGCTGGCTTGCCGTCAAGAAGCATTATCTGCATTGTTTTGGCATCGCTTCTCAAATCACGCCATACAGCTACCAACGTGGCGATACGGCCTACCTTGAAGAGGATTGCGACTTGTCGATTTTCCTGGCTGCACTCAAGGAGGCTGACATCGAAGCAGACATCAGATCGCATCACACTGATCGTCAATCCAGAATTCGCGGATATAACTCGTATCGTTGCCAAGATACGGGCATGTGCAAGATCGAAAAAGTATCCGAGGGTCTTTGGCTGGTACGCAACGAAAAAAATGAGCGTATCGGCGAGGTCTTCGGCATTAAAGGAAAATTTCAGGCGCAAACCATGACGGGTGTTTTCGTCGCAAACGGCAGAACATTGTGTCTGGCGGCGAAACTTCTGGATTCTGCTCAATACCATGTGGTCGCCATTGTCCATGATCCGCGTACCAACGAAGGCATGAAGGATGTACCGACAATGGGGTATTACAACGAGTCGCGCGACATTGCCTTGATTCAAGCAAGAAGGTGGGCGAATGATGGTTACTGGACAACGGTGTACAACACGGTGTCTGGTGAAGCTCTCTACGACTTCCCTCCGTATGGAGGCGTCCAATGAGGCACACACAAGGCCCTTGGCATAACGTCGCCAACACCGAAATCAGAGCGCGTTTCGCAAGCCAGAATGGCGATCACATCGCAACGGTCTGGGCTAACGGGGAATCAGAATCAGCAGCGAATGCAAGACTCATCGCTGCCGCACCTGATTTGCTGGAAGCACTCATCATGGCCGAGCTTTTTATACTCGGTTTTGAGGATGACGAAACGCAAAAAGGTATTTCCAACAAACTGCTTCAGATACGTGCAGCCATTTCAAAGGCCACAAAGGGAGGCCGCAATGCCAACCCTTAAAACTTTTGATGGCTACAAGCGCACAACCTTCAGCTTCAACGAAGGTTGGAAGGACGACGATGTGCATGAGTATGTCGGGAAATTCCGAATTCTCAAAATCAGGCGCATCGCTGAAATTGACACGGCTAACGGAGAAGCGGAAGGGCGTATCTATACCGTAGCAGCTCCAAAGGATGTATCCAAAGCGGACGTTATTAACGTTCTGCAAGGCGCATTCACTCGGCATTGTCGTTGCGAGCATGATTGTTGCGGACATCTGTTGATTGGCGTTTCTTCGATTCGTCGAACAAAGCGCAGAGAGTGGTTGGTTGAGGTTGCACGTCGCTATAACGTGTAACAAATAAACGCTGAGCATGAGTGGTTTTACATGCACAGCGTTCGACGAGGTTTTTTCTAAACCCTAGCGGGGACACATCCCTGCCAGGGGCTTGTGTCCCCTTTTTTTGTTTAAAAAGGAGACGCAAGTGAAACCAATGAGATTGAAAAAAATTAGCGCAGCCCTCATGTGGCTGCCGGGTTTTGAGCCGGCAGACAATATGCCTGTTGTATTGCAAGGGCCAGATGTTCCGCATCAAGAAGCTGAAATCATCCGGTTTCCCAAGTCGGTAGCTGCCGTAGTTGAAAAAATCAAGGCAGTGTGGCCGTGTCTTAATGCCGTTACCTTGTCCAGTCTATCGGGCAACGTTTCAAAATTCGACGCGAACATTGCCGCAATCGAACTCCTGCGCAAGCTGGAAGACGAAAAAAGGCAACCCACCACGGAAGAACGGGACATTCTCAACCGTTACACAGGGTGGGGCGGTATTCCGCAAGCGTTCAATGATGACCAAAAGGATCAAGCATGGGTTACTCGTGCTGCACGCATCAAGGCGCTATTGAACGAAAGCGAACACAAATCCGCTGAAGCCAGCACACCGAATGCGCACTACACCGCACCAGAAGTTATCGAAGCGATGTGGCGCATGGTGGAACGGCTGGGTTTCAAGGGTGGCCGCGTTCTTGAACCCTCTGCGGGAACTGGATACTTCCTCGGCGCGATGCCGCAAGAAATTGCCCAAAAAAGCACTGTCACAGCGATTGAACTCGATCAACTGTCGGCGCGTATCCTGAAAACTCTATACGGGGATTTTGGGGTAAACGTCATACAAGACGGGTTTGAGGCCACAAAGCTGCCAGCGGGGTTTTACGATCTGGCGATCAGCAATGTGCCATTCGGGAATTACCAAGTACCGGAATTGCGTAATGTGCCTTACGCCAATTTCCTGATTCATGACTATTTCTTTGCGAAAGCGATGGAAGTTGTCAGGCCGGGTGGGTTGGTGGTGTTCATTACGTCCTCCGGGACAATGGACAAGCATGACGATAAGGTGAGGCAGTATCTTGGCAGCAAGGCTAATTTGGTGGCCGCAGTTCGCTTACCCAATACCGCTTTCAAGAAAATCGCCAACACCGAAGTCACCACCGACATACTGGTATTGCAAAAACCGATGGAGGGACGCAGCAGTAAAAAAGGCTGGATGGAAATTATCACCCTGCCTGAATCGTCCCCGATCTACGAGCCATGCAAGGAATACTGGAGAAGGCAGTCAATCGCCTGCAACCAGTATTTTGCCGCGAACCCTCAATGGGTTATCGGCAAGCTAACGCTGACAGAAAACGGCTACAGCAAATCAACAGGGTGTGTATTCGAGGGAGACTTTGAAGAAACACTGGCTCAAAAGGTGTCCTTGTTACCGGAGAATATTTACACGGCAATTCAAAACAGCGAACAGCCGAAAGAGCTAAAACCCACACTCCTGGGGTACAACGAACAAGGTCGCCCAGGTTTTCGGGTGATTAACGGACAGGTGTATGAAACAACAGACGGGTTGGAAGCGTTGCAGTTCATCGCGCCGCAGAAGACCTTGGAACGCATCATGGGAATGTGCAGTATTCGTGATGCGGCACGCAAGATTATTCGGTCACAAGTAGAAACGGAGAATGAGGCGATTCTTGCCACTTATCGGTTGATGCTGAACATTGAGTATGACAACTTTGTTGCCCAATACGGAAATATTTCCGAGAAGGCAAACCGGAGAGCTTTCAAAAGCGATCCCGATCTGCCGTTGCTGATGTCGCTGGAACGCTGGGATGAGGAAACTCAAAGCGCCGAGAAAGCAGACATATTTACTCAGCGCACGGTGGGGGTGTTCAAACGGGTTGATCATTGCGAAACATCGCAAGATGCGTTGCTGGTTAGTCTGTCCGAGTGTGGCAGCATCGTCGAGAATCGGATTGCTGAATTGCTTGGGAAACCGAGTTGCGCAGCCATGAAGGAACTCGAAGAGAGGGGCGCAGTGTTCCTTGATCCAGAAACTGACCATTGGGAAACCAAGGACAGTTATTTGTCAGGTGATGTCCGTAAAAAACTCTCTGCCGCTAGGGTGTCGGGTGAGCGTTACTGCCGAAATGCGCAAGCGTTAGAGGCCGTGATTCCAGACGATTTAACACCCGGCGAGATCGGTGCGCGCATCGGTTCAACGTGGATACCAACCGGTGATTACGAAGCCTTCCTTGATGAAACTTTGGAGTGCAACGGAAACGCCGTGACGTTCAACCAGGCAGCCGGCGCGTGGAATATTGAAACGCACTACAGCACCAAATATTCGATACCAGCCACGCAAAAGTTTGGCACTGAACGGGTCAATGCAGCAGATCTGTTCGACCAGGCGTTGAATCAAACCGTGCCGACCGTGTATGACCCTGACAAAGTTAATCCCGACAAGCGTGTGGTCAACCAAAAGGAGACCATCGCAGCACGGGAGAAACAGCAATTGCTCAAGGATACATTTCAGGAGTGGTTGTGGAAGGATCAGGAACGGGCAACAAGATTGGCAAGACTTTACAACGACACCTTCAATTGTGTTGTGTCACGTCAGTACGATGGCCAGCATTTGGTATTGCCGGGATTCTCTCGGATATACCGTTTGCACGATCATCAGAAAAACGCGATCTGGCGTATTGTTGCAAGTCAACGTAACACCCTGCTTGCCCATGTTGTAGGGGCTGGCAAGACACTGACTTGTATCTGTGCGGGTATGGAGTTGCGTCGTTTGGGCAGAGCCAGTAAACCGATGTATGTGGTTCCAGTGCGACGTGATGTCGTGTAAGTAATTGTTTATTAGCATAAATTTGCTATATAAACCTGTCGTTTTCCCGGCAGTAGCCTAAGAGGGCAGGCGTAGCTGGTAACGGCTGGGTCTGAAGCCCCTCTGACAATGTAGCCCATTCCGAAAGGATTAAGCTGAAGCCGTGAGGTGGATGTGTAACTGCGAGCATTACGTGGTAGGGAACTAGGCTTGGAAGTATGGTGAACGTAAGTGAAGTGGTAATAAATTCCGTAACATACGATCTGCCAAAAATGCTGACAGGCAGTAACCAAAATGGTAAGGGAGTGGTCTTGAGATTTGGTACTTCTCAAGCGGAAACAAAGTCTCCCCGGAAAATAGCCACCACCTAACCTTCCAGTGTTATTTACATGGAACACGATAAGCCCGTATATCCGCCCGCAAGGGCAAGTCAACCGCAAGGAAGACTGATGGATGTGCGGGTATAGGATGCCAGAAAAAGCGAATGTCGGCCTGTAATGGGTTGAATAGGGATTGAGGCGAAAGCTAACATTATCCTACCCGAAAGGGTGCAGACTTCTGGTTGGTCTCTCTTTGCAAGAGAGTTTGAAGAACCTTTTAAATGGAGGTAAAGCAAATGACGACTATGAATCTTGTAGTTGGAGCGATCTCTAACGAGGAAGTGGATTGGCACAGTTTCGACTGGGCGAAGATTCATCAAATCGTAAAGAGGCTGCAAACGCGTATTGCAAAAGCAACACGGGAAGGAAAATACGGCAGGGTAAAAGCCTTGCAGTGGATTCTGACTCACTCGTTCAGCGGCAGAGCATTAGCTGTAAAACGAGTTACTGAAAATCAAGGCAAAAAGACACCGGGCGTGGACAAGGTTGTATGGGACACACCGGAACTAAAAGCTGAAGCTGTTATGTCACTCAAGAGAAAAGGCTATCAGCCTCAACCTTTGAGAAGGGTATTTATACCCAAAGCAAACGGAAAGATGCGTCCGCTAGGGATTCCGACGATGAAAGACAGAGCTATGCAAGCGTTGTATTTGCAAGCACTAGAACCCGTCTCGGAAACCAAAGCAGATCCAAATTCTTATGGATTTAGACCCATGAGAGCGAGCAGAGATGCGGCAGCACAATGCTTCAACTCGCTGGCGCAGAAATACGCTGCAAAATGGGTGTTAGATGCTGATATATCCGGCTGCTTCGACAACATCAACCACGACTGGCTGCTGAACAACATCCCTATGGATAAAGTAACGCTTCAGAAATGGTTGAAATCTGGCTTCAAATGGAATGGACAGTTGTTCAATACGGAGGCAGGAACGCCGCAAGGCGGAATTATTTCGCCAACGTTAGCGAACATGACTTTGGACGGAATGGCAGAAATGCTCCAGAAACGCTTCGGCGCAACGGGGAGCAGAGAAGCCGCAAAGTACAAGGTCAACCTGATTCGATATGCAGACGACCTCGTAATAACTGGTACAACGAAAGAAGTATTGGAAGAGGTGAGGGAATTGATGGCGGAATTTTTGAAGGTCAGAGGATTAACGCTGTCCGAAGAGAAAACCAAAATCGTGCATATCGAAGAGGGCTTTGACTTTCTCGGATGGAACGTGCGCAAGTACGATGGAAAATTGCTCATCAAGCCTGCGAAGAAAAACGTGCAAACGTTTATGCGTAAAGTCCGAGGGATAATCAAAGAATCCAAGACAGTGAAGCAAGAAAATCTGGTGAAAATGCTCAATCCAGTAATCAGGGGTTGGGCGAATTATCACCAGAACCAAGTGGCGAAAGAAACCTTTTCCAAGGTGGATCACGCTATTTGGAAACAGCTTTGGCAGTGGGCTTGCAGAAGACATCCCAACAAATCAGCGGCATGGGTGAAGTCGAAATACTTCATGCGTGATGGCTTGAGAAATTGGGTGTTTGGTACAACGGTTGAGGATGATAAAGGCGAAGAGAGAAATGTGAAGCTGGTGAAAGCCAGTGACACACCGATTAAACGCCACGTCAAAATCAAAGGAACAGCAAACCCTTATGACCCTGAATTTGAGACATACTTTGAAGAAAGGCTCGGCCTATCTATGAAGGAAAGTCTCAGGGGAAATAACAGGTTGAAAGTTCTGTGGTATGCACAAGACGGTTTATGTCCGAAATGCGAAGAGAAAATAACGAAAGAAACGGGATGGAATCTTCATCACGTCCTTCCAAAAGCTCAAGGCGGTGACGACAAAATGACTAACTTGGAATTGCTGCATCCGAACTGCCATAGGCAGCATCACAGCCAAGAAAGGAAGTAGTGGGCTGGCTCTGGTTAAACAGGGCTTTGCAGAGGCTTGAGCTGTATGCGGGGAAACTCGCACGTACAGTTCTTAGGGGGGGATGGTGCAGTAATGCACTGTCTCTACCCGACAACCACATGCTTCACCAGTTTGCAGCCGAGTTCCTGCGCGCGTATCCCGGTGCGAATATTCTGATTGCGTCGAAAGATGATCTTCAGGGCGACAAGCGTCGTCAGCTTCTATCTCGTATCGCTACCGGCGATTGGGACGGTGTGCTGATTACACATGCTTCATTCGAGCGTATCAAAATGAGCGATGAGTTCATGGAAGAATATATCCAGAATGAAATCGACCAGATTGAAGATGCTATGTGTACCGAAAAGCAGGATCGCGGCAATCGCATCATCAAAGAACTAGCCCGTGCGAAAAAATCATGGGAAGCAAAACTGGCGAAACTGTCAGGGGCAAATAAAAAGGATGACATTCTGTCCTTTGAACAGCTTGGTATTGATTGGCTGTTTGTAGATGAGGCGCACATGCACAAAAACTTGTGGAGATTCAGCAAGATGACACGGGTCGCCGGATTGCCTAACAGCAATTCGGAGCGGGCATTCGACATGTTCGTCAAAACTCGTCACGTCATGGAAAAACACAAGGGCAGGGCTGGCGTTGTGTTCGCAACTGGCACGCCGGTATCCAACAGCATGGCCGAGATGTGGGTGATGCAGCGATACCTGCAACCGAAGACGATGGAAGCCTACCAGGTGGGGATGTTTGACACTTGGGCGGGAAACTTTGGGGAGTCAGTAACGGCTCTGGAGCTTGCTCCAGATGGTAGGGGGTATCGGATGCACACCCGCTTTGCGCGATTCGTCAATTTACCTGAACTGATGTCTATGTTCGGCGAGGTGGCGGATATTCGCACGGCGGAGATGTTGAAATTGCCTGTGCCGACCACGCACAAGGAAACGGTCACAATCAAGCCGACAGCGGATTTGAAAGCGTTTGTCCAAACCCTTGTGGCGCGGGCAGAAGCGATCAGAAACGGCAACGTTAGTCCTTCCGTGGATAACATGTTGGCGATCACCAACGAGGGTCGCAAGGCTGCGTTGGATATGCGTTTGATTGATTCATTCGCTGAAGTCGAGGATGGCAAGGTGAACCATTGTGCCGAGAGAGTTTTCGGTATCTGGGGGGAAACCAAGCTGTTCCGTGGGACACAAGTCGTGTTTTGCGATTTGTCCACACCGCTTGAAAACGGGCGTTTCAGTGTATATCAGGCTTTGAGAGGTAATTTAGTTGAACGAGGGGTTCCAATCGAGGAAATTGCCTTCATTCACGACTACGAGAGTGACTCCGCCAAGGACGATCTGTTCAAAGCCGCGCGTGATGGGCGTATCCGCATTCTTCTGGGCAGCACGCAGAAGATGGGGGTTGGAACCAACATTCAGACTCGACTAGCCGCGTTGCATCATCTGGACGCGCCGTGGAGACCCTCGGACGTAGAACAGCGGGAAGGGCGCATTGTTCGCCAGGGCAACCTGAACGAAAGCGTGCGCATCTACCGCTATGTCACAGAAGGCTCGTTCGATGCCTACATCTGGCAAACACTTGAAACCAAGGCAAGATTCATTGCTCAGGTCATGCAAGGGGATACCGGGATGCGTAGTGCAGAGGACGTTGAATTGGCCGCGCTGTCGTATGCCGAGGTGAAAGCCTTGGCATCAGGAAATCCGCTGGTGTTGGAAAAAGCAGGTGTTGATACCGAGCTTGCCAAGCTGTCGTTGCTCCGCTCTCAATGGGATCAGCAACAATGGCGCAACAAGCAGGAGCTGGCGACGTTGCCAGGTCGTATCGAACGTGTCCAAGCCAGAATTACCGGCATTGAATCCGACATGGCTGCTCGACAAGATGTATCTGGTGGCAAATTCCTGATGGAAGTTGAAGGGAATCGCTATACAGACCGCGTTGAGGCGGGCAAGGCAATACTCCAAGCCGTGTACGGAAACAAAGCTAAACGTGATCGGAACATTGGCCAGATTGCCGGATTCCCTATTGCTGCGAAAGTGACAGTGCTTGAAGGAATGGTGCTGGTGATCCTGGGTGGTATTGAGTATCGCTGCAACCACGCGGAATCAGCACAAGGTTTTGTGCGTGTACTCGAAAATACGCTCAACCGGATGGAAATGGTACTTCAGGAAGAACTGGAGTATTTGGCCAGAACCGAAAAACGCATGGCTGATATTCATGCCGAAGCCGCAAAGCCGTTTGATAAGGCTGCGCGGTTGGAGTGGCTGAAACAACGGCAACGAGAAATCGAAGCCGAGCTTGACTTGAACAAGGGCGAAAACACCGCTGTTGAAGAAACGGCGGAAGTCGTCTAAAGTTCTTCCACCCCTTGATTGGGGTGGTTTTTTATGGCGCACTCAACGAGTACGTCACAAAAAGAGAATTCATGCTCATCGCGTAATGCCTTGAGTTGATATTGGTGGCTGGCCAATCCAAATAAACAGAAGACGAGCAATCGTCAATGAAGCACCGAAGCAATATCCAATCAACCCACACGGGGACACTTCCCCGTATGGGTTCGTGTCCCCTTTTTTTGTTAAAAAGGAGATACGAAATGACTTACCAAACCATCGCAGCACAAAGCCTCAGTACCCCCGACTTGCTGACTATGTTGGTCGGGAAAGATAAGGCTCAAGCACTTTCGCATACTTCGCTTTCCGTGTTGTTTGGAATGCGCGCCAGCCGCCAAACTACGGTTGTCTGCGAAAAGCAACCTCACTACGCTCCAGCAGCAATCATCTCAGCAGCAAAAGAGCTGGTTATGCGTGCGCTATCCGAGGACATCACACAAAACCCAATCAACCTCAATAATCCAGTTGAAGTTAAGAAATATCTGAAGTTGTTGTTGGGTGGGCGGCAGCAAGAGGTATTTGTGGTGTTGTTTCTCGACACGCAACACCGATTGATCGCCGCCGAAGAGTTATTTCACGGCACGCTGACGCAAACCAGTGTGTATCCGCGCGAGGTTGTAAAACGTGCGCTGATGCACAACGCGGCGGCAGTCCTATTGGCTCACAACCATCCTTCCGGTCTGGCCGAACCAAGTCAGGCCGATCAACTATTGACCAATGCGCTGAAACAGGCATTGGCACTGGTAGATGTGCGTGCGCTGGATCACTTCATTATTGGTGACGAAAGCGCATTGTCATTCGCCGAAAGGGGGCTGATATGAACAGTATCGCCTATGTTGGGAGTTGTCCGGTTACCAAGGGCGATTTAAAACGCTTGAAGAAAATGTCTCGACTGTCCAAGCAATTTGCCTCGCTACATTCTGGGTTATCAGACGGATGTAATTACGCGCTGTTTGAGATGCACTGCGAAAATTCCTCCGTGAATCACATTGCATGTGTCATACAGGACGTTACAAACGAGGCAGTTGATAGTCTGACAAAAGCGTTTCATTAACCACCCAACTGGGGACTTCGTTCCCCTTGGGGCGTGATGTCTCCATTTTTTTCATTAAGAGGAGATCACCATGTTTTTTGAAACGACGATAGACAAGCGCAGCAAAAAAGCGATGATTGATTTTTTGGCTGGTCATTATAGATACAACACCATGAACGGCTGGAATCACTCAACAAGCTATGCGCACTGCATAAAGGTCAATAAACTTGGCCTGACTTCCGAACAATCGAATGCGGCATACGACATGCTGCAAACAGATTTTTGGAATGAAATTGACGAACCAATTGCAGATTTCACCTCAGAAATGAGTGGGAGCTACACGATTGGAACTAACGGACGATCCAACGGCTACCTCGTTCTCTATAAAAGCGAGTATGAATTGACTGGATTCAAATCTTATTGCCGCACCTGTGGGCAACGAAACTTCAAGCTGGTGCATGATGCTGCGAAGTCAGCGGATCATGCCTTTATTGAGGCGTATGTGTTTCGCAATGGCGGGTGTTGGGTAGATGCAATTTACCTGGCAGAACCCGCCATCGCAGCAATCGAACTGTCGGATGAGGAGAAACTTTCCATGGTTCAATCAGCGAAACTTGCTTGCAAAGACGCGACAATCGGCAATAAGTGTGGTGCATGTGGCACTGAAGGCGAACATGGCCGTGTTAATTACACGCGACCACAAAAACGCTTGTCAGTGTCAGGAAAGAATGTTGACCAGAATGAAGATTTTTCTGAATGGTCGTTGCCTGAACTTCGTAATCGCGTTGAACTGGTTCGCCGGTTCGATCAAGCGTGTGACGAAATTCGGGATAATTTCATTGGGCTTATTAGCACCTGTAAGGTTGTCGAAGAGGTCGTAATGATCCCAAAGACTGTGAAGCGGATTGAATGCTGTCACGCATCTTGAAATAAGTAATTAGTCGGTTGATCCGACTCCAACCCAACTGGGGACACCTCCCCATTGGGGCATGGTGTCCCTTTTTTGTTTCATCAAAAGGAGAATGCCATGCAAGAAATATCAAATCGCCCCGATTGGGGCAAGCTGTTTTTGGACGCTCTTTCCTGCCCAGGAAAGATTTCTGAGGCGTACTCGGTATTCCATGAGTACAGCCTTGGCAATGCAATTCTTGCTGCGCTTCAATTAACAGCCAGAGGTTTGCAGCTATCGCCCATAGCCTCCTTCAATAAATGGAAGCAATTAGGGCGGTGCGTTCAAAAAGGCCAGAAGGCAATCGCTTTGGTGATGCCAGTTACCGTCAAAGCCAAGTCGAAAGACGAGGATGAACGCGGTGCAGCTAACGCAGAAGTAGATGCCAACACGCAAGCCAAGGGTTCGGGACGCACCATTTTCATCCTGAAAAATAACTGGTTTGCGTTAAGCCAGACAGAAGGCGCGGAGTATGCGCACGAAGTCGTAATTCCTGAATGGGACAAGGCGCTAGCCCTGTCTGTACTGGAAATCACGGAAGGGCACTTCAATTTAACGGATGGCAATACCCAAGGGTACGCAGTCCCGAACGAGAAGCGCCTGGCGATCAACCCGCTTGCCGCAATGCCGTGGAAGACGTTGTTTCACGAAATGGCTCACTGCCTGATGCACTCGAAAGAGGCGCAGATGGCAGACGGCAACGTGTTGCCACGAGACATCAAAGAGGCCGAGGCTGAATCGGTGGCGTATTTGTGTTGCGCAACACTTGGATTGCCGGGGTTGGATGAAAGTCGCGGCTATATTCAGGGCTGGCTGGGTTCAAAGGAGCGATCCGATGAGTTCGGCAAGAAGAGCGCGGCACGGGTGTTTTCTGCGGCTAACAAGATACTCAAAGCAGGCACGGAAGCTGTGAAAGCCGGGGAGGTGTGCGATGAGCAATGAAGTCAAAACAGAAATCATGCACGCGTTCTCCGAAGGCGTTCGTTTTTTAACGCCGACCGGATGGAAGGTTTTGTGCGATGGACATGGTGATGCCCGCTTAACGGGTGGTGTTTGGATGTACAAAGGCGACAAAGAAGAAGCACATCGAATGCAGCAAGAGCGATGGAAGGAAATCAAAGCTCGCTCTGATCGTTACTACTCCCAATGTTGGGTGTAGCAGCTAATTAACTAACCCACACGGGGACACTTCCCCGTCAGGGTTTGTGTCCCCTTAATTTTTTTAAGGAGACACAACATGCAGCAACAAAACATTTCACACATGCGTGTGAGCAACATCCGCCAGGGGAGAAATCCCCGTGCTTATTTTGATCCAGTCGAAATGGCCGAAATGGAAGCGTCAGTCTCTGCAAAGGGAGTGATTCAACCAATCTTGATTCGTCCGGTTGAAGACTGGTTTGAAATTGTTGCCGGTGAGCGTCGTTGGCGTGCAGCTAAGAATGTGCATGGTGACAATTACGAAATCCCCGTCCTTGTGAAAAACATCACCTCGGAAGAGGCCGATGAGCTGGCTCTGATTGAGAACATTCAGCGCGCCAACATGAGTCCAACCGAAGAAGCCGCAGCAGCAGCCAGAATTCTTGGTCGTTGTGAAGGTAACCGTGACGAAGCAGCCAATCGTCTGGGTTGGACACGCAAAACGCTGGATAAGCGTCTTGCGCTGATGAACTGTAGTCTGTCTGTGATGACTGCCCTGAATGAACGCAAGATCCAACTAGGTCATGCCGAATTGCTGGCGGCCACACCGAAGGATAGACAGGAGAAGGTGATTGCCAATCTGCTTTCACGGCCATCGCTTCCGACTGTCGCTATATTCAAAGCGGGTTTGGAAGAAATTTCCCAAGCGATGTCCTTAGCAATTTTCGATAAAACAGACTGTGCAAGCTGTCATCACAACAGTGGGAACCAACAAGCATTGTTTGCCGAGGCGGTATCTGCGGGGCATTGCACAAATAGCGAGTGTTTCAACAAGAAGACCGAGGACGTGTTGGAGGCCAAGAAGAAATCCCTGGCAGAAAACTATCCTTGCGTTGTCATCGTCCGCCCGGGCGAGAACAACACAGTCATCAAGTTGGTCGCAGAAGGTGCGACAGGCGTTGGTGCAGAACAAGCAGCAGCTTGCCGTAGTTGTAAGTCATACGGCGCGGCAATCAGTGCGGTACCCGGCAAAGTGGGTAACGTATATGAATCGCAATGCTTCGATTCCTCATGTCACACAAGGAAAGTCGGTGAACATTTGTTGGCGGAAAAGAAATCGGCTGAAAATCCGACGACTGTTCCAACAACGGCTAAATCGGCTAATTTGAAGGTTGTGACTGGGAAGGGGGCGGAGAAATCCACAACCACACCAAAATCTGCCATGACCTCTGTTCAGGACACTCAGCGTGTCGTGGAGTATCGGATCGGCATCTGGCGTAAGGCGTTGAAGAAAGAATTATTCGCAGATCCACATAAGAACTTGTGCGTGCTCATCGGTGTAATGATGACGCGCGGAGGGACGAATGTGTCATCTACAAAACTGGCAACCGGTTTTGAATCGCTAACATCGCAAAAGCCACCCGTCAGTAATGTCGGTGATGCGGCTGCGATGGTTGCGAATGCGAACGACACAGTGCGCGCTCAAATGCTGTCTGGGATCGTAATTTCAATCACGGACAGCATCGAGAAATCGCATCTGCCGGAAATGCTCAAATTCATGCAGGTGGATTTGGTAAAACACTGGAAACTGAACGCAGAGTTCCTTGAATTGCTCACCAAAAGCGAGATAGAGGTCATTGCGGAAGAACTCGGACTGAGGGCCGCGCTTGGCGAGAAATACGCTAAAGCAATCGGCGGCAAAAAGGACGAGATGATTAAAGCACTCTTGGCGGTCAAAGGCTTCGTTTACGAAGGCAAGATTCCAAAGGCTTTGCAGTTCACTGCTTAACAACCCAACCGGGGACACTTCCCCGCAAGGGCATGGTGTCCCTTTTTTGTTTTTCCAAAAAGGAGATTTACCATGTTTACTGTACTTCAAACTTTGCTGGCCACCTTGGCTAGCTTGACTGTCTCTCTGGCCGCAAACACGGATGGCACCATTACGGTGACTGTCATCCCGAAAGGTGGCAAAGAAGGCAACATTCTCGATACACCGCTGACACTCACCGGCACTGCCGCTGAGTTGGATGAGGGATTCGCTGGCATCTTGACCAGCTATGCGAACAAGCGTCAAAACTTGTCCGAGCAACTAGCTGCGACAGAAGCGATTCTGGAAGCTGCACAAAAGGAAGCTGCTGACAAAGCGAAGAAGTCCATCGCCAAGCCGGCCAATAAAACATCCGCACCGATCACTGATGAGGAAGCAGGTTCGGGTGACGAGGACGATGATGATGAAGGGGGCGCAAGCTGCACCGCGCCCACATCACCGATTTCTACAGAAGCTTGCACACCTGCGGCGGCACCAGATGCCAAAGCCTTGTGGGATTAAGGGGAGGATGACGAAATGGCTATCCAAACTACAACCCTGACTCGCTCATTTTCGTATGGCGGCATGACGCTTCCTGATCCTGGGAAAAGTTTGTCGCTTGAAGACGTCCGCGATGTTTATGCAGCCGCTTACCCTGAACTGGTCTCTGCTTCCATTGAGGGGCCGGAAAAGAGGGGCGACAACCTGATCTACACGTTCAAAAAGGGCGTGGGAACGAAGGGGTAAATCATGGAGTCATCAGTGAGAGCAAGGTTAAAAGCCTTATCAAAGGGTGACTCCCCAATCAGGCGGGCAGGGCTAGTGATAGTCCCGCCTGCTTCTCAAGAGGAGCAAGCATGCGTAATAGCATTGGTTCAACTCGTGCATTCGTCAAAAAATGCACGAAAGGAAGACCTGTTGCTGCCTCCTCCGGGGGCGTTGCCACTTGTTTTCTGACGCTGCCCTTCATTTCTCAGAACGTACCATTTCGCTCGGTGCATGAAGAGAATGACAGGAAATGGTTGCAGGCTGCCAAGTTGTGTGCCGAGCTGGTTGGGGATGATGAACTTGTTATCAACAGCAAAACGACAGCGCGCGACATCATCAGTCAATCATTATCTGTATGGGCTTCCAGGCACTGCGCAGATATTCAGGTGTTGGACAGCTTCGAGCTTCTGGCTGCGCTGGATCATGATGCGTTCGATCTGGACTACGAACAGAAGCCTGAAAAGGATCTTCTGTTAATCGGAATTCAGTCACAGCAAGCAACGCCATACATCAACGTCAAAGCGAAAGTCGAGAGGTTGGAAGCGGAGTATCCGGGGCTCGGTCGAACTGCGATCAATTATGCAGAGTTGGCCGGATACCGGACGTTCACGGCGTTTACGCCGCAAGTGGCATTTCATCACGCCTCATACCTGTATTGGTATGGGACGGACAGTGATGAAGATTTCGAGCAAGAGCGGGGCGCGTTTGGTGATGAGGACGAGATTGATGAAGGCAGCTTGATGCCCAGTCAGTTTTTAGCTTCATTTCCAGACTACCTCTTAAATGGAGAAGTATTGGAACGCGATGTGATTCAACGCATCGCGTCCGGCACGGACGAAGCGGGTGAAACGGCTAAGGTCATCTTGTCCATCATGGACTTGATAGACCAGGATGTCAGATTGCCTTATTCCAACAACTACTGCGGTGAGTCTGCCTTTTTCTCCTGTTATATGGGAGCCGGGGACGACATGCTTGGACGTGTGCTGGATGATTTTTATCAAAGCACCGGCGATGGCGAATACACCGACATGTACGGAATTGCAGAAGTCAAACTCGACAAGCGGTCATTTCTGAAATGGAAAACCGAAATGGAGAAAGGCTTTGCGCTCTACACACAACTGGATCGCCTGATGCGTTGCATCGGCGATGTTCAATAGGAGGAAGACATCATGCAAGTTCCAGCAGCATGTATATCAAGCACACAGAAGGTGTACGAGATGTCCAGTGCGATCTTGTTGTACAGGGAACGCCACGGACAGACCGTATTTGCTTCGGTGCATGACGTGAAAGTAAGCAAAGAGGGCGCTGCAACCATCGAAGCGGGCACGCCGGTTTCCAAGACTGGCCTCATGAAGATGATGCAAACGCTCGTGCCGGAGGATTGCGCGCCGGCACAGTTGTTGGGGGATCACATCCTTGCCAAAGGGAGCGACCACCTCGCGTGGTATTGCAAACCTCAAAAGCGACAGGTGTGGTTCAAAAACGATGAGCTTGGGCAAGATGTAAGCGCAACAACCGATCATCCAGGGCTGGTGTTCATCATTGGCAAGGGGCATTGGTATGTGTTCGCCGTAAAAGGCAACGAGCGCCCAACATCGGGCACACCACTTTTTGTTTCTCCATATCTCAACGTATGGAAGGGTGGGCATATCTGTACCGGGAATATCGAAACGCCGAAAGGCGCGATGAAGTTCAGTACGGAGGCGTGGGAAGAAGCGTTTTTCAGGAGCTACTTCACCCATCCTAACCAGCATGAAAAAGGTGCGCTGACCAAGTATCGCGGCGGGATATTCGCTCTCTGGCGTGCGTTGATGAAAGGTCGAGCATTTCCGACTAAATCATTGGTGTCGTCAGGCGAGACGCTTGGTCAGGTATTTGAAAGGACGGTGAAGCGTGGATAGCCGTGATGTTGCGCTGCAAAGCGTGATGCCCACGG
This sequence comes from Gallionella capsiferriformans ES-2, assembly GCF_000145255.1. Lineage (NCBI taxonomy): Bacteria > Pseudomonadati > Pseudomonadota > Betaproteobacteria > Nitrosomonadales > Gallionellaceae > Gallionella > Gallionella capsiferriformans. The sequence goes on from NC_014394.1 coordinate 1,018,075, forward strand.
TGATGGTGCCACGCTACGCTGAACTGGAAGAACTGGACACGCCGGGCAATCGAATTTTGATGGCCGAAAACGGTGTCTGGCTGGAAGTTTGCCACGCGTGGCTGTATGCGCGCATTCCGGTTTCACTCCCTTTGCGCATCCCGGTTCCATACGGGGTGATTTACGAGGAGTTGCGATTCGGTTTTGGCAAACTGCCCAAGGCGATGGTCGCTCAGTTCATCGAGCAAGCCAGAGTTCGTAGTCCAAATGAGTGTGCGGCATGGGGTGTCTGGAATCAACGGACGGACTCGTGGAAGCTGCTGATGCTCGAAGAGCGTTCAGTCGGAACCGATCATATCGAAGTCAACCTGCCCACACTGGAGGAGGGCGAACATAGGGTGATGGATCTGCACTCACATGGACTGCACGATGCTTTCTTTTCCAGGGAAGACAACCAGGATGACCGAGGCGAGACAAAAATCGCCGGAGTCATTGGAAATTTAGATAAGCCAGAGGTGACAGCATCTTTTCGCCTCTGTGCGAACGGGGTGTTTCTGCCGCTTCCATTTGAAAGCCCGTAAGGGCGGAAAGGAAACACATGATCCATAACATAGATTCACGCCTGCTCACGCGGGCAGTAAAGGTGGTGTTGGTCGGAGCGGGTGGTACTGGCTCGCACGTCTTGCGACGGCTGGCCAACATTCACCTCGCTATGGTCGAGCTAGGGCATCCGGCAGGTTTGGATGTCATTGTTATCGATCCAGACACGGTGTCTAAAACCAACGTGGGGCGGCAGAATTTCTGGCCCTCCGATGTCGGGCAGTCGAAGGCTGAAATACTGGTCAACCGCTGCAATATGTTGATGCAAACGGGATGGGTAGCTGAAGCCGCGAAAGTCACTGACGATACGCAGTTTTCCAATCCGGACATCGTGATCGGTTGCGTCGATAACAGGAAGGGCAGGGCTGGGATACTCAAGGCGCTCAAACGCAGTGTGTATTCATCAGCCTACTACCTGGATATTGGCAATCGTGAGCATGATGGACAGGTGGTATTGGGCGAGGTCTTCGGGGCGAGCTGCAAACGGGAAAATCGTTTGCCTCACGTTGCCGACCTCTATCCAGACATTATTGATGGGTCGCGAGACGATACGGACGATACGCCCAGTTGCAGTTTGGCTGAGGCGTTGGAAAAGCAGTCCTTGTTCATCAACGACACGATGGCGAATGCGGCATGCAATTTGTTGTGGGAACTGTTCCGTTACGGGCAGCTCACGCATCACGGCCAATTCGTCAATATCAGGTCAGGGCGTGTAACGCCGCTGGCAATTGACCCCGAAACGTGGAAACGTTTTGGGTTTGAAGCAAAGCTCAAACCAAAGCGGTGCAGTAAGGTCGCAGAGGTGAGGGTGGCGCAGGACAGGTAGCAACGAGTCCCATCCTCGATTTTGAGGATAGGGTCACGATGAATCCCCTTGTTGGTTAATAGCCAAGAGGGGGCTTCACCAAGTTTTTTGCAGACTTGGTGAAGCCTCTTTTTGGCTTCCTTATCAATTAACCCAAGGAGATCATTATGTTAGTCGTATTTTTGGCTTGCTGCATCACCGGTTACACCCTTAGTCGTCCAATCATTCGGATGCTTGGTCTGTAAGGAGATTCATCATGTCGCTATCTGTCGAAATAAAAGTATTTTTTGAAAAAGTGGCCAGCAAATTTTAGTCTGGCCTGTGACGTGTACCATGTTTTTTTGACTGGCAAAGAAGTAACGCCAGATGTGCGAAACAAGGTGCCGCAAGCGCTGCGTCTTGCAGCCTGATCGTAGGTCGCAGTGTCAATAATTCAAAACCAGCGCATTTGTTGTTGCGCTGGTTTTTTTTGCACTTTTTATGCCGATTCCAACGAACTCCGCCACCCACTACGAAACCAAACACACCATCTGTTACGAATACAAACCTGCCACTGAATTCAACTGAAAACAGCTACCTGAAGTATTACAAGTAGTGTCGTTATGTGAACGACCGTTAACTGATAGAGGTCAGATTGTGCAGTGATTGGCATCCATCAAGCGAGACGGAACGGCCATTCGCCGGAGGCTTTGTGACCGTCTAATCGGCCTAAGCGGAAGTATTCAGGTTCTATCGTCAGCGTCCATACATGGACGCCCACTTTTGCCAAGCTTTCAATCGATGATTTTGAGAAGGTAAAGATTGCAGCCATACATCCGGATTTTTAATGAGGCAATCGCCTCTATCCCTGATGGAATACGCTGAGTAGCTCCTGATCACTATAGCGTGCTTCACGCACTGTGGACCTCGTAGGTTTTGCCACTCACGGTCTGACCAGTCTCGCCATCACTTCATGATTGCCTATGCAATCGGTGGTATTGCTCCTTCAACTCGTTAAAATTGGTTTTACTCAACCGCCTCGATCACATTCCGACAGCGACAGCTGCCGGGGTGTAATCGGGACGGAATATTCGATCATGGGCCAAGAGCGCCCACACGATCCGTGCATTCTTGTTCGCCAGGGCTACCGCCGCTACGTTCTTGTTGCGCCTGGCCATCAACTTTCTCAACCAGCTCTCCGACTCTGCCTTGTTCTCGGCAAAGCGGATCACCGCTCGCGCACCGTGAATCATCAAGGTGCGCAGGTAAGTGTCGCCACGCTTGCTGATGCCCAACAGATTCTGCTTGCCACCACTGGAGTGCTGCCGGGGCACCAATCCCATCCAAGCAGCCAGCTGACGACCATTCTTGAATTCTCGTGCTTCGCCCACGGTCGCCACGATCGCACTCGCCGTGATCGGCCCCAGCCCCGGAATTTCTGCCAGCTTGCGGCTCGCTGCATTCTCGCGGTGCCACAACTGTATTTGCGCTTCCAGTTCTTTGGCCTGACGATCCATCTCCTTCAGGTTCTCCGTCAGCCGTTCGAGCAAATTGCGCATGGTGCCAGGCAATCCGTTCTCGCCATCTTCCAGAATCTCCGGTATCTGCTTCATGATCGAGCGGATGCCCTGCGGGATGATGATCCCGAATTCCGAGAGCAGGCCTCGTATCTGGTTACCCTGCGCCGTTCTGGCTTTCACGAATCCCTGCCGTGCCCGGTGCACCGACAGAATCGCCTGTTGTTCTACCGTCTTCATGGCTACAAAGCGCATGTTCGGTCTGCTGACTGCTTCACAGATCGCTTCCGCATCGGCCATATCGTTCTTATTGGTTTTGACATAGGGTTTGACGAATTGCGGTGCCATCAACTTGACCGTGTGCCCGTATCCTTCCAGCTTCCTCGCCCAGTGATGCGCACTGCCACAAGCTTCCATGCCGATCAAACACGGTTCCAGGTTGGCAAAGTAAACTGACATCTCGGCACGCTTCAGTTGCTTGCGTATCGCTACCTTGCCGCGCTCATCCACACCGTGAATTTGAAAAACCAACTTTGCCAAATCAATGCCAATTGTCGTAATCTTCATTTCGGATGCCCCTTTCTAATTTAGTGGTAAGTAAAGCCACCACCACTTTGGCACTTCGATGCCGGTTTAGGAAGTGGGCGTCCATTCCATTATATATGGCGGATAGCAGACGAAGGTTTCTAGTCAATCAGGGGTGATTCAAGCTTTTACTTCGCCCAGCATAAAGTGGGAACACTATTTACTCGTCAACGAAGTAACAAATTTTCGAATGATGCAGAGAAAAGGCCTTGCTTTGTGATAACATTTCGATACGAGTAACAAAATTTCGAGGTCGCATGATTCCCGTCGGATACGCCTACCTAATCCAACTGCTTGGTCTACAGGTTCGCCAGCTCGAACGCCCAGCCGCGATTACCGGTGCTGTCAACAAGCGAATTGACTCAGCGACGCGAGTACTCTTCCCTCGCGGTGTTGCCATTGATGACAGTATCACCGGTCATCTTGAGTTCGCGCTACGGCACGAGGGTGTCAACCTGGAAGTAATTGATGCCGTGTTCGAGCATCTTGCTCCGAACGAGCTGGTAGAACGGCTCGCGGCCACGCCAACCGGTGCACACATCCGGCGCATCTGTTTCCTGTGGGAATGGCTGACGGGTCAATCCCTGCCAGTCGACGCAGTATCGACGGGTGGCTACGTCGACCTATTTCCTGCCGATCATTATGTTGTGGCCGATGAGCCTGTGAACAGTCCCAAGTTCAGGGTGCGGGACAACGCCCTGGGTACGCGCGACTTCTGTCCGACCGTGCAACTCGCATCCGTACCGACTACCCCACCATTCGCAGACCTGCTTGCCGAAGCTGACCGTGCCTTGGCATCGGTCACTGACCCTGCACTGTACGAACGCGCGCTGAGCTACCTTTACCTGTCTGAGACCAGGAGCAACTTCGCCATTGAGCGGGAAACTCCTAACGCCGATAAGCAGGAGCGCTTCGTACAGCTTCTGCAGCACGCCAGCGATACCGAACTCGTCACTGAAGATTGGCTGGTTGAACTGCAAAACCTTGTGGTTCGCGATGTATATAGCCAGGAAGCCTCATATCGAACCCGGCAGAACTGGCTCGAAGATAGCACGGGGCGCGTAACGTTTTTTCCGCCGGCACCGGATGACATGCGGATAGCCATGAAGGGATTGGAAGCTTTCATCAACGGGACCCGTTGCCGGAACCCGCTACTAAAAGCGGCTGCGAGTGGCTTTGGCTTCGTGTACCTGCATCCATTCATGGATGGCAACGGCAGGCTGCACCGCTTCCTGATACACCATGCCCTGGCCCGAGCACACGCAAGAGAGAACGGGGTTGTAGTGCCGGTGTCTGCTGTGATGCTCAAGAACATTCCGGACTACCTCTCCGTGCTGTCTGGCTTCTCCAAACCAGTCACGCGTCTGTGGAGCTATACACGCGGCGACATCACTCCAATCGTCACGGAAGCGGCGAATGGCCGGAGCTACCGCTACATCAACTTCGATCGCGAGGTGACATTCCTCCATACCATGATCCAGAAAGCAGTGCAGGAGGAAATCCCGCGTGAGCTGGCGTGGCTCGTCGGCTATGACATTGCTTTTCAGCAGATTGAGGCCCAATTCGACCTGCCGAACAAGGACATCTCAGCCCTTATTCGCATGATTCAGTCCAATCAGGGCAAACTCTCGGAGAACAGGCGCAAGCAGTTCTTTCACCTGCCTAACGATGTTCTTGACTGTATCGAAGCTATAACTCGGGATGCATTTGGCAGCGAGACTGAGCATAACGATAATTTGATGGTCTAGCGTCTGATCGACACTTTTGTAACGAAATTTCGAACGCTGGTAGGCTTTTTCGAGTCAGGCAGCTCAGGCGCAGTAATCCTCACAATATTTCGAAGTGTCCAACAGGTCCGGCGACCTTTGCGGAAGAGATAGAATTTGAGTCGCCCCGAGTCACTAGACACCTTAGTCTGCAATCCCCCGTATAGTGGATGCTGTTTGACAGCCAACCATTCAAAACCAGCGCATTTGTTGTTGCGCTGGCTTTTTCGATCAACCGCGTATTAAACCCGCCCCCCAAATACTCCAGCTGTTTAAATCGAAACCGGCCAATTTTTCCAAAAAACACCAAGCACAGACTGTAAATATTGTTTACAAGCGCCACTATGTAAATGTAATATACAAATACAGGGCTGTAAATTATCTTTGCAGCCCCCGATTTGTATTTTTGCAAAGTTCATAACGGAGGAAAAAGTGAACTATTCCATTAAGCCCCTCAGCCAGCTGCCCTTAATGCTCAAGGGGTTTCGCAAGGCGCGAGGGCTCACTCAGGCTGTCATGGCCGAAAAGTTGGGAATCACTCAGCAAAGTTATGCCTACTTTGAAGCCAATGCGGCGACAGCCACGCTTGACAGGCTTTTTATGGTGCTGCGCATATTGGGTGTTGAAATCTCTCTAGATCAGGCCGCTTCCGTTACGAGCAAGAGTTTCCCCCCACCTGTTGCCGTCGGCGAGAATATTCCTGCTTATAAACCCTCGAATCAGAAGATCGGCCAAACAGCCAGCGCAGAAACGATTCAGAAAAAGAAACCGTCAGCGGCTATAAAACCGGAGCGCATTATTTCCATCACACAGGAAAATTGGTAATCATGGGACGCCGCTCAACGACAAAAAAGTTGAACGTCTGGATGAACGGCATCCCGGTAGGATATTGGGAGACCACCCGACAAGGCGAACGACTGCGCTACTTCGATGATTGGCTAACGGATGAGCAAGCCCGCCCTTTATCGTTATCGCTGCCCTTCCTGCCGGGCAATGCGCCTTACAAGGGGCAGATCGTTACTGACTATTTCGACAATCTCTTACCCGACAACGACGCCATTCGCCGTCGCTTGGCTATGCGTCATCAAACAGGTGGCATTGATCCCTTCCAATTGCTGGCGAAGCTAGGCCGTGACTGCGTTGGCGCAATACAACTTCTTCCCGAAGAGGAGACACCGTCGGATGTGTATGAAATCAGGGGCGAGGTGTTGAACACAGCGCGGATTGCTCAACGACTACGCAATACCACGTCGGCTCAAGCCTTGGGGCAACATGATCACGACGAGGACCTGAGGCTTTCCATCGCGGGCGCGCAGGAAAAAACCGCCTTGTTGCGCCATAAGGGGCAATGGTGCCGGCCTCATGGAAGTACCCCGACAACGCACATTTTCAAACTGCCCTTAGGTCTGATCGGCCATATGCAGGCCGATATGCGCACCTCGGTTGAAAACGAATGGCTGTGCTCGAAAATTGTGAGTGCCTACGGAATTCCCATAACGCGGTGCGAAATTGAACACTTCGAGGAGCAGAAAACGCTTGTTGTCGAGCGATTCGACCGAACACCATCCAGCGATGGAAGTTGGATTATCCGTCTTCCGCAGGAAGATATGTGTCAGGCAACGGGCGCGTCACCGCTACGCAAATACCAGTCAGACGGCGGACCTGGCATCGCTCAGATCATGGAGCTGCTGCTCGGATCTGACCATGCCGAACAGGACCGCAGGAACTTCTTCAAGACTCAGCTCATTTTTTGGGTGCTTGCCGCCACTGATGGCCACGGAAAAAACTTCAGCATTGCTCATCTGGCAAGGGGCCGCTACCGCGCCACACCCATCTATGACGTACTTTCTGCTCATCCCGTCATAGGAAAAGGAAAGAATCAAATCCCGCCGCAGAAAGCCGAACTCGCCATGGCGGTGCGGGGAAGTACTAATTACTACCTGATCGAGAAAATCCAGCGTCGGCACTGGATTGCCCAGGCGCAACAAGTCGGGTTTGGTGCTGCTGCGGCAGAACAATTGATTGAAGAAATCATTGAGTCAACAGAGGCTGTGATTGCTGACGTGAGCAGACTGTTGCCCGGCAACTTTCCTAAGGATCTCGCAGAGGCGATTTTCAGTGGAATGAAAAAGCATTGCATCAAGTTGGCTACTGTTCGCGGTTGACACACACCTGATACAGAAACCAGCAATTTAATCATTACGTGAATACCCGTTGCAGAAGTTGAGCTTGATACTATGTGACGTGCTGTTGCTTTATCCGTATTGAGCCACGCAAAGCCAAGTATCATTCCTGATAACTCCTATTATCAGGAATGATACTTTTTGCGTTTAAGTCGGCAGTCTGCATTTAAGCTTGGTGCAAAAACAGGTCAAAGTGCCTGAAAACATGCAATTTGTGTCTTTACTCCGACACACAAGGAAATTCAGCATGCCTCGTCTCAGACCCCCTACTTTTTCATTTTTGCCCACAAATTTTTTTGCTAATGCCAGGGATGCTGCTGTTTCGGCGATACGACCTCATTGGAGTGTAAGCAGTTGCCTCGGTATTTTCTTGTTTTTGTAGTGCAAACGATGATATACAAGGCATTGCTACCTGTGTAATAATAACACTACAGGTCATGCAAAAAAGCCGATTGAGACAGTTCGCTTGCTGCGTGACCGACATAGTGTGTGTGGATCTTCGCCAAATGCCCGTTAAATGAGTTAGATGGTTCGATAGCCCTCCCGTAGTTTGGCGGGGGGGGGGGTAGTGATGGATCGCAGGAGTGGGCAGATAGGGCGTATTCACCGCCTGATGTGGGGCGTTGTGGGTTCGGTGTTGCTGACGGTGGCGCTGGGCGGCTATTGGTTTACTCAGGTGGTGGCGCAGCTGGGCACGGCGGCGCGGCAGGAACGGGTGCAATTGCTGGCGCTGGAAGCGGCTGTGGGCGAGGCGATGGCGGAGTTGTCCGAGCAGACCCAGGAGTGGAAGGATATCCTGTTGCGTGGCCACGACCCCGTGCTGCGCGAGAAACATCAACACGCCTTCGAGGCGCATGCGCTGTCGTTGGGGGCAGAATTGGTCAGTGTGCAACACGCTGCGCGCGAGCTGGGGCTGGATACCGACGATATCGCCGAATTTTCCCGCCAGCACCAGGCGCTGATGACGGATTATCGCGCCGCACTCACCCTGTTTGACCCGAAAAATCCGCTCTCTTTCCGCCTGGTAGATCAGCGTGTGCAAGGCCGTGACCGGCTGTTGCGCGATGGCTTGCGCCGCGAGCGGGAAAAACTGGAGGTGCAGATCGCCGCGCGCGAACAAAGGCTGAGTGAACGCGGCGTGCTGGGGCAGCAATGGTTGAAGCTGGGCGCGCTGGCGGCGTTTCTGCCGCTGCTGTCGCTGTGGTTTTTCTGGCAGGTTTATCGCGCCTTGCGCGAGATCGTGTTAAGCGATGCGCGCATCCGCGCCATTTATCAAGCCATCGGCGATGCGGTGCTGGTCGCGGACATGCAGGGCAGGGTGGAATCCATCAACGCCACCGCGCAAAAACTGCTGGGCTGGCGCGAGGGCGAGGCGCGCGGCAGGCTGATCAGCGAGGTGTTCGAACTTTATGATGTACACCATCAACAGCGCGTCGAGTCCCCGGCGGAGAGCGTGCTGCGCGATGGCTGCCCGATTCCGATGTCGAACGGCATGATGCTGCGCCGCCGCGACGGCAGCGAGCTGGCGGTGGAAGATTCCGCAGCGCCGGTGCGTGATGAGCATGGCCAGGCAGTGGGCGTGGTGATGGTGTTTCATGACGTATCGAAACGTTACGCCCTGCTGGCCGAATTGCGTGCCGCCCGCGCGCAATTTGAAACGTTGTTTGAACAATTGCCGGAAGGCGTGCTGCTGTTCGATGAAAATCTGGCTGTCATCATGCATAACCGCGAGGCGGCGCGTTTGCTGGAATACAGCAGTAAAGAGACGCTTCAGTTGCGGGTGTTCGACATCGAGGCGATGGACGACCAGGCCGCCATCGTGGCGCGCAGGGAAAAATTGCAGCAAACGGGGCGCGATGATTTTGAATCGCGTTATCGCACCCGCAGCGGTCGTCTGCTGGAGGTGGATGTGTCGGTGCAGGTCGTGCAATTGCCCGATGGCCGGATTGCCTTCCAGACCCTGTTCCGCGACATCACCGAGCAAAAACAGGCCGCACTGCAAATCGAGCATCTGGCCTATCACGACCAGCTCACCGGCCTGCCCAACCGTCGCCTGTTGCACGACCGTCTGAGTCATGCGATCAGCAGTGCGGTGCGCCGCGATGCGCAACTTGCGGTGATCTATCTCGACCTGGATCACTTCAAGGACGTGAACGACAGCCTGGGTCACGGCACGGGAGACGCCTTGCTGCAAGTGGTTGCGGAACGCTTGCTGGGCTGTATCCGCGCCGATGACACGCTGGCGCGCATGGGCGGAGATGAGTTCGTGCTGATGTTGAACGACCTGAATGATGCGGATTCCGCCTCCACCGCCGCAGAAAAAATCATGCACGAACTGTCGCGGCCGGTATGCATCGGTGGCGACGAATTGCGCATCACCCCCAGTCTGGGCATCAGCCTGTGTCCGGGAGACGGGCGCGATGCGGATGAATTGCTTAAATATGCCGATGCGGCGCTGTATCAGGCCAAACAACAGGGGCGCGCCACGTACCGTTTTTACACGCAAGCGTTGCATGACCAGTCGGTGGAGCGCGTACAGCTGGAACGGTTGCTGCGCCATGCACTGGAGCGCCACGAATTTGAGCTGTATTACCAGCCTCAAGTGGATTTGCGCGACGGGCGTATTATCGGTTGCGAAGCGCTGATACGCTGGAATCACCCCGGTATGGGACAAGTATCGCCGGGACGCTTCATCCCGATTGCCGAACACAGCGGTCTGATCATCGACATCGGTAACTGGGTGATGCAGGAAGCGTGCCGTCAGCCCAAACGCTGGCACGATCAGGGCCGGGACATCAAGGTCAGTTTCAACGTTTCTGCACGCCAGTTCATGCGTCCTGCGGAGTTGATGCAATCGCTGAAGGCTGCGCTGGCGGAAAGCGGTGTGGATGCGACGCGCATGGAAGTGGAATTGACCGAAAGCCTGTTGCTCGACCCGCAGGGGATGGGCGAGGTGCTGCACGAGATTCGCGCGCTGGGTATCCAGCTGGCGCTGGACGATTTCGGCACCGGCTATTCCAGCCTGTCCTATTTGCGCCGCTTCCCGATCAATATTCTCAAGATAGACCAGTCGTTCGTCAGCGATGCCGACAACAACCCGGACGATGCGGAGATGGTCAAGACCATCATCGGCATGGCGCACAATCTGCGCATGAGCGTCGTCGCGGAAGGCATAGAGACTGAAGCGCACCGCGCGCTGCTCGCGATGCAAGGTTGCCGGGTCGGGCAAGGCTACCACTACAGCCGCCCCGTTCCGGCGGAGGAGTTCAGCCGATTGTTGCAGCGCGGCAGCGGGTGAAGCATGAACTGGACAAGAAATATAGAACATTCTTGAGCATAATTTAACCGTGGCAGACGAGAAAGGAAATGCGTGAGCAGGTAAGCCACAAAGCATGGATTGTTCGCAATCCTCGCTCTACCTCACCAGCATAGTGCTGATGTTTCACGCGCAAAAAATGAAAAATATTTCATTGTCTTTAGGCAGCATTGTTTTTGTTTTTTCCTGTGCTTCAGTATTCGCAGGAACGTGCGACATCAATTACACGCGCACAGCGTGTCCGGGAAAAGAAGCTATCAGTTTTAAGAAATGCGATGGCAAGGCTTCTTGTGTCAAAACGGGAGCTGCGGATACAGCGGAAGCCTGTCGCGTCAAGGCGGTTGCCGCCTGTGCCAATGACCGCCTCGATATCACCAAGAGTAAGGTGATTACGGCAACGTTCAATGGCAAATCCGTTACGAATAAGGCGGGCGGTGCGGATCATTGCGCGGACTATGCGGAACGTGCAGTGGAATTTGACAAGTGCGGCATGTAATACAAAGCAGTCGGCAACATAATAATAATCGCCCCCCTTTGTGCCATCCATAGATGGTGCAAGGGGGCTCGTATCAAACCGGAGGAGAGTGCCATGTTAAAGAATATAACGCTCAATCGCAAACTCATTGTGATGCAAAGTGTTTCCATCATCGTGCTGATCGGCGCACTGGCATTTTGCCTGTTTCAATTGGCCGATCTTTCCGATCAAAATAAAGCCGAAATTCTGAATGCGCATGACACGCTTTCGGTGATGATCAAGCTGGACAATATGAACATCGCGGTGATTAGAGAGGCGAAAGCGGCCAAAGATGTTTGGTTGCGTGGCAACGATCCAGACGAAAAAGAAAAATACAAAATGGAATTTACCGATCAGGTCGATATTTTCAATTCGGGCGAGGCAACCACCGCCGAAATATTGAACAAGTTATCCGATGAAGATTCTTCTTTCCTCCCCTTAATTGAAGCATTGAGCAAGGTTTCGGTCGAACATAAAAAAATAAGCGAAAAATATTTGGCACAGATCATTGATCATCTAAATGCAGCCGATTCCGATGCAAAGGTAAAAGGTATCGAAAGAGCATTGTTCAGACAGATTCAGGAATTGCGTAGCACCCTGGTCAAAATAGTCGAAGCAAAAGGCGCGCAGGAAATAGCTTTGGTGGACGAGCGTTTCAATGCTCGCCGCAACACCCTTGCTGTGGTTGCGCTGCTTTCCGTTGCGCTGCTGTTTGCAATGTCCACAGTGGTCGTGCGCTCAGTCGCCAGGCAATTGGGGGGCGACCCGCAAGACGTGCTGGAGGTTATTGAAAAAATGGCTTCCGGCAACCTGTTGGTACACTTGCACAAAAAACCGGCTGATGACAGCGTGCTAGATCATCTTTGCTCTATGCAGAGCAACATCCGCGACATGATTGCCAAAATCAAGGTGCAGGCTAACAACGTTGGCGACATGGCGCACAGCCTGGCGAGTGCGGCACAGCAGATTGCCGAAAACGTCAATCATGAGTCAGATGCGGTCTCCAGCATGGCGGCGTTAATTGAAGAGTTGAGCGTATCCAGTGGTCATATCAGCGAGCAGGGTAGTGGTGCACGGCGTATTGCCACCAGTTCGCGCAGTAATGCCGAGCAAGGTGCGCAAGTGGTGCATAAAACGGTGACCGGTTTGCTGGCCTCAGCGCAAGAAATTGAATCGGCATCGTCTGAGGTGTCGCGTCTGGGTGAAGATGCCTCGCACATCAGCGAAGTGGTAAAAGTCATCAAGGAAATCGCCGATCAGACCAATTTGCTGGCGTTGAATGCCGCCATTGAAGCGGCGCGCGCCGGTGAGCAGGGGCGCGGATTTGCCGTGGTGGCGGATGAGGTGCGCAAGCTGGCCGAGCGTACGGCCAATGCCACGACTGAAATCAACCAGATGTCCGGCAAGATCGGTGAAGTGGCGGCGCATGCCTTGAATGGTATGGGCAAAGTGGTGGCGACCACTCGCCAGGGGGTATCGGATGCCGAGACGGCACAAAGTTCGATTACTCTGATCCAGCAATCATTTTCTGAAGTGGGCGGCGCCATCGACGAGATTTCCAATGCGCTTGCGGAACAAAATATAGCGGCTGCGAATTTGGCGCAAAGCACGGAACGCGTCGCCGCGATGTCCGAAGAAAATGCCAACGCGGCGCAAAGTCTGTTGAGTCTGGCGAAGGATCTGGAAGGCGGGGCACGCGAAGTCCGGCAGGCAGTGGATGTGTTCAGTGTGTAAGAGCGATTGATGAAATAACTGGCCATTCGACTAAGGCGTCAAGCCAGCAAATGGCTTCATTAGGACGCGTACTTCAGGTTATTTGAATTTTATTTTCAAGGCGTGTAAATATGAAAAAGTCTGATCGGTTACGTAATTTTGTTGCAACACGTGTTACAACAGCGACACCATGAATCAGTTCGTAAATCAGAAATTTGCAGACCTTAAAGCGAATGGTAATTTGCCGTCTCCGCGTGGCGTGGCGCTGCAAATCATTCAGTTAGCCGATAAAGAAAATACCACTACGCAACAAATTGCACGTCTGATCAGTAGTGATCCTGCGTTGGCCGGGCGTATCATCAAAGTGGCTAATTTACTTGTCCATCGAGAGGGGCGACCAATCGCATCCATCATGGATGCGGTGACGGTGCAGGGCATCAAGTCGGTACGTCAATTGGCCCTGAGCCTCTCCTTGGTAGCTGACTTTCGTTCGGGTGCGTGCTGCGGTTTTGATTATCAAAAATTCTGGGCTCATTCGGTTTGTACCGGCATTGCTGCGCAACAGATCGCGGCCAAAATGCACGTCGGCGTTGCGGATGAAGCATTTTTGCTGGGTTTACTGTCCCAGATCGGCCGCCTTGCCTTGTCCACTCTCTTCGCCGAGGAGTATTCACAGGTATTGGAGCATGCCACCACTGATAACCTCTCCGAATTGGAAAGTAATGCCTTTGGTATCAATCACAATCAGATAACGGCATTGATGTTGTCCGACTGGGGGATGCCTGCGCTCTTCCAGGACATCGCCTTGCATATTGAACAACCCGAGAGTAGCGAATTTCACGAAGGTGAACGTAACTGGCGCTTGCTGCACCTGTTCCATTTTTCGGATCGCCTGGCTTCAGTCTGCATGTTGGCACCTTCGGAGCGTTACCGGCAGATACCCAAGCTCATGCTGGTGGCTACCCGTGTCGGCATTGAAACCAGCGCACTCATCGAGATTGGTGATTCTGTCATTCGTGGCTTGCGAGAATGGGCTGATTTACTCAATATTGAGATTCCGGATATTCCACCCTTCGATGAAATGTTGAATTCCGCTTCCATTGCATCGGAATTGATGAGTGTTGACGCACAACCCAGCGTACAACCCGCCATCTTCAAATTACACATTTTATTAGTAGATGACGACCGTGCCATTCGGTTACTCTACAAGGCGTTGCTGGAAAAATCCGGGCACAGCGTGACGACTGCCAATAACGGGCGAGAAGCATTGGAAAGCGTTAAAGCGAGCCCTCCCCAGCTCATCATCAGTGACTGGATGATGCCCGAAATGGATGGTATCGAGTTTTGCCGTGAGCTGCGCAAGAACCCGGATTGGCACAGAATTTATGTATTTATCGTTACCGCACAAGAAAGCACCGAGAAGTTGATTGAGGCTTTTGAAGCGGGTGCCAATGATTACCTTTCCAAACCAATCAATCCCAAAGTTTTGGCAGCCAGGTTGCGTTCTGCGCAACGCATCGTCCAGATGCAGGAAGCTCAGGAAGAAGATCGTTTGCAACTGCGTCAGTTTGCCGATGAGCTGGCTCTATCCAACAAACGCCTGCAAGCACTGGCGGTGACCGATGCGTTGACCGGCTTGCCGAATCGCCGCTACATGATGGAGAGACTGGAGCAGGAGTGGGCACTGGCGACTCGGGCCGGACGTCCGGTTTGCTGCATGATGGTGGATATTGACCATTTTAAAATGATCAATGATACCTATGGGCATCAACTGGGCGATGAGGCACTCAAGTTAGTGGCATCCAGCCTGCAACAGGCGATGCGTAAACAGGATGTGCTATGTCGCGTGGGTGGAGAGGAGTTTATGGTGATCTGTCCGGATAGCGATAATAAAGCCGGCTTTATCTACGCTGAACGTTTGCGCCAGCACGTGGCTTTTCAGCCCGTGCTGGCATCAGGGAAATCACTGCGTCTCACGGTCAGCATTGGCCTGGCCGATAACGCAGGTTTGGCAAGCCCTGAAGCGATGATGCACCAGGCGGATTTGCGACTGTATGCCGCAAAGGCGGCTGGACGAAATTGCACGATTATCGGCTAGCTGGGGGCGTCTCTGAAACAGAAATTAAACCCGGCGGATTTAATTCTGAAGTGCAACTTTTGCGTATCTTGATTTGTGGATGTTGACGTTGACTTACTGGCCAGTGATGGGTCTTGCCTTTTGCCTGTGATCGACAAGCAAAAGGCAACCCCCCCCATTCCTGTGTGACCGAGGAGGCAGGGAGGGGGTGTAACCACCCCCTTGTAGTTCATTGTAGTTCAAACGGTGATATTCAAGGCGCCATCACCTGTGTGAATATTCGCCCAAGAGGACTGGCAGACAAGTGTTGAGTGGTGAGTGGAAACGGTTTTCACTTCCTACTCACTACTTGCCAAATTTAGGGAGCAATAAATGTCAGATCTGTTAAAAAACATTGATGCCAGAACCAAGCTGGCTGGAACGAACAAGCTTGAGATCCTGATGTTCTCGCTGGGCAAAGATTTGCGCACCGATCGCGAAGAAACCTGTGGCATTAACGTGTTCAAGGTGCGCGAGGTGATGCGTATCCCTGCTATCACCCGCGCGCCAGAGATGCCGCCTTCGGTCGAAGGGATGGTGAGTTTGCGCGGTGCGCTGGTGCCGGTGATCGATCTGGCGAAATACATCGGTCTGGTCACGGAAACCAAGCCGGAGATCATGATCGTGACCGAATACAACGCCCACACCCAGGGCTTTCTGGTCAAGGCGGTGGATAACATTCTGCGTCTGGACTGGTCTGCCATGCGCGTGCCGCCTGCCATGCTGGTGGCGGAGCTGGGCGGACTGGTCACGGCGATCACCGAACTCAAGGATAAGCGTCTGGTGATGATGATCGACGTGGAAAAAGTGCTGGCGGAGACCGGTCACTTCGGTACCGATGAGATGATTTTTAACGCAGTGCAGCCACTGGGTCGTGAAAATCGCACGGTATTTTTTGCCGACGATTCTTCGGTGGCACGCAATCAGATCGCCCGCACACTGGATGCGATGGGCGTGAAGCACATCTCGGCGATCAATGGTCGTCAGGCATGGCTCGAATTGTCAAAAATGGCCACCTACGCCGAAAGTGCCGGCACGCCATTGAAGGATTTTGTGCAGGTGATCCTGACTGACGTGGAAATGCCCGAGATGGACGGCTACATGCTGACGCGCAAGATCAAGGAAGACAAACGCTTTAACGGCATTCCGGTTTTGATGCACTCTTCATTGTCCAGTACCTCGAACCAGCAATTGGGCAAGACTGTCGGCGTGGATGAATATGTGCCGAAGTTTGAGCCGCAAAAACTGTCGCAAACACTGGCGAGATTGTTGGCCTAAGAGAAATAAATGTCATATTCAGATGAAATGATGGGCAGCAGTGAAGATGGTTTGCTCGACAATATTGATGCCAGAACCAATCTGGCCGGGACCAACAAGATGGAAATCTTGTTGTTCAGTCTGGGCAGCGAAGAGAAATTCGGTATCAATGTGTTCAAGGTCAAGGAGGTCAGCCAGGCCGGCAAGATCACCCGCACGCCGAATATGCCGCGCGGGGTGGATAGCATTGTGTCCTTGCGCGGCCACGTGATGCCGGTGTTGAATCTGGCCGAATTTATGGGGATGAAGCCTGCCAGTCCCCATCAAACCATGATGGTAGCGGAGTACAACACGCATATTCTGGGCTTTTTGGTGGAAGGTGTAGATCGAATTATCCGCGTGGATTGGGATAAGGTCAGGGCTGCCGAAGGCATGTTGTCCGATAAGGGGGCGCTGATTACGGCGATCACGGAACTGCCTGACGGTTCGCTGGTGTCCTTGCTGGATGTCGAGCAGATTTTATCCAATGCGTTCGGTGAGGCGATCGTCGGCAACGTGGAGCGGGTAGAGTCGGGTCACGACTTGTGTGTGTTTTTCGCCGACGATTCGATGGTGGCGCGCCGCAAAATTGCCGAAGTGCTCGACAAGATGGGCGTAAAGCACATACAGGCGAATAGTGGTCGCGAAGCCTGGGACAGGCTCAAGACGATGGCGGATGCAGCCCAAAGTACGGGCGTGCCCTTGCATGATCAGGTGCAGGCCATCCTCACCGATGCGGAGATGCCCGAGATGGACGGCTATGTGTTGACACAGCATATCAAGGCAGACCATCGTTTCGATGGTATTCCGGTAGTGATGCACTCGTCGCTGTCCTCCGATGCCAATCGGGCGATGGGCAAACGTGTGGGGGTCGATTACTATGTACCGAAATTTGATTCAATGATTTTGTCAACGACGCTCAGGCCGTTGCTGACGTAAATACAGGATTTAGGATTCGGGATCAAGGATTCAGCTAAAAGCAGCTTCGAGGATTTTTCTGTATCCTGCATCCTGAATCCTGCAATTAGGAGATTGAAATGGGAATAGAAAGTACGCGATTTTTGGTGGTGGATGATTTTTCGACGATGCGACGCATCGTGCGGAATCTGCTCAAGGAGTTGGGATTTGTCCATATGCAAGAGGCTGAGGATGGCGTTGAGGCGTTGAGAAAGCTGCGTGCGGATACGTTTGACTTCGTGGTGACAGACTGGAATATGCCAAATATGTCGGGGATCGAGTTGCTGCGGGCGATTCGCGCGGATGCCAAGCTCCGTCATTTGCCGGTGTTGATGGTAACGGCTGAGGCGAAGCGCGAAAACATCATCGAGGCCGCGCAGGCGGGCGCTTCCGGCTATGTGGTCAAGCCTTTTACGGCAGCCACGCTGGACGAGAAGCTGAAAAAAATATTCCAGAATATAAATAAGTGAGCACTGAGATGACGACGAAGAAAGAATCAGATGATGATCTTGAGTTGCTTTTTGAAAGTATTCTTGCAAAGAACACCCCGGAGAAATCGGTTGATGGTTCAGAAATAGTCGCTTGCAACATGGTAGGCAAGGAAATCGCAGACCAGGATCGCATGATAAATCAGCTGGGGAAAATAACGCGAACGTTGCACGACACCCTGCGCGAGTTGGGCTTAAATAAGCAGATTGAGCGGGTCACCTCTTCCATTCCCGATGCGCGTGACCGGTTGAATTATGTGGCGACGCTGACGCAGCAAGCCGCAGAGCGGGTACTGAATGCGACAGAAGCTGCGCAGCCGCTGGTACAGAATTTGGAAATTGAAGCACTGCATTTGGATGCGCAGTGGCAAAAGATGTTTGCGGGTGAATTAAGTAGTGACGCTTTTAAATCATTGATCATGCGCAATAAGGTGTTTCTTCAGAATATACCCAACAAAACTACGATGGCGAATGGATATTTGATGGAAATCATGATGGCGCAGGATTTTCAGGATTTGACGGGCCAAGTTATCAAAAAAATAATTGATCTGACACAAAATATGGAAAAGCAGTTGCTGGCGTTGTTGCTGGAACAAGCGCCCGTTGATGTGAAGGCTGAACTTGATGCTTGCTTGCTGAACGGGCCTGTTATCAACTCGAACGGACGGAATGTAGTGACTAGTCAGGATGAGGTTGATGACCTGTTGGGTAGTTTGGGATTTTAAAATAGTTAACAACTATTAACTCAGGGCTGAGGTTACAAAATGAGCGATTTTGCATGCGGTGTGGAACGGATATTTGATGATTTTAATGCTGCGATGGTTGCTCAGAATGTGGCGCGCAGCAGTCCGGATTCAGAGAGCCGGTCTGACCAGACAAACGCCGCTCACGCACGGGAAAGTGTGAATTGGGAAGCGTTATTTACTGAGTTGACAGGTACGGACATCGTTACTACGGTGGGAGCGACCCGCGATCCGGAACAAATTGCCGAGGCCTTGTCGGAAGAAGAATCGACCAGGAAGGCGTTTGGTCGTCGTACCAACGATGTGCCGGGGGCGACGGTCGGCCGCCGCGATGGCGATGTGATGGTCAAGGAAGCAAAAGAGACCACCATCCGGGTCGATACCGAACGTCTGGATCAGGTGTTGAACTTGTCCGGCGAAATCGGCTTGACCAAGAACCGGCTCAATCATCTGCGCTCCGACATTTTGCAGGGGCGGCACGATGCGGATACCTTGCGGGAACTGGACCAATCCGTCACGCAATTGGATATGCTGGTGGTGAATCTGCAAAATGCGGTGATGAAGACGCGCATGCAACCGATCGGGCGACTGTTCAAGAAATATCCCCGTCTGGCACGCGATCTGGCGCGCTCGCTGGGCAAGGATGTCGAGCTGGTGTTGACCGGTGAAGAGACCGAGATGGATAAAACCATGATCGAGGATCTGAACGATCCGCTGGTCCATCTGGTGCGCAACGCGGTCGATCACGGTGTCGAAACCGTCGAAGGGCGCATCGCTGCGGGCAAGCCTGAGAAAAGTATGGTGGAATTGAGTGCGCGCCATGAGGGCGACCATATCCTGATTACCATCGCCGACGATGGTCGCGGCATGCGGCCGGAAGTGATTCGCGGCAAAGCCATCGAAAAGGGCTTGCTCACCTCCGAGGTGGCCAATACCCTGGATGAGAACCAATGTCTGGAACTGATCTTTCTGCCGGGCTTCTCCACCAAGGATGAAATTTCCAGTGTGTCCGGGCGCGGTGTGGGCATGGATGTGGTGAAGACCAATATTCAGAAACTCAACGGCTCGATCAATATCGACTCGATTCCAGGCAAAGGCAGCGTGTTTACGATTTCGCTGCCGCTGACCCTGGCGATCCTGCCGGTGTTGATTTTGCGTCTGGGCGACCAGTCTTTTGCCGTGCCGCTGTCCATGGTGCGCGAAATCCTCTCCGTGACACCGGGGCAATTACAAAGAATCTCGGGTCGTGCCACCATGGTGGTGCGCGGCGAGGTGTTGCCGGTGTTGCCGCTGGCTCAGTTGATCGGTTGGGATGCTTCCGACAAGGAACCTGAAGTGGGTGTGCTGATGCAATTCGGCAACAGCAGCTTTATCTTGTCCGCCGACGGTTTTGCCGGTCACGACGATGTGGTCATCAAGTCGCTGGATACCTTCCGCCCCAAAGGCGTGGCAGGGGTCACCATGTCCAGCGAGGGCGACATTGTGTTGATACTCGACATCAAGGAACTGCTGAGCGACGTTCGGGGCAATTAGTCGCCTCTCAAAAATAAAAATTATGAGCATGAATATGAAAAAAGTCATTATTGTTTTATGTGGGTGGCAGGCTTGATGCTCTCAATAGAGACGCTGGCGGTGGCCTGTACCAGCGTAGCCGCTAGTCAGACGGATTGGAATAAAACGGCGGCATGGAATGCAGCGTGTGGTGGTCAGCCACCTGTTGGAGCGACGGTCATTATTGCCAATGGTACGAATATTTTGGCTGATGCAAATACGCTGAATGTGACCAACGTCACTGTGCAAGCGGGCGGAACACTGGCAATCAAGTCGGGCAAGACCATCAGCTTGAGCGGCAATTTTACCAATAACGGCACGTTCACTGCACCGGTGAATAGCACGGTTTCACTGACCGGAACAAATCAGACGATTACCGGAAATGTTACGTTTGCCAATCTTACCGTGGCAGCATCTACTCAATTGACATTGACGGGCAATATCATTGTTAACGGAACGACTAATCTGACACAGGCAAGCATTGCTTCTACATGTCCAGCGAATTTTTCGATAACAAATGGCGCAGGCACGGTTGTTAGTCAAAGTTGTGCAGGCGGTGGTGCGGGCGGTGGAGGCGGCGCAGCTACGAGCTGTAATCTGACTGCCACGGCAGCAGGCCCTACCCCGATCATGGCGGGCGCAAATAACCTGACATACGGTAATGGCACAACAGTTAACGGAGGTGCGGGTGCTGTCGTGGTTACAGGGTCGAATAACGCTATTCCCGTTAGCGGGGGGACCGTGCTACCTGCGCCGACTATGTACGCCTTGCCGCCAACACCATTCCCGCTGGCGGGTGGTGCAACCGTCAATAATGCGGCCTTGGTAGCTGCGGGTACTTATGGCACTATTAACGCAACGGGCAATCCGACCGTTTTTAGCGGCGGTACTTACTATATTAAAAGCCTCAATACGACTGGCTCAATCCAATTGGCGGCAGGAACCTACTACATTAACAGTCTGAAACTGAGCGGTAATCTGATCGTGACGGGTGCGGTGAAGTTGTATATAGGCAACCAGATTGATCTGAAAAACAAAGGCATTTCGCTGAATGGGGGTGGTAATGCGGGAAATCTGCAAGTTAGTTTGTATAGTGGCGCGCAGTTTGATGCTGGCAAAAACAATACATCCTTCACTGGTTTGCTCTACAGTCCGTTCGCTAATTCACAAGTACAGTTCGATAACAATGCAGTGATTACGGGTGCGATCATTACTACGGGGGAAGTTCAGCTTGGCAATAACGTCGGGATTAATTTTAATTCTGTTGTTCAGGCACAAATCAACGGGGTGGTCTGTCCCGGTGCGGCCGTTCAGGATCACATCGAGATTCAGCATGGTGGTACGGGACTGACTTGTTCGCCGCAGACTATCACTCTGCGCGCTTGTGCCGATGCGGCTTGCGCCACGCTTTATACCGGTGGCGGATTGACGGTTACGCCCACTCCGGGCGGTGTGCCTGTGGTGATTGGGGCGACTGGTGCTGCAATTGCCACCGTGCAGCAAGCAACAGCAGGGGGTGTCACGCTGGGTGCGACATCCAATCCTGCTTCGGCTGCGGCGACGACCTGTTTGAATACCGTTACGGGAGCGGCAAGCTGCGCCATGACATTTAATAATTCCGGCTTTCTGGTAACAGTGCCGAATCAGTTTTCCTGCATCAATGTATCGGCCACGATTGAGGCGGTGCAGACCGCACCGGCTACAGGACGTTGCATACCTGCTTACCAGAGCGTGACCCGCGCGGTGCAACTCTATACTAGCTATACCAATCCAGCTACGGGTACGCTGAGGGTAACAGCGTCCACTGGTGTGGTGAGTACTGCCGCGCCTGGTACAGCACATAACTTGTTGTTCGATGCGACGGGTAAGGCGACGATTACGCTGAGTTACCCTGATGCAGGTCAACTTACGCTGACCACTACGGGCACTGCACCTAGCGGTGCCGCCATGACCGGCAGTGGCACATTCATCGTTGCGCCCGCATCGTTTGCGTTCAGTGCGATTCCCGTTGCTCCGCTGACCGCAGGGCTGGCATTCAACGCGACCGTGACGGCGAAGAATGCCTGCGCCACGCCCTCACCAACGCCGAACTTCAATAGCATGTTGACGATCACTTCCAGCAACCATTTGCCAGGCATCGGCAATGCCACTGTAATCAACACAGCGCTGACAGGTTTCGTCGGCGGTGTGGTGAGTACCAATCTGACCTGGAATGAAGTTGGCACGGTAGATTTAAATGCCGGCATGAGTACTTATTTGGGATGGGCGCTGCCCACGGCAGTGGCTGGCACGCAAGCTTCTGTCGGGCGTTTCCATCCGGCCTATTTCGACACGGCAGTCACACCCGCCTGCGGAGCATTCACCTATGCGGGTTCAACAGCTCCGATCAAGGCTGGCCAGCCGTTCACGACCACCGTTACAGCAAAGGCTGCAGGCGGTGGCATTACGGCGAATTATACGGGCTGGAATGCTTACTTCACTACTCTGTCGAACGCGGGTGCAACGACTGGATTTACAAGCAACACGATTGGGGCTGCTGGCTTTGCCAATGGCGTCGGCAGTGCAAATGTGACGTATGCTGTGGCTACCCCGCAAACCGCACCGCTTACGCTTACCCTTCGCGCCACTGATGCTGATACAGCTCAAGTCAGCTCTTCGGGCCATATCGAAGGCACAACGGAAATTCGCAGCGGTAGAGTTAAGCTGCTGAATGCCTACGGTTCGGAGTTGCTCAACATGGCAGTGCCATTTACTGCGGAGTATTACACTTCAACACACGGATGGATGCTTAACGCGTCCGATAGCTGCACGATCACTACTTTACCCATATTGACGTTACAGCCGAGTGGGGTTGTTGTAAGCAAAAGTGTAAATTCACCTTTTGTGGGTGGCAATGGGAATCTCTTACTGTTCATGCCTAACGTAACCGGGTATGTTGATGTCGTTGCGACGGTAATGCCATGGTTGCAATTTGCTTGGAGCGGTGCAGGTGTGAGCAATCCATCCGCACGCGCTACCTTTGGTGTGTATAAGGGTAATAATTTGTTTATTTATCGCGGACGACGTGGTCGTTGAGTGTAAAAACCTATTTTATTTCACATAACCCAATTACGCTGACTTTGTATGGATAAACTGAGAATTTGACGGATCGCATGTCGCTAGATGCCGTTCAGCAAAATTCAACTAAGTGGAAAAACACAATAAACTTGCCATAGAGAAGCGGATTAAACGTGCTATAGTAATGCGCAATAAACTTGCCAAGGAATATTATGTCCACCCCAAATGAAAAGCTGGCAGTTTCGTTGAAACTCTTGAAAATCGAGCAAGATCGGGGGCTGCACGTATTTCAGAGTAAAGACTTCAGTCGTGTTCATCGTGATCGACTGGTTGCGGCAGGCTTCATGAAGGAAGTCATCAAGGGTTGGTATATCATTTCCAATCCGGCAGAGAAGACAGGGGAGTCAACGGCGTGGTATGCGTCTTTCCATGAATTCGTTACCGGATACTGCAACGTCCGGTTCGGCAACGACTGGTACCTGTCGCCCGAAGCCTCTCTACAAAGGCACGCCGGCAACACAACAATCCCTCGTCAGCTGATGATCCACACCAAAACCGGATCGAACAACAATCTCACACTCAAATTCGAGACAGGTCTTTTTGATTACCGTTCAAAGGACTTCGCCTCCGGGGCGGATATCGTCGTCAAGGAGGGAATTCGTCTGCTCTCGTTGCCGGCATCGCTGGTACGTGTGTCACCGACCTTCTTCGCGACGAACCCGATTGATGCGCAGATCGCGCTATCGCAGATCGCGGATGCATCCGAGATTCTGGTCAAGCTACTCGAAGGTGGCAATTCGGTCGTCGCCGGGCGAATCGCCGGTGCGATGCGCGCAATGGGTCGCGCCAATGAGAGTGATCGTATCGTCCGAACCATGCGTGATGCGGGTTATGCGGTCACTGAGAGCGATCCCTTTCAGGTTACGCTGACATCATTATTGACTCTGGCGCGAGCGGAATCAGCGTGTGCGATTCGAATCAGGCTGATGTGGGAATCGATGCGGGGGGAGGTGATTAGCGCATTCCCGCCAGCACCGGGAGTGCCGGATGATGTCGAGTCCTACATCGCGGATGTCGATGACCGGCATATCGAAGATGCCTATCATTCATTGTCAATCGAGGGCTATCGTGTGACGGAAGCGCTGATCGCCAAGATTGCATCCGGCAAATGGAATCCTGAAGAAAATAGCGACGACAAGAATGACCGCAACGCGCTGGCAGCCAAAGGCTACCATCAGGCATTTGTTGAGGTTCGCAAGAGTTTGTCGAGTATTCTGGAACGGAGTGAGCCTGGCGAGGTGATTCGGCGCGACCATCATGACTGGTATCGAAAACTCTTCGAGCCTTCCGTCATGAGCGGTATCCTCGAAGCTAAACATCTCGCCGGCTATCGTTCCTGGCCGGTATTCATTCGCTATGCCCGGCATGTTCCGCCCTCCTATGAATCAGTGCGAGATGCCATGCCGGTTTTTTTCGACTTGATCTCGAAGGAGCCACAAGCGGCAGTCCGCGCAGTGCTAGGCCATTTTATCTTCGTCTATATTCACCCTTATGGGGATGGCAATGGACGCATGGCGCGGTTTTTGATGAATGCTATGCTCGCATCTGGCGGATACCCGTGGACGGTCATCCATGTCGAAGATCGAGACGGTTACATGACCGCGCTTGAACAAGCCAGTGTGAATGAAAATATCAAGCCGTTTGCCGACTTCATTAGCACAGACGTGCAAAGACAAATGGATAAAGTGTCGGCGGTATCACCATTCCGCCCTTAAGAACTGACAACAACGTATCGTTTAGTCCAGCATCAAAACAATGAATATACTGCAACGAACTGAAATTGAACGTTTTCTCACCAGTGGCGAGTACGACAACTCATTTGAGATATGGTCTGGCTGCACGTTCGTAGCTCGGGCGAAAAGTGGCAGTGCCGCACTCCGGGGTGCGCTTATTTCGGAAGTTTCCACACTGACCGACCGGGTTTCTGTGCCTGAATGTCATCATTCTGGTTTGGACATAAATGCGCGTGCGAAATTTGCGCCTATGGTGAGAGGGCTGTTTCCACAGGTCGAGCAAATGATCATTCTCGATATGCTTGAGCATTCGGTCGTATTTCTCACGCCGATAACGATAATTGCCACCCTTGAAAAGACGAGATGGCTCCATACAGCATGGGAGCTGGCGAACCTCTACCTTGCAAGTTTGGATGCAAAACTGCTCAGTGACACCGCGTCAGGACTTCTTGGCTTGAGCGAAGAGACGACCTGCTATGTGTCCATGAAGTATTTTGGCAACAATGATCCGTTCGACGATTACGTGATTCACGAAGCGGCCCACATCTTCCATAACTGCAAACGAGAAATGGTCGGACTGTCTGAAAGCCGTCGTCGTGAGTGGTTGCTCGAGATTGATTATGCAAAACGTGAAACCTTCGCGTATGCCTGCGAAGCTTACAGCCGAATTCTTGAGTTGGGCGAAACCCGTTTAGCGCGTATCAGGCTGTTGTCAGAACTTGCCGAAGCATCGATGCCGCCCGACAAACGGGTTCAAGGTGATGAGTATGTCGATATACTTCGGGAGGCCGTCGCCGCCAGAAATGGCTGGAAACGCATTCTTGAGCGATGCTCACCACCAAAGTAAACTGCTTTTGTGAGTGCCAGTGCTTATTGGCTATCGTAAGGTGCAGGTTTAAAAAGTCTTCGTGAATAAGGTGATGACGCATCGGGAATACGATGAATGGAACAAGCTTTATCGAAAAATAAAAGGCTAGTCATGCACGCATCACACACTCTGTTCGACGATATGCTAGCCATTCAATCTTCCTGGCATGCATTTGATACAATGGCGCAAAGCTACACACGTATGACGAACCTGATGAAATTCCTGTTGGCCGCCGCCGGTGACGACGAAGACCTCCCGCTGTCTGGCCAGCTTGATTTGGTGGGTGATTTGTATATATAGGGAAAAGCATGACATTGACTAAAGCAGAACTCGCGGATTTGTTATTTGAAAAAGTTGGCCTGAACAAGCGTGAAGCCAAGGATATGGTGGAAGCGTTTTTCGAGGAGATTCGCGTCAAGCTTGAACAGAGTGAAGAGGTTAAATTATCCGGCTTTGGTAACTTTCAGTTGCGCGACAAACAGCAACGCCCCGGTCGCAATCCCAAGACTGGCGAAGAAATTCCCATCTCTGCGCGGCGCGTGGTCACTTTTCATCCCAGCGCGAAACTAAAAAACTTGGTTGAGAAAAATTATCATGGGATAACAATTGCCTGATTTTTGGCGGCCATAATCGATATTCTGATTCTTTCGCCTTCGAACGGTTAGCTAATATGGGATTTTCCAAAGAACCTACTGACTATAACAAAACTGCGCTTTCAGACCTGCAAAGTGCATGGGCTGTATTGAGAGACGCTGTCGTCAATGATTTTAGCTTCCCAAATTCAGACACACTCCTGTTTTACATTGATGAGGCGATGAGTTTGGAGTTTGTGAAGAACTTGAAAATGATGAAGGAATTACTTCTGTTGATTTGCAATATTGCCAGTCAATCTGCACCGGAAGAAATCATCAAATTGGCTGAAATGGTAAGAGAGGGCTTGGAAGATGTTTTCTCGGCAATCGCGGAAGGTGAAAAACTTTACCAGAGGTAACTTAATTTAGTGCATTTCGTTGTGAATCCGCGATATGTTAAAAAACACTTATCGGCGTAATAACGATTGCAGCACTATAACAATAAAAAAATTGATGCCGGACTGCTCGGCAAAATCGTACTCGCCCGCTTTCTGGAGTTGCCGCTACGGACTTTCGACCGTCTCGTAACCCAAGTGGAGTTATCCACCGGGTTCGACGCCCTGCGCCCCTGGGTGACCGTGAGTCAATTGGAAGGCGCGCAGGTGGAGCATGATGCGGGCGAAGCCCCTCAAACCCAAGCCTCCCCGGTTCTGGGGAAGATACACGATATGAAAAACTTGTATCCCGGCACTGGGGCGAGCAGGGGGCTGATGTTTCTCTACCACTGCGACAGTTACGTGCGGGAATACCGGTTCGATGAAGAGGGTGTGAGCCTCATGATGTCTCGCCCGGACTTCCCTGCGGAACTAGCGGGCGTATTGCGCAGGTTGCGCCTCATCAATACCCGAAACCGGCTCACCCACGCACTGATGCAGGCAGTGCTGGTATCGCAAGCGGCATATCTGCGTTCTGGGCAGGCTTTGGCGCTCTTGCCCATGACCCAGGCGGAGATTTCCGCCCGGCTGCGATTGGAGTCGAATCTTTCCGTGGTGGCAGATCCGGGCCGGATTTCCCGATTGGTGCGCGTATTGTCCATCGCACTGCCGAACGGCGAAACGGTGCCGATGGGCGGACTTTTTCCGAAGCCTCGGCAGGTTCATTGCCATTTCGTGGATCATGTGATTAAAATGGAAAAAGTATGGATGCTCCAAGAGGAATTGCGGGAGCCGCTGACGGATGGTGCCATCGTCGCCATCCTTGAGTGTGAATATGGCCTTCGTTTGTTGCGGCGCACGGTGGCCAACATCCGGCACGATTTGGCGATTCCCGATTACCGGAGTCGTAGCCAGCGCATGAATTATCTGGCGGCGACCGAGGGGTTTACCGCACTGCTACCGTTGACCCATCAAGCGCTGCGGACTGCGGTTCCGGCACAGCCGGGTGTGTACGAAATCCGGGCGGCGTTGGTCTCGCCCGCGAGTGAAGCAAAAGCGGGATGGTTTGAGAAAGGCGCGCCGCCGGGGCCGCATAGCGTAGTGTATATTGGCTCGACTGGGGATTTGCGCAAGCGACTGGGGGATCACCTGCGCGGCAGTAGCGATAATGTGTTACTTTATAATCATCTTGCAGATGGTGCTGCACGGGTGCGGTTTCGCCTGATCAGCGAAGGATGGCGCTGGGCGGAACGGGATTTGTACCGGGTGTTTTGCGAAACCTTCGGCACGCCGCCGTTGTGCAATCGCATGAGCCCGTGAGAAAGAGAACCGCCAGAGAAGAAGATGTCATATCAGAGTCTGGCGCAAAACGTGAACAAGAATAAATAAAAGTTGGGACATATCGTGGAAAAAATATTGCGCAAGCAAGCAAGCAAGCAAGCAAGCAAGCCTGACGTCCATCTCACCGTCTGCGGCTCTATAGCGGGAGTCGGACTATGAATCTCTCGGACGAGGCCGTCGCCGCGCTGGCCCGGGCGGTCAGGATAGACGCGCAAGAAATCGCTCGGCGCAAGGAGTTCCTGAAGTTCGACGAAACCGATGTCAGCTTGCTCACGGGGCTGCACGCGCGTCTGCAAAATGTGTCGCGGCGCTTCGTGGAGGACTTTTACGCCCACATGCTCAAGTTTGAGGAAACCCGTCGTTTCATTCCGGATGCTCCCTCCCTTGAGCGTCTGAAGCGAACCCAGATGTCATATTTTGACAGCCTGACTGCGGGCGACTACGGCTCCGAATACATTCTTCACCGCTTGCGGGTAGGCGTTGTTCATCAGCACATCGGGCTCGAACCCAAGTGGTACCTCGGCGCTTACAGCAAGTACCTGGCAGGATTGCTCCCTGAACTCTGGCAGCAGCTAGGGAAAGAACCAGAGGCTTTTGTCGCCACCTGCCAGTCTCTGATCAAGATCGTCATGCTGGATATGGGGCTTGCCCTCGACACCTATATGCAGACTGACCGGGATACTATTCTTGGCCTCAAGCGCTACGCCGAGGATATCATCGCGAGCCTTCCTGCGGGGCTGATCGTGGTGAACGATACCCTCAAGGTGCGGAGTGTTAACCGCTCCTTCCGCGAGATGTTCGGACTGAAGAACGGAGAAGATGTTTCCGGGCGCGAACTCGAAGACATCCTGCCGCTACTCAATCTGCACCAACAGGCGCAAGTTGTCCTCACCAGCGGGATTGCCTTGCGTGGCATTGACGCTGCGCTGGGCGAAAAATGGCTGCGCCTCACCATCACTGGAATCCGGCTTGCAGAAGAAGAAGAAGAAGAAGATCTGCTGGTCATAGTGGAGGACATCACTAAGCTTAAAGCGCAGGCGGTTCATATTGAGCAACTCGCCTTTTATGATTCTCTAACCGGCCTGCCCAACCGTAGCCTGTTGCGGGATCGCGTGCAGCGTGTGCTGGCCCACAGCGCACGCCACAAGAACCATGGTGCAATCCTGTTTATTGATCTGGACAACTTCAAGGCACTTAACGATACCAAGGGTCACAACATCGGTGATCTGCTGCTGATTGAGGTCGCCAAACGTCTCCAGGATTGCGTGCGCAACAGTGATACGGTCGCCCGAATGGGTGGCGACGAGTTCGTCGTCGTGCTTGAGGAACTGAACGAAGATACCCAGCAAGCGGTAGCACAAGCCCAGGATATTGGAGAGACGGTTCTTGCCTCCCTTAACCGGCCCTTCAATCTTCAGGGGTTTGAACACTACAGCTCCGCCAGTATTGGCATCAGTTTGTTCCGTGACAACGAGATCGGCATGGATGACGTGTTCAAGCACGCCGATACCGCAATGTATCAGGCTAAGACCTCTGGCCGCAACACCCTTCGTTTCTTCGATCCGGACATGCAGGCATCGCTCGAAGCCCGTGCTGTGCTTGAAATCGACTTGCGCCACGCACTTTCCCTGCAGCAATTCAAGCTTTTCTTCCAGATACAGATGAATGCCGCTAATCAGCCCATCGGTGCTGAAGCATTGCTGCGCTGGCTGCATCCCAAACGCGGTCTGGTCTCGCCGCTGGACTTCATCTCCCTGGCGGAAGATACCGGGCTGATTCTGCCCATCGGGCAATGGGTGTTGGAAACCGCTTGCACCCAGATCAAGGCTTGGGAAGCAAACCCGTTGGCATGCGAACTGCAACTCGCCGTCAACGTGAGCGCGCGGCAATTCCACCAACCGGACTTCGTCGAACAAGTGCGTGCAGCCCTTGAAAAGACCGGTGCCGATCCGGCCCGGCTCAAGCTCGAACTGACCGAGAGCGTGGTGCTGAACAACATCAATGATGCTGTCATCAAGATGAGCGACCTCAAGGAGGTCGGCGTGCGTTTCTCCATGGACGACTTTGGCACAGGCTATTCATCACTATCTTACTTGACACAACTTCCGCTTGACCAACTGAAAATTGATCTGTCTTTCGTGTATAATATTGGCATAAAACCCACTGATGCAGTGATCGTACAGACCATCATCAGCATGGGCAACAGCCTGGGAATGGAAGTGATTGCGGAAGGAGTAGAAACCGAGGCGCAGCGTGACTTCCTCGAACGTAATGGCTGTCACGCGTACCAAGGTTATTTGTTTAGCAAACCCGTGTCGATCGGAGAGTTTGAGGGATTGATTCGTCGAATGCCGATTTGATGGAGCAACCGGTTTCATCGGTCTATAATTCTCATCGTGCAACAGAAATACAAACTACACCGAATGACGGGTTTCTGGATGGATGTATCGGCTCAGTTGATAAACGACATCCGTAGCTCTTAACCGGATTCCGTTAAT
Source organism: Gallionella capsiferriformans ES-2 (assembly GCF_000145255.1). Classification (NCBI taxonomy): domain Bacteria; kingdom Pseudomonadati; phylum Pseudomonadota; class Betaproteobacteria; order Nitrosomonadales; family Gallionellaceae; genus Gallionella; species Gallionella capsiferriformans. The sequence goes on from NC_014394.1 coordinate 1,048,746, forward strand.
TCCTGAAGGAACTTTGCACGAGCATAATGAAGATGGTTTTCATCAGGACACGTACTGTTGACCCGATAGCATGGCATACCAACTAAGCAAGAAGAAAACATGGACAAACTACTGGATGGATTGGAACGCCCTGAGCGGATGGCAAACATCATCGCTCAACAACCTGAATACATCAGGGATGACATCGCAAGGCTTGTGGTGGCAGAACAGAAGTCTGGATCGTTTGGTGATCTGATTAAACGTTCCGTTGGACTGACAGAAGCTCACAAGGCATATCAGGGCTCGAACGTGGTGTCGATGATCGGCAGACAGCTCACGAAATAATGATGATTGTTTTTTTGAGTTTGTCTAATTTGGGTTGGAGTGCTTGGAGGAAGTCGCAGTCATGTCTGGTCTGTGCGATCAAATAACGACGGAACGAGAGGTTCGCCGCAAACGGGATCAGGAAATCGTCGCGGCTCGGGAAACGGGCCAATCCTATGCTGCCATCGGTCGCGCGTTTCAAATGTCGGGTGACAATGTCAAAGATAGAATAGAGCGATTCCACCGAAACAAACGAATGCATGAAAGCATTGACCCGTTCGTCAAGCTTACTCCGAGAACATTGCGCCTTCTCCATGAAGAAGGGTTGGCGACAGTAGAGAAAGTTGTCGAGCTTTATCGAAGAAACGAGCTTTTTCGTATTCGCAATTTCGGGAAAAAGAGTTTGAGGGAGATCGAAAAATGGTTTCCTGTAAAACCCGCCAAGAGTCAGATAGCGCCATCTATAATAAACGATCGTTGATTTTTTATTGCATTGAGGGTTAGTGCAAAGTAAAATTCAACGATCGTTTATCTTTATGGTGGTGGCTATGGCGCACAGGGAAGTTAGCATTTCTTCTGTCAGCGAATTAGGGGATATCCTTCGGGCTGTTCGCAAGGAGTCTGGCCTGACTCAGCGTGATGCTGCTGCGCTGTGTAATGTTAGTCTGCCATTTCTTAACGGTCTGGAGCAAGGGAAATCAACTGCACAGATCGGGAAAGTTTTGTCCGTTTGTAGTCGTTTTGGCATTGATGTCAGGCTGAGGCTGCCGGGTGACACTACATGAGTGCTTTGATCGTCTCGGCCAATGGGATACCGGTTGGAACCCTTGAAATTAAGCAGGGACAGTGGAAATTTGACTACTCGACTGAGTGGAAAGATTATGCACTTTCGCCGATTTTTCCGATCTCCACCCGAGCGTTCGAAGATACCGCGAATGCCAGGACGGTCGAGTGGTTCTTCGAGAACCTGTTGCCCGAAGGTCGGCTGCGAGACCTGATCGCCTTACGGGACAGAATCGATCCTCGGGATACGTGGGCGCTACTGATCCGACATGGACAGGACACTGCGGGGGCGCTTTCGCTGACGCCAGAAGGATACACTGCCGCGACAGAGGAAATTCTGATTCCACTTTCACAAGAGGCACTTCAGGAAAAAATTAAGGCTTCCAGGGCGCGCAATCTCCCTCTGATGGCCTCATGGGATGAAATCCACATGTCCCTGGCAGGTGCTCAGGAAAAACTCGGGCTGCGTATTGACACCGATGGTGCGCTGTTCCTGCCTGAAGGTTCGGCACCCTCGACCCATATCGTCAAACCGGAGAATGCCAGTGCGGACTTCCCGTATTGCCCGGCCAACGAATTTTTTTGCATGCGCCTGGCTCATGAGCTGAAAGTTTCAGTTCCCAACGTCGGCTTGCTGCATCTTCCCGAACCACTTTATGTCATTGAGCGGTTTGACCGTGAGCCATTGAGTGCTGAGAAAGGCCTTGGCAGGGTATTCAGGCGGCTCCACCAGATAGACCTGTGCCAAACATTGGGTGTGCCACCGTCGAAAAAATATGAGAGTGAAGGTGGCTTGGGGCTGCATCACCTGTTCGAGGTTCTCAGAGGCACCTTCATCGAACGTCCAATCGTAGCGGCCAATGCCGTTGTTCATTGGATTGCCTTTAATTATTTAATCGGTAATCTGGATGCACACGCAAAAAATATTGCTTTCCTGATGCGTGGACAAAAAGCGGCAGTAGCGCCGTTCTACGACATGCTTTGCGTGGAGGCCTATCTGCCAAGGCAGACGATGGCGATGTCTATCGCAGGAGAGAATAAGCCGGGATGGGTGGAAGGGGCGCATTGGGATGCAATGGCCTATGAGACGGGTGTCGCGCCTCGACTTGTTCGTAGTGTCTTATCGCGAATGAGTGCGGATTTACCGGAAGCGATCTCCAGGGTAATCGGTGATGAACGACTGACCAATGAGGAGCGAGTATTTTTGCGAGAAAAAGTGCTCACCGTTATTGATGAGCGAAGAGGGTTCGTAGCTGATGCACTCAAGTCTCGACCGTCTTCGATCAATGAATTATTGAACAGTCGGGAATTTGATCCGTCAGTACTGGCGCGGTTGTCCAAGCTTTCGTGATGTGTAGTGAAGAGCCAGTTTTCGCGACCGGTGGCAAATATTGAGGAAAAAATGATTGAGGCACCCATCAGCACTCCACCGCAAGCGTACATGGATATTATTGGTTCGCTGATCGACAAAGCGCGCGACTTTCTGGAGGTCGGCGAAAAGCTTCAAGCGCTCGCCTTCGTTGGCAATCTGACCAGCAAGCAAATCATCCCAGTGATGATTCAGTCGGGAAGCATCAAGGACAAAGATCACTCTGCGCTGGCGATACAGTCAGCGGCGTTGGCCTTGGATGCTGATTTTGTGTTCACCATCACGGAAGCATGGTCACTGCGGTCAGATAAAATACGGCAGATGAACGCGATCCTTGATAAGTACGGCAGTATCGGCGCCTCGCCTTACGCGATAGACGTGTGCATGCTTACGTTGGAAACAAGGCGCGGTGTGTGGGTCGCGCAACCGCAAATCAAGCCCAAGGGAATTTCCAAGAAGAAGCGGACAATTGGCGTGGTTGAATTCCGCTATTACTCGGAAGTGAAAGGCCGACTTTCGCATCTGCTGCCCAGGAAGGACGATGACGAGATGCCGACAATTTTACATTGATGGAAATTGATGCATAAAGCTGGATTGTGGGTATTTAAGCTGCAGCTAGCAGTGGAAGTATTCATTGATCAGAACGACTACTTTTTAATCACATGATCGTATTGCCATGAATTTTTCAGATGTCCTTAAAGCGCTGAATCAGGCCTCTGCCTTTGAACTTTACCGTATGCGGGCTGCCATCGACAGGGTGCTGGATGAGCCGCGCTGGGTGCAGGCGATTCATGCTCGGTTGCAGATTGGGCTCGCCATTGAATATTTTGATTCTCAAGCCAATACCTTGCGTCGTGGAAAAGTTCTTGAACTTCGTCGGAAACAGGCTGTTATTCTGGATCAGAATGATGGGCGACGCTGGCTGATTGCTTATGCTGCCATCAATCTGGATGGCACGGATGTACAAATTCGTGAACAACCGCGACAAGGTCTGGGTCGCAACGAGGTGGCCATCGGCGATGCGGTGGGTTTTGTTGATCGAAACCAGCAGCAACGCAGTGGCCGTATCATTCGTCTCAACGACAAGACGGTCACCTTGCTCTGCGGGCAGCAGCAATGGCGAGTGGCTTACGCCTATCTGCATCGCGTGATGGATACAGACACGATTGAGCAGAATGTGCTTGAGCTTGATGTCACACCATTGGAGATAAAGTGAGCCGGGATGAGTGAATATCAATATTACGAATTTGTCGCCATTGATCAGCCGTTAACGCCGAGGCAAATGGCCGAATTGCGTGCCTGTTCCTCGCGGGCATCCATTACACCGACCAGCTTTGTTAATGAGTACCACTGGAGTGGCCTCAAGGGTGATCCGGATGACTGGATGCGGCGCTATTTCGATGCGCATGTCTATGTTACCGATATGTGTGTCTGCTGTTTTATGGTGCGTGTGCCGCGTGAAATTTTTGATGGCGCAACACTCAATGCCTTTGCGACCGAGTCTTCGATCTACATCAATCACAGTGAATCGCACTGGATTATCTCGTGGAACCTCAACGAAAGTGAAAATTATGACCGCTTCTGCGAGGACGATGGCCGGGGCTGGATGGGGCGACTGATCGCGTTGCGGGACGAATTGTTGCGTGGCGATTTGCGTTCATTATATTTGGGCTGGTTGGCCGGAGTAACGGCGGGCGAAGTAGAAGAGGGCGAGAGCGAACCACTTCCGCCTCCGGGGTTGTCACGACTGACGCCAGCCCAGCAGGCTTTGGTCGAACTTTTGGAGATTGATCCTGACCTGATTGCCGCAGCCGCCAATGGTGATGTCGGAATAGATGCGGAATCGGATGATACCGACAGGCAAATGGATGTGTGGATTGCAGGCCTGTCTGCCGATGACAGCCGCCAGGTACTCAAGCTGCTGCTTTCCGGCCAATCTAATCGGGCCGAGCGTCAATTGAAATCCCGTTTTTTGACGTGGCAGAAGGAAAATTCCGCAACGCGCGTGACAGCCCCTGTCCTGCGCACCGTCGCGAATCTGCGGGAACTCGCCGAGTCCGCTGAAAAGGTACGTCGGCAATGGGAAGCCGAGCAACACATCAAGCTCAAGGCAGAACAGCAAGCCCAACGCGATGCGTATCTGCGCACACTGGCTGCGAACTTCGACCGCTGCTGGCAGATGCTGGATAAGAAAGCGGAACGAGGTATTGCCTCGGCCTATGACGAGGTCAGCCGGGCTGTCGTTGATCTGGCCGAGGCTTACAAACTCTGTTCTTCAGGAATTGAGTGGAACCATGCCATGCAGTGCTTCATGGCGCGACACATCAAGCGCGGTGCCTTGGTGCGGCGACTGGTGGAGGCAGGCTTATGGAAAAAATCATGAAAATTACTACCGAAAAGCATAGCTGGGAATTCACGCCACGATTTCGTCGTGGTGCTTTCGGTTGGCGTTCTCAACCTGCCATTACCCGCATCAAGGAAGCGGTTGCCGAGATTAAAAAAGTCGCCCGGAAAGAGCCTGTGCTGGCAGCCGAGGGCGCTGTGCTGTTTTTGGAAAAAGTCTCCCCAGCCTTGCAGAATGTCGATAGTTCCTCGGGTGCCATCGGTAGTGCCGTCAATCGGGCCATCGCTGATCTGGTACCCATTATCGCCCGCGCGAATGTCGAAAAAAATCTACGTGCAAAATGGCTGGAGCGCTTGTATGAAGCCCATGCCGCTGACCAGGTTCCTTACATCGAAAGTCTGGGTGGGTACTGGGGTGAGCTATGCGCCACACCTGAGCTGGCAGCCGTATGGGCAGATCGTTTAATGAGTGTTGTAGAACAAGTCTGGTCTGGCAGTAAGGAAAGTTCCGGCTTTTTCCATGGAACGTATATGTGTTTCTCCGCGCTGCTTCGGGCCGGGCGCTACGATCAGTTGCTGGCTTTGCTCGAAAAGGCACCGTTTGTTTGGTGGTATGACCGGCAATGGGGTGTCAAGGCACTGATTGCCCAAGGCAAGAAAGCCGAAGCCTTGCGCTATGCGGAAACGTCGCATGGCCTGAACAACAATCCGGAAAGCATCGCTCAAGCCTGTGAGGAGATATTGCTCTCATCAGGTATGGCGGATGAAGCCTATCAGCGCTATGCGATAGCAGCCAATCAAGGAACGACCTACCTGTCCACGTTCCGTGCTATTTGCAAAAAATATCCGCACAAATCACCAGCCGATATTCTCAACGATCTGGTGGCCAGTACGCCCGGCCAGGAAGGTAAGTGGTTCGCCGCTGCCAAGGATGCGGGGTTGTATGATTTGGCGATCAAGCTGGCCAGGCAGTCGCCGGTTGATCACCGTACCTTGAACCGCGCGGCGTTGGATTTCATTGAAACCCAGCCGCTATTCGCGATTGAAGCTGGATTGCTGTCGTTACGCTGGATACTCGCGGGCAGGGGATACGAGGTTACGGCAGGTGAGGTGATGACTGCATTTGATGCGAGCATGCGTGGGGCGAGGGTGGCGGGAAGTGTCGATCAAACTTTATTGCGAGTTCGGAAGTTGCTGGATGCTTATCCGCAAGACAGTTTTGTACGCGGGGCGTTGGCGAGGTTGCTGTGAGTGAAGTGTTGAGTAACCCGTTCAGATGGGGTAATCAAGTGGCATCTGACATGATCAACACGCATTCACGCCAGATTTCGAACTAAACTTTCGATAAAGTGTAACGAGATGGCGCGATTTCTATATATCGCGCCATATAAAGCTGCTGCGTGGCGTAATTTGGCTGTTGCGCGCCAAATAACATGGCGCAATCCGGTTACCTCACCTGCGGCTCAAGCTTTATTGATGACTTTCTCAGGGAATTAGAATCCTTTCATCCGTAAGGATTTCATATTTTATTCCTGCGCGAACGAATAAATCTGCGCGATCTTGCGGATTTTCACGCAAAACTCTCAAGATATGCAATAATCCTCATGAACAAGGGGATTGCAATGAAGATACCACTCAACAGTGCATCTGATGTCGGCAAGATTGTCCGTGCTACCCGAAAGGCTCAAGGGCTTCGTCAGGACGACACGGCCGGCAGTATCGGTCTTAGCGAAAACTTTCTCGGCAAGGTCGAGAAAGGGAACGAGTCTGTGCAATGGGGTAAGCTCTTCCAAGCCATGAAAGGTTTGGGTATTCGCGTCTATCTTGATGTGCCGGACGGCATCGCGCTGCAAAATAATGAGCAGAACCAAAAGAATAAACCATGAGCGAGCGTACCTTGCTGGTTTCCCTCAATAGCGGTCCGATCGGCACGTTGCGGGACGAAAACGGGATCTGGTCTTTCAAGTACGACAGCGCCTGGCTCAACGACCAACAACACTTCGGCCTGAGTCCATCCCTGCCGTTGCAACACGCGCCGCTGCTGGATCTGTCATCGAAGCGACCCGTGCAGTGGTATTTCGATAACCTCCTGCCCGAAGAGCATCAAAGAAGATTGCTGGCCGGTGATGCCCGCATCGATGTTGCTGATTCATTTGGGTTGCTGGGCTACTACGGTGCCGAGTCTGCCGGCTCGCTCACCCTGCTTGCACCTGATGCTCAGAATCAAATAGAGGAAGCACTGCTCCCCTTGTCGGATGTCGAGCTTAACGAACGGATACTCGCACTACCCCGTGTGCCGCTCACGCACGGTGCAAAAAAGCGCATGTCGCTGGCGGGTGCACAACATAAGCTGGCAGTCGTATTGCAGGATGGGGCGCTTTTCGAGCCTGCAGGTGCAACACCCTCGACGCATATTATCAAGCCTGATCACCCGGATGCCGACTATCCACATTCTGCTGTCAATGAGTGGTTCGTGATGCGGTTGGCCAAGCGAGCCGGGTTGAACGTTCCTGATGTTCATCGCCGCTATGTTCCTGCGCCCGTGTATATCATCGACCGCTTCGACCGCGTTCGAGATGCGCGTGGCTGGCAACGCCGGCATGTCATCGATGCCTGCCAGTTGCTGGGGCTTGATCGCAGCTTCAAATACAGCCAGGGTAGTATGGCCAGCCTGGCGGCCTTGGCAGACCAATGTCGAGGCAATATTGCTGCGCGCACCCGGCTTTTCAGCTGGCTGGTGTTCAACGTGCTGGTCGGCAATACCGACGCGCACCTGAAGAACCTGAGCTTTCTGGTAAGTGAAGAGGGTGTCGAACTGGCTCCACACTACGACATCCTGAGCACGGCCTGCTATGAGACACTGGCCTACGACAAGAAAAGCTGGCCAAACCTGACAGAGATGGCGTGGCCCATATTGGGCAAACAGTTCATCGCAGACGTCGACCGGGCGCTGCTCATCGAAGCTGCTGATGCCCTCAACATCAGGAAGGCAACTGCAGAGCGTCTGTTGGATAACCTGTGCAATCACATCATGGGCAAGGCGGAAGAAATCTATAAGGAATTCGAGGCAGAGAACGCATCCCTCAAGCAGCGCGCTGACCTTGCACCCATTCTCGCGGGAGAATCTCGTTGTTTACGGACGATTATCCACGTCGTGATCAAGGAGGTCGCGGCGAAACTGAAGCAAAGGTGAAGATTTATAGAACTTGATTGACGAGGTTAGAAATCATGTGGTCGTAATTGCCTGCACCAAGAAAATTACTTAATTGAGAGGGTGCTCTATTTGGCAATCGGAGTTGGATTGCGGTCTTTGCGTTGGATACTCGCGGGCAGGAGCTACGAGGTTGCGGCTAGTGCGGTGTGAATTTGATGCGATCATGGCGCGGAATGGTGGCGGGAAGTAGGAGGTCAAACGAGCTTGATGTGCAGTTCCGTTGCGACTAGAATTAAACGCCGCCTATAAATCCAGATTGCAGGAGCGCCGCCATGAGTATTGCCGATACCTATGTTCGTGCTCGCATCGATAAGGTTACTAAAGAACGGGCCACTGACGCACTGGCAGCAATGGGTCTGTCAATATCGGATGCTATTCGCTTGCTGATGCTGCGTGTCGCCGATGAGCGTCGTTTGCCATTTGATGTAAAAGTGCCGAACGCGACTACCCGTAAGGCTATTGTCGAGCTTGAATCAGGCAAGGGAAAACGTTTCGACAGCGTTGATGTACTGATGGCTGATTTGAATGCGGACGTTTGATCGTTCAACTGCCTTCAAACGTGATTACAAACGTGTGATGGCAACTCCACAACATAATAAAGACGTGGGGTCGTTGTTGCCGGAGATCTTGAATTTCTGCTTGTCGATCAACCTTTGCCAGATAATAATCGTGATCACGCGTTGAGCGGTGATTGGACCGGATATAGAGAGTGTCATGTCAAGCCAGATATTCTGTTAATCTACCTCAAACCAGATTTAGACACTTTGCGGTTGGCGCATTTTGGCTCACATAGCGAGCTATTCGGTTGATTCAACTATTTTGTTTCTGTATCTTATGACAATGTAGAACAATATTTTCTAATTATGGTATCAGTGATGGCATTGTTAATTTTTATTCATAAAATATATAATATAATCAAGGCGATGGATGTGTTGTTTACAATTGAGTGGGAATGATTTAGCGGCTGGCAATGGCTGGCCGCGACGAGTACATCAAAAAGCCCTGTCAGCGCGGGGCTTTTTTTCTCTGGCATTGTCGGGTTATCGGCTGTTAAACCTTGCAGGCAATTCATGGGGCTTTTACGGTAGGCGGTTGCAGCAGGGGCGCTATGACTTGAGGCTCGGCAGTCAGTGGAGTCATCGTTTCGGCGCGGCGTATCGGGTTGCGAGCCCCCTTTTTTGTCGAGCCGTTAGTAGCGATGATTAACGAGGAGGCTCTGATATTTCACTTATGATCTTTTCGTAGGTGGTGGTCAGCGTGTTACAGTCTTGAAAAAGTGAGAGGTAAGCTATTCCTGTCAGCGTGGTTTAGGCATAAACTATGCGGGCTGCTTGTGTCAGTGGTTTTGTACTCAAACTAATGTTGTGTTTTTTATGAACCTCGTCGACGATCCAAAATTTACCCAGCTAAAAATCAGCGGACGGTTGCCAACGCCCAAGGGCATTGCGCTACAGGTAATTAAGCTAACGCAGCAGGCAGATGCATCGAATCAGGAAATCGCGCATTTGATTGGTGCCGATCCGGCATTGAGTGTCCGCGTCATTAAGGCGGCTAATGTGTTGCTTGCTAACTCCTCGCGACCTGTGGTGACAATATCTGATGCGGTGATGGTGCTGGGTGCGCGTGGTTTACGCCAGTTGGTGCTGGGCATCGCCTTGATTGTTGATTATCGCCACGGACCTTGTAAGCAATTTGATTACCCTCATTTTTGGACGCATTCGCTGCTGACAGGCATTGCAGCCAAGCATCTGGCGCAGCACACTCGATTAGCCTCGGTCGATGAGATTTTTGTGGCGGGGTTGTTCTGTCATATCGGTCAGTTGGCGCTGGCGACTGTGTTTACGGAAGAGTATGGCGCGTTGCTCTTCGCCGGTAAGGGGCAGGTATTCTCGTCAAAGCTTGCGGGGCAGATGGAAAAATTTGGCTTCAATGAAGCCCAATTGAGCGAAGCAATACTCGCCGACATGAATTTCCCAAAAATATTCCAGATGCTGGTGAGGCACTGCGATCAGCCGGAAGATACCCAGCTGCTGGCGGCTACTCGTGAGTGGCGCTTGTTGCATCTGATGCATTTCTCGACGCTGATCGCTGATTTGTTTATGGCAAATTCATCGGTTAGCAGTCAGTTGTTGGTCAAAATCAGGCAGCAGGCGAAGCACCTGTCGATTGAACTTAATGATTTAATTGAAATCGGTGATGCGTGTGTGCGTGACTGGCTGGAATGGTCAGTTTTGCTGGGCATGAATAATAATTTGAATATCCCGCCTTTTTCTCAGTTGCTGCAGTCGGCAGGTGAAGAGGAGGCTGTCGCGGCTGGAAATGTGCCGGTCATTCAGACGTTGCGGGTACTGGTGGTAGAGGATGATCCTGCTACACTCAAGCTGCTTGATGCGATGTTGAAATCTGCCGGTCATACCGTGGCGTTAGCTGCGAATGGGCTTGAGGCGTTGCGGATGATCCGGCAGCAGGTACCTCAGCTGATTGTCAGTGACTGGATGATGCCTGAAATGGATGGGCTGAGTTTGTGCCGTAAATTGCGTGAAAGCGATGCCTGGCGCAATATTTATACGGTTATCCTGACCGCGCAGGAAAGTCCGGAACGCTTGATTCAGGCGTTTGAGGCCGGAGCCGATGACTATTTGCTCAAACCTATTTCACCAAAGATATTCTTAGCGCGTCTGCGTGCCGCGCATCGGGTGATACAAATGCAGGCCGAACTCGCTGATGATCGCGAGCAATTGCAGCGACTCGCCAATGAATTGACCGCAGCGAATCACAGGTTGCAACAATTGGCGCTTACCGATGTGTTGACAGGATTACCTAATCGCCGCGCAGCGATGGATCGCTTGGAGCAGGAGTGGTCTAGCATGCGGCGCAGCCAACGTTCATTCGCCTGCATGGTGCTTGATGTGGATCATTTCAAGGCGATCAATGATAAATACGGTCATCCGGCAGGAGACGCTGCTTTGTCAGGCATTGCGCAAGCGCTGCGTGCGGCGGCACGGGCACAGGATTTTGTATGTCGTTTTGGCGGCGAGGAATTTTTAGTGATTTGCCCCGATACGGATGTTGATGCGGCATTTCAATGTGCGGAACGTTTGCGTTTGCAGGTCGCGACGATGAAGGTCGCTGGCGTTGCTGCGGAGCTGAGGCTGACGATCAGTATTGGTATCGCCGTCAGTAAGCCTGAAATGGACAAGGTCGAGGCGTTGCTCGTTGGCGCTGATAAGTGTTTGTATGCCGCTAAACAGGCGGGAAGAAACCGGACGGTTTGCTTGAAATAGTTTAGCTGGATATTTTTTAAATATAAAAAATATCCTAATAAAACGGCTAAAGTTTATACTTTTAATGCCGATAATGGATCAAGAGTGCCACTTTGACCCCCCGCAAACGGCATTCTGCAATTAAACTCCAGTCCAATCGGTCTGGAGTTTTTTGCTGTGTAAGCGAAATTCTTACATTAAATTCAGTCGATTTCCTATTTGATTTTTTTTCGCTGTTCGCGCAGAATACGCGTGTCTGAATTGGACGTTTATTTTCATGGCGTTACCCGCAGTTGTTAAATAACTAGGTTAGCGTTTATTGAATCAAGCACGAGGGGGGATCATGGACACCATGCAATTGCAAGAAGGGATTCGCGACATCAATTTGACTTATCTGATGCTGGTTCAGCAAATGGTCAAAGAAGACAAGCCCGCTGCAATTTTTCGTCTGGGCCTAAGTCAGGAGCTGGTGGACCTGATCGGTGGTCTGACCCCTGCGCAGATTATAAAGATGGCAAGTTGCAACATGCTTCTGTGCAGTTTTCGCTTCGACGAAAACACTTTGTTGAATATGGTGACCGATTACAGCAAGAGCCGGATGATGGCGCAAATGCACGCGGCTATTTTGATGTCATCGCAATCCGTTGAAGAAACCGTATAGACACTAGCCTGTGGCAATCAAAACAGTATTGGGTGAGGCGCAGCAGATCAAAATCGCAACCGATCTGATTGTGTTGGGTGCTCGTTTGCAAGTGCTGCAGGAAGAAACCAGCTTAAGCCGTGAGCGCTTGCTCAAACTCTACAAAGAGGTCAGGGGCGAGTCACCATCCAAAGGGATGCTGCCGTACTCTACCGATTGGTTTATCAGCTGGCAACCCAATATCCATTCATCCCTGTTCATGGGAATCTACCAGTTTATGATTAAAAACGCGGGTGTCGATGGTGTGCATGCGTTGATTTCGGCATACCGTCTATATCTCGATCAGGTTCAGGGCATTGAAGGCGGCGAGGTTGTTTTAAGCATTACGCGCGCCTGGTTTTTAGTGCGTTTTTTTAAAGCAGGGATGATGCAGTTGATTACCTGTCGCGAGTGTTCTGGGAAGTTTGTCACTCATACCAATGAACTGCACAATAATTATGTGTGCGGAATTTGCCATCCTCCGGCACGCGCCGGGAAGACCAATGCTAAAGCTCGCTTGCTAGCCGGGCATGCAGAATAGCAATTTCCTTTGTTTTTTCAGGCCGACTAAGCATACTCTGGTCGCGCGCTACCCGTAAAACTAAAAAAAATAAGCGCATAGTGCAATCTGCCATCACTCGTTTGGCGGATTTGTTTTAGAATGCAGAGGCAGAAATAATACTTAGGAGTGCTGCATGTTAGTTATCGTAGGCTATGTGGTTGTTTGTGGTTCGGTGTTCGGTGGGTTTGCGATGGCTGGCGGTCACCTTGGTGCATTGTGGCAGCCTTTGGAATTGCTGATGATTTTTGGCGGAGCGATGGGCGCATTCTGTGTCGGTAATAATATGACCGCCATTAAAGCGACTGTTAAGGATTTACCCTCGCTATTTAAAGGCTCCAAATATTCCAAAGACACTTACATGGAATTGATGGCTTTGATGTACGAATTGCTGACCAAAGTGCGCAAGGAAGGCTTGATGTCGATCGAAGGCGATGTCGAAAAACCTGAAGAAAGTCCTGTATTCTCCAAATATCCCAAAATTCTCTCTGACCATCATGTGGTGGAATTTATCACTGATTATCTTCGCATCATGGTGAGCGGTAATCTCAATGCGATGGAGATTGAAAATCTGATGGACGTCGAGTTGGAAACGCACCATCACGAGGCGCTGGTTTCCTCGCACGTAATCGCAAAACTCGCTGATGGTATGCCGGCCTTCGGTATTGTCGCAGCCGTCATGGGTGTGGTGCATACCATGGAATCGGTAGGTATGCCGCCAGCCGAACTGGGTATGTTGATTGCGCATGCGCTGGTCGGAACATTTTTGGGTATTTTGTTAGCCTACGGTTTTGTCGGTCCGCTGGCTAGTTTGCTTGAGCAAAAAGCCGAAGAGGGCGGGAAAATTTTTCAGACGATCAAGGTGACCTTGCTGGCTAACCTTAACGGGTATGCGCCGGCTATGGCCGTCGAGTTCGGTCGTAAGGCGTTAAGCTCTGGCGACAGGCCTAACTTTACTGAGCTCGAAGAGCACGTAAAACAAAAACGCTAAAGGCAGTGAGTGGCAGGTAGTAGCTAGCAGCTACTCACGACTAACTACTCGCGACAAAAAGACATGGCTGAAGATAAAAATAAACGACCGATCGTTATCAAGCGTATCAAGAAGGTGGCCGCGGGGCACCACGGTGGGGCGTGGAAGATTGCTTATGCCGACTTTGTGACCGCGATGATGGCGTTTTTCCTGTTGATGTGGTTGTTGGGCTCGACAGCTAAAGGTGATTTGGCAGGGATTTCGCAGTATTTCAAGACGCCGCTCAAGGTGGCGTTGGCAGGTGGCTCGGGTAGTGGTGACAGTTCCAGTATCATTAAGGGCGGAGGTAAGGATCTGACCCGGACCACGGGGCAGGTTAAGGCGGGTGATGTGGCATCCGATAAACGAATTATCAATGTTAAGGAATCTCAGCAGGAATATTTGCGTGCCGAACGTGAAAAAGAGATGACCAAGCTCAAGGAGTTGAAGGAAAGTATTGAAAAGGCCATCGACAACAGCGAAAAACTAAAGCAGTTCAAGAGCCAGATTTTGCTCGATATCACCAGTGAAGGCTTGCGTATTCAAATTGTTGATGAAAAAAATCGCCCGATGTTCCAGAGCGGACGTGCGCAACTTGAGCCGTACACCCGGGAAATCTTGCATGCAATCGGTCAGACGTTAAATGATGTTCCTAATAAAGTCAGCATTTCCGGTCATACAGATGCATCTGTATATGGCGGCGGAGGAATAGGTTATAGCAACTGGGAGTTATCTGCCGACCGTGCCAATGCCTCTCGTCGCGAGCTGATTGCAGGCGGCATGGCGGATGAAAAAATCGTGCGCGTCGTTGGTCTGTCATCCGCTGTCCTGTTCAAAAAAGAAGACCCTTTGAGCCCGACTAATCGGCGTATTAGTTTGATTATTATGAATAAAAAAGCTGAGGAGGCCGCGACGCATGACGGTGGGACTGTCGGGGTTGATGCAGAGCTTGATGACAAGAATATTCAAGAAACCATCAAAGATGGCGTGCAGTCTCTGCCGGTCTTACCGGCTGTGCGCCCCGGACATTAAGCGTTGAGCGGGATGTTGAATGAGATTATCCCGTTGTATATTGTGTTTGCGAGAGCTTTAAACGTGTGAATTGGTAGGGTTTATTTTCTCTGTTTGTCTAAAGAAGTTTTATTCATTGCCGTTACAGTGCTAATACCATTAAAAATTACGATCAGGGGAGCAAAAAAATGAATACATGGTGGAGCGGTCTCTCCTTAAAGAATAAGTTACAACTTCCAATACAACTTATTTTGCTGGTCGTCATGCTGGTCGCGCAACGCGTTGCGCTCGACAAGTTTGAAGATAATGTGCTGGAGGAGGCCAGGTCCAAAGCGCTGGTCTCGGCTGATGGTGTGCTGAACGGGCTGAATATGTTGATGATCAACGGCATTATCAGTAATTCGGAGCAACGTGCATTGTATGTTCAGAAAATGGGTGCTTCGGATCGGGTAGATGAGTTACGCGTGATTCGCAATAAGCCGGTTCAGGATCAGTTCGGTCCGGGGCTGCCCTCCGAGCAACCCGTCGATGCGATGGATCATGCCGCGCTCGACAGCGCAAAAATTCAGACCAAACTCTCCGAGCATGGGGATAAGCAATCCTTGCGCGTCGTGGTTCCTTTTATTGCCCAATCCTCATTTCGCGGAACCAATTGCCTGATGTGTCACAATGTGCCAGAGGGGACCGTGAACGGGGCTGCGAGTATCACACTGGATTTGTCTGATGAGTTTAGCTTGATTAAAAAGGCAAATCTTGCCATGTGGTCTGTGCAACTTGTTGTACAGATTTTTTTGTATTTCGTGATCGGTTGGCTGATCGGTTTCATGACGCGGCCTGCTCGTGAGTTGCAACTGACGATGCAAGCTATGCAGAGCAGCGGTGATCTGTCCAGACGCGCTACGGTTCGCAGTCAGGACGAAATCGGTAAAACAGCTCAGGCATTCAATGATCTTGCACAAAGTTTTCAGGTGATTGTTTCTCAGGTTGAAGGACACGCAGGGCAGGTTGTGAGCTCCGCTCATCGACTGGCGGAAAATGCCACTGAAATTGCTCAGGGATTACAACAGCAGACGGATGCTGCGGCTAGCACTTCAACTTCCGTGAGTCAGGTGAGTGTCAGTATCAACCGGGTAGCTGAGAGTGCCGGTCAAGTTGCGCGACTATCCGAGGAAAGCGCACAGCGGGCACATCAGGGGCAACGCAGCTTGCAGGATATGATGGTAGAACTTGAGCTGGTCGAGCGTGCCGTCAATGAAATTGCGAGTTCTGTCAGTGCCTTTGTCAGCAATACGCAAAGCATCACTAATATGACGCAACAGGTGCGCGATATTGCTGAACAGACTAATTTACTTGCGCTCAATGCGGCCATTGAAGCTGCGCGTGCTGGTGAGCAGGGGCGCGGATTTGCCGTCGTAGCCGATGAAGTTCGCAAGTTGGCTGAAAAATCGGCGTTATCCGCGTCTCAGATTGACGAGGTCACGCAAACCATAGGCACGCAGTCTGTTCAGGTTGATAAAACGATACAGCGCGGCATCGGGGCTTTGCAGAGCAGTAAGACGCACATTAATGAAGTCACCGGGGTGCTCAACGCTTCCAGCGACTCAGTAGATGGCGTTAATGCCGGGCTTGAAGAAATTGTTGGTTCAATTAATCAGCAGCGCGATGCCAGCGAAGAAATTGCCCGTAATGTGGAACGGATTGCTCATATGACCAATAATAGTAATCAGGTCATCAAGCGTTCGGTAGAGGAAACGGCAAAGATGGAACTGATTTCTGAGAATCTTTCAAAAACTGTTGGCCGATTCAAGGTCTGATTGAGCGTATGAATCGTTGTGCTGCTTTGGACTAGAGTCAGTAATTCGCAGTTATTTATAGATAGGTAGCGGTCATGCAAAACAAGGACGCACAGGTAACGCAAAAGGAGATCACTTTCCCGTCCAGCACGGTGTTGATCACTAAAACGGACACCCGCGGCATCATTACTTATACAAATGATGCATTCGTTGAGGTGTCAGGTTTTACGCGAGCCGAGTTGCTTGGCAAGAGCCACAATGTTGTGCGACACCCCGATATGCCGCCTCAGACATTTAAATGGCTTTGGGATACACTCAAAGCTGAGCGCCCTTGGCGCGGTATGGTCAAAAACCGTTGCAAAAATGGCGATCATTACTGGGTGAGGGCAACCATAGCGCCTGTCATTGAGGGCGACAAAATTATCGGTTATGTCTCGGTGCGTAAAGCACCCACACGGGCACAGATCGCTGAAGCAGAGGCGATGTACGGGAAGTTGAAGCAGACGGGCGCGCAGGTCGTCTCCAAGTATGAGCGACTTAAAGTTAAAAACTGGTCGATGAAGGGCAAGCTGCAAACGGCGATTCAAATCCCGCTCCTGGTGATATTGACCTTTGCGCAGTTGTACGTCACAGGCTCATTAAAAGAAGATGCTTTGGCGGGTGCAACAGAAAAGGGCGAGCTGATCGCGAATCAGATCATCGACAGTTCCAACATGCTGATGGTGACTGGACAGATAGGCGATGTGGCTAACCGCAATCTGCTGATCAAAAAGGTGACCTCATCTGGAAATGTTAAATCAGCGCAAGTGTTACGCACGCAGCAGGTCTCGGAGCAGTTCGGTGCCGGTTTGCCGGGAGAGCAAGCCAAAGACGATCTGCCGCGGCAAGTGATGGAGAGCAAAAAACAGCAGGTGTTAATTTCAGATGATGCCGCAGGTAATCCGGTTTTGCGAGTGGTGACGCCTTATCTGGCCAGTCGTGATTTTCATGGCACTGATTGTACCTCCTGCCACAGCGTGCCGGAAAATGCGGTTGTGGGTGCCTCAGATCTTGTCATTGATCTCACGCCGGATTTTGCGCGCATCGAGAAGATGGAGCTGCATATGGTGATCGGGCAGTTGCTGTTGCAGCTGTTCTTGTATTTTTTCATCGGTTTTTGCGTCGATAAATTCATACGCAGACCGCTGTCTGATGTCGACCGAGAATTTCGCAACATCATGGAGGGTAACCTCGATACTGAACTCGATGTGACTACTCAAGATGAAATGGGCAGGTTGCTGTGCGAAATTCAGTCGATGCAGTGTTATTTGCGCACCATGGTGGACGAAATTGTCACGCCGGTTGCCTATATTCAGGGGTGTATTAAGGATCTCGACGGACGCGTTGCCGGTGTTGCGCAAAATGCGCTGGCCGAGCAGGAGCATCTGCAGGCTATTTCGGTGACCATGGCGGAATTTAGCCGCTCCGTTGCAGATGTTGCGCGGATGGCAGCCGATTCACTCAAGGATGCACGCGATATGCAAAGCATCGTTGAGGAAAATAACTGTAATATGGAGCTGAGTATTTCAGCGACGGGTAAAGTCGCCAGTACAGTAGAAATGTCGAGTCAGACGATCGCTGATCTTGGCGCTTCAATTCAAAAGATTGGCAGCATTACCAATGTGATCAAGGAGATTGCCGAGCAGACGAATTTGCTGGCTTTGAATGCGGCAATCGAGGCGGCACGCGCGGGAGAACAGGGGCGTGGGTTTGCTGTTGTCGCGGATGAAGTGCGCAAGCTGGCTGAGCGCACGGCGACCAGTACGCGTGATATCTCCACCACAATCAATGAAATTACAGAAATTTCCAATGCGGCGATCCATTCGATGCAAAGTGCGGTCGGCGAAGTCGAGACAGGTATTTCTCTGATTCGTAAAAACGGGGATGGCTTAAAGGAGATTATGGTGGCGGCAGTCAACGTAGCTCAATGTGTTGAACATATCGCCACCGCATCGGAAGAACAATCTACTGCGGGAGAAGGTGCTGCGCAAAGTCTCGAGCAGATTGCCAGCCTGGTTAACAGTAATGTGCAGTCGGTGGAGGATGCCGGCATCGCGTCGCGAGAATTGTCAAAGTCGGCTGGTGAATTGAGCCGGGCGGGTTATCCGTTGACAAAGTGTGCACTTAAATTATGACTCGCCAGAGGATATTATGTTGAATGATATAAAAATTAGCAGCCGCTTGGTTTTTTTGTTGGCCTGTTTGTTGATGTTGTCAGTAGTTATTGGCGGCGTCGGTTTGTATGCTTCTTCACATGCGAATAACGCACTGAAGTCGGTGTATGACGACCGATTGCTGCCGATCGCGCAGATCAACGATATCGCGCGCAAAAATCTCAGAAATCGTATTGCGGTTGCTAATGGCGTTATTCAGCCGGAACATATGGCCGAATACATCAAGGAAATTGAAGAGAATCGTATTGCCATTGCGAAGCAGTGGAGTGCCTATAGCGCAACTTCAATGACGGATGAGGAAAAATTGCTGGCAAGCAAATTTAACGAAGCCCGTGAGGCCTTTGTAAATGAAGGCTTGAAGCCTGCTGTTGCCGCAATGCAAGCCAATAATGTCGAACTGATTAAGCAAATTCAGGTACAACATATTCGTACTTTGTATGTGCCGATGAAGGATGCGCTGGATGCGCTGATTTTATTGCAGGAGCATGAAGCTGAAAAATTGTATAAGGAAACCGACAGCACCTATAAAACAGTGCGCATGCTGTCAATTTTTCTGATTGTGTTAGGCGCGTTGTCAGGCGGGATTTTGGGCAGTTCGATCATACGCGGCGTTAATCGCTCAGTAGGCGAATTGCAAGGGGTTATGGTGAAAATGTCGCAAAATGGCGATCTGACTACGCGTGCTCGCGTATATGGTCGGGATGAGGTGGGGGTGGCTGCAGTTGCATTTAATACGTTGATTGATGGCTTTGCATCGATCATCAGTCAGGTGAATGCGAGCGCCAGAACCGTATCCGGCTCAGTAGAAAATTTGTCCGCCTCCTCAGTGCGAATTTCACAGAGTTCACG
This sequence comes from Gallionella capsiferriformans ES-2, assembly GCF_000145255.1. NCBI lineage: Bacteria > Pseudomonadati > Pseudomonadota > Betaproteobacteria > Nitrosomonadales > Gallionellaceae > Gallionella > Gallionella capsiferriformans. The sequence goes on from NC_014394.1 coordinate 1,068,134, forward strand.
GAGTCAGACAGAGTCTGCAACGACGACAGCCGCTGCCGTTGAAGAAATTACGGCGAGCATCAGTTCTGTCGCGGCTAACACCGACGACGTGCGGCGTCTGGCTGAAATTAGCTTAACCCAGACGCGACAAGGTAATCAAAGCGTAACCGAATTGATCGGAGAAATTGAACGCATACAGGATGCCGTAAAACTGATTGCGGATTCAGTTAAGGAGTTTGTCGAGAGTACCCGTTCAATTGCCGGAATGACCCAGCAGGTTAAAGATATTGCGGATCAGACCAATTTACTTGCACTGAATGCGGCGATTGAAGCTGCACGCGCGGGTGAACAGGGCAGGGGGTTTGCTGTTGTCGCAGACGAGGTTAGAAAATTGGCGGAAAAATCGGCACAGTCGGCTAATGAAATCGACCGTGTAACGAATTCATTGAATCAAAAGTCGTGTGATGTTGAGTCAACTGTGCAGACCGGTTTACGGTCATTGCAGGTGACGCAGGAGCATGTGGAGCATGTCTCTGTCGTGTTAACTGAAGCGCGTGAATCGGTTGAGCAGTCCAGTCAGGGTGTGAGCGATATTGCTTCATCGGTCAATGAACAAAGTCAGGCCAGCAGTGAAATTGCGCGAAATGTCGAGAAGATTGCCCAAATGTCAGAAGAAAATCACACCGCTGTTGAGCTCAATACGCAGGAGATATTGCGCTTGGCGCAGTTGGCTAAAACGTTGCAGGAAGCAGTAAGCAGATTCCGGGTTTAATAACGGCGAATCGGGAGTCGCAAGTTGTGATGTTTTCAACTGGTTGCTGTCAATTTCTCACATACTATAGTTAGGATATTCAATGTTGAACAATATGACGATCAAAGCACGGTTAACGATGCTGGTCAGTGTAATTATGGTGATCTCGGTGGTCGTCGCTGCGTTTGCCTATATTGGCATGTCTAATTTGCAAACTGCGACGGAAGACATCGCAGTTAGACGCATCCACTTGATTCGTTCAGTGAATAAACTGATGTATGCAATGGCGGATAACCGGGCTCACTTGATGCGGGCGATGCAGCACGACCCGGCTAATCCGGCCTCCAAATTGCATGATCATCCCGTGAGTCGCCATCTCGATGCGATTACTGAAAATAATACTAAAATCGAAGAGTATTTCTCCGATATGGAACGGAATACCCATAGCGAAGAAGGCAAACGAGCTCTGGAAGAATTGAAAGCGGCGCGTGCCGGTGTTGCTAATGAGGGTTTGCAACCCGGGGTGCAGGCTGTCAAGGACGGCCAGTACAATGAGGCAGGGGTAATTCTGTCGAAAAAGGTTCATCCGCTGCTGGACGCAGCGCTGGTTAAGGGGCATGCCATTGCCGACCGTGAGAATCATGCTGCCAATGCCGACTTTCAAGCGGCAATGTCTGCTGCACACACTTATGAAATGCTGTTGATAGGCGGTGTGCTTTTTATGCTGCTGACGGCGGGCGGTCTGGGATATTCGATTATTTCCGGGGTGTCGCGCTCTACCGGCAATATGCGCGATCAAATGAGTCGCACCGCGTCAGATGGCGATTTGTCGCGTCGTGTCACCGTTTACGGCACGGACGAGGTTGCGCAGGCGGCACTGGCTTATAACGGCTTGATCGACGGGTTTTCTATGATTATTCGTCAGGTAGGCAGCAGTGCAGGAACAGTATCCAGCACAGCAGCCAATTTGTCTGCGGCTTCGCTGCAAATATCCCAGGGCTCGCAGGCGCAAACTGAGGCTGCCGCATCAACGGCGGCAGCAGTGGAGCAAATTACCGTGAGTATCAGTTCGGTCGCTAGCAATACAGATGATGTCCGCAAGCTTTCTGAAAAAAGTTTGCAGCAAACCCAACTGGGCAACCAGAATATCACTGGGATGATCAGTGAGATCGAGCGTGTTCAGAATGCGGTTAAACTGATTGCAGGTTCAGTATCCGAGTTTGTCGATAGCACGCGTGCGATTGCCGGCATGACGCAGCAAGTTAAGGATATCGCCGATCAGACTAATTTGCTGGCGTTAAATGCGGCGATCGAAGCCGCGCGAGCAGGTGAGCAGGGGCGTGGATTTGCTGTCGTTGCGGATGAGGTGCGTAAATTGGCTGAAAAATCGGCGCAATCGGCTAACGAAATTGATCGTGTGACGAACTCATTGAATCAAAAATCAACGCAAGTTGAAGCAACGGTACAAAGCGGATTGCGCTCGTTACTGGCAACGCAGGAGCAGGTCGAACGGGTTTCCTCGGTGCTGACAGAAGCCGGTGTACTGGTGGAGCAATCCAGTCACGGGGTGAGTGATATTGCCGCTTCGGTCAATGAGCAAAGTATCGCCAGTTCAGAGATCGCCCGGAACGTGGAAAGGATTGCGCAGATGTCAGAAGAAAACTATGCGGCGGTGGAATCGAATACGCATGAAATTGTACGACTGGAACAATTGGCCAGAGAATTACAAAGTGCGGTGAACAGGTTCAAAGTTTAACAAGGAATAAGGAGGCAGTGTTGAGGAAACCGCTGGGCTGTTGTTAGCTTATCCTGAATCTTCAATCCTCTGTCCCAATAGGAGAATTAAATGTCTGAGTTGCTCAAAAACATTGATGCCAGAACTAAGCTGGCGGGAACCAATAAACTCGAGATTCTGATGTTTTCGCTGGGCCGTGATTTACGCACTGACCGGGAAGAAACATTTGGTATCAACGTCTTCAAGGTGCGCGAAGTGATGCGGATTCCTCCTATCACCCGCGCGCCTGAAATGCCTCCCTCGGTTGAGGGGATGGTGAGTTTGCGCGGCGCACTGGTGCCGGTGATCGATTTGGCTAAGTATATTGGTCTTGTGACTGAAACCAAACCTGAAATCATGATCGTGACCGAATACAATGGCCATACGCAAGGCTTTCTGGTTAAGGGCGTTGACAATATTTTGCGTCTGGACTGGTCGGCCATGCGTGTGCCACCAGCGATGCTGGTCGCGGAGCTCGGCGGACTTGTCACGGCTATTACTGAACTCAAGGATAAGCGTTTGGTGATGATGATAGACGTTGAGAAAGTACTGGCGGAAACGGGACATTTCGGGACTGATGAGATGATTTTCAATGCCGTCAAACCTTTGGGGCGTGAAAATCGCACCGTGTTTTTTGCGGATGATTCGTCTGTTGCGCGCAATCAAATCGCACGTACGCTCGACGCGATGGGGGTTAAGTACATATCATCCATCAACGGTCGTCAGGCTTGGATGGAACTGTCTAAAATGGCAACCTATGCCGAAAGCAACAATACACCGTTGAAAGACTTCATTCAGGTGATTCTGACCGATGTTGAAATGCCTGAAATGGACGGCTATATGCTGACGCGAAAAATCAAGGAAGATAAGCGCTTTATCGGTATTCCGGTATTGATGCATTCCTCGTTGTCCAGTTCGTCTAACCAGCAGTTGGGAAAGACCGTTGGGGTAGACGAATATATTCCGAAGTTTGAACCGCAAAAACTGGCACAAGCGCTGGCGAGATTGCTGGCCTAGGAGAGACATATGTCATATTCAGATGAAATGATGAGCAGCGAAGATGGTTTGCTCGATAGTGTCGATGCCAGAACTAATTTGGCCGGGACCAACAAGATGGAAATCCTGTTGTTTAGTCTCGGCAGCGATGAGAAATTTGGCATCAATGTATTTAAGGTAAAGGAAGTTAGTCAGGCGGGAAAAATTACCCGTACACCTAATATGCCGCGCGGAGTCGATGGCATTGTATCCTTGCGCGGGCATGTGATGCCGGTGCTGAACTTGGCTGAATTTATGGGGATGTCACCGGCAACTAAGCATCAGACGATGATGGTGGCTGAGTACAATACGCATATCTTGGGGTTTCTGGTCGAAGGCGTAGACCGGATTATTCGGGTTGACTGGGACAAGGTGCGTGCAGCCGAGGGCATGCTGTCTGATAAAGGTGCCTTGATCACCGCAATCACAGAGTTGCCTGACGGTTCGCTGGTGTCCTTGCTTGATGTCGAACAGATTCTGGCTAATGCCTTTGGTGAGGCGATTGTGGGCAATGTTGAGCCTATCGATTCGGGGCATGATTTGTGCGTTTTCTTCGCTGACGATTCGATGGTCGCACGCCGCAAGATCGCCGAAGTGCTCGATAAGATGGGGGTCAAGCATATTCAGGCTAATAGCGGTCGTGAAGCGTGGGAAAGGCTTAAAACCATGGCTGATGCGGCTTACAGTTCGGGGACTCCGCTGCGCGATCAGATGCAGGTGATCCTCACTGATGCGGAAATGCCTGAAATGGATGGCTATGTCTTAACCCAGAATATTAAATCTGATCACCGATTCGACGGCATCCCGGTCGTGATGCACTCATCCTTGTCATCGGATGCCAATCGCGCAATGGGAAAACGGGTGGGGGTTGATTATTATGTGTCTAAATTTGATTCAATGGTTTTGTCTTCAACGCTCAGACCGTTGTTGACTTAGGTCGAGGATCGAGGATCGTAGATTGAGCTAAAAGCAGGTCAGAGATTTTTCTCGATTATTGCACCTCAATCTTGAGTCCTTAATCCTGTATTTAGGAGGTTTTCATGGGAATTGAAAGTACGCGGTTTTTGGTGGTAGACGATTTTTCTACGATGCGCCGCATCGTCAGAAATTTGCTCAAAGAGTTGGGCTTCGTCAATGTTCAGGAGGCTGAAGACGGTGTTGAGGCATTAAAGAAATTACGCGCTGAGACCTACGATTTTGTGGTGTCTGACTGGAATATGCCCAATATGACGGGGATTGAGTTGTTGCGTGAGATTCGTGCGGATGCCAAACTCAAACATTTGCCGGTCTTGATGGTTACGGCGGAAGCCAAGCGCGAAAATATTATCGAAGCGGCTCAGGCGGGGGCGTCCGGTTATGTAGTTAAGCCGTTTACGGCTGCCACGCTGGATGAAAAGTTGAAAAAAATATTTCAAAATATGAATAAGTGAGAGCTGATATGGCCACCCAAAATGCAGTCGATGAATGTGACGATTTAGAATCGCTGTTTGACAGCATCGTTGCAGCAAATGCGCTTGAAGAGCCGTTCGTTCCAGTTACTTCTGAAAAGGGAGTGGTCGCTTCGGGTAATGTGCTCAATCAGTTAGGGCAGATGACGCGGACATTGCACGATACCCTGCGCGAGCTAGGGTTAAACAAGGAAATTGAAAAAGCGACTTCTTCAATTCCTGATGCGCGAGATCGCTTAAATTATGTTGCTACGTTGACGCAGCAGGCTGCCGAGCGCGTATTGAACGCAACGGAAGCTGCGCAACCACTGGTGCAGAATATGGAGCTGGAGGCGCATCGGTTAGGCGGGCAGTGGCAGATGTTGTTTAATAAGCAATTGAATGTTGATCAATTCAAAGCCCTGGTAATGGAAACTCAGGCATTTTTAGAAAACGTGCCTAAGCAGACTAAGTTAACTAACGCCTATCTGATGGAAATCATGATGGCGCAGGACTTTCAAGATTTGACCGGTCAGGTGATCAAAAAAATTATTGAGCTCACGCAGAGTATGGAGCAGCAACTGCTGGCGTTGCTGCTGGAGAATGCACCGGCAGCGGTTAAGGCCGAATATGATGCAGGCTTATTGAATGGTCCGGTCATCAATCCGCATTTGCGTACTAACGTTGTTACCAGTCAAGATCAAGTGGATGATTTATTAGAGAGTTTGGGCTTTTAATTAATTCTGGTAAGTAGAACGGCACGTCGTGCCTCAGTAGTCAGTGGCGCATCGATGCCGCACCGGAAAGTAGCTAACTATTTTCCTGCTCACCACTCACCACTCCCCATAGGAGAAGTAACATGAACGATTTTGCAGGCATGGAAGAACTGTTGAGCGATTTTTTGCTTGAAGCGGGCGAAATGCTCTCCGATGTAGATAGCAAACTGATGGAGCTGGAAAAGCGACCTAACGACAGCAATCTGCTCAACGAGGTTTTTAGGGGATTTCACACCATTAAGGGCGGGGCGGGTTTTCTTAACGCCACCGAACTTGTGACGTTGTGTCACCTGACCGAAAATTTGTTCGACAAGCTGCGAAATCGCGAATTGACCCTGAGCGCAGAACTGATGGATGTTATTTTCGCTGCGACCGCGGAAGTCAAAAAAATGTTCGGTGCCCTACAACAGAGTCAGCAGCCGCAGGGAGCGCCCGGGCATATTCTTGAAAATCTCAAGGCTGCACTTGAAGGACGCTCTGTCATGGCCGAAGTCAATGCACCGCCGGTTGCAACGGCACCTTCATCGGATATGTTTGCACCGGCTCAGCCTGCGTCCAATGTAGACTGGAACGCGCTCTACACGGCCTTGACGGGAACTGATATTGTTGCGACGGTGGGTGTGACGCGCGATGAGGTAAAAATTGCTGAGGCGATTTCGGAAGAGGAATCGACCCGCAAGGCGTTTGGCCGTCGTACCAATGATGTGCCGGGTGCAACGGTGGGCCGCCGCGATGGTGATGTGATGGTAAAGGAGGCGAAGGAAACCACCATACGCGTTGATACTGAGCGTCTCGATCAGGTGTTGAATTTGTCAGGTGAAATCGGCCTGACTAAGAACCGTTTGAATCACCTGCGATCGGATATTTTGCAGGGACGCCATGATGTCGATACGCTGCGTGAATTGGATCAGTCGGTTACGCAACTGGATATGCTGGTGGTCAATTTGCAAAACGCAGTAATGAAAACGCGTATGCAGCCTATCGGGCGTTTATTCAAAAAATATCCGCGTCTGGCGCGTGATTTGGCTCGTTCGCTGGGCAAGGATGTCGAACTGGTACTGACCGGTGAGGACACCGAAATGGACAAGACGATGATCGAAGATTTGAACGATCCGCTGGTCCATCTGGTGCGCAATGCGGTAGATCACGGGGTGGAAACCATCGAAGGCCGTATTGCCGCCGGCAAGCCGGAATTAAGTCAGGTCGAACTGAGTGCGCGTCATGAGGGCGATCATATTTTGATCACGATTGCGGATGATGGTCGTGGTATGCGTCCAGAAGTCATCCGCAACAAGGCGATCGAAAAGGGACTGCTGACCAACGAGGTGGCCAATACGCTAGATGAAAATCAATGTCTGGAACTGATCTTCCTGCCAGGATTTTCGACCAAGGATGAGATTTCCAGCGTATCCGGGCGCGGTGTCGGTATGGATGTGGTGAAAACTAACATTCAGAAGCTTAACGGTTCGATCAATATCGATTCGATACCCGGCAAGGGGAGCGTATTCACCATTTCATTACCGTTGACACTGGCTATCCTGCCGGTGTTGATACTGCGTCTGGGTGATCAGTCATTTGCTGTGCCGTTGTCTATGGTGCGCGAGATTTTGTCGGTGACACCGGGTCAATTGCAAAAAATTTCAGGACGCGCCACCATGGTCGTGCGTGGCGAAGTGTTGCCGGTGTTGCCGCTGGCGCAGTTGATTGGCTGGGATGCGTCGGACCGCGAACCGGAAGTCGGTGTGTTGATGCAGTTTGGCAGTAGCAGCTTCATTTTATCTGCTGACGGGTTCGCGGGTCACGATGATGTGGTGATCAAGTCGCTTGATACCTTCCGTCCCAAAGGGGTCGCCGGTGTGACGATGTCCAGCGAAGGTGATATCGTGCTGATTTTAGATATCAAAGAGTTGCTCAGTGATGTGCGCGGAAATTAAATGTAGTAAATAGTAAGTCTTCAGTGGTGAGCCTGTTGTAAGTGCTCACCCGCTATTTGACTTTCACTGGGGGTTTGTGAGATGCCGGTTGTTATTGTCATTGTCGTTATTGCTGCGCTATTACATTCAGCGACAGTTTTTTTTATGTCAGGGAATTGGACATTGCTGCTGCACGGTGTGATTACGCTGGCGGCGCTAGTATCGCTGTTTATTTTTCAGCGTCGCGACAGCGTTCAGCAAGTTGTCTGCACCGAATCAGTCTCGATTGGCAATATGGCTGTCGATGGACTGCTGTTAAATACCCACGCACAGTTCTCAGCACAATTTAACGGCGCGAATCAAGATCTGTATCAGGTGCAAAATTTGATCGGAGATGCGATCGAAAAGTTGATGTCGAGCTTTTCGGGTATGCATCAATTGATCGAGGAACAGCGGGAAATTGGCCGTGCGGTGACGGCAGGAACTGATAGTAGTCGGGATTCGGCGATGGCTGATCAGTTGAATGAGACGGCGGAAACATTGAAAATGCTGGTGGGCAGTATCATCAGCAACAGCAAGGCCGGTGTAGAGCTGATTGAAAAAATGGAGGCTGTGGGCGAGCAGATCAAGGGGATACTCGACGTGCTGGGTGAAATCGATGCGATTTCAAAGCAGACGAACTTGTTATCTTTGAATGCGGCGATTGAGGCGGCCCGTGCGGGTGAATCCGGACGCGGTTTTGCGGTGGTGGCGGATGAAGTGCGCAAGTTGTCGGATCGTGCGGCACATTTTAGCAATCAGATCCGCGGCAATATTAAAAATGTACATCAAGCAGTTGAAGAAACTGAAGTGTATATCAGCCGTATGGCTTCTCTCGATATGGGTTTTGCGCTTGAATCGAAAAATAAACTGGATAACAGTCTCACGTATGTGCAGCAGTTGAACCATAAAATGTCCGAGGTGATTATCAAGCAGAACGAAATTTCCGGTCGGGTTGATACCGTGGTAGGTTCAGCGGTAACCTCGCTTCAGTTTCAGGATATTGCCGGTCAGCTGCTGGGCCATTCTCGACTTCGGCTGGATACGATGCAGGAAGTCTGGCAGCAGATAGAAGAAATGGCCAAACGTGAGCAGTCCGGTGTGCGGGTGACCCCAGACGAGCTTGAACAGGCCACTCAAAGAATTTCAGAATTGTTTGCTAAGGCGGGGCAAGTAAGCTCACGCAATCCGGTACGTCAGGATAAAATGGTAAGCGATGAAATTGAATTATTTTAATTCGCTGTCCGTTGTATAGCGCCCCCTCGTAATAACCGCATCAGAAGTTGTTTGCGCAGTAAATTTAATTTTTTGGAGAGGTAACATGGCAAAAACGGTTCTTAGTGTCGACGATTCTGGCTCCATTCGTCAGATGGTTTCATTTACCTTGAAAAGTGCCGGGTATACCGTCATCGAAGCGGTCGACGGTCAGGATGGCTTGGATAAGGCAAAACAGAAAACGGTAGATTTAGTATTGACCGATCAGAATATGCCGCGCATGGATGGATTGACTTTGATCAAATCGTTGCGCGCCATGCCGAGTTATCGCAGTGTGCCCATTTTGATGCTAACCACTGAATCGGGCGATGCAATGAAGGCGCAGGGTAAAGCGGCGGGCGCGACGGGCTGGATCGTCAAACCATTTGATCCGCAGAAGTTGCTGGAAGTGGTCAAAAAAGTTATCGGCTAATTTCTGAAAGCACTCCGTGAGCATTGATATTACTCAGTTTTATCAGGTATTTTTCGAGGAAGCCGCAGAACATCTGGCTACCATGGAGTCGTTGCTGCTAGGTCTGGACGTATCGGATCCGAGTCTGGATGAGTTGAATGCCATTTTTCGTTCCGCACATTCGATTAAGGGGGGTAGCGGAACCTTTGGCTTCGATGACATGACGCAGGTCACCCACATTCTGGAAAATTTGCTTGATCGCCTGCGCAAACAGGAAATGAAGCTGACTGACGAAATGGTCAATGTATTTCTAGATGCGGGTGATGTCATACATATGCAGCTGGATGCCCATCGCGGGGACGGCGTTGTCGATCAAAGCCGTGTCACCGCGGTTTGCGAAAAGCTGGCAAACCTGACAGCGGATATGCCGCATGCCGCACAAACGGTGAGTCCGGTTGAAGACAGTTCCGATTCAGGATTTTTCGATGACGTCCCGCCGCCCACCCCGTTAGCAAGCCAAGACGACTCCTATGGTTTCTTTACCGATGAGCCAGTGGCGGAAGCGGGCTATGGCTTTTTTGATGAAGAGCCGGTGAACCCCGCAGTGGATGCCGGGTACGGTTTTTTTGATGAAGAGGCCGTACTGTCGGGTGCTGCTGAATTAGCCATGGCAGATGTCGCTGTCGCACAGGAGGCTGCGCAGGGTTACGGTATGTTTGTGGACGAGCCAACGCAGTTCCCGTCTACGCCTCAACAGTCCCAGCAGGAAGCGCAGCAGGGCTATGGCTTCTTCAAGAAAATTCTGCCGGTTGTTGACTCTAAACCGGCGGTACCCGCTGAATCCGTTGTTGTCCGCAAAGCCAGTGATAAGGCCGCTGCCAGCGCGTCTGGTGATACCTCCATTCGCGTCAATGTCGAGAAGGTGGATCAGCTGATTAACTTAGTGGGCGAATTGGTGATTACTCAGGCCATGCTGGCTGAATCTGCCGCTGGTATTGATGGTGCGCTATCTGAAAAACTGCAAGCCGGTTTGCACCAGTTGGAGCGCAATACTCGTGATTTACAGGAAGTGATCATGTCGGTGCGCATGCTGCCGATTTCTTTTGTGTTCAGTCGTTTTCCTCGCGTGGTACGCGATCTGGCCGCAAAATTGGGCAAGCAGGTTGAGTTGAAGACGCTGGGTGAAGGAACTGAGCTTGATAAAGGACTGATCGAAAAAATTGCCGATCCGCTCACGCATCTGGTGCGTAACAGTCTGGATCACGGTATCGAGTCGCCTGACGTTCGTACCAGTAAGGGCAAGCCTGCTAAAGGCACCATCACGCTAAAAGCGTCGCATCAGGGCGGCAATATTGTGATCGATGTCTCAGATGATGGTGGGGGGTTAAACCGCAGCAAGATACTTTCCAAGGCGCGCGAACGCGGCATGGCGCTGCGTGATGACATGACGGACTCGGAAGTGTGGATGTTGATTTTCGAAGCGGGATTTTCGACCGCAGATGTAGTGAGCGATGTATCGGGCCGCGGTGTTGGCATGGATGTAGTCAAGCGCAATATTGCCGCAATGGGCGGTCGGGTCGATATCGATTCGGTCGAGGGTATGGGTTCGCGTATCTCGATACGCCTGCCATTGACGCTGGCGATACTCGACGGCTTGTCAGTGGCTGTGGGAGAGCAGACTTATATTATTCCTCTAGCCTATATTATCGAGTCGCTACAAATGGCGGATAGCGATTTACGGACGGTCAGTGGCGGTGGACATCTGGTTCACGTGCGCGGCGAATACTTGCCGGTCGTAGCGTTACACGAGCTGTTTAAATTGCCGCGCAATGACACCATTGATTCGCGCATTGTTGTCATCGTCGAATCGGACGGTAAAAAGGTCGCGTTACTGGTGGATGAATTGATCGGTCAGCATCAGGTGGTGATCAAGAGTCTGGAGTCTAATTTCCGTAAATTGCCCGGCATTTCCGGTGCGACGATTATGGGCGACGGTAAAGTTGCCTTGATTCTCGATGTGTCGGTGATCTGCCTTGCGCCGTCCAGGCAAAATAAGCTAGAGGGCTAAGGTCTGTATTACATTACCAAGTCAGGCTGTCATCTGGCTTGAAATCAGTAAAGGGTGAGGTGAGTATGGCAAATGATAATGTAGCATCCGGTATGTCCAATAATGAATTCCTGACTTTTATTCTGGGTCAGGAGGAATACGGTATCGATATACTCAAGGTGCAGGAGATACGCGGTTACGATGCGGTGACCGGCATCGCCAATATGCCTGAATTTATCAAGGGGGTGATCAACTTGCGCGGCATTATTGTGCCGATTGTTGATTTGCGTATCAAATTCGGCTTGCCGGATGTGACTTATGATGCTTTTACCGTGGTCATCATTCTGAATCTTGGCACGCGTGTGGTAGGGATTGTCGTTGATAGCGTCTCTGATGTACTGACGCTCAAAGCCGATCAAATCCGGGCTGTGCCTGAACTGTCAGCCAAGCTCGATACCCGTTATATCTTGGGATTGGGTACGGTTGATGAGCGTATGCTGATTCTGGTTGATATCGAGCAGTTGATGTTGGGTCAGGAAATGGCGCTGGTTGATGAAGTGCTGGCATAAGTTGATTTTTTATAAATATAAAAACTAAAAATAGCGCAAAGAGGAGAAAAAATGCGTATCAATACCCCGGTTACCAACAACGAGAAGCAGATGATGGAAGGCTCGATGATCGTCACTAAGACGGATCTGAAGGGCATCATCACCTATGCCAATAAGGATTTTGTCGAGATCAGCGGTTTTGCAGAATCGGAATTGCTCGGTCAATCTCACAACCTCGTACGCCACCCGGACATGCCGGTTGAGGCCTTTGCCGATTTGTGGAAGACGGTTAAAAGCGGTACGAGCTGGAACGGAATCGTCAAAAATCGCTGCAAGAACGGCGACTATTACTGGGTCGATGCGAATGTGACGCCGATAAGTGAAAATGGTCAGGTGACGGGGTATGTTTCGGTACGCCGTAAACCCGCTCAGGAACAAATTAACGACGCCGTCAAAACCTATGCGTTGTTAAAAGCCGGAAAAAATCCTAACGCCGGAATTAATGGATTGCTACAAGGACTCAGGCATATCAGCGTTAAGCAGCAGATCATTATGACAATCGCAGTGGTCGCGGTGTTGTTGGGTGGTATCTCCGGGTTAGGCTACTACGAGCTGAAAATGGAGAACGAGAAGTTCGACTATGTGGTCAATCACAAAGTTAAATCCGCGACGCAAATTTCACGCATAGATGCGCTGATGAGCGAGAACATGCGTCAGTTGCAACTAGCCGGGATGCACGATCCACGTCTGCCGGAGAGCAAGCTGCACGACCATCCGATTACTAAACATCTGGATGCTATTGCAGTTCATTCGGACGAAATCAATGCGATCTGGAAAGACTACAACTCAACGCCGCACAGCACAAAGGGGACCGAGCTGGCTGAGGCTTTTAGCAAAGAGCAGGGGGCCTTCGTCAGTGAAGGGATCAAGCCTGAAATCGCCTTGCTCATGGAGGGTAAGTATGCAGATGCCAATGTCATGATGGTTAAAACGCTCGGTCCTCTGTTTACAATTGCCAACGGCCGTGCGACTGAAATCATCAATCATCAGAATGTCTCAATGGAAAAGGATGTCGTTAAGTCGAAGGAAGAGTTTCGCATAACCTCCAATTTTATGTCGTTTGTGTTCATCATTGGAATGACGCTGGTCGTGATCTTCGGCATTATGTTGTTCCGCAACGTGGTGCCGCGCATCCGTCGGGTGGCCGAACAGATCGAACGTGCCGCACACGGCGAATCGAATCAGCATGTCGATAGTCACCCGCGGCGCGATGAAATCAATGCAGTGTTTTTGGCCTATCGCGCGCTGGCCACCCGCATGGGCTTTGATGTGGCAGAAGCTAAACGCATTGCCGATGAAAATCTACGCATTAAGATTGCGCTGGACAACGTCAGCACAGGTTGCATGATCGCCGACAACGACAGAAACATCATTTATGTTAACAAGGCCGTGGTTAAAATGCTGAATGATGCGGAAGCGGATATCCGCAAACAGTTGCCGGGTTTTAGCGTCGCCAGTCTGGTCGGTACCAATATCGATACTTTCCATAAAAATCCGGCCCATCAGGCGGGCATGCTGGCGCGTTTGCAGGCTTCATATACTACGCCAGTGCTGATAGCGGGTCACTCACTGGTTGTGACCGCTAATCCTGTGATCACTGAAACAGGGGAGCGTCTGGGCGTGGTGGCCGAGTGGATCGATCGCACCATCGAAGTGGCGGTCGAAAATGAAATTGAAAATATCATTGAAGCTGCAAATCAGGGCGACTTTACGCAGCGCATCATACTGGATGGCAAGGAGGGATTTTTCCTGCAAGTTGGACAGAGCATCAACGGCTTGATGCAAACCAGTTCAGTGGGGCTCGATGAAGTGGTGCGCATATTGAATGCGTTGTCGCGGGGCGATTTGACGGAATCAATTACTAATGAGTACTACGGTACGTTTGGTCAGCTCAAAGACGATTCTAATGCAACGGTTTCCCAGTTGACGCAACTGATTAGTCGCGTGATTGAATCGGCAGATACCATTAGAACGGCGTCCAAAGAAATTGCCAGTGGCAACACGGATTTGTCGCAGCGTACCGAAGAGCAGGCATCCAGTCTTGAAGAGACAGCCGCCAGCATGGAAGAGTTGACCTCGACCGTTAAACAAAATGCTGAAAATGCTAAGCAGGCAAATCAGCTGGCGCTGTCAGCTTCGGACATTGCCGTTAAGGGTGGGCGTGTGGTTGGGCAGGTTGTGGGTACCATGTCCTCGATCAGCGAGAGCTCGAAGAAGATCGTCGATATTATCAGTGTAATCGATGGTATCGCGTTCCAGACCAATATTCTCGCGCTCAATGCGGCCGTGGAAGCCGCGCGTGCGGGTGAGCAGGGACGTGGCTTTGCCGTGGTGGCGTCCGAAGTGCGCAATCTGGCGCAGCGCAGTGCTGCGGCGGCTAAGGAAATTAAGGAATTAATCAGCGACTCGGTCGAGAAGGTAGGCGCGGGGACACGTTTGGTAGACGAAGCCGGCAAAACGATGGATGAAGTTGTCAACTCGGTTAAACGCGTGACAGACATCATGGCCGAGATTACCGCGGCATCGAGTGAGCAAAGTCAGGGGATTGAGCAAGTCAATACCGCGATCACGCAAATGGATGATGTGACGCAGCAAAATGCGGCACTGGTAGAGCAGGCGGCGGCAGCAGAGTCGCTCGAAGAGCAGGCGCAGGAATTGGCCGCCTTGATGAGTACTTTCAAATTGTCAGGACAGACCAAGCCGATTGTGCTGAGTGCGCGTGCAAAAGTTGCTGCGCCAGTACGCAGGTTGCCTGAACCTCGACCCTCCGCACAAAAAACGACTGCAGCCAGCCGTTCACGTCCGGTTAAAATGCCCGATACTGAGGACGGTGACTGGCAAGAGTTTTAAGAAACAGGATTGAGGAGAGAGGGAGTTAATACTCCCGGTTTTAACTTAATCCGTACTCCTCTATCTTAAAGGTATTTGATATGGCCGAAATGAAAGACCCATCGCTGCGCGAGTTCCATTTTACGTCGCAGGATTTTCAGCGCGTGTGTAAGCTGATCTATGATCACGCGGGTATTTCGCTGAGTGCCAGTAAGCAGGAGTTGGTTTATAGTCGGCTGTCGCGCAGGTTACGTGCGACAGGCATTAAGACGTTTGCCGAATATCTCAAGTTGCTGGAGCAGAATGACGTGGCTGAGTGGGAGGCTTTCGCGAATTCTCTGACAACTAACCTGACGTCATTTTTTCGTGAACACCATCACTTTTCCTTGCTGGCCGAGCAACTGAAAAAGATCGGCAATTCTCACCCGATCGTGATCTGGTGCTCTGCCAGTTCCACCGGTGAAGAACCGTATTCCATTGCCATGACCGCAGTTGACGCGTTCAATAGTTTTACGCCTCCGGTGAAAATTATTGCCACTGATCTCGATACCAATGTGCTCGATACGGCGCGTCGCGGAGTGTACGCGATGGACCGGGTGGAAAAAATGAATGATGCGCTGATTAAGCGATTTTTCTTCAAGGGAACGGGGGCGCAGGAAGGTTTTGTCAAAGTGCGTCCGGAACTGCAGAACATGATTACCTTTCGCAAATTGAATTTGCTCGATGCGACCTGGCCAATACGAGATAAGGTTGATGTCATTTTTTGTCGCAATGTCATGATTTATTTTGATAAAGAAACGCAGTTAGCGATATTGAAAAAAATGGCTCCCATCATGCGGCCTGAGGGCTTGCTGTATGCGGGTCATTCGGAGAATTTTTATCAGGCTGAAGCGTATTTCAGGCTGCGCGGTAAGACGGTGTACGAGTTGTCTCCGCAACTCAAGGCAGCGCAAGCTGACAAATCTTAACGGGCACGATTCATGTCAGATCACGACTACGAAGAAGTTGTCTCACCGAATATCTATTACGACCGGAATTTCGATGTCGAGGCGGTTAAAATTCTGCCGGGCGAATATTTTGTAACCGGCCGAGATATGGTTTTAGTCACCGTACTGGGATCATGCGTTGCTGCCTGCATACGCGATAAGGTCACAGGCATCGGCGGGATGAATCATTTCATGTTGCCGGACAATAAGAATGACGGCGGAAGCCCTGTCGGACTTGCGGGGCGCTATGGTACCTATGCGATGGAGCTGATGATTAATCAGATGCTCAAATCGGGGGCCCGGCGTAGTAATCTGGAAGCTAAAGTATTCGGGGGGGGGAATGTGCTGCGCGGTTTTACCGTGGCCAATGTAGGTCAGCGCAATTCCGAATTTGTCGTCGATTACCTGCTGGCTGAGAAAATTGAACTCAAAGCACAGGATTTGCTGGATATCTATCCGCGTAAAGTCTATTACTTTCCTGCAACGGGTCGAACGCTAGTCAAAAAATTGCGCAGCGTGCATAACGACACCATCGTTCAGCGTGAACAGCAGTACATTTCTCGTATCCGTTCATCCGAAATTCAGGGTGATGTTGAGCTATTTTAAACAGGATTAACTGGCGTTTGGAACACTGCCAGTACAGGGTTATATGATGCAAAATGAAGTCGGTGGTAGAAAAATTAAAGTACTGATTGTTGATGACTCAGCACTCATACGCAGTATTTTAAAGGAAGTCGTCAATAGTCAACCTGACATGGAGGCGGTTGGTGCCGCAGCGAATCCGTTGCAGGCGCGCGAAATGATCAAAACGTTAAATCCGGATGTATTGACGCTTGACGTGGAAATGCCGGAAATGGACGGTCTGGTGTTTCTGGAAAAATTGATGCGTTTGCGCCCTATGCCGGTGTTGATGATTTCGACATTGACCGAACGGGGATCTCAGGCTGCATTACGCGCTCTGGAACTGGGGGCCGTCGATTTTCTGGCTAAACCTAAATTGGGCGTGGTCGAGGGTATGAATGCCTACGCCAATGAAATTGCAGGAAAGATCCGTATTGCATCAAGGGCGAAGGTTAAAAATCGAGTCATTGCACCGGTTGTTGAAAGTAGTTTGCCGACACTAGGTTGTCGCATCACCAGTACCGAAAAACTAATTATTGTCGGTTCCTCGACAGGGGGTACCGAAGCACTGAAGGAATTCCTGGTGCCTATGCCGGCCGATGCGCCTGCCATTCTGGTCGCTCAGCATATGCCGGAAGCCTTTACGAAGTCTTTTGCAGATAGGCTCAATAGCCTGTGCAAGATGACGGTGACGGAGGCCGTGAATAACGAACGGGTATTGCCGGGGCACGTGTATATTGCGCCGGGACATTCGCATATGCTGATCAAGCGCAGTGGTTCGAATTACGTGATTGAATTGAATCAGACGTCTCCTGTCAATCATCACCGCCCCTCGGTGGAGGTGCTGTTTCGCTCTGCAGCCGTCTGTGTCGGGGCGAATGCAATCGGTGTCATGCTCACGGGGATGGGCAAGGATGGCGCGGTGGGGATGCTGGAGATGCGCGAGGCGGGGGCTTATAACTTTACGCAGGATGAATCGACCTGTGTGGTATACGGAATGCCGCGCGCGGCAGTTGAAAATGGCGCATCGCATGAAGCCGTGCCGATTGGCGAGATGGCGCGCCGGGTACTCGCGCGCGTGATGAGCGGTGGCGTGAGAAACAGGATTTAATGTAGCGTGCTGTTGTGGGTTTAATTAATGTGGTTTTAAGGGAGTGGGAATATGGCAATGCAGATCAACACCTCGACGGCAGGAGATAAGGCGATCATCAGGCTTGCAGGGCGCTTCGATTTTAATGATCACCGAACTTTTAAGATGAATTATGAGCCCTTGTTGCTGCTGGCAACGGTTAAAACACTGGAAATCGATATGGAAGGCATCGAGTATCTGGACAGCTCTGCATTAGGGATGATGATGCTGTTGCGCGAGCGCTCACAAGCAGTGGGTAAGACGGTGGTGCTCAGTAAACCCAGCAGTACGGTTGCGCAAGTTCTCGATATTGCTAACTTCAGCAAGCTATTTACGATTACAAAGTGATATCAAAGGTGCATCAAATGAGCTCAGTTGGTTCACTGAATGTATTGGCGGTCGATGATTCGAATACCAATCGACAATTGATATTAGCGATGCTCAAAAAAATGGGGCATCGCGTCACACTGGCCGAAGATGGCGTGCATGCGCTTGCCTTGTGCGATGAGTGTCGCCCTGATTTGGTACTGATGGATGTATCGATGCCGGTTTTGAGCGGATTTGATACCGTGCGTGAAATGCGCAGGCGCTATGCTGGCTGGTTCCCTATTCTGTTTTTGTCGGCACAAACCAGTAATCACGAAGTGCTCGAAGGCTTGCATGCGGGCGGTGATGATTACCTGTTCAAACCGGTAAATTACGAAATTCTGCAGGCCAAGATCCATAATTTTCAGATCCGAATAGAGCAGAATTTAAGCTTGCTTGAATATCACGCGCGCATCGAAGAGGAAACCGATACGGCGCGCGACTTTATCAAGCAGTTCACTGCCCTCGATAAAATTCATGATCCACTGGTGCGCTTCTTTTTAAAGCCGGCCGAGAACTTCAGTGGGGATCTGATTTCTGTCGCGCGGGGTCCTGACAATTGTCTGCATGTGTTGCTGGCCGACAGTGCAGGACATGGACTGACGGCAGCGCTTGCGGTGATTCCCATCACTCAGCCGTTTTATCAGATGACAGCCAAGGGGTTTGCGCTGCCCGCTATCGTGCGCGAACTTAATCGCCGTGTGCGCGAGTATTTGCCCCTGCCGCGTTTTGTTGCCGCCTCCGTGTTGTCGTTAGATCCAGCGACAGGGATCGTTCAGGTGTGGAACGGCGGCTGTCCGCCTGTACTATTGCTGGGCGAAGGGGCTGATATTTTACATCGCTTTAATTCCAGACATCTGCCGCTTGGGGTGGTCGCAGCCGACGAGTTTGATGCGGGACTCGAATATTTCAAAGTGGTTGATCAGGCTGCCAGTTTACTGATGTGTTCGGATGGCGCGACCGAAATCGACACGGGCAGCGGAGCGGGGTTGGGGCAAGCCGGGTTGCTGGCCGGAGCGCAGTCTTCATCAGGGGAGACACTGTTTGATCGCGTGCAGGATGTCATCAACGGTCATTTGGGGGGCGGGCCGCCTTTAGATGATATCGCGTTGATCATGGTAGATGTGCCTGTTATCGATCAGCTTGTCTCCGAGGTTGTTTTGTCGCGTACGAAGGAGAGTTTGCCGGGAGAGCGTGTCGCCGGTTGTGGGCATGGCATTGAGCAATCGCTATGGAAATTTTCTTTGATGCTTACA
The DNA here is from genome assembly GCF_000145255.1 of Gallionella capsiferriformans ES-2. NCBI lineage: Bacteria > Pseudomonadati > Pseudomonadota > Betaproteobacteria > Nitrosomonadales > Gallionellaceae > Gallionella > Gallionella capsiferriformans. Next base: position 1,087,336 of record NC_014394.1, read on the forward strand.
GCGCAGCAATTAAAACATCTGGATGTGGTGCCATTTTTGCTTAATATCGCGGGGCAAATTGAGGGGGGGCGCGCCGATGGTAAGCTATTTTTAGTTTTGTCAGAGCTGTTCAATAATGCACTCGATCATGGTTTGCTCAAACTCGACTCAACGCTAAAAAATGAAATTGACGGCATGGAAACCTATTTCGTGGAGCGTGCGGCACGTTTAGCAGAGCTCGAGCAGGGGCAGATTTTTATTCGTCTGGATAAATTGAGTTGTGGATGCCTGAAGGTTTCCATGAAGGATAGCGGTGACGGCTTTAATTTCTTGGAATTGGCGGATATTAAACGCAATGTACAGCGGCACGGGCGTGGCATCGCTTTGCTCGATAATATGTGTAGCGCTCTGCAATACTCGGGTAATGGATCGGAAGTCGCAGCTTACGTTGGTGTCGTCAATTCCGCCGCCGTGTAAGTTTCCAAATTTAATACTATTTTATGACTAAGACACGTACGACGTCCCGCCCATCGCTGCCCGCTGGTAGTTCAGGTTTTCATGTGCTGCTGGTCGAAGATCAGCGCGCGCTGGCTCAAATGGCCGCCAAAATGCTCTTTGATCGCTGGGGATGCCATGTCCTGATTGCGATGAATCTGGCTCAGGTGAATGCGATTATCGCGGAAAACAAATATCCGTTTTTTGTCGCGGTGAGTGATTTGAATCTGCCGGATGCGCCTCGCGGTGAGGTGATTGATGCACTGGTGAATGCCAAAATTCCTGTTATTGCGATGACCGGTATGTTTGATGCGCAGCTGCACGAACGGATTATGAATTGCGGTGTCATCGATTATGTCCTCAAAAATAGCATTAATTCGTATGAGTATATTGTCGAGTTGGTGGGGCGGCTGTTCAAAAACCGCGGGAGACGAGTGCTGGTCGTTGATGATTCGCAAAGCATGCGCGCGATCGTAACCGGGATGCTCAATACGCAGGGCTTTGATGTGTTAACGGCGTGTGATGGCGAAGAAGCGCTGGCTGTATTATTTGAGCATAAAGATATCAAGCTGGTATTGCTTGATCACGAAATGCCGGTGATGGACGGATTTAATTTTTTACTCGCAGTACGTCGCAAGATAGCGAAAGACAGGTTGGCTATTATCGGCATGTCGGGCAGCAATAATCCGCGTATGTCCGCACAGTTTCTCAAACTGGGTGCGAATGATTTTATTTGCAAGCCCTTTGGTTATGAGGAGCTGGCATGCCGCGTCAATCAAAACCTGGAGATGCAGGAAAGTCTGGAGTCGGTTCGCTATATTGCTTATCACGATTATCTGACGGCCCTGTTTAATCGCCGCGCATTTTTCGAGCAGGGAAGCGTATTGTTCGAAGCAGCGGTCAGTGCGGGTACGCCCTTGGCGGCTGCGGTGATGGACATCGATTTTTTCAAGAAAATTAATGACGTGTACGGGCATGATGGTGGAGACGTCGTACTCAAGCATTTTGCTACGCTGCTGAGTGCGCATTTCAATGTCGAGCTGGTGGCTCGTGTGGGCGGTGAGGAATTTTTTATACTCTTTGTCAATGCGGACGAGGCGTACGCCCGCTGTGAGGCCTTTCGCGTCAAGGTTGAACAATCAGCGGCAATGTTCGGGAAAACAGCGGTCAACTATACGGTCAGTATTGGCATTACAAGGCTGGTTTCACAAAGCCTTGATCATATGCTGAAGCTTGCTGATGATAATCTCTATAAAGCTAAGGAGAGCGGGCGAAATCGCATTATATTGAACTGATTGCAGGTCGCGGTCCGCTTTTTGCGGACTGCAGGCCACCTTTAGAGGTCACGAGTCTTGCATATCTACTTTACGTTCTGCACTGAACGTATTGAAAAGCAAGCTGATTCCCTGCTTATTCTTCTGCTTAAGTACTGCTGTTTTGCGTATAATCCGCACTACCAGCGGAGCCCAACATGGCAGAAGACAGCGATCTAGAAAAAACAGAACAGCCCTCACAGCGGCGACTTGACCAGGCGAAGGAAAAAGGTCAAGTCGCGCGTTCGACTGAGTTATCGACATTTTCAATCTTATTGGCAGGCGGTGCTACGCTGTGGTTTATGGGAGCGTCGCTCAATGCGCATATGGTTCGGCTGTTGCATGACGCCTTAATCTTTAACCAAGATGTTGTTTTTAAGCCGGAATTGATGATTCCGCGCCTGTATGACCTTTCCATGGATATGCTGATTACCTTTGCGCCGGTGTTGCTGATGATGTTGATCACGGCACTCGGCGCGCCGCTGATTTTGAACGGCTGGCTGTTCAGTACCGAAGCGCTGGTGCCGCAATTTTCCCGTATGAATCCGATTACCGGTATTGGTCGCATTATTTCGACCAATTCTCTGGTTGAGCTGGTAAAAGCACTCGGCAAGGCGACGATTGTGGGGGGGGTGGCAACCTGGGTTATCTGGCATCATCGTGATGATGTGATACAACTGGCGAGCTTATCGGTGACAACCGCCATCTCGCAGACGGGCTATCTGGTCTGCGGCAGTTTTTTGGCGATTGTGAGCGGCATGCTGTTGATCGTGGCGATTGATGTGCCATTCCAGTTGTGGAGCCACAACAAAAAGCTGATGATGACCAAAGAAGAAATTCGTCAGGAGTCTAAGGAAACCGATGGTAATCCTGAGGTCAAGGGGCGTATTCGCAGCATGCAGCGAGAAGCGGCGCGCCGTCGCATGATGTCAGCCATTCCGACTGCCGATGTGGTGGTGACTAACCCAACTCACTACTCGGTGGCCTTGAAGTACAGCGACAAGGGTATGAGTGCACCTGTCGTGGTAGCTAAGGGCTCTCATCTGATCGCTCATCGCATTCGTGAAATCGCTCAGGAAAATAATGTGCCGATACTCGAAGCGCCGCCGTTGGCCCGTGCGCTGCACAAGCATACCGAAATCGGTGATGCTATTCCTGAAGCGTTGTACACAGCAGTGGCCGAGGTGTTGGCCTATGTGTATCAGTTAAAGCGCTACAACACAGACGGTGGTGTGCGGCCTGATCAGCCGGGTAGTCTGCCGGTGCCGGTTGAGTTAGATCCCGGGGCTGTCGCATGAATATGACCGCTATCGCTGCCTTTTTGAAAGCCAGCATAAAACTGCGCAGCATGGCAGGCCCCATTCTGATCATCCTGATATTAGCGATGATGGTGCTGCCCCTGCCGCCGATGCTGCTCGATGTGCTGTTCACTTTTAACATCGCGATCGCGGTGATGGTGCTGCTCATCAGCATGAATACGACTAAAGCGCTGGATTTTCTGTCCTTCCCGACCATCTTGCTGATCACGACCCTGTTGCGTTTGTCGCTGAACGTGGCATCTACGCGCGTGGTGCTGCTTGAAGGTCACAAGGGGGGCGATGCCGCCGGTAAGGTGATCGAGTCGTTCGGCCTGTTCCTAGTAGGCGGAAATTATGCCGTCGGTATCGTCGTTTTTGCGATTTTGGTTGTGATCAACTTTATGGTTATCACCAAGGGTGCCGGACGTATTGCCGAAGTGGGTGCGCGCTTTACGCTGGATGCGATGCCGGGTAAGCAAATGGCGATCGATGCGGATTTGAATGCCGGCTTGATCGGTGAGGATGTAGCCCGCAAGCGGCGTGCTGAAATCGGTCAGGAGGCGGACTTTTACGGTGCGATGGACGGTGCGAGTAAATTCGTACGAGGTGATGCCGTCGCCGGTATCTTAATTTTGTTCATCAATCTCATCGGCGGTTTGATCGTCGGTGTGTTGCAGCACAATATGGATATTTCAACTGCTGCCAGTCGTTATACTTTGCTCGCGATCGGTGACGGTCTGGTTGCGCAAATTCCAGCGTTGGTGATTTCGACCGCAGCCGGTGTGGTGGTCAGTCGGGTGTCCACCGAAGAGAACATCGGCGAACAAATGATGGGGCAGTTGTTCAAGCAGCCGCAGTTGATTATGTTAACGGCGGCTATCATCGGCATGATGGGAATGATCCCTGGCATGCCGCATTTCTCTTTTTTATTGTTGGCAGGCGGCATGATGTGGCTGGCCTACAATTTGTCGAAAAAATCAGAAAAAGGGGTGGAGAAGGAAAAAGCCGAGGTTGCCGCGACCCCGATTATCACTGAGGCGACTGACGCCAGTTGGGAAGACGTCGCACAAGTCGATGTACTGGGGCTGGAGGTCGGCTACCGGCTGATCACACTGGTGGATAAGGCGCAGGACGGTGATTTGTTGCGCCGGATCAAAGGAATACGTAAAAAATTTACGCAGGATATCGGTTTTTTGCCGCCCTCGGTGCATATTCGTGACAATCTCGATCTGCGTCCGAATGCCTATCGCATCACCCTCAAGGGGGTTGAAATCGGCAGTGGCGATGCCTATCCTCACCAGTTGCTGGCGATCAATCCGGGGAGTGTGACGGGGGAATTGATTGGTACGCCGACGCGGGATCCGGCTTTTGGATTGCCGGCGATCTGGATTGAGGCAGCTTTGCGTGATCAGGCGCAGATTATGGGTTATACCGTGGTGGATCCGGGTACGGTGGTGGCGACTCACCTGAGCAATTTGCTCAGTACGCGTTCTGCCGAATTGCTGGGCCGTCAGGAGGTGCAACAGTTGCTCGATCATCTGGGGAAATTTGCGCCAAAATTGGTTGAAGACCTGGTGCCCAAGTCATTGCCGTTAGGCACAGTACAAAAAGTGCTGCAAAATCTGCTCGATGATGGGATGCATATCCGCGATATGCGAACGATTGCCGAGACATTGGCTGATAATGCGTCAAGGACACAAGATCCTTATCAGCTCACTGTACTGGTGCGCGTGGCGCTAGGTCCTGCCATCGTGCAGCAGTACTATCCGTCAGCGCAGGAGTTGCAGGTGATCGGTATGGATAAGGAGTTGGAGCATATTCTGATGCAAGCGATGCAGGCAAGTCAGAACGGCATGGGGATAGAGCCGGGGCTGGCCGACACGGTGCTCAATGAGTCACGTGCAGCGGTGCAACGTCAGGAGCAGATGGGGTTGCCGACGGTGATGCTGGTTCCCGCGCAGTTGCGAGATCTGCTGGCGCGCTTCTTGAAGCGCACCGTACCCAATTTAAGAGTTATTTCACATGATGAAGTGCCGGACTTTAAAACGATCCGGGTTACGTCACTGGTAGGAGGAAACGCATGAATATCAGAAAATTCACGGCCGCATCGGCTCGCGAGGCACTCAAAGAGATACGCAGCGAATTGGGTGAAGAAGCTGTCATTTTATCCAATCGCAAGACCGAGCATGGCGTGGAAATTCACGCCATGGCGAACGATGAAATGGTGCGCTTGTCTTCGGCGAGTACGCCTGTATTGAAACATCCGGCAAAGCCTAAGACGGTCGATATTGCCAGCGTATATCAGGCGTATGAAGCCGAGGAGGCCGATGATGAGCCTTTTCTCAAGCTGGGTAATAAGGCCAAACCGCAGCCCGTCATGCCGCCGGCTCAGCCTGTTGTTCAGCCCGCAGTGCAGTCAGCTGAGCCCGTTGAGGAGGCGTTGATCAGCAAGCCTCCTCAACCCTTTATTTCCACGCCGGCCGGGGAAGCTGCGATTCTGGGCGAGATCAAGTCCATGCACAGCATGCTGCAAAAGCAGATTGAAACCTTGTCGTGGAACAATGTGCAGCAGCGCGATCCGCAACGCGCCGGGATGTTGCGCCGTATGCTCAATGCAGGGTTCAGTACGCTGCTCGCGCGTCAGTTGCTCGATAAAATGCCCGCCGGGAACGAAAAGGGCGAATCCTGGATTAAGCAGGTATTGAAGCGAAATCTTCGTGTTGCGGGCATCGACGATGATATCGTGGTCAGAGGTGGTGTGTATGCGCTGATCGGTCCTACCGGCGTGGGAAAGACCACCACGACGGCGAAGCTCGCCGCGCGTGCTGTCGTGCGCTATGGTGCGGATAAAGTGGCCCTGCTTACCACTGACAGTTACCGGATCGGCGCCTACGAACAGCTCAAAATCTATGGAAAAATTCTCGGTGTCGCGGTCCACGCGGTGAAAGGGGCGGACGATTTGCGCCTGACGCTGGCCGCTTTGCGCCATAAGCATCTGGTGCTGATTGATACCGTCGGGATGGGGCAGCGCGATGAGCGGGTCGTCGAACAGGGCGACATGTTCGATGCGGCCGGGGTGCAGCGTTTGCTGGTGCTCAATTCCACCAGCGGCGGTGATACGCTGGAAGACGTGGTGCGCATGTATTACAGCAATAAGGTCATTGGCTGTATTGCCACCAAGCTTGATGAAGCAGCTAATCTGGGCGCGATACTCGATGTCGTGGTACGGCATCGTCTGGTGATGTATTTTATGGCCAACGGTCAGCGGGTGCCCGAAGACTTGCATTTGGTCAATATCGACATATTGCTGCATCGTGCTTTCAAGCCTGCGGAGGAGAAAACGCCTTTCACGCTTGAGGCGCTGGAATTTCCGACGATTATGGCAGATTCGGGTAATACGGCTGTCCCATCCGGTGAGGTGACCTATGCACTTTGATGTGGATGCCGAGGAATTAGCGCAGTCCGGTGAATTGTCTTTGGCGCAGTTTACCAGCACGCAACGTCTGGGCGAGGATGATCAGGCCGAAGGCTTGCGGCGGCTGTTGGTGGGCAATCGAATGCAGGTAATCACGCTCGTTGCGGGTAAATCCGGCATGGGGCGTACCAGCGTCACGCTCAATCTGGCAACCGCACTGGCATCGGCCGGGCGCGATGTGCTTGTGCTGGACGAAAATCCTGCACCGAATAATTTAACCGATAGTTTAGGCCTGTTTGCCCGGCACGACCTGTTGGATGTGGTGCAAGGTAAGTGTCAGTTGCAGGACGTGTTGCTGCCGGGTAAGGGGTTTGCGATTTTGCCGGTATCCCGTTTGATGCGTGCGCTGGAAAAATTAAAGCCTGTCGAGCAGAAGCGGATGGAAAAAGTGTTGTCTGAAGTCAGCGCAGGGGTTGATGTGATGCTGGTGGATGCGGCGATGCTCTCGGCTCAAGGTGCGGTGTCTGCCAGTCTTGCCTCAGGCGTCCGGGTGCTTGTGGTGATGGATGCGACGGCCAGCGGTATCACCGAGAGTTATTCGCTGATCAAGCGTCTGGCGCTGGAGAATGCACGTCTGCGTTTTGAAGTGGTGGTGAACAAGGTGGCTAATGAAGAAATGGCAAGGCTCGTGTTTGGCAATATGGAGAAAGTTGCCAGAACTAAACTTGCGGCGCGGTTAGAGTATTTGGGTTACATTCCGCAAGATGACAGGCTTAAGCGTTCTACCCAGTTGTCACGTTCGGTGGTGGAGTCCTATCCAGCGTCGAGTTCTGCGAAATCGTGCATTGCACTGTCACAAAGTGTGTTACAAAAGACGATGCGGCAGGATGAAATGGAAGGCGGCATTTCCCAGATGATGAAAAATCTGATTAGGCAGCTGTCGCGTCAGCACGACAGATCGCCGGAAACAATGATTAACTAATATTAAAGGCCTATGTATAACGCTTCTGGATTGCAGGACAAAAATCAGTGTTTGCGGGATTATGCGCCTCTGGTTAAGCGCATTGCCCATCAGATGATGAGCAAGTTGCCCTACAGTGTGCAGATAGACGATATCATTCAAGCGGGCATGATGGGGTTGCTCGATGCTGCAACTCGCTACGACGAAATTCACGGTGCGCAGTTTGAAACGTATGCGACGCAACGCATCCGTGGTGCCATGCTCGATGAACTGCGCAGTGCGGACTGGTTGCCGCGCAGTTTGCGTCGGGATATGCGGCGCATCGAACAAGGCGTCAGTCGATTGCAGCAAAAGTTGGGGCGCGCGCCCAATGAAACGGAAATCGCTAAAGAGCTCGAGGTATCTTTGGTTGAATATCAGCAGATGCTGCAGGAATCGCGCGGTGCACAGTTAATTTATTATGAAGATTTTCAAGATGAGGATCATGAGGACTTTTTCGAGCGTTTTGAATTCGCCAATGATACGGATCCACTGGCATTACTGCAGGATGATCGTTTTAAGTCTGAGTTGGCACGTGCGATCGACGTCCTGCCTGAGCGTGAGCGTCTGCTGATGGCGTTGATTTATGAGCAGGAATTGAATTTGCGTGAGGTGGGTGAAGTATTCGGTGTCAGCGAATCCCGTATCTCGCAATTGCATAGTCAGGCGGTGCTGCGTCTGCGCGGTTCGCTGAAAGGGTATTGATGGATAAGTTGACACTGCTGGGTTTGCTGGTCGCGATTGTCGGTATTCTGTCCGGCCAGATTCTGGAAGGGAGTAATCTTAGCGTGTTGTTTCAAGGCAGCGCCTTTTTGATCGTGTTTTGCGGCACGCTGGGGGCTGTGATGGTACAAAGCTCCGCCAAGGTATTTCTGACGGCAATCAAAATGGGGGCATGGGCTTTCTCGACACCGAAATCCGCCGGCCCTGATTTGATTTTACAACTGACCAGTTGGGGGACGCTGGCGCGTAAGGAGGGGATGCTGGCGCTAGAGGCGCGCATTCCGGGTATTGCGGATCCCTTTATGAAGAAGGGTGTGCAGTTGCTAGTTGACGGGCACAGTGCCGAAAAAATTCGCGATGTGCTGGAGACGGATATTCAATCCTGGGAGCAGTTGCGCTGGCAATCGGCGCGGGTATGGGAAGCGGCGGCCGGCTATTCTCCGACGGTGGGGATTATCGGTGCGGTGCTGGGGTTGATGCACGTGATGCAGAATTTATCAGAGCCATCCAAGCTGGGAAGCGGAATAGCGGTCGCCTTTGTCGCAACTATATACGGTGTGGCGTTTGCTAATTTGCTTTTTTTGCCGGTCGCCAATAAATTAAAAGCGATCATTATGCAGCAGACGCATATGCGCGACATGGTGATCGATGGTCTGGGGGCAATCGCCAACGGGGAAAATCCGCGTTATATCGAACTTAAACTGCAGAGTTATCTGAACTGATATGGCGCGCCGTCGCAAACGTGCCGAGCACGATAATCACGAACGCTGGCTGATTTCGTATGCAGACTTTGTCACCCTGCTGTTCGCTTTTTTTGTCGTGATGTATTCGATTTCATCCGTCAATGAAGGCAAATACAAAACCTTCAGTGATTCGCTGAATTCGGCTTTTTCAGAATCATCTGCTACCGTGGTCCCTAGCACTCAGGGGCAGTTGTTTAAGGTGCTGGTGGATAAGCGAGATGCGCGGATGCTCGAGCAGCAGCGCAAGATACAAGCGCAGATGAAGGCGGTCGATGCGAGTTTGAGAGAGGTGATGGGACCGTTGATTGCGCAGGGGTTGGTCGGGGTGCATCAGACTAAGCGCGGTGTAGTGGTTGACATCAGTGCGAGCACGCTGTTTCGCGAGGGTGAGGAGAAACTTCAACCAGGCGCTCAGGAAACGTTGCAGCAAGTCGCGGTGGTGCTAAGCCGTGAGAACCAATCGGTCGAGGTTGAAGGGCATACCGACGATGTGCCGATTAAGACGACGCAGTTTCCGTCCAATTGGGAGTTGTCTTCAGGGCGCGCTAGCAGTGTTGTCAGAACGCTGGTCACGTATGGTGTTCCAGAAAAGCGTCTGGCAGCTGTCGGTATGGCGGCTAACCAGCCCGTTGTAGCTAATGACACGCCTGAGAACCGTGCTAAAAACAGGCGGGTATCAATTACGATTTTGTCACCGGAGTTTGACCGTCTGACCGATAGTGCGGAAAGCTCGCCTGCCGTAGAGCCGGCTAAGCCTTCAGAGCCTGCTAAGTCACCGGCTCAGGAAAAGCCGGTTGATAAAGCGGCGCCAACGGTGAAAAACTAAACGCTGCCGAGCGAGCGGCCTGTGCCTGCGGAAAAATTGGTTTGGCCGTCCGGTCCGTACAGGTTCGCCTGACTCACTGCCCGTGTAAGTGCAGTGAGTGACTGTTGATTGTGGCGCAATTTCATTTGTATCAATTCGCCATTAACGTTGTTGAGTTGACCTGCCTGCGCGGCCAGCGTGCAGATTTCCTGCCAGATCAGTAGACACTCGTGATTATGTGCTTCAAGCCAGGACTGAATCGCTGCGCTGCTGAGGACGCCCACGTATTTTTCCAGCAGCCGCCGGCGGGATTCAGCCAGTTCATTCAGGCGCACGGCCTCCGCTGATTTTTTCTCGGCAAGGATCAGCAGCGGATCGATGCTGTTCTCGGTGAGCAGACTTTGCTCTTGCAGCAGCAGGTCGACAAAACCGCGAACAGCCAACCGCTCGTCCGAGAAGGCGGTCATTAACGTTGTGTGGTCGGCGTGCGACAAGATTTACGCCTGACTGCTGATCAGATCGCGAACAGACTGAATCAGTCGGTCTGCGATGACGCCGGAATTGACCTGAAAGCGACCTTCACTGATGGCCTGTTTGATCTGTGCGACTTTGTTTGCATCGATCACCGGGGTGTTCGACATGGACGCTTCCATTTTGGAGAGCTGAGACGCTGTCGAGCCTAGTGATACGCTGGTGCCGGGTTCCTGTGCTGCCGGACTGCTCTTAGCGCTGGGTGTTCGCGCGCTAGTTTCATTCATCAGTCCCGCAGGTGGCGAATTGCTTGGTTTGTCAATTTTCACGGTAATCCTCTCAATCTGACGCTACTAAGTTTGTACGCGATGTCCTCTTTATCGGATGATACCCGTAAAACTTTAGCAAAATTTACAATTGTTAGAAAATTTTTAATTGCGCCTGAAAAATAATCCAATAATTGTAGACGAACAGTCAGTGATTATCGGTTTTTTTCAGAAAAGCTAGCCTGTGTATAATGTTGGCCTTGCGGCGAGGGCTGGCTGCGCGCGAGAGGCGGCTTGGGAGAGGCATGTTAAATATATCTGATGAAACGCTGGAGCCGGAGGATTGGCAGGATTTTCGCCGTCAAGGTCATCGCATGCTCGATGATATGTTCGATTATCTGGAAAATTTGCGCGATCGGCCGGTCTGGCAGCCGATTCCACCCGAAGTGCGCGACGTTTTTTATCAGCCGATGCCGTCTCAAGCTGGCGAATTATCCGCTGCCCATCAGACCTTTATGCAGGATATCTTGCCCTATGCGATCGGGAACGCGCATCCGGGATTCATGGGCTGGGTGCACGGCGGAGGGACGTCTGTTGGCATGTTGGCGGAGATGCTCGCCGCCGGACTGAACGCCAATTTGGGTGGCAGAGAGCAAATTCCCGTCGAAGTGGAGCGTCAGTTAGTGCGCTGGGTGCGCGATTTATTCTCATTTCCGGCAGAAGCCAGCGGATTGTTCGTGACTGGCACCTCGATGGCCAATTTAATCAGTGTGTTAGTCGCAAGAACAGCGATGCTGGGGCGTGCTGTGCGCGTAGAGGGTTTATCGGCTGCGTGTCATCTGACCGCCTATACGTCGGCCAGTGCGCATGTCAGCATCGCTCAGGCCATGGATATGGCCGGGATCGGGACGCTGGCGCTGCGTAAAATTCCGCTGAACGCGAATTTCCAGATGGATACAGTGGCGCTTGAACGGGCGATTGCGGCCGATATTGCGGCCGGGATGACGCCCTTTTTAATTGCAGCGACCGCCGGCACCGTGGATGTCGGAGCCATCGACACGCTGGACGAGATTGCCTCGATTGCTAAGGGCTGCGGGCTCTGGTTTCACGTCGATGGCGCGTATGGCGCGCTGGGGATGCTGGCATCCGATATTGCCGAGCAATTGAAAGGGATAGAACGCGCCGACTCAATCGCTTTCGATTTTCATAAGTGGGGGCAGGTGCCCTATGATGCGGGCTTTGTGCTGGTCAGGGATGGTACGCTGCATCACGATACCTTTGCTTCCCCCGCGGCCTATTTGCAACGCGAGGTGCGCGGCATGGCAGCCGGTTCCCCGTGGCCTTGCGATTACGGTCCTGATTTGTCGCGCGGCTTTCGTGCACTGAAAACCTGGTTTACCTTGCAGGTCTATGGTGCTGAGAAGCTAGGACGGGTAATTTCAAAAACCTGTGCGCTGGCGCAGTATTTGCGAACGCGCATCGAGGCCGAGCCGACGCTTGAATTGTTAGCGCCGGTGGCTTTAAATATCGTGTGTTTCCGTTATCGCAGCACGGATCTGCATAACGCACAGATTGTACTGGCGCTGCAAGAATCCGGCATCGCCGCCCCCTCATCGACCACCCTTAACGGGCAACTCGCCATTCGTGCGGCAATCGTCAATCATCGCACGCAGGTGTGCGACATCGATGCACTGATAGAGGCGACCTTAAAATTTGCTGCCGACTTGCCATTGGAAAGAGAATAACTATGCCGGATAGATTGAACAAGGATGAACAGCTCATCGGTCTGGCTCACCTGATGCGCATGGCAACGTCAGGGGAGGATTTAGGCCCTCTGGGGACGGCGCTGATTGCGCGCGCAGGGGTTGACCCTCGTACGGCTAATGCCTATGCGCTGATGGATTTATCCACCGTATTGCAGTTGCGCGGAAACCGCGAGTTGGCGCTGGAAATGCAGTTTCAGGCCGTCTTGCAGCAGCAGGTGTATTCAGTTTCTTCACGGGATACGCGGCCTGCGTGTATCAGGCTGCTGGCGGTGATGGGGTTAGGCGATTTGATGGCTAACTCACCACTGGAGCTGTTGCTAGAAGAGCTGGATGTCGAACTCAATCTGGTCTATGTGACGCCGGAACTTGATTTTCCGGCTGTCTTGCCGCCCCATGATGTGCTGTTTATTGCCATTGCCGAGTCGCGGCAAAACCTGATATTGCTGGAGAAAATTCGCCGGGCGGTTGAGCATTGGCCGTGTCCTGTCCTCAATCGTCCCGAGCGTATTGCACGCCTGTCTCGCGATCAAAATAGCGCACTGCTAAGCGGAATTTCGGGCGTGGAAATGCCCGCTACGCTGATCCTCAGTCGTGACGTATTGCAGCGTATCAGTTGCGGTGAACTTATGATGCCTGGCGTGTTGGGCGATGGCGATTTTCCGGTCATCGTGCGTCCTGTTGACTCTCACGCGGGGAAGGGGCTGGAAAAGCTCGATGATGCAGCAGCGTTGGGCGGCTATCTGGCCCAGATGGCGCAGGATGAGTTTTATGTGTCCCGTTTCGTCGATTATCGCAGCATAGACGGTCAGTATCGTAAATACCGGATAGTCCTGATCGAGGGCGCGCCCTATGTGTGTCACATGGGGATTTCGGATCACTGGATGATCCATTATCTTAATGCGGGCATGGCCGAGAGTGCCGAAAAACGCGCTGAAGAGGCACGGTTTATGGCTCAGTTCGATGACGAGTTCGCGCTGCGGCACGCCGGCGCATTTGGTGCGATCAACGAGCGGGCAGGGCTTGATTACCTAGGCGTTGATTGCGCCGAGACGGCGGATGGCCGTTTGCTGATCTTTGAAATCGACAGTTGCATGATTGTGCACGCGATTGATCCTGTCGATACATTTCCCTATAAGCAGCCTCAGATGCACAAGGTGTTTGCGGCGTTTCGCCAGATGCTGCTGCATGCGGCGGGCAAACATTAACGTGAAATTAGAAAAGTACGATATTTACCCCGCTGCGTTTCCCGATGTGACGCAGTTGCTGGTGTCCGGAGGAGACGCACGCATTGCGCTCGATCCTGTGACGGGGCTGAATAAATACGGCTGTCGCACCTATCCTGACCCTGGGTTGCTTTCGTTTGGTTCTTCTACTGCCTCGACGATCTCGCAGGACGGATTTATTGCCGCCTCACGGGTGCGGAATGCGCTCCTGGCGGCGAGAAAAAACGGAGAATTTGACGCCTGCTGTTTATCTCAGATGCAGCGCATGCGGGAGGCGTTGCTATTGCAGCTAGCGGATTCGAATGTGCAATTGCAGTTCGCCGCATCCGGTACCGACGCGCATTGTCTTGCGGCGGGTTATGCCCGTGGCGCACAGCCGCTCAGGGTCGTGATGGTCGAGGAGGAGGAGACGGGCAGCGGTGTAAAAGCCGCCTTGCTGGCCACAGCTTGCGCGATTGATCTGGTGGCCTTGCGGGAAAATGACGGTGCGCCGCGCCTGCTGGACGCAATTGACGAAGAGGTGAGCGCGCGGGTCGCTGCAGCGGTCGATCGGGGGGAACGCGTGTTGCTGGTGATGGTGGATCAATCCAAAACGGGGCTCGTCGCGCCGGGTATTGCTTGTCTGATGCGCTTAGCGCAAGCGTATGCCGACCGTGTTTCGGTACTGGTCGATGCCTGTCAGCTCAGACTCTCGCCGATAACCTTGCGCGCTTATCTGCAGCAGGGGTTTATGGTGGCGATTACCGGGTCGAAATTTTTTACCGGCCCCTCTTTTTCGGCGGCTTTGTTGCTGCCTGCGGCATTTCATACCAATGAGGCTGTCGAGCCGGAATTTTTGGGCGTAGGGTTGTTGCTGCGCTGGGAAGCCGCTTTAGTCGAGTTACGCCGTTTTCATGCGGTGCCACAGGCCGTGATCGTCGAATTTTTGACCGATTTTAAAGACGCCATCGGGGCGAGACTGGCACAGGATGAACGTTTTGAACCCTTAGCCGTTATCTTGCCGGATCGCACGGGCCTGCAGCTCGTGCCGAACTGGGACCATCTGCCGACGATCTTTCCCTTTTTGCTCAAGGCTAAGGCCGGGTGGCTTGATCGCGAACAAACGCGGCTGGTGTATCGTCAGTTGCAAACGCTCAAGACGGGTGCGCCGCGCTGTCAGTTCGGTCAGCCGGTTTCCTGCGGCACGCGCGATGGCACACCTGTGAGCGCGTTGCGACTTTGTCTTAGTGCGCGGCAGATCAGCGATGCGGCTGCACAACATTCGATTTCCCACCTGATTGCAGATGCGTTATCGGCATTGGATTGCGCCGCCGGGCTGATTTAATGGGGGTTGCGGCGATCCTAGTTAAGGATTGATCAGAATTACGCCGTCTGCACTGGCTGTGCCGCTGATTACGCGTCCCGAGCTGGTGCGTGCCTGAACGGTTTCACCTTCGCTGGCATTGTTTAGCGCAACGCCTGAACTGCTGAGGGTAAAGCCGTTGGCTTGAATGGAGAGATTAACGGTTTGCCCCTGTTTGATGCTGTAAGGTGGGCGCAGCATGTCTTCGCGCAAAATATAGCCTGCGGCGACGCTGTAGCGAAGTACTTTTCCGACGATAAGGCTCGCATCGGTGATGCCTGAATTGAGGGTGGTTTCGGTTTGTAAGCGGGCTAAATCTGTTTCACGTACGATCTGGCCGAGTGTGAGCGCGTGTGCGCTTACCAGCAGTTCGCGGGTGATTTTGATTTGTACTGGGATGAGTGTGCTCCATCCGCCCGTTTCAGTGCAGCGTACGCCGATTGAAACGCGGCCGGTCAATTGTGTGCCGGGCGGCAAAAAGGCTTCGATCTTGCTGCAGGGGCGCAGACTGATGCGCTTGTCGATTTCATCGACCATAAAGGTGACTTTTCCGGGCAGGTACGCTGTTTGCTGTTGAACTAAAGCCGCAGCTGCGGCTCGAAGCTGAGCGTGATCCTGTTGCGGTGCGGCTGAAGCTAACGAGTAGCACAGCAGGTAGATGATAAGCAGTAAAGTTTTCATGGCGACATTGTGCTTGCAGCGGACGGATAAGGGAAGGGCATGTTGGCAAAGAATTGAGGGGGAAAGTTGCCGTTAATCATTTGTTACTAATTTTTAATTTCGGCGTAGTATGCAAGCCATGCAAGTTGTAACTGCCGAACAGGAGGGGTAATTGATCAGTAAATTAGATGAGTCGCTGCATTTTAATCAGACGGCGTTGAGTTTGCGTGGTGCGCGTCAGGAGTTGCTGGCGTCTAATATTGCCAATGCCGATACTCCGGGTTACAAAGCGCGAGATATTAATTTCGCCAGTGCTTTGCAAAACGCGCTGGCTGGTACTTCCGTGAAATTGCCGATGGCGACGAGTTCGGCGATGCATTTAGAAGGTAATGCTGGCGGACAGATTATGGGCGCTCCCGTGCAGTATCGTCGCCCGGACCAGCCTAGTGCTGATGGTAATACGGTTAATATGGATGTGGAACGCGCGCAGTTTGCAGACAATGCATTGCGCTATGAAGCCAGTGTGAAATTTACCGGCGATAAGTTGAAAGATATGCTCGCTGCGCTGCAAGGTTAATCTAAACGAGGGGGAAGACAATGTCTTTGTTTAATATTTTTAATGTCGCAGGTTCTGGTATGGCTGCGCAGTCCCAGCGCTTGAACGTGGTTGCGAGTAATCTCGCAAATGCGGACAGTACCACGGGAGCGGACGGCAAGCCTTATCGCGCCAAGCAGGTAGTGTTTTCTGCAACACCGATGGGTAGCACGGATGTGCAGGGCGTTAAGGTGGTGCGGGTTGCTGAAGACACTTCTCCTATGAAAATTGTCTATGATCCCAAACATCCGATGGCGGATGCTAAGGGGTATGTTTCGATGCCTAATGTGAACGTGGTCGATGAGATGGTCAATATGATTTCCGCTTCGCGCGCTTATCAGAATAATGTGGATGTGCTCAACACCTCTAAAACACTGTTGTTAAAGACGCTGACGATCGGGCAATAGCGAATTGGATTAACGATTGAAGATTAACGACTGATAGGAAAAATCATGGTTACTGCCACTACGAATGCAAGCAACACCAGTGCCGTTTTTGCCGCACTCAATGGAACTTCGAGTACTTCGACAGCGTCTGCGACGTCAGCGGCGGCGTCTCAGGATCGGTTTATGAAGCTGCTTGTGACTCAGTTGAAAAATCAGGATCCGCTCAATCCGATGGACAATGCTCAGATGACGTCCCAGATGGCGCAAATCAGTACGGTCAGCGGGATTGATAAACTTAATGCTACGCTTCAGGCATTGAGTGCCAGTATGACACCTAACCAGACTTTGCAGGCTGCGACGATGATCGGGCGTGGCGTGCTGGTGACGGGTAATGGCATGGATTTGAAAGCGGGTGTCGGGTTGGGGGGCTTCGAGCTTGCCTCGGCCGCCGAAAGTAACAAAGTCTCCGTGACGGATGCGTCAGGCGTACTGATTAGCACAATTGATCTGGGTGCGCAGCCCGCGGGGATCGTTAAGTTTCAATGGGACGGTAAAGATAGTGCCGGAAATGTGATGCCTGATGGACAATACACGTTTGCAGTCACGTCGACTCAGGCGAGCAACACGGTTGCTGCGACCGGGCTGGAATACGGTATTGTGGGAAGTGTGACGCAGGGTTCGCAGGGCGTGGAATTGAGCGTAGGGCAGATGCAGAAGGTCGCGTTGGCTCAAGTTAAACAAATTCTTTAAGGTCGGGAGAAAAACATGAGTTTTCAACAAGGATTGAGCGGATTAAATGGGGCGTCTAGGCATCTGGACACCATCGGAAATAACGTTGCTAATGCCAGTACGGTCGGCTTTAAACAGTCGCAGGCGCAATTCGCAGACATGTTTGCAGCGTCCCTGTCAGGTTCAGGCGCGATGCCGATTGGGACCGGCACGAAGCTTGTGGCTGTCGCTCAGCAGTTTACTCAGGGCAATATTACGAATACCAATAATCCTCTGGATACGGCTATTAGCGGACAGGGATTTTTTCGTCTAACTGATGCGGCAGGCGCTGTTTTATACAGTCGCAACGGTCAGTTTCAGGTCGATAAGACCGGTAATGTAGTCAATAATCAGGGGCATATCGTTTCAGGTTATCTGGCTGATGCGGCAGGTACAATCGTGAAACAGACCGTGCCGCTAAAAATTACCTCGACCAATCTCGCGCCGGTCATGACTACCACTACGACGGTGGGTGCCAATCTGGATTCTCGCGCCGCGGTACCCGCGACGGCGGCTTTCAGCACGATAGATCCGACTTCATATACCAGTTCGACGTCCCTATCGGTATTTGACAGCCTGGGCGCAAGTCACGTGGGAACCATGTATTTTGCGCGCCAGCCGATTGCAACTGTGGGGAATGGCTCATTTGCCGCTGCGGATACCGTGATGACGGTGGGATCGACGGTGGGGCTGGCTGTTGGTAACACGGTGACGCTGGCTGGTACGACTTATACAATAACCGGTGTGACCAATGCAACTACGCTTGCTGTGACGCCGGCCGCTGCGGGTGTTGTGGCAGCCGCAGCGGCAACAACCAATGCGCCTTCCAATTTGTGGAATACTTATCTGACGATAGACAATGTGCTGGTGCCGCCTATTGTGGCGCCTGCGACAACTGCTACACCATTTGCCACCTTGGGTTTTAGTCCTACGGGTACTTTAAGTACATTGACAGCGGGTGCGGGCTCGACGGCGGGCGCAACGCTGGGTAAAGTGACCACGCCTTCATTTAATCCTGTTTCAACGATCACGACGTCCCCTCAAACCATTACGTTTGATTTTAATTCGTTAGCTGCCGGTACGACTCAGTTTGGTGGTAATTTTGGTGTGAATACGCTGACACAGAATGGTTATACTTCGGGCCAGCTCAATTCAACCAGTACCGGTACCGACGGCACGATACTGGGACGTTATTCGAACGGTCAGTCCCGTGCGCTCGGGCAAATTACGCTGACCAATTTTATCAATCCGCAAGGTTTACAACCGGTTGGTAACAACGAGTGGGTGGAAACATCCGCTTCAGGTAGCCCTACGACGGGTACGCCGGGCTCGAGTAGTTTGGGGATGTTGCAAGCATCAGCAACAGAGGATTCCAACGTCGATCTGACGGCTGAACTGGTCAATATGATCACGGCACAACGCGTGTATCAGGCTAATGCGCAGACCATTAAGACGCAGGATTCACTGCTGCAAACAATCACAAGCTTAAGATAAACAGGTGAGTGGTAAGTGGTAGTCGGTCCGTGTGCTGCTCGGCAGATAAAAGGGGTTAGAAATGGATAAGTTAATCTATACCGCGATGACCGGTGCATCTCATGTGCTGCAGCAGCAAGCTGCGGTATCTGAGAATCTGGCAAATACCAACACGCCGGGATTTCGCGCGACGCTCAATACATTTCGCGCCGTGCCTCTGGTCGGTGAAGGATTGCCAACGCGCGCCTTTGTGGTCGATTCAACGGCGGGGTTCGATTTTACGCCTGCCGCTTTTCAGCCGACCGGGCGCTCTCTTGATGTCGCGGTCAACGGCACTGGTTGGTTGGCTGTTCAGGGGCCTGACGGTAAGGAGGCCTACACGCGCAATGGCAGTTTCCAGATCAGTTCCAGTGGTGTGTTGCAAACGCGTAACGGGCTTAATGTGTTGAGCGATTCGGGTCCGATCACCATTCCGCCCGGTACTCAGCTCACATTTGCTAAGGATGGCACGATTTCGACGGTTCCTGAAGGAAATCAGGCGACGTCGGTGGTGGTGGTCGGGCGCTTAAAGCTGGTGAATCCTGATGTCGCTAAGTTGGAGCGTAGCGGGGATGGTATGTTTCGCATGAAGGATGGTTCGACAGCACCTGCCGATGCTAAGACGGAAATTGCTCCGGGCAATCTTGAGGGGAGCAACGTGAGCACAGTCGAGATGATGGTCAATATGATTTCACTGGCACGTAAATTTGATATGCAGATGAAAATGCTGCAGACGGCGGATAACAATGCCAAGCAGGCAAGTTCGATAATGAGTATTGCAGGATAAGTAGCCAGTTGTAATTTTTTCGCTGCTATCAATATTTAAAGGAAAAAGTCATGATACGTTCTTTGTGGATTTCAAAAACCGGGCTGGATGCGCAGCAAACCCAGATGGATACAATCGCCAATAACTTGGCCAACGTCAGTACCAATGGGTTCAAACGTTCGCGCGCGGTATTCGAAGATTTGCTGTATCAGACGATTCGTCAGCCGGGCGCTCAGTCATCTCAGCAGACTCAGATTCCCTCTGGTTTGCAGATTGGTACTGGTGTCAGGCCCGTCGCTGCTGAGCGGATACATACGCAGGGTAATTTGCAGCAGACCGGTAATCAGCTGGATGTGGCAATTAACGGCAGTGGATTTTTTCAGGTGTTGATGCCGGACGGTTCAACCGGCTATACACGCGACGGTTCATTTCAGCGCGATGCTCAGGGACAAATGGTCACAGCAAGCGGTTTTCCCGTGCAACCTGCGATTTCGCTGCCGGCTAATGCCATTACCGTGACGATAGGACGGGATGGCGTGGTGTCGGTCACGCAGCCCGGTGTTGCAGCGCCCGTACAGGTGGGCAGCATGCAAGTGACGACTTTTATCAATCCGGCCGGTTTAATGGCTCAGGGTGAAAATCTTTATCAGGAAACGGCGTCCTCCGGCACGCCCAGCACCAATGTGCCCGGCACGAACGGCAGTGGTTTGCTGAGTCAGAATTACGTTGAAACTTCTAACGTCAATGTGGTCGAAGAGATGGTGAATATGATACAGACGCAACGCGCGTATGAAATCAATTCAAAATCGATCACCACCTCTGATCAGATGCTGCAAAAATTATCACAAATGTAATGGGTTTGTCGCATTTATCGGGAATGAGCGTCATGGCAGAGCAGTGGAGCAATAAAAAAATGGATGTCATTAGCCGGGTGTGTGGTCTGTTCTGTATCGCCATCTCGATCGCAGGTTGCAGCATTAGCACGCCACCAACCCGCATTCAGCAGCCGATGACGGTGAAACCTGTCAGGCCGGTGGTTGTAGTACCCGCAGACGGTGCGATTTTTCATGCCGGTATTAATGAACGTCCTTTGTTTGAGGATAAACGTGCGCGCAATGTCGGTGATATTCTGACCATCAATATTGCTGAAACGACCTCGGGGAGCCGCAAAGCCAGCGATGGTTCCACCAGCGCCAATTCCATTGCGGCAGGGACGCCGAGTGTGGGGCGTAATTATGCGGCGAACGGGGGGGCTGCGGCAGCACTCACTTCGCTTATCAATCCGATCTCAATTAACAGCAGCAGCAGTAATAAGACGGCAAGCTCGGGTAACGGCGCTGCGAGTGAGACGCTGACCGGGACGATTGCGGTCACGGTAATTGAAGTGCTGGCCAACGGTAACTTGCTGGTGAGCGGTGAAAAGCAAGTGGCGTTAAATCAAAACGAAGAGTTCATCCGTTTTTCCGGTGTGATCAATCCGGTGAGCATTTCCAACTTGAATGTGGTGCAGTCCAGCCAAGTTGCCGATGCGCATATCGAGTATAAAAATGCAGGCGCCATGAACCAGTTTATGAATGATGCGAGTTCGCTGGGATTTCTCGGGCGCTTCTTCATGTCGGTGCTGCCGTTCTAGAAGCAGGATAGAGGTTTAACGGATGAAAAAAATTATTGCTGTGCTTTTGTTGCTGTTGCCATTTACAGCCTTCGCAGATCGCATTAAAGATGTGGCGAGCATTCAGGGCGTACGGGACAACCAATTGCTAGGCTATGGTTTGGTCGTGGGGTTGGATGGCAGCGGCGATCAGACGACGCAAACGCCTTTTACGGTGCAGAGCATCATCAGCATGCTCTCGCAAATGGGCGTGAATCTACCGCAGGGGACGAGTTTGCAGCTCAAAAACGTCGCGGCCGTAATGGTGACGGCTAGTTTGCCGCCATTTTCAAAACCAGGTCAAACGATCGATGTGACCGCTTCCTCCATGGGTAACGCCAAAAGTTTGCGCGGCGGGACGTTATTGATGACGCCGCTCAAAGGTGCCGATGGTCAAGTCTATGCGATGGCGCAGGGCAATGTGCTGGTGGGCGGCGTGGGAGCTTCTGCGGGCGGGGCCTCCGTACAGGTCAATCATTTGAGTGTGGGGCGTGTGCCGGCCGGTGCGACGGTTGAGCGAGCTGTGCCGACGTTATTAGGGCAGGGCGAGTTTATTCACCTTGAATTGCGCAGCAATGATTTTACAACTGCGACACGCATCGTTGATGTGATTAACAGTCAAATAGCCCCCGATATCGCCGTAGCACAGGATGGGCGGATGATAGAGGTGCGTGCACCGCAGGGGAATGGCCTGGTCGCCTTTATTTCCAGAATTGAGAACCTTGAAATTAACCAAGCGCAAGGGATTGCCAAAGTGATCATCAATGCGCGCACGGGTTCGATTGTGATGAATCAGGCGGTCACGCTCGATGCTTGTGCGGTCGCGCACGGCAATCTGACGGTGGTGATCAATACCGACAGTACAGCCAGTCAGCCTAACGCGCGTTCAGACGGCAGAACGGTAGTTACCGATAAAACCACGATTGATGTCAAAAGCGATAAGGGGGGGCTGGTGGAGCTGTCCAAAGGTGTATCTTTAAGCGAGGTGGTCAAGGCGTTGAATGCCATTGGTGCAACGCCGCAGGATTTGCTGGCCATTTTGCAGGCGATGAAGTCATCAGGCGCGCTGCATGCCGAGTTGGAGGTGATCTAAATGGCAAGCCAAGTCAATGCCGCTGCGAGTCTGGCAATCGATGGACAATCGCTCGCACAATTAAAGGCGCAGGCGAAAAGTTCACCGGATCAGGCACTCAAAGTCGCCGCGCAGCAGTTTGAGTCGGTATTCATGAACATGATGCTCAAAAGCATGCGCGATGCCACGCCGCAGGACGGCATGATGGACAGCGATCAGACGCGGATGTTTACCGGCATGCTCGATCAGCAATTGTCGCAGAGCATGTCAAGCAAAGGGATTGGTTTGGCCGATATGCTGGTCAAGCAGTTGAGCCGGACAGGTTTAACGATGCCCCAGACTATCACACCGGGTACTCAGCCATCAGCGCAGGCGCCAAAGTCTCAGCCGGCAATTGCTCCTCTCGCACCCGCTGCTGTACCATCCGCATTCAATGCGAGTACGCAGCAGGAGTTTGTCAGTAAGATGCTGCCGCATGCCA
Source organism: Gallionella capsiferriformans ES-2 (assembly GCF_000145255.1). NCBI lineage: Bacteria > Pseudomonadati > Pseudomonadota > Betaproteobacteria > Nitrosomonadales > Gallionellaceae > Gallionella > Gallionella capsiferriformans. The sequence goes on from NC_014394.1 coordinate 1,110,066, forward strand.
TACAGGCCAGTCAGTCGAGTGGAGTCCCGCCGCAATTGATTATGGGGCAGGCAGCGCTGGAGAGCGGCTGGGGAAAACGTGAGATTGCGATGCCCGATGGCAGCAGCAGCTACAATCTGTTCGGTATTAAAGCCAATGGCGCCTGGCACGGGAAAGTGGCTGACGTGATGACCACCGAGTATAAAAATGGCGTCGCGATACATCAAGTCGAGAAGTTTCGCGCCTATTCCTCTTACACGGAAGCCTTTAATGATTATGCAGGCATGATGAGCAACAATCCGCGTTATGCCGGTGTGATGCAGCAATCAAATAGTCCGGCAGGGATGGCGCAGGCGTTGCAAAAGTCAGGTTATGCAACGGATCCAAAATATGCCGAAAAGCTGGTTAGCGTGATGAAGCAGATGAATTTGGGCTAATCTCCTAAAGGTTTTGCAGGCTGTGCCGATATACTGAATGTACGAGTCGGTAGGTTGCCAAGGGGAATATCATGGGAAGCAATATATATAGCGCGTCACTGAGCGGGATGAATGCCGCCCAGTTTGCTTTGAGCACGACACAGCACAACATCGCCAACGCCAATACGCCCGGTTATTCACGGCAGACTATGCTGGTCAACTCTCGTGCAGCGCAGGCGACGGGCGCCGGTTTTGTAGGTCAAGGGGTCGACGTGACCGGTGTGGTGCGAAATTACGATCAATTTTTGACCACTCAGGTTCGCCAGGAGCAGACACAGGCAAGCTACCTATCTACTTATCTCACATCGATGAAGCAGATTGATAATATGGTGGCTGATCCGGCCGCTGGCGTCTCGCCTGCGATACAGAATTTCTTTAATGCTACCAATGCGTTAGCCAGTAATCCTGAATCTATTCCTGCCAGGCAGACGGTGCTGAGTACCGCTGAGGCAACGGTAAACCGTTTTCAGGCGATGGATCAGCGACTGACAGATATTTCTAATAGTTTGACTACGCAGATCGCCAGCAGCGTACAAACGGTGAATACCTATGCCACGCAAATCGCAACGCTTAATAACAGTATAAAAAGTGCGATTGCTACGGCGCAAGGGCAACAACCAAATGACTTGCTCGATCAGCGTGACCAGCTGGTTAATCTGCTGAATAAAGAAATTAAAGTCTCGACCCAGCAGCAAACGGATGGGTCGATGAGTGTCTTCGTTGGTAACGGGCAGGCTTTAGTCGTCGGCGATCAGGCAATGGCATTGCAGGTGGTGCAAAATCCGGCAGATCCCTCCAAGGTGGATGTAGCCTACTTGAATAACGGTAAATCGGTCACCATGCAGCAAAGCAGTTTGCAGGGTGGCAATCTCGGTGCTTATCTGACTTTTCGGGATCAGAGTCTGGAGCCTGCGCGTAATGCGCTCGGACGCGTGGCGCTGGGTTTGGCAACTAATATCAATCAGCAGAATCAAATGGGCCTGGATTTGAACGGCGCATTAGGTGCGAGTATCTTTAAAGATGTTCTGCCGCGTGTGGATAAAGGCTTGAATAATGCCGGTGCAGGTGTTTTGACAGCAACCATTTCAAATATGGCAGCGGTGACCACCAGCGATTATCAGCTTAAATTCGATGGCGCGAATTATACGATGACGCGGATGGCTGATAATCAGCTCACTAATTTGGGAACTGCAGCATCCGTTATGCCGCTCACTCAGGTCGTGGATGGCGTGAGCGTTGTTATTCCTGCCGGCATGTTCGCCGGTGATAGTTTTTTGATTCGTCCTGTGGCTAATGCAGCGCGTGATATGGGGGTGCTGACCACTGATCCGACTAAATTAGCAACCGCGGCACCCATGATCAGTACGACGGCGACAACTAATACGGGTACCGGTGTGATTACGGCGGGTTCTGTGAATACACCTCTGCCGCTGAATGCCAATTTACAGGTGCCGGTGACCATTACCTTTACCAGTGCAACGTCTTACACCGTTACGGGGGCTTTGCCCGCTGTGGCAGGTGCAGTCGCTTACACGGAAGGTGTGCCGATTACCTATAACGGATGGACAGCAACGATTACCGGTACGCCTGCCGCAGGTGATGTGTTTAACGTGAAGTCCAATACGACCGCGACGGGGGATAATCGCAACGCATTGCTGATGGCTGCATTGCAAACGCAAAACCTGCTGGCAAGCAGTGGCGGGGTGGGGGCTAATGCGACGACCAATTTGCAAGGCGCCTATAGCCAGTTTGTAGGTTCAATCGGTGCTAAGACTCAGGAGTTATTGGTGACCAGTACGGCGCAGGATGCCATGGTGACTCAGACCGTAGCGACCCAGCAGTCGGTTTCCGGTGTGAATCTGGATGAGGAGGCGGCCAATTTGTTGCGTTACCAGCGCGCTTATCAGGCAGCGGCTAAGGCGATGCAAATTGCTAATACCATGTTTGACTCGCTGTTGACTTTAGGAAGGTAGGTGTGTGATGCGTATCAGCTCTAATACAATATTCGACAATAACGTGGCCACCTTGGGTGCGCAGCAGGCGCGGCTTGTGCAGACGCAGCAGCAAATCGCCAGTGGTAGGCGACTTCTGACGGCGGCCAGCGATCCTGTCGCGGCGACTCGTGCCTTGGATGTCACGCAGGCCGATGCGATTAATACCCAGCAAACAGCGAATCGCGGTACTGTTAAAGACCCTTTGTCAATTTCGGAGAGCACACTGGCGAGCGTCACCTTGCTGCTACAGGATGTCAGAACCGCCGCCGTAGCTGCCGGAAATGCTACGCTAACAAACACCGACAGGGCAACGATAGGAAAAAACCTGAATGGGCGCTTGCAAGAATTGATCGGGCTTGCTAATAGCACGGATGGCAGCGGTAACGCCTTGTATGCGGGGTTTCAGTCCAAAACAACGCCCTTTGTTGCATCAACCGCTGGTGTGGTGAGTTATCAGGGGGATGACGGGCAGCGTCTGGTGCAGGTGGATCCCGGACGGCAGATTGCGGCAAATGACAGCGGTGCTGATGTGTTCATGCGCATTAAGGACGGAAACGGGACATTTGCGACTCAGGCTTTAGCGACGAATACCGGTGGCGGTATCATCAGTGCCGGATCGGTTCTAAATCCTGCCGCGTTGACGGGAAATGCTTACAGTGTAAGTTTTGCGGTGGCGGCTGGAGCAACAACTTACAGTGTGACCAACACAACGACTGGGGTGCCGGTGGCGGGTATGACGGCGCAGCCCTACACGTCCGGTCAGGCCATCTCTTTTGACGGGTTGCAGTTTAATATGCAGGGTGCTCCGGCTAACGGTGACAGTTTTACGGTTAAACCCAGTGCAAATCAGAGTGTATTTAAAACGCTCTCTGATTTAATCACCACCCTGAGTACGCCATTATCAGGTGCGAATGTGTCCAATGGTCTCGCGAGCGGGATTGTGAATGTTGATAATGCGCTGAGCAATGTGTTGAACACGCGATCCTCTATCGGTGCACGTCTCAATGAAATTGATTCTTTGCAGGCATCAGGTGACAGCATCGGTGTGCAGTTAAAGCAGAGTTTATCTGCCCTGCAAGATACCGATTACAACAAAGCGATCAGCGATTTGAACCAGCAGCAGACTACCTTGCAGGCAGCACAAAAATCTTTTGCTCAGGTGTCCAATTTGTCCATGTTTACCTACATGTAATTTGATGTAGTCTCGCCAGAGGGCATCCCTTCTGGCGATATTTCTTTCGTTGAAAAGCTGCTATTCGGGTTAAACTCTCGCCTGAAATCTGTCCATCCTTTTAAATTCGCTTTAAATCCAGAGAATTATTCGCTATGCGTGAAGAGCCCGTATTCAAAATTAAAACAGGCAATCTGTCTGTGTTGCAGTTGCACATTCTGACCACCAATCTGTCCGACCTGAAACGCGAATTGTCAGTACGGCTGGCACAAACGCCAGACTTCTTTGTTAGCACGCCTATTGTGCTTGAACTATCGGGCATTGCTGAACTGGAGCAGGGGCTGGATTTTGTAAATCTGGTATCGTTTATGCAAAGTCATGGCATGTGTGCGGCAGGTATCGTAGGCGGTTCCGTTGGGCAGCGTGAGGATGCCATTCAGGCAGGTCTCGGCATTTTCCCCGATGTGGTTGTCAGAAACCCGATGCGCAGAGCTACCGATGATCCGTTCTCGGTTACGGGTGTCTATGTCGCTGCAACGCCAGCGCCAGTTGCCTCTCCTTTGCAACCCGAACTGCCTGGGTTTGAACCGACTCTTGAGGCTGTCAGTGAGGTGTCGACAGCGTCAGTAAAACCTATGCCAACCATGGTGATCGATAAACCCGTCCGCACCGGGCAGCGTATCTATGCGGAAGGCGCTAATCTGGTTGTGCTGGCTATCGTAAACGCCGGTGCCGAGTTAATTGCGGATGGCGATATTCACGTTTATGCGCCGATGCGCGGTAAAGCGATCGCCGGCGCACAAGGCAATGAAGCTGCGCGGATTTTTGTTAACAGCATGGAGGCGGAGTTGTTGTCGATTGCCGGTTGTTTTAAGGTTTTTGAAGACGGCGTGCCGGAAAATGTCAGCGCGAAACCGGCTCGTGTACACCTTGACGGGTCGCGTTTAGTGATTCAACCGCTCAATTACTGACGCGAAGGTATTGGTTTTCGCGCTTTTCGCGTAAAATGAGCGACTTAATATAAATTGTTCAGGAAAATGAAACGTGGCTAAAGTTATTGTGGTTACTTCGGGCAAAGGTGGCGTGGGAAAAACGACGACCAGTGCCAGTTTCTCAAGCGGTCTGGCAATGCGCGGCAATAGAACCGTCGTAATCGATTTTGACGTAGGCTTACGTAATCTCGATCTGATCATGGGCTGTGAGCGTCGTGTCGTGTATGACATCATCAATGTCATCAACGGTGAGGTGACCCTCAAGCAGGCGCTGATCAAAGATAAAAATTGCGATAACCTGTATATCCTGCCCGCTTCTCAGACGCGCGACAAGGATGCACTGAATTTGGAAGGCGTTGAACGTATTCTGGATGAGCTTAAGGAAAGCTTTGATTTTATCGTCTGCGATTCACCCGCAGGTATCGAGTCCGGTGCCTTCACAGCGATGTATTTTGCAGATGAAGCGCTGGTGGTCACGAATCCTGAAGTCTCTTCAGTGCGCGATTCAGACCGTATTTTAGGGATACTCGCTGCGAAATCAAAACGCGCGGTAGAGGGTTTGGAACCGGTTAAAGAGCATTTGCTGGTGACGCGCTACGATCCGAAACGGGTTAATACAGGCGCCATGTTGTCGGTAGTTGATATCCAGGAAATTTTGCGTATCCCTCTGCTGGGCGTGATTCCTGAATCGGAGTCTGTTTTGCAAGCATCCAATGCGGGTACACCTGCCATCCATTTGGATAAGAGCGATGTGGCCGAAGCGTACCGGGATGTCGTGGGGCGCTTTATGGGCGAAGATCTGCCTATGCGTTTTATCAACGAAAAAGCCGGGTTCTTTAAACGTCTGCTGGGAGGTCATTAACATGTCAATGATTGCTGGTCTGATTGACTACCTGCGCGGTAACGAGAAAAAATCTGCGGTCGTTGCCAAGGAGCGACTGCAAATTATTTTGGCTCATGAGCGTGCCGGACGCGGTACTGCAACGCCAGATTATTTGCCCGCGCTTCAAGAGGAATTGATGGCGGTGATTGCCAAATATATCCATATCGATCGCGACTCATTCAAAGTTCAGCTCGAAAAGCACGATCAATACGATGTGCTGGAACTGAACATCACTCTGCCTGACAAGATCAACAGTCGAGTCTGATAGGTCTCGCTCTCAGGGAGGCGGTAATTTAACCAGTTTGAGGGCGGTCGCTAAGCCTTCTGTGGTCATTCTGTCGAGCATAGGCGCAAGATAGGGCAGCGATAGGCTCAGTACAAAGAACCCGACTGTAAGCGTAATCGGGAAACCGATTGCAAACGGATTTAACTGTTGCGCGGCACGCGTCATGATGCCGAGGGCTAGGTTGGTGATCAGCAGTGCGGCCAGCAGCGGCATGGATAGTTGTAAGCCGTATGCGAATATCGTCGCGCCCCATTGAGCTGCAGTATAAAAACTTTTAGTTGCCATCATTTGCCCCACGGGCAGGGTATGAAAACTTTCTGTGACGAGGGCGAGCAGCATCAAGTGTCCGTTCATCGACAGGAAGGCGAGCGTGGCGATAATGCCCATGAATTGCGCGGTGACGGTGGAAGAACTGGCACTTTGCGGATTATAAAAACTCGCAAATCCCAATCCCATTTGCAGACCTGAAAATTCCCCAGCCATTTCTACCGCAGTAAACACGATGCGCATGGTAAATCCCATGGATACACCGATAATGATCTGCTGAACCATAATTAGCAGGCTTTGCGGCGAACCTAATGGGATGTCCGGCATCGGGGCCAGCGTTGGTGCGATGACGATCGCCATGAGCACGGACAGGCCTATTTTGACACGTGCCGGAACTTGTTTGTTGCCTAGAATCGGCGCGCTGGATATCATCGCCAGCAATCGTACCATTGGATAGAGCAGGGTAGAGAGCCAGATGTCGAGTTGTGCGCTGGTGACGCTAAGCACGAATCAGCCCTGTATCCCGAATCCTGAATCCTGACATCATCCTACCATCCATGGAATGTTGCCATACAGGCGCCGGATGAAATCAACCATCATCGTCACCATCCAGGGGCCTGCAATGACTAGGACGACGAAGATTCCTACCAGTTTCGGAATGAATGACAGGGTTTGCTCATTGATTTGAGTGGCTGCCTGAAAGATGCTCACCACAAGGCCAATCGCGAGCGCACTGAGCAACAGCGGGGCTGATAACAGCAGGGTGAGTTCGATGGCCTGCTGACCTAGCGTCATGACTGATTCGGGTGTCATTGGAGGTTCTCCTAGGTGTAAAAGCTTTGCGCCAGTGAGCCGATGAGCAGGTTCCATCCATCAGCTAAAACGAACAACATAATCTTGAAGGGGAGCGAGATGATAGAGGGGGAGAGCATCATCATTCCCATCGACATCAGGATGCTTGCCACCACCATATCGATGATCAGAAATGGAATAAATACGACGAAGCCGATCTGAAAGGCGGTTTTTAATTCGCTGGTTACGTAGGCCGGGACTAGGAGTCGCATCGGGACTTCTTCTGCACTTTGTAACTCGTCGCTGTTGGAGATTTTAACGAACAGTGCTAAATCGGCCTGACGTGTCTGGCGTAACATGAAGGTCTTGAGTGGAATGACGCCTTTTTCAACAGCCTCTTGCAGTTCAATCCGATTTTCGCTGTAGGGTAAATAAGCGTCGGTGTAAATTTTATCGAATACCGGCGACATGATGAAAAATGTCAGGAACAGCGACAGGCCGATCAGTACCTGATTGGGGGGCGAGGCCTGAGTGCCCAGCGCGGAGCGCAACATGCTGAGCACAATGATAATGCGTGTGAAGGAGGTCATCATCAGCAGCATCGCCGGCAAGAAACTCAAGGAGGTGAGTATTAGCAGCGTTTGCAGGCTTAGGCTGTAGGATTGGCCGCCGCCTGCCGCAGCCTTGCTGGTGATTGCAGGCACCGCCAGATCAGCAGCCCATATGCCGTGGCTTAATACGAGTCCTGCCGCACCGAGTAACAGTAACAGACTACGGCGCATTGCCATTTCCGTTGCGCGGTTTAATGATGGATGAGAGCAGGCTGGCAAATTTGTTATCCGGTGTTCCTGTTGAACCTGATGTTGTTAAGTCCTGCAGTTCGTCTGTTTTTGGCAGCGTGTGCAACGTGCGTATCTGGCCCGGGCCTACACCGATCAGCACCCAAGTGTCGTCTACTTCGATCATGACGACACGTTCGCGTTGCCCAATCGCGATGCTGCCGACGACTTTGAGTAGGTTGCCGGTGCCGTGCTGCGCAATATTCATGCGTTTGAGCAACCATGCGATGGTCATGATGACGGCCAGTACCAGCAGCAGGCTAAAGCTAATTTGCAGCAGACTCCCGGAACTGCTGGGAACGGGCGGCGTGTAGGCAGGTCGTGCAATTTCCGCTGCGATGGCGGCATTCGAGTAGATCAGCGCGACGAGAATGGATAGGAGGGCTGGCATATCAAGTTAACGATTGATGCGTCGCAGACGCTCGGAGGGGGTCGTGATATCGGTCAGACGGATGCCGAGCTTGTCGTTGACAACCACAACCTCGCCTTGTGCGATCAAAAATCCATTGATCATGACATCCAGCGGTTCGCCGGCCATACCGGATAATTCGACGACCGAACCTTGCGCCAGTTGTAACAGATTTTTGATGGGCATTTTGGTGCGACCCAGTTCAACGGTCAGTTGCACCGGAATGTCCAGAATCATGTCCAGATCATTGGGGGTGGCCGCCGAACCGGCTGCGCCAAATTTTTCGAATACATGGGCTTTGCCAGCGGCAGGAGGCGCTTCCTGTTCAGCCATTGCAGCGGCCCAGTCGTCCGTACCAGTAGAGGCTTCGGCTGTCGCCTGCTCTGACATGGCTGCGCCCCAATCATCCGCGGTGATGGCAGTTTCATCAGGCATGTTGTTCTCCTTCGTTGGTAGTCAGCATTTTTACAATTTTGAGTGCGTATTGATTATTGAATACGCCATACTTGCATTCCATGATAGGAACACCATCAATTGAAGCAGTAATGTTTTCATCGACATTCAGTGGTATCACATCACCCACGCGCATTTTCAATACTCTTTCCAGCGTGATATTGGCCTGGCCTAGCGTGGCGGCCAGTTCGATTTCAGCACATTGAACCTGACGTGATAGCAGTTGCAACCAGCGTTTATCTACCGCAAGATGTTCGCCCTGAATATTGTTGAACAGTAAGTCCTTGACAGGTTCTAGCGTTGAGTAAGGCATGCAGATGTGAAATGCCCCGCCGTTTCCGCCTAATTCAATGTCGAAGGTGGTCACAATGACGACCTCGTTGGGCGTCGCAATGTTGGCGAATTGCGGGTTCATCTCCGAACGCACAAATTCAAATTCTAGCGGATAGACGGTTTCCCATGCTTTTGCATAGGTTTCAAATACCACGGCCAGCATTTTTTGGATGATGCGTTGCTCCGTCTGGGTAAATTCTCGCCCTTCGACCCGAGTATGAAAACGACCGTCACCGCCGAACATGTTGTCAACGACCAGAAATACTAGATTCGGGTCGAAAATAAACAGCCCATTGCCGCGCAGCGGTTTGGGCTGGATGATGTTCAGATTGGTGGGGACGGCCAGATTGCGAACAAACTCTCCGAACTTGAGTACACGAACGGGGCCCACCGATATTTCAGGCGTGCGGCGAATAAAATTGAATAAGCCAATGCGGAACAGGCGTGCAAAACGCTCGTTGATAATTTCCATCGTGGGCATACGCCCACGCACGATGCGTTCCTGTGACGCTAAATTATATGGGCGAATCTCTCCGACATCCGCTTCCGGATGTGCTTTTTCATCCTCTGTTTCGCCGTTGACCCCTTTGAGCAGGGAGTCAACTTCGTCCTGAGAGAGAAATTCGCTCATGTTGTTACTGGATAATAAACGAGGTAAACAGCACTTCTGCTACGCCCTTTTTGCTTGGCTTCTCCTCTGCAGCGGCATGATGTGTTTCACCTTCAGCGGCCGGCTGAGCCTGATGCAGGGCAGGTGGTGTCTTGCGCAGTCCCAGAACATACTCGACATTTGCCTTGATATCGCTGGCCAGAATTTCTTTTCCTTCAGGCGTTGCGAGTTCGGATGGTCGTTTGCTTTGAAGCAACATGTTGATTCTATGTTGTATTTCAGGGTTGCTTTCTTTTACCTTCTCTTCAAGTTCTGGCTTATTCAACTTGATTGTGATGGCAACCTGCAAATAACGATCCGCATCTTCGTGCATCAGATTGGCCGTAAAGGTGCCGATTTCAACAAATTTTGGCGGAACTTTTGGTTTCGCTTCATCTTCTTCATCACCTTCATCGGCAGCTTCTTCAGTTACGGCAGGTTTTGCATGTTTTTCGGAATGCGGTTTCATCACTAAAAAATAGTAGCCTGCGCCCGCTGCGGCCAAAAGGACAACCACGGCGATAATAATCACGAGCATCTTTTTGCTCTTGGGAGGTTGATCGCCTGCGGCGGGGGCGGCTGGCTTGGCTGGCTTCGACATGTTGCGATTCCTTATTGATGTTTGAATTAAGAAAAATAAACGCGGCGGATGATGACACAAATATCGTCTGTTTCCACCGCAAAATTAATTTTTTTTAATATTTAACTATAAAGTGAATATATTAATGCACAAGGCGGCTTAAGCGAACGTGTCAACCAGGCCGTTATGACGGCTGACCTGTACAACGGGTACGGGGTTGATTACAGTTTCCGTTGTTGTGTGAGTCTGGGGTGACGGTGTGCGCTGATTTGTGAAGCCTGACGCGCCACTGTCTCTCGGTGCTTGATCGTTCACGGTAGCATTGCCCAGCATGATGCCGTTGTCGGCTAGGCTTTCGCGTAGTTTTGGCATGGCGTTTTCGATCGCTTCGCGCACGGCGCTGTGGGGCGAACTAAATAACGCGGTAGCCTGATTGTCGTTGATCGTGATTGTCACGCTCATGGGGCCCAGATCAGGCGGGTTTAAATGTAGTTCTGCCACCTGATTTTGTTGAGTGCTTACCCAGTTGATCTTTTGGGTGAATTCAGCAGGCCAGGCGGGACTGCCCAGTGGTGCGGCAATAGTGGCCTGAGTGGTCGGTGCCATCGGTGTCGGTGTGATTGCTGAACTTGCCGATTGAGCCATCGCCTGTGCATTGACAGCCGGCAGGCTGTTGGCAGGCTCAGCCAATTTGAATGCTTCTTTGTCGGTAAGTGTGAGTGTTTTCGTTGCAATCGGTGTTTGTTCACTGGCCACTTGTGTCACGCCGGTCATTTTTTCACGTGCTGCACCTAGTGGCTCAGCCGCCTGACGTGCCGATTGCCCGGTGGCAGGATCAACTGTTGTCAATACAGGGGGTCTGAGCTCGGGATTGACCGGCAGTACGAAAGGCGTGATCTGCGCATCGGCAGGCTGTGTTGTTTGATCGGCCTGAGTGTCGGTCGGTCTGTCTACTTTAATCGTCAGATTGCCTTTTAAAAAACCAGCCAGCGGATCGGCTGTGGTGAGCATCGCGGGTTGATCGAGCTGGATTTGTTGGTCTGCTACGGAAGGGCCTGTTTGAGGCGATTTTTTATCCGAGGGATGAGTCGAGCGTTTTGAATCGGCAGAGGGCTTTTCGCCTATTTGCTTTGCCAGCACTGCGCCGAATTTTTCGGCACTTGCACCTTCTGCCGGGGATTTCGCGGGATTGGCAGAGGCGCTGCTTGGGGTCGGCGCGATGATTTTGTTGATGAGCGGATTAATCATAATGCTTCTCCTGTGCTATTTTTCAGTATTGAGCATCTTGTACGCTGTGACACGACCGGTATGTTCGTCCATGGCCTTTTGTTCCTGCTTTGCCTCAATTTTAAGTTCGCTTTCAATATGTCGCTGTTGCAAGGTATCAAACGATTTGAGCTTGCGTTGTGTTCCGCCGTAATCGTTTAACCCGGCCTGAGTGGATAAGCGGCTTTGCTCGACAGCTTTGAGTTGTTGCACGATAGCTGCATCCAGCTTATAAATAAATTGCTGAAAATTTCGCAGTACAATCGGATCAACACCCTGCTGGCTGGCTGTTTGCATGCGCTCCTGATAATCACGGCGATATTGCCGCAGTGTTTCCAGTTGTACCTCCGAATCATGCTGCAGTTTATTCAGTTCTCCCAGTCTTTTTGTCGCTGATTCATTTTTAATCTGCGCTAGGTTCAACAGCGGTTGCAGGCGGAATGGATTGCTCATAATCGTCAATATCCGACTTCAAACAGCGCGGTTAACTGCGCGATACTGCTCGTGTAAGTTTCGCACTGATGCATGCCTTGTTTCAAAAATTGTTCCATTTTCGGGTATAGTTTGATCGCCTCATCGAGCAGCGGATCGCTCCCGTTAATATAGGCACCGACGCTGATCAGATCTCTGTTGCGCTGGTAGTGAGCATACAGTTGCTTGAAGCGTTGTACTAGTGCTGCGTGCTCAGGCGTCGCCAGGCGTGACATTACGCGGCTGATCGAGGCTTCGATATCGATCGCCGGGTAGTGTCCCTGCTCCACCAGCCGGCGCGACAATACAATATGTCCGTCCAAAATGGCCCGTGCGCTGTCGGCAATCGGATCCTGTTGATCATCTCCTTCAGTTAGTACGGTGTAAAAAGCTGTGATTGACCCGCCGCCCTCTAGCCCGTTTCCAGCGCGCTCGACCAGTTGGGGAAGTTTGGCAAATACGGATGGCGGGTATCCTTTGGTGGCTGGCGGTTCGCCGACTGCCAGCGCGATTTCGCGTTGCGCCATTGCAAAACGCGTCAGCGAGTCCATGATCAGCAGCACGTTTTTTCCCTGATCGCGAAAATATTCTGCGATGGTTGTCGCATAGGCCGTGCCCTGCAATCGCATCAGGGGGGACGTGTCGGCGGGGGTGGCAACCACCACTGAACGCGCCATGCCTTCAGGACCCAAAATGTCGTTGATGAACTCTTTTACTTCGCGTCCACGTTCGCCTATCAGGCCGACTACGGTGACATCCGCGCTGGTGTAGCGCGCCATCATGCCAAGTAAAACGCTTTTACCCACGCCGCTGCCGGCAAACAGTCCCATGCGCTGACCGCGTCCAACGCTCAGGAGTGCGTTAATGGCGCGCACGCCGACATCCAGCGGCGTATCGATAGAAGCGCGTTCCAAAGGGTTGAAAGGGCGGCTTTGCAACGGCGCAGAAGCCGTTTCCAGCAACGGGCCCAGTTGATCGAGCGGTTTTCCCGCACCATCCAAAACACGACCGAGCAGCATGTTGCCGACGGGAAGGTGTTTGGCATGATCCGACATGCGGCGGCGCAGCGGTTTTCGTTTGCCGGCAAGGCTTAGTGTGTGTAAGGGTGTAATTGGCATCACACGGGCGCCGGGAACCAGGCCATAAACGTCATTCTCCGGCATTAAAAAGAGTTTCTCGCCGGAAAAACCAACTACTTCTGCTTCGACGGTGGTATTGGGCAGGCGGATTTGACAGGTGCTGCCAACAGGCATTTGCAAGCCAACCGCTTCCATAATCAAGCCTGTCACCTTGGTCAGATGACCGCTAGGGGGCATAGGATTGCAGTCGGCCACATATTCGCGCCCCTCTGTTAGCAGCGCTTGCCAGCGCAGACTGTGCTCGCCGCTGGGGAGAGATGGCTGGGGGCTGGGCCGATCGTAGATCGGGGGCAGGATCTGGGGCGCGGCGAACGGTTCAGTCCGGAGCGTCAGTTCGGTGTCTTCAACCATGATTTGTCCTGCCCGATGGATTCCACAATGCTCTGCCAGCGAGCCGGGTTGGTTGCATCGATGTTGCTGTGGGATGTTTCAACACGGCAGCCACCGGATTCAATTTTTGGGTCGGTAAAAATTTTCCATCCTGCATGTGCTAGTTCATCGCCCATTTGCCGGCGCACGAGGTCCGCATCAGTCGGGTGCAGAATTAAGTGTGCATTCTGGTTGAAGTGAGGTAGGCTGCTGATGGCAGTGCTAATAATTTTTAAAATGATTTCCGGTTCGATATGCAAGACACCGACGACCATCTTTTGCGCAATTTCAAGCGACAGATCGAGCAGTGATTGTGCTAATTGTTCGTCCACTTGAGTGAGTGCAATTTGTAAATTGCTCATTAATGTTTGCAGCTTGGCAATTTCGCTCTGTGCCTGTTGCATCCCTGCCGCATGACCTGCAGCCAACCCGGCGGCATAGCTTTCGTCATAGGTTTTTTTTTCCAGGTTTTGCAACTGAATGGCTGCCGACTCTTTGGACGCAAGCAATGCTTCGGCCGCGATATTTTCTGTGCCGGGCTTTTCTGCTTCGTCAAATGAGTTTAGCTCCCAGCGCTGAAATGCGGTGAGCTGTTCCTTTGGGCGTTGCAGTAGAGGGTCAGACATAGGCATCCTCATCTCCCTTGCCGCCTAGGGCTATTTGTCCTTCATCGGACAGGCGTTTGACAACTTTGAGAATTTCCTTCTGGTTCGCTTCGACTTCGCTGAGCTTAACCGGTCCCTTGGATTCTAGATCTTCTCGCATCATTTCTGCCGCGCGAGAGGACATGTTCTTGAAAATCTTTTCGCGGAGCTCTTCGCCCGCCCCTTTGAGTGCGATGATCAGCGCTTCGGACTGAACTTCACGCAGGATCAGCTGGATACCACGGTCATCCACTTCCAATATATTTTCGAAGACGAACATTTTGTCTTCGATTTTTTGTGCAAGATCAGGGTCGAAGCTGCGCACCTTCTCCATCATCTCGGCTTCCAGTGTGCCGCCCATGAAGTTTAGGATTTCTGCCGCTGTCGATACGCCGCCCTTAAGTGACTTCTTGCCCGTTGAGCCTCCACTCATCAATTTGCTCAATACGTCATTGAGTTCGCGCAGCGCAACCGGCTGTACGCCATCGAGCGTGGAGATACGCAGCAATACGTCGTTGCGCGTGCGATCTGTGAGCATTTTCATGATGGAGGCGGCCTGATCCGGTTCCAGATGCACCAGAATGGTCGCAATGATTTGCGGGTGCTCATTGCCTATCATTTCGGCAACGGCGCCAGGATCCATCCATTTGAGGCTTTCAATGCCGCTCGTGTCGCTGCTGTGCATGATACGGTCGAGCAGGCCGGCTGCTTTGTCATCACCCAGCGCCTTGGTCAGCATGCTGCGGATATAGTCGTTCGAATCCATCCCGATGGTGGTTTTTTCGGCAGCAGCGACCAAAAATTCGTGGAAAACCTGTGAAATTTGGTCGCGAGTCAGATTGCTCAGCGCAACCATCGCGGTGCTGATTTTTTGTACTTCCTTAGGCCCTAGATATTTGAGGACTTCTGCGGCTTCATTTTCGCCCAGCGTCATCAGAAAAATCGCGCTATTTTGAACGCCATCACTCATTGCCGTTCACCCAGTCCTTAATGACGCTTGCAACGATTTTAGGATCTTGCTGAGTGATTTGTCTTGCGATATTGAGATTCTTTTCATAGGGTTCGACAGGGGGGGTGTAGTGTTCAGAGCCCGGTTCATTCGCATGCTGCGTACCTGCTGCGCCGGTCGCGATTTCGCCTTCGCCTTCGCCTTCGCCCGGTGTATGATCTACTGTGGCTACGTGTTCTTCATCGTCCGTTTCGGCGTGAAAAGGCTCCAGAGGACGGAAGGCGGGCTTGATGATCTTAAACACAACGATCAGCATGACGGCGGCGATAATCAAATATTTTGCGAGTAGTTTTGCAAGTTCAATAATGTCCGCCTGCTTCCACCATGGCAATTCGCTCAAGGCTTCCTTTTCATCATTGAATGCAGCATTCTGAATATTCAGACTGTCGCCGCGATTTTTATCAAATCCCACCGCATCTTTGACCAGATTGTCGATCTGGGCTTTTTCAGCATCGGTCAGTGGCTTCGAACTGACTTTGCCTTTTGGATCAGTAGCTTTACGATTGTTGACGACGACAGCGACTGAGAGTCGTTTAATCATGCCAACGGGCAAGATGGTGTGACTGATTGTGCGGTCTACTTCGTAATTAATGGTGTTTTCTTTGTGAAGATTGTCGATTTTAGGCGCGTTTGCAGGATCCGTTGCACCAGGAGGTGCGGACACGATCGGTGCAGTCGCAGGAACCGGGGGTTGGTTGCTCAATGCACCGGGTACGCCGCTGGCGTTGAGGCCTGAACCATTGAGTGTTTCGGAGTTTTGCAGGCTGCGTACGCTCGAATCGGCAGGGTTCTGGTTGGGCTTGTAGGTTTCGGCGGTTTGCTCGGTGCGTGCAAAATCGATGTTCGCCGTCACCTGTGCGTGAACGTTGTTTGCACCCAGCAGGGGGGTGAGAATATCTTCGATACGCTTGATGTAATTTTGCTCGATTTGCTGCACGTATTTGAGCTGGTTGGCATCGAGTCCCAGGCCGTTGCTATCTTGCAGCGAGCTCAGAAGTGAGCCATCCTGATCGACGATAGTGACATTTTTGGCTGACATGTCAGGTACGCTGCTGGAAATTAAGTGTACGATTGCGGTGACCTGAGCCGAATCGAGCAGGCGACCGCCATGCAGGGTCAGAACGACTGAGGCACTGGGTTTTTGCTGCTCTTTAATGAAAACGCTGGGTTTGGGGATCGCCAGATGAACGCGCGCCGAGGCGACAGCGCCTATGCTTTGTACCGAACGAGCTAATTCACCTTCGAGCGCGCGCTGATAATTGACCTGCTCGGCAAACTGGGTGATGCCGAATTTCTGGTTTTCCATTAATTCGAATCCCACGGTGCCGCCCTTGGGTAAGCCTTGCGACGCCAGTTTTAAACGGGCTTCATGGACTTGGTCTGCCGGGATCATCAATGCGCCGCCCCCGTCTGCAAATTTGTAGGGGATGTTGAGCTGCTGTAGTGATTCAATGATTGCACCGCCATCGCGGTCAGACAGATTGCTGTACAGAATGCGGTAGTCGGGTGTTTGTCCCCACATCCATGCGCCGACGATCAGTGCGATGAGGGCGGCAATACCTACTCCCAACCCCATTTTTTGCTGGGCGCTAAGTTGTTCGAAGCGACTGAATGCGCTTACGCCGGTGTTGACTCTGTTTGCTTGTTCGGACATGGCTATAACGGGCTATACCTGGATGCCGCTGGGGACAGTAACTGCATTATCTATTTCAATTGTCGTTGTTAAGGTGGGAATAAAGGGAAAAACCCATGCCTGTTTCGCTAATGTTACACGCGTTTGTTCTTGTATTGTGCGATTACTGTAAAAGTCTGTTATAAGCTACGGGTGTCGGGTACTTGTGCGGTGTGTTTTACTGCGTAAAATTTGTCGCTGGCAGCAGGTGGCTGAGAGATTAAAAGAGGGGGGAAGATGAGCAATATATCTGCGGTAGAAGGGTTGTTGGCAAATATGCGTGTGGCGGCAGCGGCGGCGGGTTTGCGTGAATCGGCACCGGCGGCCTCATCTGGTAAGGTGGATTTTTCGAGTGTGTTGAAAAATGCACTCGATGGTGTGGCGCAATCGCATGAGAAATCTGAAGCCCTGCAAAAAGCCTTTGTGATGGGCGATGACAAAGTCAGCCTGAGCGATACGATGATTGCCATGCAAAAATCCGGCATCAATTTTCAGGCGACGATACAGGTGCGTAACAAAGTGATCCTAGCCTACAACGACATCATGAATATGCAGGTTTAGCACTAAACTTTGGATCTGTTTTTATCAAACGGAGGTCAATGTTCCGGTTTTTGAATCCAGAATTGATACATGCTGGCAAATATATGCGGATTTTCGGTCTCAAAAATATGCCATTGCTCAAGATGGATCGCCTCCGGATCATTCGGGAAGCGCTGTTTGTAGGCTCGCAGCACCTCACTGTCGATTTCAAATCCCAAAAATTTCAGTTTGTTCGAACGAATGAATGCGCCGATACCGCTCAAAGTCATTCGATGCTCCTGTACGTGAAAAAGTAAGTCACGGCAGGCGCTGATGCTGTAAAAATCGGGTGAATTAAGTATAGCGCCAAAATTTTCCTGCTCATTGATGTTTATCAGTTCTTGTCGGCAGCGCCGGATTTCATCCGCTGTCGATCCATAACCTTGTTGTGCAATAAAGTCGCGAATCCGGACGACATCTGTGCGTGCAAGCTCACTGTATAAGCCGAGTTTCATGAATCCGCCAGGCTTGAGTACCGTTAGTAAGGCTTGCCATCCTGCCCAAGGATCTTTCATGTGATGCAGTACGCCGCTCGATTGGATCATTTCGAAGCGACGTTTGTCGTGGGCAATTTCAAGCAGGTCAGCCTGCGCATATTCAATTGAGGAGATGCCCAGTTCTAGTGTCTTTCGCTTTGCATAAGCTAAGCTGCTTGTACTCAAGTCAATGGCTAATATCTGAGCGTCACGGGTTCTTTGTGCCAAACTGATTGAATGTTGCCCTGTTCCGCAACCTGCGATCAAAATGCGGTCTGCGCTATTTGCTTTTTGACGGGAAAAATGGGTTTGCGGAAACTTCTGCAAAATAGCTTGCTTGATGTTTTTTTCGTCTCCCGGCGGGGGGACTTTTATCCAGCGAGGATAGGGGTTTTCTTCGTATTGATTTTGCACTTGCAGGGACACGGTGTTTTCGATGCGTCCGAGTTTGGCTAGTGTGTTACGCAGTTGTAATTCGACTTTAGGTTCTTGTATCTGCTGGATTAATACGGCGCAGACTTCTACGGGCCAGCATCGGTTAAGCAGTTGACTGTTGCCGTCGATCGTGTGAAGCGGGAAATAGGCCGCGACCGCGAGGATGCAAAGTGCATCTGTTGGTATATTTTCTTTAAGCGACTCGGCAAGTGAAGCGCGTAAGCGTTGCGCCGTTTGGATTTCAGCGTCCGAATAGGAGAAAACATATTCGTTGATGAAGCATTGGCGCGCCAATGCGCTGTAAAAGCGCAGGGTGTCATCTGAACTTGGCGTAGTCATTTCGACGGCAGCAGTGAGCAAGTCGCGGCGCACGAGGGTCATCAGTCGCTCAAGGTCGGTATCACATATGGGGGCTGAACAGAGTAAGGCGGTCAGTAAGCTGTCCTTCTCAAGCGCGGCTAGATCCTCCGAATCGATCCGCCGTACTATTGATAGCGCCTCAGCGTTTTTTGCGCGCACGATGAGGTTTGATAAATAGCGAGTGTACTTTGCATGACGGATGCAAACCATTGCCATTTCGCTCGTATTTCCCCAAGGTTCAGTCAAAGCGCGCACTAGGTTGGCACGAATGGTCGCGTCGGCTTGTGAAGGGGGGAGATCTTTGACACAGGTGATATAAATACTTTTAGCTTCAATGGTTTCTTGAATCTTCAGGGAGCGGCTGATAACTTCGAGCGCAGCGATCGGATTTTTCTGTGCATTAAGCAGCAATGCAAGATGGTTGAGTGTATCGGTGGACTCAGGTTGACAGCGTAAAGCCTGTCGGAAAGCCGCCTCTGCCTCGGAGAGGTGATTTAGGTCAAAGAGTATAGTGCCCATGTTGTAATGGGCATCCGCATCATCCGGGTTGATTTGTAATGCTGCGCGGCAGCTATCGATTGCATCAGATGCGGCGCCCATTTTTTTCTGGACGATACTCAGGTTGTAATGCGCTTGTGCATTATCCGGTTGAATGTGCAAGGCGCGTTTGAAGCTTGCTGCTGCGAGCTGAAATTCCCCCATCTCGCTGAGAACGGCGCCCAGATTGTTGTGGGCTTTTGCGTAACCGGGATTAAGAGCGAGCGCTTTTTGATAACTGGTTGCCGCCTCTTTCATGTGCCCTGATTTCTGTAGCGTGGCACCGAGATTACTGTGCGCCTGTATATAGTTTGGGTTGAGGGTAAGCGCTTTACGGTAGCTGACGCACGCCTCCGTTGGTCGTCCCAGACTATCGAGGATGATGCCGAGGTTGTTGTGGGTTTCCGCGTCGTTAGGCGATAGTTTGCTGGCTGTGAGCGCAGGCATCAGTGCTTCGCTATTTTTTCCCTGCTGCTGAAAAATGACGCCTAGCATTTTCCAGCCAACCCAGTGAGCAGGGTAGTGCTCGGTCATGCTTCTTGCCCTGTTTTCGGCTTCAGTGAAATTTCCTGAACTAAAAAGAGAGACGAGCGAATTTATCTCCTGAGTCGACGGAGTTTTTAATTTTTTGGCACCTGTTTTTTTGCTGGTCAGCCTAGATGTATGGGGCGATGGTAATTCAACGGCCTGATTGATGCGTGCATCCAGCGCATCAACTTCATTGCCTTGCAGTCCTTGTTGTCTTGCAAAAGTGAGTATGGATTGTGCCTCTTCGCGCAGGTCGGCCAAAATCAGGGCGTCAATGTAACTTATCCAGTATTGCCTTTGTGCAGGATCCGCATTGAGCGCGGTCATAAAATACGCAAGGGATATCTGGTGCTGATTGTCTTGAAGCGCCAGAACACCCAAGTTATGGTTTGCTTCAGGGTGGTCGGGCTGGCTTTGTAAAATTGATAAGTACAGTGCTTGAGCTGTACCCACATCCCCTGCCTGATGTTTTTGCACTGCGCTTTGCAAGATCTGCGTAGCGTTCGGCGTTGAAGAGGATTGTTTAATCAATTTTCAGTTACCTGGTGTTTTTATGGCTGAAACTCAGCATTAACACGGTCAAGGAAGCGTGATTAGTGAGCGGGCTTATGCTTTTGCGCGCTGCATTGCCGTGACGTAGCGTTGCAGCAAAATGGTGGAGGCGCCGTCGAGATTCTTAAATTCGCAACCTGCGCGCCGCACAACTTGGCCCGTTTTAGTTGACAAGACGACCAGATTTTTTACTTCAATCGTGCCGGTAAATTCACCGATGTCGAGCAAGTCTATTTTGCAATTCTGGTAAGTATGGCCGGGAATCAGTACTGCATCCTGCTCTGCGCAGGTCAGGCCCACACCGCCACCGCTGATGTCCATGATTGTCACTTCATGTTCATGATATTCGGTCTTTTGTTCATTGGGGATCACGCAGAGCAGCGGATTTGAAACAGGGGTGGACAAACGGAAATACTCGCGTCGTTGCAGGCGGTAGATGCTTGCGGGTAGTTTCAGGAAAAATGCGGGTTGACCTTCAAAAGTGGTCATTGTCACACTATCCGCCGTAAATTGCACCTTAACCTGAGAATGTGAACTCACGAAAATCAACTTGTCAGCGTTGAGTATCGCATTGTTTTCTTTTTCTGTCTGTCGTAGATCAAGCCATAATCCGGTTGAGTCCACAGCCAGAAGTTTTGTCAGGATAAAATCGTTTTCTTCGGAAAAATACAGTGCGATGCGTGAAGCGTGCTTGACGATATTGAGCAAAACGAATTCGATTTCACGCGGGGAGGTGATGCGGTATTCGTCATCTTTGCCGCTGGTCAGAATTTCGATTTTCAGAGGAATGTCTTTTTCCATGTTGTAACGAGCACTTTTCAAGATTGTTGCGCATGATAACAAAATTAAAGCCTTGATATCGGCGGAAAAGGCACGCTTTCCTCATGCTCCAGACGATATAGCCAGGCTAGCAGTTCTGCAACCGCCAGATAGAGTTGAGGCGGAATTTGTTCGTCGAGTTCAACTTGCATCAATAAGCCCACTAAGTCAGCGGACTCGTGTACATACACGCCATTTTGTTTTGCGCGTTCAATGATGGCCTGAGCGATCAACCCGCGTCCTCTGGCAACGACTTTAGGTGCGCCGCTGGTTTGTCCATAGGCGAGGGCAACGGCGGCTTGCTGGGAGTTAGGGCGCATTAAGTTTTTTCAATCAAAGCGCCGGTGAGAGGTACGCCTGCGTCGGCGAGTGTGGCCGCCAGTCCCTGTAAACGGCGGTTAAAAAGTGCAACGGATGCGGCATCTGCGCCTTGCAGTGTCAGTCGTATCCCGCCTTGATTGTAGACGAGCCTTGCGTGCACGTCCCCCAGATTGGGCAATGCCAGCTCCATTTCTGTACTCCATTGACGGTCTTCCGGCTGCATGGAGTGGCGTTCGGGTTGCCCCTGGATTTCCCATTGCATCGTTTGCTCAGGCCAGATTTGACCTGTCCAGGTTAGCTGGTGCGTCTCCAGGGTATGAAGTTGCTGCTGCACAAGCGGTAACAGCTCCTTTGAAATCGGTAGCGCCGATTGAGCGGTGGATTTGTCCGGTACTGCGGCGACTGGATAATCGGATTGCGGGCTGGACTGGTTTTGCGGCTCGATGAGCAACTGTGCGGTGCTGCGCTCCCCGCGTACCCATTGTGCCTGATGGGATTCATAAAAGAGTCCGCTGTTAGCCAATGCGTCTTTGAGTCCGGCGGCCAACTGCTTGCTGTCAGGCGCAGCGCCCGCAGTTGGCCAAACTGGATGGCCGGAACTCGATTCGATCAGTGTTCTGCCCAGCGGCAATTCGGCAAGATTGGAGAGCAGGCGGGATGCGGAGCTGATTTGTTCCTGTGTGGCGATGGGTGCGCTGGATGCGAAAATGCTGAACATCAGATGCGGGCTGATCGATTCAACTTTTAGGGTCATTGTCGTGCCGGCTTGTAACTGTCCGGGTAGTCGCATTTGCATGACTTGTCCGGCAATTTGTACTTTGAAAAGACCGGGACTGACCTGTTCTTGTACGGTAGCTGTTACTTCTTGACCGGGTGTCAGTTTGTCGACACTGATGCCTGTCCTTTCCGTCTGAGCGGTTGTCGCCGGGAGTTTTTCTGCAATGATCAGCGGCTTGGATTGCCTGTACAGCGCTTGCAGGGTTTGAGTCAAGTTAGCCGGTTGCATAAAGTCCTAAAGGCTGTTGGGGCCCGCTTTGCTCGTCAGTGATCAGCCAGCTCCGTAAACTTGATTCAGACGCAGCTCCTGGCGGTTGCTGTTCAGGCTGGTTTGTAGCTGTCCCATCCAAGCTTGAGTGAGTTTGCTGATTTCCGTGTCATCATCAAGAATTTTTCTGATTAGTCCGACGATGCGTTGCCGGCTGGAATCGTTGAGAGGGGCGGACGCTTCGGCAGATTGGATGCGCACAAGGTACTGGCCAGACAGTTGTTCCAGCGAGATTAATTTATCCCACTCGCCTGCATTTGCCGCTACACGCATTTCACCTGTTAAATGTGACAGTGATTCGTAATCGCTGACAAGGTCACTCGCTTTCATGATATCAGCCTCTGGCGTATAACCTTTGCTCAGGTTGTCCATTTGGTGCAGGCGGGGGCGCGATTGCCACCTGGCGGATGCTGTCCCACGCTTCCTTTAAGCCGCCGAGCAAAACGGCGACTTCATCCAATGCTTCCATATCGTTGTTCAGATTCGCTGCGAGCAACCGTTTGATCATATAGTCATACAAGGAGGATAGGTTATGCGCCAGTTCACCGCCTACGTCTTTGTTAAGGCTGGCATTGAGGCCGTCGCCTATGATCAGCATTGCATGAGAAATGGCCTTTCCTTTAGCGGGGATGTCTCCGCGCAAAACGCCGTTTTTCGCATTGGCGATTGCCAATAGAGCGCCCTGATAGAGCATGGAGATCAGTTTGTGCGGATCGGCTGCCGTGACGCCGGATTCGATGCCGACCTTGTTATACGCGCTAATTGCGGCTGTCATGTTCATAATAGTGCCCTATAGCCTTGAGAGTTGTTGGGTCAAATAACTGCTGGTTTTTCCCATTTCCGCTAGCATAACATTCAGTGAGCTGTATTGTGCGCGATAGCGTTTTTCAATATTTGCCAAATTCGCTTCCATCACGCCAATTCGGTCGTTGTTTGATTTGACGGCTTGATTCAAACTTGCCGTTCTATTGGCAAAAGCGCCGTCAAACGCGAGTGTGTTTTTTGCCATGTTTTCAAAGCTAGTTGCGAAGCCTGTGGAAGAATTGAACAGGTTGGCAACGGCGCTGTAATTATTCGACAACGCAGTTGATAATTTTGCACTATCCAGTTGCATTACACCGGCGGCGGTAAAACTGATGCCTGCATCCCCTATGGCGCTGAGCGTACCGCCTGTCACTGCACCTGCTGCAATGCCGCGCATTTGCGTTTGCAAATCGCGCAGGGTTGGATCGCCGGCTAGCGGAGAGCCAGATTTGTAGGCTGACGCGGTCTGCAGCATGGAGTACATTGAATTGTATGCGGATACAAAATTAGATACTGCAGTGCTAACCGCTGTGGTGTCGCGCGCAATTGTCAGCGTGACCGGGGCGGCACTGATGGTGTTGAGATTCAGTGTGACGCCTTGCATTGCATTGGTTACTGTATTCGATGTGTTGGTTATCGCGATACCGTTTACCGTGAAGTTTGAATTTTGCGCAGCAACCGTCTGGTTCATATGTTGAGCTGCAGGCAGTCCTGTCGGATCATTCGCCAGCAGGGTGTCGAGTGTGCCGTCACCGCCGGAGGTGGAAATTTTTACGCTGTTGCTAATGCCCGTCGCTGTTGAAGTCAGTGTCAGCCGATACGGGCTGCTGCTGCCGTCATTTACGATTGTCGCTGTCATCCCTATGTTTGCTGCATTGATGGCGTCACTGATACCTTGCAGCGTGTTATTGCTTGAATCGATGGTGATGCTTTGGGTTGCGGTGCCATTGCTGGTAAACGTGGCAGGCGATGTGTATACGCCGCCTGTCAATGTGCCGCCGCTGAGTGTGCCGAAATCGAAATTGATCGTGGTGCTGGTACCATCGCTGATCGCAGTTGTGCTGCTGGCTTGTCCCGCTGAAACCAGATTTTGCGATTGCGCGAGGCTGGTGACATTCAATGCATAGGTCCCGGCAACAGCTGTGCTGCTCGCTGATGCAGTCAATACGCCGGTGTCGGAAGAGCTGGTTTTAAATGCAAGCAGACTGCTGGAACTGGAGCTGCCTAATGCCGCCGCCGCTGTTTGAAAGCTGGCCATTTGACTTTGCATCGTGCCATAAGTGGATATTTTGGCCTGATAGCTTGTTTGCTGCGTGTTAAGACGGTTGACAGGTAATCGCTCAACAGCCATCAGGCTCGAGACGATGGTGTTGACATCAATGCTCGAACCTGACGTGGATGTGGTTGTTGCCGTAACCATGATATGTCTCCCGGATTAAGCTTTTTGTGTAAACAGCAAGCCCGGCTGAAACTGGTCAATTGAACGCGCGATAGCCAGTGCCTGTTCGGTCGGATATTGGCGTATTGTTTCACCGGTGTTTGAATCTTTCATGCGCATGACAGGAATCTTTGTCGAGCTGTCGATACTAAATTCAAGGCTCTGGTTCGATTGCAGCATAGCCTGATTGATGCTCGTGACGGCTGACTTTATCTGCTCTTGCGAGGGCTGCTGTACAGAAGCCTGCGAAGGCGTATCGTAAACCTGTGGCGTTTGAACTGCGATGCGTGGTGTATCGCCGCTAGGCCGTGCTACAGGCGCCTGAATCGGGCTGTTGGATGGTTGGATGAGCATTTTACCTCTCCCTCAAGTTAAATCCAGCTGCTAAATCAGCTGGAGTTGTAGTTGGCTGTACTGGTCATCCTACCCTATGCAGGTAAGATGACCAGCTAACTATTAACGCAGCAGTGTCATGACTTGGTTAGGTTGCTGATTGGCTTGAGCCAACATCGCCGTACCTGCCTGTTGCAGAATGTTGTTGCGGGTCATGTTCGCTGTTTCTGCGGCATAATCGGTATCCATAATACGGCTGTAAGCGGCAGACAGGTTGACCGAGGTTGTCTGCAGGTTAGCAATAGCGGAGCTGAATGTCGCCATATCCGCACCAAAGTTCGCACGTGCTGCGGCCAATGTGGTCAGGTTCAAATCGATATTGGTAATCGTAACGCCGGTTGGAACCGCAATCGCTGTACCCACGCCGGTTACGGTACCGCCACTTGAGTTGACCACCACAGAACCTGTTGCTGCGCTCAGACCGGCGATACGTGAATTTTCTGCCAGCAGCGCCGTTGTTTCAACACCGGTTGCTGTGCCGCCCAATTGAACTGCGATTTCACGCAGGCGTTGTACGTTAGCGGTGATCTGTGCTGCATAACCTTCGTTGGTTTGCGCAGTTGAAATACCATCGTTTGCGTTGCGAATAGCCTGATTGGAGCCGCGAATCTGACTGTCATAACCTGTAGCGATCACCAGACCGGTTGCATCATCCTTGGCGCTGTTGATACGCAAGCCTGAGGACAGACGCTGCATTGCAGTTTGCAAACCAAGATTGGACTTGTTCAATGCTTGTGAAGTAAACAGGGACGATACGTTTGTGTTGATGACTTGTGCCATTTTAGCTCTCCTTGGGTTTGGTTATCGGCATCATTGCCGTTTACGTTGGTTTGCCGTTTGCTGCTAGCTTAATCAACCGCCGTTATTCCAGTTATCGGTGCATGCTGGAAAAACTTTAGGACTTTTTTTAAAACTTTTTCAATTCAATTGCCGAATGTTGCATAGGCCGGATTTTGTGATTCACGCTGTTGATTGGCATCAGCCAGTCAACAGGGCAGGCACGTGTTCCGAGACTGATCGCTATCCTACTCCAAAATCGAATAAACTTCTGTAATGGAAATAATTATGAGCGCTGTTATGAGTGAGTCCCGTCAAGAAAATTTATTATCGTTGCTACGTATGGCCTTTGAGGCAGGCAATCAGGGGCGCTTGCAGGAGGCTGAACAGCATTATCAGGGGGTGCTGCAAATGGAGCCTTGCCATCCGGAGGCGAATTTCCATCTGGGTGTGCTGGCTGTTGAGATGAACGAGGCAGTGCGTGGATTGCCCTATTTGTTGCGCGCCCTGGAGGCCGACCCGCAGCGCGCTCAATACTGGTTGAGTTACATAGAGGCGTTGTTTTATGCCGGTCAGCATGACGCTGCTAAAGAAGTGTTGGCGCTGGCTCGCCAGCAGGGGTTGCAAGGCGAGGAGGTCGATGTGCTGGCCACGCGTCTTGAAGGCCGTGTTGTGCATCCTGCGTTTAATTCGGTGCCTGCGCTTTCGCAGACGGTTGGGCAGCAGCCTGCGGCTCAGGATATAGCCACACTGACGTCTTTGTTTGGTCAAGGAAAACTGGCGGAAGCGATCGCGCTGGCGCGGTTGATGACGGCACATTTCCCACGGCATCCGTTTGCCTGGAAAGTGTTAGGTCTGGCCTTCAAACAAGCGGGGCGCGATGAGGATGCGCTGCCCGCGATGCAAAAAACGGCCGCGTTATCGCCCAATGATGCGCAGGCGCATGGCAACTTGGGCGTCGTATTGAAAGATATGGGGCGGCTGCAGGAGGCTTTGGCCAGTCTGCGCCGTGCGATAAAAATCAAGCCCGATTATGCACAGGCACATTGCAATCTGGGCGCTACGCTCAAAGATTTGCAAAGGCCGGAGGAGGCTGCAAAAAGTCTGCGGCGTGCTTTGCAGTTGAGTCCGGACTACGCGGATGCGCACAATAATCTGGGGCTGGTGTTGGATGACTTGGGGGTGTTGCAGGAAGCGCAGGCAAGTTATCGCCGTGCGTTGGCAATCAACCCTAACCTTTTTCAGGTGCATAGCAATCTGGGGAATGTACAAAGAGCGCAGGGACTGTTAACGGAGGCTGAGGCCAGTTACCGGCGTGCTCTCGAACTTTGCCCGGATTACGTTGAGGCGCTATGTAATTTGGGTATCACGCTACAGGATAGGGGGCAATTAGCCGAGTCGGAGTCTTGTTACCGGCAGGCGCTGGTAATCAGGCCTGATTATGCACAGGCCTATTCTAATCTCGGCGTCGTATTGCAATCGCTTGGGAGAGCAGATGAAGCTGCGGCCTCTTTGATTCAGGCGGTGCAGCTTCATCCTGACCGTGCCGATGCGCACAATAACTTGGGTCATACGCTGCACGGAATGGGGCGGTTGGCTGACGCTGCGGATTGCTACTTGCGTGCGTTGCAAATTCAGCCGGAATTTGCGCAGGCATACTCTAATCTTGGTTTTACACGGCTGGTGCAGGGCCGGTTGGATGAAGCGCGCGCTGCGCTCAATTGTGCGTTAAAAATCAATGATCGTTTGGCTGATGCACACTGTAATCTGGGTATTACGCTTATGGAGCTGGGCTTGTTAGCGGAGGCTGAGGCGAGTTGCCAGCGTGCGATTGCGCTCAAGCCCGATTTCGCAGTGGCGCACAGCAATCTTGGCATCATCGTCATGGGGATGGGACGACTTGCAGATGCTGCGGACAGTTTCAACCGCGCATTGCAGCTCAGGCCCGATTTTTGTGACGCGCACAGCAATCTGATCTTTGCACTGGATATGACAGACAGTTCCGATATCGCCGCCTTACAGGCTGTGCGGCGGCAGTGGAATGTCGCACATGCGGCCTCTTTGCATCAGCACAGGGCGCATCTGAACGGTCGCGATCCTGAACGCCGTCTGCGTGTCGGTTACGTCTCGGCTGACTTCAGGGGGCATTCGGCAGCATATGCCTTCGGGGCGATGCTGGTCCATTTTGACGGTGAATCATTCGATGTGATCGCGTATTCAAATTCGGCAAAACAGGATGCGATGACCGAGGTCTTTCGGCAAGGGGTCTCGGTCTGGCGCAATATTTTCGGGCTCTCAGATGATGCCGTTGCCGATCTTGTCAGGGAGGATAAAATTGATATTCTGGTTGATTTGTCAGGACACTCGGCCGGTAACCGTCTTTTGGCTTTTGCGCGTAAACCTGCGCCGGTTCAGATTACTGCCTGGGGTTACGCTACCGGTACCGGGATGAGCGCGATGGACGTGTTTTTTTCTGACCCGGTATTTGTACCGCCGGCGGAAAAAGAGCTGTATGTTGAACAAGTGAGGTACTTGCCCTGTGCGCTGGGGACTTTCTTTACGCATGACAGCGCTGTTATCAATGCGTTGCCAGCTTTGTCGGGCGCGGGAATTACTTTTGGCTCTTTTAACAGGCTGGTCAAAAATTCGGATGCGACCTATGCGGCATGGGCGAAAATATTGCGCGCATTGCCAGAGAGTCGGATGATTATCAAAACCGAAGCGCTGGATGATCCCGTAACGCGTGAGCGGGTCATTGCTTGTTTTGTGCGGGCAGGTATCGCAGCGGATCGGATATTATTGCAGGGGAAGACTGCGCGTGATCAGCATCTGGCGGCGTTCAATCAGATCGATATTGCGCTGGATCCGTTTCCCCATGGTGGTGGTGTGACGGCGATGGAAGGGCTGATGATGGGCGTGCCTGTCGTTACGTTGCGCTGGCCGACGATAGCAGGCAGGCTGTCGGCCTCAATTCTGACTACACTTGGTTTGACGGACTGGATTGCTGAAACTCAGCAGCAGTATATTGAACTTGCCATTCAAAAGGCGGGTGAAGTACAGTCTCTGGCAGCACTTCGTAAAGCGTTGCCCGTTATTTGGGCTAATTCGATGATCGGCGATCAGGCGCGTTATGTCAGTTGCGTTGAGCGGGAATACCGGTTGTTATGGCAGGAGTGGTGTGCGAGTCAGTAAGGTTTTTATGTGCCGTTTTAATTTTCCTCAACCCAATTTTCAATGTGAACTATGACCGCTGCTTATACCGAACAACTTCAGTCTGCTGTATTTCACCAGCGGGTTGGCCGTTTTGAGGATGCCGCACGCCAGTACCGTGCAATTTTACAGGCAGCGCCCTATCATCCTGAGGCAAATCACAATATGGGTGTGCTATCAGTCCAGATGCAACAGGCCGCGCTCGGGTTGCCCTATTTAATTGCAGCGCTGGAGGCGGATCCTGCGTGCGGGCAATATTGGACAAGCTATATTGATGCGCTGTATCAGGCAGGGCAGCTCGAAGAGGCGCGCCAAATGCTTGCTTTGGCACGGCAGCAGGGACTGCAAGGGGATGATGTGGAGGAGTTGGCGCTGCGCTTGAATCGTGCAGTCAGTCAGGCGGATGCAGGCCTGCCCGCAGCACGGGCAGCGCATCCGGATATTGATCAGATCGATGCCTTGGTGGCCTTATTCAATCGCGGCCAGCTCGAAGAGGCGGAAAAACGCGCACGTGCGATGACTGTGGATTATCCGCTGCATGCGTTTGGCTGGAAAGCCTTGGGTGCCGTATATCAACAGCATGGCAATATTGAAGCGGCATTAGTGCCCATGGAAACCGCCGCGTCGCTGTCACCCGGGGATGTCGAGGCACACTACAATTTGGGGATCACCTATCAGGATCTCGGGCGGCTGGATGAAGCGTGCCACTGTTACCGGCAGGCCGTGCAGATCAATCCGCATTATGCTGAAGCGCATAGCAATCTCGGTGTCATTTTGCAGGGTTTGGGTGATAGGGAAGAGGCGGAGCAGTGTTATCGACGTGCCTTGCAAATCAAGCCGGGCTACGGGGCTGCGCTCAGTAATCTGGCTAACCTGTTACAGATGCTTGGACGATTAGATGAAGCGGCGGCTTGCTGTCGAACGATTTTGAAAAGCAGCCCGGATTCAGCTGATGTCTTGTTTAATCTTGCCAATATCCTCAAACGCCTGGGTCAACTGGCGGAGGCTGAAGCCAGTTACCGTGTCGCGTTGCGGTTTAATCCCGATTCAGTTCAGATCCATGGCAATCTGGGGATTACGTTGAAGGAACTGGGGCGTTTTGAGGAAGCAGAGTCTAGTTTCAGGCAAGCACTGCGGATTAATCCTGATTATGCGCAGGCCCATTGCAATCTGGGGGTGATGTTCAAGGAGCTGGATCGGCTGGATGAGGCTGAGCGGTGTTATCTCACTGCGCTGCAGTTGGCGCCGGACTACGCGGATGCTCACAGTAATCTGGGGATCGTCCAGCAGGAGCTCGGGCGGTTGACTGATGCGGAAGCGAGTTTCAGGCAGGCTTTGCAGTTCAGTCCGGATTTGCTGGAGGCGCATTGTAACCTTGGAAATGTGTTACTGGGAGCTGCGCGTCTGTCTGAGGCCGAAAGCTGTTATCGGCATGTACTGCTGCTCAATCCTGATCATGCCATCGCGCACCGCCTTCTCGGCCTTACGCTGATGTCGATGGGGCGCCTCCACGAGGGGGTGGCGAGCTTTCGTGATGTTGTGCATCTGAGACCGAATGAGGCATCAGCTTATAACGATCTTGGCAACGGGCTCAGAGATTCAGGGCTGCACGATCAGGCTGTGCAGTGCTATCGTCGTGCTCTGGAGCTTGATCCGCGCGATGCCGCGGTGCATAGTGATTTGATTTTTGCACTCGATCTGGTTGCTGATTTAAGTGTCTCCGCGATGCAGGATGAGCGAAAAAAATGGTGTCAAATGCACGCGGCGCATTTGCGGCAGCGTATTTCGTACGACACAACCCCAGATCCTGACCGGCGATTGCGCATAGGTTATGTTTCCAGCGATTTTTCGAGCAATTCTGCGCCGGCTTTTTTTGGCGGTATGCTGTTCAATTTTGATCACTCCCGTTTTGAAGTGTTTACCTATGCAAATGAAAGCCGCACGATCTCGACGCCATTAACACGACGTTTTCAGCAAAGTGTCACGGTGTGGAGAAATATTTTCAGAATGTCCGATGATGCCGTTGCCGATCTGATTCGCGCCGATAAAATTGATATTCTGGTCGACTTGTCCGGACATTCCGGTCGAAACCGGTTACTCGTTTTTGCACGAAAACCTGCGCCTGTTCAGATCAGTGCATGGGCCTATGCGACGGGTACCGGAATGGATGCGATGGATGTCTTATTTTCTGATATCACGCTGATTCCTTCTGAAGAGCGTTTTTTATATGCTGAAGCAATCAGATATTTGCCGGCTTTTTTCAGTTATTTTCCCTGCCAGGAGCCGCCGGCTGTCGCTTTGTTGCCAGCGTTGACGAAAAAAACGATTACTTTTGGAACCTTCTCCCGACTGGAAAAGGTGACTGAGCAAACCTGGCAAACATGGGCTGACGTAGTATTGTCCGTTCCGGATAGTTGTATGTTAATCAAAAATGCCGAGATGGATCATGCGGTCGCCCGTGCGCGGGTGGCGGGATATTTTCAACGTGCCGGTGTTGCACTCGATCGACTTATTTTCCATGGCAGGACAGCTTGGAATGATCATATGGCTGTCTTTAATCAGGTCGATATTTGTCTTGATACGTTTCCGCAAGGGGGTGGAGTTACCACATTGGAAGGCCTGATGATGGGTGTTCCCGTGATTACGTTGCATTCCCCAACCTTTGTCGGAAGAACCGGGGTTTCGATATTGACGGCATTAGGACTTGTAGACTGGGTCGCAGAAACGCCGGAACAGTACGTCAAGATCGCGAAGCAGAAGGCGCAGGATATTCCTGCTTTGGCCCAATTGCGCGCACAGTTGCGAACCCGTTTAACCTCGTCGATTATCGGGAATCCTGTGGCTTACTCAAAGCTGGTTGAACAGGAATATTTGGCGCTTTGGCAAGCGTGGTGTCTTACACAGGAAAAGGTTGTTTAATTGATGTTGATTATTTTGTCACAGCACGGCTTTTACGCATGACGATCGCTTCGATACAGCAGGATACGCTCAGGGCAAAGCGACTCCGGCAGGCAGGACAATTTGCAGAGGCCAAGCGTCTTTATCTTATTGTATTGCAGGCGGATCCGACTCATGCCCAAGCGAATGACGGGATGGGGGGCGTTGAGCTGGCGCTTGGCAATCCGGCTGCCGCACTGGGATTTTTTATGGCAGCCCTCGAGTCGGATCCGGTTTGCAGCCAATACTGGATCAATTACATCGAGACCTTGTTACAACTCGGTCAGTTGGACGCCGCGCGCGAAGTGCTGGCGCTGGCTGTGCAGCAGGGGATGCACGGGGCGGCGCTTGACGCCTTGATGTTGAGATTGGACGGTCGTGCACACCCGCTTGATGCGCTGACGCCACTCGCCGATTCGAATGTTAAGGTTGAACCACCTTCGGATCAGATCACTGAATTGCTGACGCTATTCTCCGAAAAAAAATACGCTGACGTGCTGCTTGTTGCCGGAAAAATGACGGCTGACTATCCGCTATTCGCCTTGGGCTGGAAGATGCTGGGGGCGGTGTTAAAGCTGACGGGGTGGCATGAAGCGGCGCTGACGGCGATGCAAACCTCGGTGGTGCTGTCGCCGTTTGATGCGCAGGCGCAGGGCAATTTGGGTGTTGCATTCAAGGATTTGGGGCGGTTTGAAGAGGCCGTGGCGAGTTTTCGGCAGGCGTTGCAGATTAATCCTGATTATGCGCAGGCGCATTGCAATTTGGGGGCGACGCTCAAGGCGCTCAACCGACCTGCCGATGCCGAGGCCAGTTACCGCAAAGCCTTGCAATTGGCGCCCGATTACGCTGAAGCGTACAGCAATCTCGGGATTGTGCTGCAGGCGTCGGGGCGCTGGGCTGATGCGGAAACCTGTTTTGTGCAGGCTTTGCAATTGAAGCCGGATCTGTTGGAGGCGCGCAGCAATCTGGGGCATCTTTTTCTGGAGAACGGTCGATTCTTGGATGCCGAAACGTGTTACCGGCAGGTATTGCAAAGTGCGCCTGATAACGCCGAGGCTCACAGCGCGCTAGGTAATGTGTATATGAAATTGGACAGGCTCGATGAGGCGGTTGCCTGTTTCCGTCATGCGATCGAACTTAAGCCGGACTTTGTGGTGGCACACAGTAATTTGATTTTTGCGTTGGACCTGTCGGGTGAATTGACGCCGGCGACCTTGTATGAAGAGCGAAAACGATGGAATGCCGTACATGCGGCCCATTTAGATCCTAGTCGGCCTCACTTGAATGTTGCAGACGCTGAACGACGCTTGCGGATAGGCTATGTGTCAGCGGACTTCAAAGCGCATTCTGCCGCTTATGCGTTTGGAAATATGCTGGTTAATTTTGATGCGGGGTGCTTTGATGTCATCGCCTATTCTAATACGCTGGTAGAGGATGACTTAAGTTTGGTTTTTCAGCGTGCGGTAACGGGCTGGAGAAACATTGTCGGACTGTCTGACGAAGCGGTTGCCTGCAGGATACGCGAAGATCAGATCGATATTCTGGTCGATTTGTCAGGACATACGGCGGGAAATCGTTTATTGGTGTTTGCTCGCAAGCCGGCGCCCATTCAGATTTCAGCGTGGGGGTATGCAGCGGGTACGGGGTTGTCTGCGATGGATGTTTTATTCTCAGACCGCGTGGTGATTCCGCCCGCGGAGCAGGCATTGTATAGCGAAAAAATCAGCTACTTACCCAGCTTGATTTGTTCCTTTATGCCGTTTAATTATCCTGCGGTGAATGAACTGCCTGCGTTATCGGCCGGTACGGTCACGTTTGGTTCGTTTAACCGTTTAGTCAAAAGCTCTGAGGCGGTGTACGCGGCGTGGGCGAAGATACTGCTGGCGGTTCCGGGCAGCAGGATGATATTAAAAACGCATGAACTGGATGATGCCGTGGTGAGTGCCCGGGTCGCGGGATATTTTGTGCGGGCAGGGGTTGAGGTTGGGCGTATCGTGTTACAGGGCAAGACGTCAAGAGAGGCGCATTTGGCCGCATTTAACCAGATCGATATTGCGCTGGATCCTTTTCCTCATGGGGGGGGGATGACGGCGATCGAAGGGCTGATGATGGGGGTGCCTGTTATTACGCTTCGCTGGCCAACGATGGTAGGGCGTGTCTCAGCATCAATCATGACGACACTGGGTTTGACGGACTGGATCGCGCAAACGCCGCAGGAGTATGTTGATATGGCCGTTCAGAAGGCGGCCAATTTGCAATCGTTGTCGGCGCTCAGGGGGCGCTTGCGGGGTATTTTTTCAACATCCATAATCGGTGACCAGCAAGCTTATGTTCGTTGTGTTGAACAGGAGTACCGGCGGTTATGGCGTGAATGGTGTGTACACCAATCGGCGGGTCAGTAACTTTTAAGTTTATCATCTATGTCTACCACACCGAGCACAGTGCACTATCTGAATCAAGCCGTCGCACAGCAATTAGCTGGCGAGTTTGATGCGGCCGAACGCAGCTATCTTGAGATATTGCGGCTAGATCCGCAGCATTCGGAGGCTCAGCACAATATGGGGGTGCTGCTGCTCAATCGGGGGGCGTCGGACGATGCACTGCTGTATTTACTGGCGGCACTGGAAATAGAGCCTTCGCGCGGACAATACTGGATCAGCTATATCGATGCGCTGTTTAAGGCAGGGCAGAGGGAAGCGGCGCAGCAGGTTCTGGAACTTGCCGTACAACAAGGGCTGCAGGGCGAAGAAGTCGACGCGCTGTGTTTTCAGGCGCAGGAGATCGCGCCGTATTCACCCGTGTCTGCGGGTGTACCATCGTCTCAGGAACAGCAGACGCTGCTGGCGCTGTTCAATGCAGGGCAGCAGTCGGAGGCTGCCGTGCTCGCTCGTCGGATGACGCTCGCTTATCCTTCGTTCGGCGTGGGCTGGAAAGTGCTGGGTGCCGTGACGGTGAGCGATAAAGAGGCGCTTATCCCTATGCAGCAGGCCGCATTGCTTTGTCCCGATGATTTTGAGGCGCATTACAATCTTGGCTTGATACTTCAGGCGTTAGGACAGTTAGATGAGGCTGCCGCCAGCTATCGGCGGGCATTGCAGTTGAATCCTGATTATGCTCAGGGTTATAACAATCTGGGCGTCACGCTGCAAGAACTGGGGAAGTTCGAAGAGGCGGAAGCCAGTTACCGGCGTGCCGTTTTGATCAAGCCGGATTACCTCAATGCGTATCACAATTTGGGTATCGTGCTGCAGTGCCTCAGTCGTTTCGATGAGGCTGAAGCCATTCACAGAAAAATATTGCAACTCAATCCCGATTACCCCGAAGCGCATTGCAATCTTGGTATCGTTCTACTGAGTTTGGGGAAAAATGATGAGGCCGTAAAATGCTTTCGTCGCGCACTGCAACTCAAACCCGATTTTGTTGTGGCGCACAGCAATCTGATTTTTTGTCTGGATATGGCGTCGAGCGCCGATCTGTCTGAACTTCTACAGGAAAGAAAGCGCTGGGATGAGCGGCATGCAGCCCGTTTTTTGCAGGCAGCTCCTCATAGCAATACGCGTTCCCCGGATCGCTTGCTTCGAATTGGCTATGTATCGGCGGACTTTAGAAATCATTCCGCATCCAAGGCCTTTGGCGCAATGCTGACGCGGTATGACAGGAGGCAGTTTGAAGTATTTGCTTATTCGAATTACAAGGGTGAGGACGACCGATACACCCGGTTGTTCAGGGAGAACGTAACCGGCTGGCGAAATATTTCGGCGATGTCTGATGAGGCGGCGACGCAGCTGATCCGGGATGACTTGATCGATATTCTGGTGGATCTGTCCGGACATTCCGCGGGCAACCGCTTGCTGATTTTTGCGCGTAAACCCGCTCCCGTGCAGATTACCGCCTGGGGCTATGCCGCAGGCACAGGAATGCGTGCGATGGATGTTTTTTTTACCGATAAAGTGATCGTGCCGCCAGAGGAACAAAGGTTTTACAGCGAAGAAATCAGATATTTACCCAGCGCGCTGGGATCTTTTTTCATCGACCCTTTTCCCGATCTAAATGAATTGCCCGCCTTGAACCTCGGGAGCATTACCTTTGGTTCCTTTAACCGTCTGGCAAAAATCTCAGGGCAGACTTACCGTATATGGGCTCAGATTTTGCTGCAGGTTCCGGGAAGTTGCTTGATACTCAAGACGCCGGAGTTGAATGAACGTTCTAATCGCGAACGAATTTTAAGGTATTTTGAAAATGCGGGGCTGACCGCCGACCGGATTGTCATGTTGGGGCGCTCATCGTGGTTTGAACATATGCGGGCCTACCAGCAGGTCGATATCGCGCTTGATCCGTTTCCGCACGGCGGTGGCATGACCGCGATGGAAGGTCTGATGATGGGGGTGCC
The DNA here is from genome assembly GCF_000145255.1 of Gallionella capsiferriformans ES-2. Classification (NCBI taxonomy): domain Bacteria; kingdom Pseudomonadati; phylum Pseudomonadota; class Betaproteobacteria; order Nitrosomonadales; family Gallionellaceae; genus Gallionella; species Gallionella capsiferriformans. The sequence continues at coordinate 1,146,340 of NC_014394.1, forward strand.
TGTCATTACCTTGAACTGGCCGATACTGACGGGCAGGCTGTCTTCATCGTTGATGACGACGCTGGGGCTGCAAGATTGGATAGTACAAAGTGAGGATCAGTATCTGGAGTTAGCCATCAAAAAATCCGCTCAGTTGCGGCAACTCTCTGCGTTGCGCCAGACATTGCGCGGTCTGTTTAGCGCATCAATTATCGGTGATCAGGGGGCTTACACGCGGGTTGTCGAGCAGGAATACCGCGCGCTGTGGCGTGAATGGTGTGCATCTAACGGTGAATCGAATTGACCCTGCGCATCGGCATCGACTTTGATAATACGCTGGCCTGTTACGATCAGGTTTTTACTGCTTTGGCGCGCGAACTGAATCTCATCGACCTGTCTGAAGTTAAAACTAAGCAAGAGATCAGGGCGCAGGCCAGGTTGCGCGACGAACGGTTGTGGCAGCGCATGCAGGGGATGGTTTACGGGCAGCGCATGCAACAGGCCGAGCTGTTTTCGGGTGCGGCTGAATTTTTGTCCCACTGTGCGGCGAATCGGGTTGATGTGTACATCGTCAGCCACAAGACGCGCCTCGGGCATTTTGATGAGACTCAGACCGACTTGCGTGAGGCGGCCCGCTTATGGATGCGTCATCAGGGATTTTTCGACCGCTATGCCATCCTCGAAGAAAATCTGTATTTTGAATCAACTCAGTCTGACAAGATTGCGCGTATCAACAGTTTGCAGTGCGATTTTTTTATCGATGATCTGCCGGAAATTTTGCATCACCCCGAGTTGGCGCACTCCATTAAAAAAATCTTGTTTAACAGCAATGCGGCTGCCGCGGATGTGACAACGTGCGCCAGTTGGCGGGAGATTAGGGCGGTGATCTTTGGAAGCTGAATTTATAAAAATTGCGGAAGCCTTAAGCGGGCGACGCGTCGAGCAGCTGCTGCTGTGCAAGAGCGGTAGGAATAGCCGTGTCTATAAGGTGGTCTGCGGTGATGATGTGTATGCCCTGAAGAGCTATCCGCCTAAAAATTCCGATCCTCGAGACAGGTTCGGCACCGAAATTCGTGCGCTCAATTTTTATCAGGACAACGACAATCCGTATACGCCGAAGCTGCTGGCGCTGGGCGATTCCTGCGCGCTGATGGAGTGGATAGAGGGGCGTCTTGTTATCGCCCCCGATGCAAAAGACATCGATCAGGCGATCGATTTCATTCGTCTCACGCATGCCGCAGTGAACAAGGGTGGCGAGGTGTTCGGGTTGGCCTCAGAACCCTGTCTGTCTGGTGCGGATCTGTACCGGCATATTTCAGTGCGACTTGAAAAACTCATCGTGTTGCCGGAATTGAAGTGCTACCTTAGCTCTGAAATCCTCCCCTTGCTCGAACGCGCACGGAGGCATGCCGAACATGCGGCATTTACGGCGGCACTCCCCAAATCGAAACAAAGTCTGATCCCTGCCGATTTCGGTTTTCATAACGCGATCAGGACGGAGAACGGGCGGCTGCGTTTTATCGATTTTGAATATTTTGGCTGGGACGATCCGGTCAGACTCACGGCGGATTTTTTGCTGCACCCGGGGCGCGCACTGGACGCGCAGTGCGCGAATCAATTCCGTTCGGCAATGATCTCCCTGTTCCAAACAGATGAATATTTCGAATCCCGTCTGTTAAACTTGCTGCCGCTGTATGCGATACGCTGGGTTTTGATCCTGCTGAACGAATTTCTGCCAGAACGCTGGGATGCAAGGGTTTTTGCAGGCGAGACCGCGTCCCATGCAGAAATAAAAGCGCAGCAGCTCAAGAAAGCCCGGCTTGCTGCCGATAAGGCTGTTGATAGCCTTAAACTACCCTGAGAAAAACATGCCTCTTGATGAACGTGCAATAAATTTGAGAAAACTGGTCGTGCGCGGTCTGGCGGGCGGCGGGCGCGGGCATTTGGGACCGGCGCTGTCACTGATAGAAATATTGCGCGTGCTCTACGACGATGTGCTACGCCATCAGCCTGACAATCCGCGCTGGCCTGAACGCGACCGCTGCATCCTGAGCAAAGGCCACGGCTGTCTTGCGCTTTACGCGTTGCTGGCCGATCAGGGCTATTTCCCTACCGAGGCTCTGGATGATTTTTGCAAGCGCAATGCGATGCTGGGCGGTCACCCTGAAGCCGGAAAAATCCCCGGGGTGGAAGCCTCCACAGGTTCTCTCGGGCACGGTATGCCCATCGGGCTGGGTATGGCGTTGGCCGCACGCATGGCGGGACGAGGCAGTAAAGTTTTTGTCGTCGTAGGCGATGGCGAAATCAACGAAGGCTCGGTCTGGGAGGCTGCACTGTGTGCCGGCAAGCACGCGCTGGACAATTACACCGTGCTGATCGATTACAACAAGATACAGGCGAGCGGGCCGACGGCTGATATTCAGGATCTGGAACCTTTAACCGACAAGTGGCGCAGTTTCGGTTTTGCCGTGACCGAGGTCAACGGGCACGATGTTGTGGCCTTGCGCAGAACCTTGACCTCGCTGCCTGCTGGCAAGCCTAATGTGGTGATCTGCCATACGGTCAAGGGCAAGGGCGTCTCTTTTGCCGAGAACAATCCCGACTGGCATCACAAGGCCAAGATAGGCGAGAAGGACGTGTTCGATATGTTGTCTGCACTGGATAGTTATCATGCGTAAAGTCTGTCTCGATACGATACACAGTCTGGCTCACCGCGATCCGCGCGTGGTGTTCATCGGCTCTGATTTGGGCGCCGGCGTGATGGATGAAATGAAGCAATCGCTCCCCGGGCGATTTTTCATGGAAGGGATTTACGAGGCCAATGTCGTCGGCATGGCGGCCGGGATGGCGATGGATGGCTTCATTCCTTACGTGAATACCATCGCGACCTTCCTGACCCGACGCGCGTTCGAGCAGGTCGCGCTCGACTTGTGTCTGCACAGGCTGCCCGTGCGTCTGATCGGCAACGGCGGGGGCGTGGTGTACGCGCCGCTCGGACCTACCCATCTGGCGGTCGATGATTTCGCGCTGATGCGGGTGCTGCCCAATATGACGGTGGTCGCGGTCAGCGATGCTGACGAGATGCGCCGTTTGATGGAAGCATCACTCGACTGGCCGGATCCGATCTATATTCGTCTGGCTAAAGGCGGGGATAAAATCGTCAGTTGCGAGGATGACGGTTTTGCGATCGGCAAAGCGATCGTGCGGCGTCGTGCCGCGACGTCAGGTCACATACTGTTCGCCACCACCGGGGTGATGACGACTCATGCGCTGGCGGCGGCGGAGAGTCTGGCCGCGCTCGGGATAGACAGCACGGTGCTGCATTTTCATACCGTAAAGCCGCTTGATGTGGATGCGTTGCTCGAACATGCAAAAGAGGCGTGTGCGGTCGTGACGGTCGAGGAACATTCGCTCATCGGCGGCTTCGGTTCTGCGATTCTTGAGGCCTTGAGCGATCAGTTGCTCAACATGCCGCCGGTTAAGCGATTGGGACTGTCGGATGAATTTGCCAGTATTTACGGCAGTCAGAACGATGTGCTCGAAGCGAGCGGACTGATGCCGGTTCAGATTGCGGACACCACTGCGCGGTTATTTAATGCGATTATTGAAGGAGCTCGCCGGTGAGCCAGCTATACAGCAATCTGAAGTTTTTACGCTATGCCGATCACATTGCCGCGTTGCACGATCAGCGCGTTGTCGCCCCCGTCCACATTCGCATCAAGCCGATGAATCACTGCAACCACGACTGCTGGTATTGCGCGTACCGGGTCAGCAATCTGCAGCTGGGCGAGGATATCGATTACAAAGACACGATCCCCAAGGCCAAGATGTTCGAGATCGTCGAGGACGTGATCGCGATGGGCGTTAAAGCCGTCACGTTTTCAGGAGGGGGGGAGCCGCTGCTCTACAAACCGCTGCCCGAGGTCGTCAAACGGCTGGCCGAAGGCGGGGTGCGGGTGGCGACGCTGACTAACGGCTCTAATTTGAAGGGGCGGGTGGCTGATGCGTTCGCCGAGTACGGTACCTGGGTTCGGGTGTCCACCGATGCGTGGGATGATGCCAGTTTCGCCAAATCGCGCGGCATTAAAGAAGGGGAGTTCACCCAGTTGCTGGAGAACCTTAGCCGTTTTTCGGCGCGCGGATCCAAATGCGTGCTGGGGGTGAGTTTCATTGTCGATGAAACCAACTGTACCCATTTATATGACGCCTGCCTGCTGCTCAAAAATGCCGGTGTGAATCATGTGAAGTTTTCCGGTGTGGTGGTGAGTAATTCCGGTGAGCAGAACAATGTCTATCACGCGCGGATCAGGGACGTTGTGACCGAACAAATCGAGCGCGCCCGCACGCTGGCGGACGAAAAATTCTCTGTCATCAATCATTATCACGATCTTGACGATCGTTTCGAGAAAGCTTACACGACCTGTCCTTATCTGATGTTCCTGACGGTGATCGGTGCAGATTGTAAGGTGTATACCTGTCAGGATAAGGCGTTTACCGTTTCGGGCACCTTAGGTTCGATTGCCGAACGCAGTTTTCGCGACTTCTGGTTTTCCGAAGAAAACCGTCGCCGTATCTTTGAACTCAACCCGTCCAAAGAGTGTACGCATCACTGCGTCTCGCACGGCAAAAATCTGGCGATCGCCGATTTGCTTTCGATCGATCCTGATCACGGTGCTTTTGTCTGATGTCCCGCGTTAACAAAGCCACGGGCCGCCTGCTCAATATCGTCACGCCGCTGCACCAGCTGACGCGCCGTGACTATCTGGCGCGGATGACAGACGACAAGGTTGCCTGCATGAAAATGGCCAAACAATACGGACAGGACTACTGGGACGGCGACAGGCGCTATGGCTATGGCGGTTATAAATACATGCCAGGGCGCTGGAAGCCGGTCGCCCAAGCTTTGATTAAAACCTATGGTCTGGGGCCCGGGTCATCGGTGCTGGACGTGGGCTGCGGCAAGGGGTTTTTGTTGCACGAGATGCTTTTGTTAGAGCCGGAACTCAAAATCTGCGGTTTTGATGTGTCCTCTTATGGCATCGAATGCGCGAGCGTCGAGGTGAAACCTCATTTGTTCTTACATCAGGCGCAGCAGCCTTATCCGTTTGCGGATCAGCAGTTCGATCTGGTAATTTCGCTGGGTACGCTGCACAACCTGCAGCTGTTCGATTTGAAAGCGGCACTGACGGAAGTTGAGCGGGTAGGTAAAAATGCTTATGTGATGGTCGAGAGTTACCGCAACGAGCAGGAGCTGTTCAATCTGGAGTGTTGGGCGCTGACTGCGGAATCGCTGTTTGATTTTGATGAGTGGGTCTGGCTATACGGCGAGTTCGGTTATCGCGGCGATTACGAGTTTATCTACTTCGAATGAGCGGTTCTTCGATGCCAAAAAAAATAATCATACTGGGGCATTCAGGGTTTATCGGCTCGCGTCTTGAGCAGATGTTGTCCGTATCGGGTCGCTGGGAGGTGATCGGACGCTCGCTGCCCGAAATTGATCTGACGGATCCGGTGCAGGTATTGCAGCTGGTGCCCTATATGACGCCCGATGCGACGCTGGTGCTGGCCGCGGCCGTCAAGCGGCAGTTCGGCGATACGCTGGAGGTTTTTCGGCAGAACATGGCTATCGTCGAAAATGTCTGCCGTCTGTTGGCCTTGAACCCCGTTGGACGGGTGATTTTCATGAGTTCTGCCGCCGTTTATGGCGAGGAGACCGAAAACAGGTGCATCAGTGAGCAGACGCGGGTGAATCCGACCTCGTATTACGGCATCAACAAATACACCGCCGAATGCCTGTTAAAAAAAGTCTGTGCAGACAAAATGTCGCTGGTTTGTCTGCGACCGCCGCTGATTTACGGGCCGGGGGATTCCGGAAAAACTTACGGCCCTGCTGGGTTTGTCGCTGCTGCGATTGAGTCACAGCCTGTGACCTTGTGGGGCGATGGCACAGAGTTACGAGAATTTATCTACATCGATGACATCTGCCGTCTGATCGAGCATCTGGTGGATCACCCCTTTATGGGCGAACTCAATGTCGTCAGCGGGATGCCGTATTGCTTTGCCGATGTGATCGCCATCCTGAAAAAAAGCCTGCCGACGCTTGCGGTGGCCTCACGTCCGCGCAGCAAGCAAAAGGCCGATAATGCATTCGATCATCAAAAGATACGCGCGTTGCTGCCTGCTGATTTCAGGTTTACTTCGCTGGAAACAGGCGTGCTCGCCATGCTGGAGATGCGTGCATGAGGACTGAACCGTTATCCGGCGAATTGCTGATCGATTTCGGTCTTCAGCCTGTTTCCAACCGTTTTTTGCATCCGGAAAGCGTTGATGTTGTGCCGCATTTTTCGCTGCAATTGCGTATTGACGCCGATACCGGCCTGATCCATCTGGGTACGCCGTTTCCCGTTGAGGCGCTGAAGCCGCGCTACGACTGGCTGACCTGTTTTGAGCCCGAGGATCATCTGGATGATCTGGCATGTCAGCTGGTTGCGTTGCCGGGGATTACACGGGATTCGGTCTTTGGCGCTTACAGTTTTAAGGATGATTCCATGCTGCGTCGCCTGGAGCGGCTAGGATATGCAAATACCTGGCGGATCGACCCGGCACAGGATCTGGCGCTCAGTGACCCCTGTGCAAACGTTGAGACCTATCAGCGTGAGTTAACCACCGCGCGTGCCCTCGACATCGTGGCGCGGCGCGGGCGGTGTGACGTGATGATTGTGCGGCATGTCGCGGAGCATGCGCATGATTTGCCCGCCTTTATCGATGCCATCAGAGTGATGGTGAAGCCTCGTGGTTATATCGTCTGGGAAGTGCCCGATTGCGAGCGGGTACTGATGATGGGCGACTGCACGACCGTCTGGGAGGAACATCAGTACTACTTTACAAGTTATACCTTCAAACGTGTGCTGCTTGATGCCGGATTCAAGGTTGTGGACTATGCCTCGGTGCCTTATGTGCTGGAAAATTCGCTGGTGGCGATTGTTCAGGAGGGGCGAGAACCCGCCCGTTCAGACGATTCGGTGGCCGTTGCAGCAGAAATCGAGCGTGCCCAATATTTTGTGCAAAAAGTACACGCACGTTCTATCGCGGTACACAATAAACTCGAATATTGGCGACGTACGCGAGGAGAGATCGCCCTGTTTGGTGCAGGGCACTTGTCCTGTGCTTTTTTGTCGCTGATGGAGGTGTCGCCGCTTATTTATTGTGTGATCGATGACAATCCCAATAAGAAGGGCTTGCAGATGCCTGTCGGCGGATTGCACATTGCAGGTTCCGAGGTGTTGAATTCGGGCAGGATGGGCGTCTGTCTACTGGGATTGAATCCGCTCAATCAGGATCGTGTGATTGTTAAGCAGGCGCAGTTTGTCGATCAGGGCGGGATATTCGCGTCGATTTTTCCCGGTAGTGCGTTGGATTTGGAGTTAAGGTGATGATAAAAGTCCGCAAAGAGAACGATGAAGTGCTGTATCCGGAAGACGATCTGGTTCTTGTCAGCGCACAGGATCTGGATGAGCTCAAGCGGCGGGCTTCGTTGAATCCGCGCCGGCGGATCAGGCTTTGCGCGCATCGTTCGCCTGATGATCGCTTGCATGAAATGGTGATCGTACATATGCGGGAATGTTATGTCCGGCCGCATAAGCATCTGGACAAAGCTGAATCGATGTTGATACTCGAAGGCGAAGTGGATGTGGTGCTGTTTCATGAAGACGGCTCATTGCGCCAGATCATACAGATGGGCGCGCCCGGTACGGGCAAGATTTTTTATCAGCGTCTGTCCAGTTCGGTTTATCACTGTCTGTTGATTCGCACGGAATTTCTGGTGTTCAACGAAGTGATCGAAGGTCCGTTTATCCGTGATAACACCGTGTTCCCCGCGTGGGCGCCGGTGGAGGATGCACCTGCAGAATTCAGAGCACGGATTGATGCGTTAATTCAAAGCAAGGAACAATAACTATGAGCGATCAGTTGATCCGGCACGATACACACTGCCGTTTATGTGGCGGCAATCGGATTGCAACGGTTTTTAAGCTTGCCGACACGCCGATGGAAGATCAGTTTGTCATCGGCCCGCTCGAACAGCCCTTTTTCCCGCTTGAACTGGCGTTATGCGAGGATTGCGGTTATCTGCATCTGCCCCATATCGTCAGTCCTGAGGCGAGTTATACCGATTACGTTTACGTCAGCAGCCTCACGGTCGGACTCACGCACCATTACGATCAGTATGCGCAGAAAATAATTAACGATTGGGCTGTGCCGGCCTCTGCGCTGGTTGTCGATCTGGGCAGCAACGATGGCTCTATGCTGGCGTCTTTTAAGCGGCAGGGCATGCAGGTGGTAGGCGTGGAGCCTGCCGCTAGTATTGCCGCGCGGGCCAATCAGGCCGGACTTGAAACGGTCAACGATTTTTTCACCGCGGAGGTTGCGGCGAACATTACCGGAAAGTATGGTAAGGCCAGCATCGTCACGGCAAACTACATGTATGCCAATATCGACGATGTGACCGAATTCACCCGTTCGGTTGCCCGGCTTTTGGGGCCTGATGGCATTTTTGTCGTCGAAACGGGCTACCACCCGGAACAGATGAAAATCAGGATGTTCGATTACATCTATCACGAGCATTTTTCTTATTTTACGGTCGAGGTGCTGCAGCATCTTTTTGCCGCCTCGGGGCTTGAATTGATTCATGCTGAGAAGACAGCGCCTAAGGGCGGATCGGTCCGGCTGGTCGCGCAGCTCAAGTCGGCGCGCAGATCCGTCGATCCGAGTGTCGGGGAACTGATCGGGGAAGAGCATGCCAGCGGGATGCGGGATGCGGAAACCTACCGGAAATTCGCACGCGAGATTGCGGATGCGAAACATCAGTTGCTGAGCCTGCTTATGGGATTTAAAGCCGCCGGCAAAAAAATTGCAGGATTTGGCGCCTCCCACAGTACCACGACACTGATCTGCCATTTTGGCCTTGCGCCGTTCATCGATTATCTGGTCGACGATAACCCGGTCAAGCAGGGGCGATATTCTCCCGGTTTTCACCTGCCGGTTTTTTCAGCCGATAAGCTCATAGCGGATCAGCCGGATTACGTGATTATGCTAGGCTGGCAACACCGGCACAGCATCATGGCAAAACATCCATTGATGAACGGCACGCAGTGGATCATTCCGCTGCCTGAGCTTCAGATCGTCTAGTCCTATGGCAAACGAGCATGTAATGATCGTGGGTAGTACCTCCCCTTTGGCAACCGAGGCTGCCCGTGCGTTTATTGCCCGTGGGGAGCGGGTTAGTCTGATCAGCCGGAATGGTGCGGACAATCAGGAACTTCTGGCACTGGGCGAATACGCCTCGGTGTTTTCATTTGATCTGAATGATCTGGCGGCCATCCCGGCCCTGTTTCAACGTATCGTTGATGACGCAGGTCCTGTAACAAGAATTTGTTTCTTTCAGCGTTACCGTGACGGTGCTGAGCATCCCTGGGATGGTGAATATGCCGTCAGCCTGCGCGCGACCAGTCAGATCATCGAGCAGTTCAAGCTCCAACCGGTAACAGATCAGGATCGTTCGGTTGTGATTGTCAGCTCCCCTGCCGACAGCGCCGTCGTGCTGGAGCAATCCGCCGCCTACCATGCCGTTAAGGCGGGCTTGTCGCAAATGGTGCGTTACTACGCTGTCGCTTTAGGCAGCAATGGCATCCGGGTAAATGGCATTAAACCTGCCATTGTGATCAAACCGCGCGCGCAAGCATTTTATGATCAAAATCCGGAGCTGGTGACGCTGTTTAATCGTGTCACGCCGTTAGGCAGAATGGGGCGGCCGGTCGATATTGCGAATGCAGCGCTGTTCTTGAGCAGCGATCAGGCGTCCTTTGTCACCGGGCAAATTTTAGGCGTGGATGGCGGTTTATCCTTGCATGAGTCGGCATCGCTGGCGCGCCTTGCTGCCAGTATTTTTAATCCGGATCTGGAAGATCATAGATGGAACCCTCCCGCGTTAAAGCAGAACAGGAATAATGATGCCTAAGACCCATCTGGAATTTTATGATGCACACGGCATTTCGCCGGTGCACTATGTTGTCGGCGATACGCAGCAGCACTTCGAGCGACGTGCATCGTTGTATCGCAGCTTAGGTTTAATTTCACTGGCTTGTCGCGGTGCGCGCGTGCTGGAGGTCGCTGTCGGCTCGGGACAGAACAGTCTGTATGTCGCCTCGCTGATGCCGGCATCACTGACGCTGGTTGAACCTAATCCCACCGCGATACGCGAGATTCGCGAGCTGTATGCAAACACAAAGGTGGCACACACCAAACCTTCGCTGGTTGAAATGACGCTGCAGGATTACATGCCCGAACACACGTTCGATATCGTGCTGTGTGAAAACTGGCTGGGGCGGGTACCGCATGAGCGTGCTTTGTTGCGAAAACTGGCTGGTTTTCTTGCGCCTCAAGGCGTGATGGTGGTGACGACGCTCACGCCAACCGGTTTTTTGCCGAATCTGATCCGGCGCGCACTGTCAGTCAGGTATTGCGATCCGCGCCTGCCATTTGCGGACCGTACTGAACAGCTGGTGACGATGTTTGCGCCGCATCTGGCTACCATGAGCGCGATGACACGTTCGGCGACCGACTGGGTGCAGGACAACATGATGAACCCGGCGTATTTCGATATCTGTCTGACGATACCGGATGTGTTGCAGGAAGTGGGAAATGGACTCAATGCGCTGGGCACTAACCCGTCGTTTTCCACCGACTGGCGCTGGTTCAAGGCGCTGTGTGGTGAGGGGCGGGAATTCAACCGGCATATGACAGGCGCTTATCAGGCCGAACTGCACAATTTTTTTGATTATCAGCTGGAATTTTCTCAGCCCGATGTCGAGTTAAATTGTGCTATTGAAACATCCTGTCTGGTGTTTCTCGATACGGTACGTGACTATGAATCAGCGGCGCTGGCGGGCATGGATCTAACAGACAGCTTTTCCGAGGTGATAGCCTGCTTGACGAATATTATCGGGCAGCTCAAGGATTTTCCGGAGCAGGTCAAAGCAGGGCTTGAGGCCGGTCTAAAACTGTTGTCAGATGAGGAGCGTGACTTGCAAAAAGTGGCTGCCGACAGTCCCTTTAGCCGGCTCTTCGGTCGTGAAACCGTCTATCTCTCTTTGATCGCCGATGTGACGCCGGCTCGTTTTGATGCACGGGGATAATGTGCCACCTTGTCGGATGAGCATGTGCGGCACGTATAGTGCATCCCGTGGTCGGGAACGAATATGAGCGGACGTCGTTTTTTGATTGTTGGCGGCGACGGGCTGATTGGTGTCGCGCTGAACGAGGCTATCCGGCTGCAGGGAGGAGTTGTGACCTGTACGTCACGACGACTAGGTGCGGATGTCTTTCTGGATTTACAGAATAGGGATACGATTTCATCGCTTGATGTCTCGGGATATGACGTTGCGTATATCTGCGCCGGATGGTCTCGGTATGCGGAAATCGAGTTGAATTGTGAGCTCAGCGAGCAGGTTAACGTGACCAACACGATGTGCTTATGTGAGCGCCTGCTGGCTGCGAGCTGTACAGTGGTGTTTATTTCCACCGCCGCCGTTTTTGACGGAGAGCGGCCTTATTCTGCCGAGGATGCTGCTGCAGTCCCGGGTACACGCTACGGAATGCAAAAGTATCGGGTCGAACGTGCTTTAACTGAAAGCATGCGGCAGGGAGGACGCGTCAAGATCATCCGTTTGTCCAAAGTCATGTCGTCTGCAATGCCGCTGATCGAGGGGTGGCGGCACGCTCTGTTACGCGGGGAAATCATAACGCCGTTGTCTGATTTGCGGCTAAGTCCGGTATCGCTTCGTTATGTGATCGCCGGTCTGATCAAAATTGCTTTGCTGGAGCAATGCGGCCTATTTCATCTTTCCGGTGCCTCGGATGTGAGTTATTCAAATTTCGCCGCACTGCTGGCGTCAAAATGGGGGCTTTCGTCGTGCCTGGTTTGTCCATCCACATCACGGGACTTATCGGCGCACCTGCCGTATGCGCCGAGATACCCATCGCTTGGCATGAGTCATACCGAGGCGATGGCACAAATTTCACCGCAGGCACTGGGTGACTGCATTGCCGACCTGACCGCTCAAGGTTCACTCTAATCGTGCCGATAAGGCATCTGTGATTTACAATTTTCTATGTGTTACCCGATATGAAGACCACTTACTTTGCTGATTTGACTCATACTGCGCAAGGCATCCATGCAAAGTGTATGCCGCTGGGGGCTGCGCTGGTCGCTTCTTATATCAAAAGGGAGTTTCCCGACAGTATTGATGTCAGCTTGTACAAGTTGCCAGAAGATCTGGAAGCCGCCGTTATAAAACAGTGTCCGGACATCCTGTGTTTGTCTAATTACGCCTGGAATTTGAGGTTGACCGTCGCATTTGCGCGTCTGGTAAAAAAGATCAATCCGCAGCTGATCGTCATTTTCGGCGGTCCGAATTTCCCTTTAAAGGAAGACGAGAGGCAGGCGTTTCTGACCGAAAATGACTGCATCGATTTTTATGTTTTCGGCGAGGGTGAGACCGCGCTGGCCAATTTGTTCCGTGAGATTATCGGACACAACTTTGAAGTCGCAGCGATTAAGGCCGCGCGTTTGCCGCTGATCAATTGTTCATACCTCAGTGCCGAGGGCGTTATCTCGGGTGAGTGGACCCGGACGGTTGAGCTGGATCAGTTCCCCTGTCCCTACACAGACGGTTTGATGGACAAATTCTTTGAATTGCCGCTGATTCCGCTCTATGAGACAACGCGAGGATGCCCGTTTTCGTGTACGTTTTGCACCGACGGCATCAGCGAGAAATCGAAAATATTCAGGAAGTCTCACGAGAATATAGAAGAATCAATCGCTTATATTGCACAAAAAGTACAACACAGCGATACGTTGATACTGGCCGATCTGAATTTCGGAATGTACAACGAGGATATCGAGACCGCTGAAATCATCGCAAGGCAAAAAATTGCGACAGGTTATCCCTTGAGTGTCGGCACAGCGCTTGGCAAAAGCCGTCCGGAAAATATCATGGAGGCCGTTAAGATTCTGGACGGCAGTTTGCATATCGGTCTGAGTCTGCAGTCGACGGATGTCGAGGTGCTGAAAAATATCAAACGCAAAAATATCCAGACCCCTAAATTGATTCTGGCGGCCGAAGAAGTGGGTTTGCGCGAAGCTGTCGATTTTACCGAGTTGATCTTAGCGCTGCCGGGCGATTCAATGGCGAAACACTATCAGTCGTTGCGTGAAGGCGTGGCGCTTGGGATGACCAATATCAGGATGTATCAGCTGATGCTGCTGACAGGTTCGACGATGAATAGTCAGGCCAGCCGTGAAATTTACCAGATGCAGACTCGCTGGCGGGTAATGCCCAACTGTGCCGGTGTCTACCGTTTTTTTGGTACAGAATTGAGAGTGGCTGAAATAGAGGAAATCGTCGTTGCTAACAGCACCCTGAGTTTCGCGGACTATGTCGAGTGCCGCGTGATGGATTTTATCATTGAGCTGTTCGTCAATAATGACTGGTATGTCGAATTGTTTGAACTGATTAAAATTTACGGATTTGAATTGTTCGATTTCTTACTGTTTATCAAAGAAAAACGTAGCGGATTTCCCGACAGAATGGCGAAAATATTCGACAGTTTCGTCCACGATACCTGTAAAGACCTGTTCGTTGAAAAGCAGGCAATCGAAGCCTACATTGCAGGCGCAGGCGTACTGGAAAAACACGTGACTGGCGAGCTGGGCAACAACGAGATACTCGATCACAAGGCGTTGTGCTACTTGAATTTCAGACAAACGACGCAGTTTATTTTTGAAATGGCGACGATATTCCTGTCTTCCGTAAAGCGTGAGGATGACACGTTGTCACTTTATCTGGCGGACCTGCAAAAATTCATTTTATGCCGGAAAGACAATGTCATTGATGTCGGGCAGACTTTGCGTGAACCGTTTAATTTCGATTTTCGGCAGATTGCGCAGGCGCATTTCAGAATCGATCCGCAGCAGCTGGAGCGATCGCCCACGTCGCTGATGTTTTTTCATGACGAAAAACAGTCTGTTGCGATCAAAAAAGCCTCTAGAATATACGGTACCTCCGTATCGGGGCTTGGACGATTTATCCAGAATAATAAGATGAACCGTATGTTCAGACAATTTCAAAGCTGCGAACATAACGCAGCGATTGAACAAAAAAAGGAGGTCGTATCGTGACGTTGTCGCAGCTGGAATTGCCTGAAGAGTTGAACTATGTCGGTGTGTTCCTGACGCTTGAATGTAATTTGAGCTGCAGTTATTGCATTAACGACCCGGAGCAAAGCGGACAGCGAACTATCCTGTTTCCAATTAAGTCGCAGGCCAAAACGTTGCGCAACAGCTTAACGCCTGACGAATGGGTATTGGCCCTGAACCGGATTCCTTTCCGTGTCGACCTGCCCATTACGCTGCAAGGTGGAGAGCCGATGTTGTACTGGAAGGGTAAGGGCTTGGGGCTGGTATTGTCCGAGACGCCGCATTATTACGATTTACTGACCAACTTCGCCTTGAAGCCGGAAGTGTTCGCCGCCAGTCTGAACGGGCAGCAGGCCAAACTGCAGCGCGATGCGCCCTATCCATCGATTCGCATCAGCTATCATGCGGAAGAGATGAATCGCACCTGGCAGGGCAGAGGTATTGAAGAGCTGGTTGAGCGTTGCGCGGCGTTGAGTGAGCACGGGTTTAGGGTTTCGCCCAACAAGGCTGACAGCGATGTGGGTATTTACATGGTAGCGCATCCGCAAAACCGGGTGACGGCCGAAATGGAGGCGGTCTATAGAGGGCGCGTGCCTTTCGAGACCAAGGAGTTTTTAGGTGTCGACGAAGGGAAGTTGCACGGGCATTATCTGTATCCCTTTTCGACCGATCTGATTGCCTCAGGGATTCATCCTCATACGCTGTCCTGCGAATGTCACACGACCGAATTGCTGCTTGACCCGTTAGGCTTTGTCTGGGGATGTCACTATTACCTGTATCAGAGCTGGGTTGAAGGGGGGCCGCTCAAGGCTTTTGCTGCGCTGGAGGCTCAAGATTTTCGTTTCACCGAACTGGGCGCTGCCATTTTTGCAGGACAAAAGCGGGTGCCGATAGGTCATATGCTGGATCCTGAGTTTTCGATGGCAGCACTTGAAGTTTACCGCACTTGCCACGATTACGGCCGCTGTATCGGTTGCGATACCAAGATCAAGAATAACCGTTTCCAGAGCTACTATGATCAGGGCGTTGCTCACACGTCAGTTAAGATTCGCAATATTCAGATGCCTGCGAGTCTGTTTGATAAAATCGACAATCTGGAGCAGGCGCGGCCATTCCTCAAACCTATTGCCGGTTAAAACCATGCACACTACACCACATATACCGGACGAAAAGCGTAAGCGTGTCCTAATCATCAAGCCGGGTTATAGCGAGACGCTGGACCCTGACGAGAGCGGCATCGTAAGTCTGGGCGACATTCTGCGCACCACCGTGATACTGCATCTGTTTCCGTCCGATCAGTATCATGTGACCTGGCTGGTCGATAAAAGGGGCATTCCGCTCCTCAAAGGCAACACGCATATCCACCGCCTGCTGGCGGTGAATCCCTTTACGCCGCATTTGTTGCTCTCAGAGTGGTTCGACATCGTTGTGAATTTCGAGAAGGAGCCGGGAATCTGTGCGGTGTCTGACCGTATTCCGGCATGGCGTCGGTTTGGCTTTCGGCTTGATCCGCAGTCTCACGCTGCGGTCGCCTATGATCACTCCGATGAGGCGTTGAGCTTTACTAACGATTCAACGGCCAAACGAAAAAAAGCAAAATCCTGGTCGGAGATACTCTACGAGATGCTGGGGCATAAATATACTGGCCAGCCGTATCTGTTGGGTTACCAGCCAAAATCTGAAATTCACTATGACGTTGGTATGAATCACCTGATCGGTAAAAAATTTCCGCTCAAACGCTGGCCTGAGGCGCACTGGCAACAACTGAACGAGACGTTGTCGCAGCGTTATTCTGTGTGCTGGCAGCAGGGTGATAACGACATCAATGATTATATTGAGTGGATTGCGAGTTGCCGCGTGCTGGTCACCAACGATTCTCTGGGGTTGCATATCGCACTTGCGCTCGGCAAACCGGTCGTTGCACTTTTTGGCCCTACCATCGCCACCGAGGTCGCAGGCGAATCGCTGATTAAAATCGCACCGCCGCTTGATTGGGACTGTATCCCCTGTATGGAAACAGTCTGTCATCGGGGAGATCCTTGTATTGCACATATCACGGTCGACAGTGTCGCAAAAGCGGTTGCCGGGCTGCTGGAAAAATCCTGAATTCGTACCAAATTACCGCGCTGATTTTCCCAGTCGGGAAGATTTTGCCGCCTTTTGAAGGAATATGTTATGTCTGATCGTTACGCTATTGACAGTCACAAGCTCATTTATCATCCCAAGCGGGTGGCGCAGTTTCTCGATGCCGGTGACGAATGGGAGAAGATGAAAACGGTTTATCCGCTTTATGTTGAAATTTCTCCTGTCGGTGCCTGTAATCACCGCTGTACGTTTTGCGCCGTCGATTACATTGGCTACAAACCGGTTCGGCTATCGCTGCCGGCGATTGAGCGCACGCTCGTGCAAATGGGGGCGCGGGGAGTTAAGAGCGTGATGTTTGCAGGGGAGGGCGAACCCATGCTGCACAAGGATATCGATAAAATGGTGATAGCGGCACACGCTGCCGGCATTGATACCGCGATGACGACCAATGCCTCTGTGCTGTCGGATGCGTTCGTTGAAAACGCCCTGCCATTGATGTCCTGGATAAAAGCCTCTTTCAATGCGGGTACCGCGCCGACCTATGCCCGCATTCACGGCACCAAGGAACGCGATTTTGATCAGGTGGTTGCAAATCTGAAACGACTGGTAGAGGCGCGTAATCGCCACGGGTATTCCTGTGTATTAGGGGCGCAAATCGTCCTGTTGCCTGAAAATGCGGCCGAAGTCGAGACGCTCGCTCGCCTTTGCCGTGATGAAATTGGTTTAGATTATCTGGTCGTCAAGCCGTATTCGCAGCACACGTCGAGCGTGACGCAGATTTATCAAGATATCAATTATCAGGGGTATGCCGGGCTGAGCGCACAGCTGGCAGCGCTCAACACTGATCGATTCAGCGTAGTGTATCGCCAAAATACCATGAAAAAACACGATGAAAATGCGGAAAATCGCTACCGTCGCTGCCACGCTACCCCCGCGTTTTGGGGTTATATCATGTCGACCGGGGCCGTGTACGGATGTAGCGCTTATCTACTGGATACCCGCTTTGACTACGGTAATATCAATGATTCCTCATTCGTGGATATCTGGGAAGGCGAGGCGCGCCGCAAAAATTTCCGTTTTGTTCGCGATGAACTTGATATTAAGGAATGCCGGCTTAACTGCCGTATGGACGAAGTCAATCGCTACCTTGACAGAGTCGTCAACGAAACTGTTAGTCATATAAATTTTATTTAAGTCTGGTCGTATTAAATGCAACTTACATCAGAGCAGATGTTGCAGCGGGCCGTGGCACACCAGCAGGCAGGGGAGTATCAGGACGCCGAACGTTACTATCTGGCGATTTTGCAGGCGGATCCTCATCACCCTGAAGCGAATCACAACGCGGGTGTCATGGCCGTGCAGATGAAGCAACCCGCGCTCGGGCTGCCTTATTTACTGACCGCACTGGAGGCTGATCCCGGTCGCGCGCGATACTGGATAAGTTACATCGATGCGCTGTTGCAGTCAGGGCAAATGGACGAGGCGCAGCAGGTGCTATCGCTTGCGATTCAGCAGGGGTTGCAAGGTCACGAGGTCAACGAACTGACGCAGAGGCTGGGCAGCGTTGTGCAGGATGAGGTGAGCGCGTCATCGGCGCATCCGAGTCGTGCACAGATCGATCATCTGGTTGAGCTATTTGGCAAACGTCAGTATGCCGAGTCTGCTGAGCTGGCCCGGAAGATGACACTGCGTTATCCGGCACACGAATTTGGCTGGAAGGCACTGGGCGCCGCTTTGAAACAGCTGGGGCGTACCGAAGAGGCGCTAGCTGCCATGCAGCGCTCCGTTGAACTATCGCCTGATGATGTTGAAGTTAACTACAATCTGGGCGTTGTGCTTCAGGAGGCGGGCAGGTTAGACGAGGCGGAACAGAGTTACCGCAGGGCAGTCGCACTTAACGCAGCTTACGCGGATGCCCATTGCAATCTTGGCGTGGTTCTGCAGGAATTAGGGCGAGCGAGCGAGGCTGAGGCTTGTTACCGGCGGGCGATACAGATTAATCCGCGTTATGCGGCGGCCTACAGCAATCTTGCGAATACGCTGATGGCTTCGGCTGAGCTCGCCGAGGCGGAAAAATGCTGCCGGCGAGCGCTTGAGATTAATCCGGGGGCGGCAGATGCGCACAGTACGCTTGGGCATATCTTCGAAAAACAGGGGGATTTGGCTGCGGCGGAAGCCAGTTTCCGACGAGCGTTGCAAATTAATCCTGATTCTGCCGCTGATCTCAGTCATCTGGGCAGCGTGCTTAAAGCGCAGGGGCGTCTGGATGAAGCGGATATTTGCTATCGCCGTGCGCTGCAGTTCAAACCCGACTATGCCGATGCGCATTACAATCTTGCGACGCTGCTCAAAGAACAGGGGCGTCCGGATGAGGCGGAAAACAGCTACCGGCAGGCACTGCGGTTCAATCCGGACTTCGTTTATGCCTATTACAATGTGGCGAACGTTCTGCTCAGTCAATCCCGTTTAACGGAAGCGGAGTCAGGTTATCGCGAGGCTATCCGGTTGAAGCCTGATTTTGCCGAAGCGCATAACAATTTGGGTATTGTGCTCAGAGCGCTGGGGCGCCCGGCCGAGGCGGAGGCCAGTTACCTTGAGGCGATACGCATCCAGCCTGATTATGCCGAGGCGCACAGCAATCTGGGAATTACCCTGCACGAATTGGGGCGCTCATCTGACGCGGTGCGGAGTATCAATCAAGCATTGCTGATCAGCCCAATGCTGGCTGAAGCGCATTGCAATCTAGGTAATGTCCTGCTGGGTTTAGGGCGTCAGGCGGAGGCGCAGGCCAGTTACAGACGCGCATTGCAGTGTGATCCTGATTTCGCCGAGGCGCACAGCAATCTGATTTTTACGATGGATCTGGCGGTAGGCAGTGATACCGCTATGCAGCAGCAAGAACGAAAAAACTGGCATGCTGCGCACGCGGCGCATTTGTATCAACAGCGAAATTTTTCGAATGCCCGTGATCCGGATAAACGGTTGCGCATCGGCTATGTTTCCGCTGACTTCAGGGTGCATTCTGCCGCCTATGCGTTTGGTGCGATGCTAACGAAATTTTCTCCAGATGACTTTGAGATTGTTGCCTATTCAAATTCGAATCGTGAAGATGCGATGACGCAGAGGTTCCAGCAGCATGTGACGTTGTGGCGCAAGATTATCGGCATGTCGGATCAGGCGGTTGTCGATATGATTCTCGCGGATGGTATCGATATTCTGGTTGATTTGTCAGGCCACTCATCGGGCAACCGTTTGCTCGTGTTTGCCCGAAAGCCAGCGCCCATACAGATTACGGCCTGGGGGTATGCATCGGGGACTGGGCTGCGGGCAATGGATGTGTTTTTTTCAGATACGGTCTTTGTGCCTCCCGAAGAGACACATTTATACGCAGAGCAGGTCAGGTATTTGCCCTGTGCAATCAGTTATTTTGCCCCGGATATCGCACCGGATGTGAGTTGCTTACCCGCCTTGTCCGGTCACGGGGTCACTTTCGGCTCATACAACCGGCTGGCCAAAAATTCTGAAGCAGCTTACCGCGCCTGGGCGAAGATATTGCGAGCGGTGCCGGATAGCCGGATGATCTTTAAAACGCCTGTACTCGATGATGCGGCAGTGCAAGATCAGGTGAGGGCGTATTTTACTAGTGCCGGTGTGGCGGCTGAGCGCATCATCCTGCTGGGGAAGTCGCCTCACGACGAACATATGGCCGCGTTTAATCAGATCGATATTTCGTTGGATCCTTTTCCCCACGGCGGAGGGGTATCAGCTCTCGAAGGCTTATTGATGGGCGTGCCGGTGGTAACGCTGAACTGGCCGAGTTTGGCCGGGCGCATTTCAGCCTCGATCATGACGACGCTTGCGATGCCGGACTGGATTGCAGGCTCAGAGGAGGAATATGTGCAGCTTGCGATTCAAAAAGCGACGGACATTCCTTCGTTGTCAGTGTTGCGCGGTCAACTGCGCGGGCGATTTATGACGTCTGTGATCGGTGATCAGACAGCTTATGTACGATATGTTGAGCGTGAGTACCGCCAGTTATGGCGCGAGTGGTGCGTTACTCATCCGGTGGACTTGGCAGAAAAAAAAAGCAATCTGAATGTAGATGAAGCCGGTGGCTTACCTGATGCCTTATCTATTGCAAGTGTATCCGCAGATATATCACACCCCTCTGATCAGGCAGTGCAGCTCTTGCTGCGTCATTTTTCTGAAGCTTCGCAGGATGACGCATGGTTGCTTGCACAGGAAATGACGAAAAATTTTCCGTCGTATGGTTTAGGTTGGTTGGTGACGGGGGCTATATTAAGGCAACGAGGGCAATCTATTGATGCACTCGCTGCAATGCAAAAGGCGGCTGTGCTGTTGCCGGATGACGCGGCTGCCATAAATAATTTAGGACTCGCATTGCATGATGTCGGGCGTTTGCTTGAGGCGGAGGCAACGTTTAGACGTGCTTTGGCGATGAATCCGGATTTTGCTGAGGCCTATGGCAATTTAGGCAATACACTGCATGCCCTCGGCAGATTGTCTGACGCGGAAGACAGTTACCAGCGTGCCATACGGATTAAGCCCGATTTTCCCGATGCTTATAATAATTTATCGATCACACTCAAGGGGCTAGGACGGCTCGTCGAGGCAGAGGGGGCTTGCCGGCGTGCACTGCAAATCAACCCGGGCTTTGCTGAGGCGTTCAGTAATTTAGGATTTATACTCAAAGAGCAATGGCGCTTGGATGAAGCAGAAGCGAGTATTCAGCAGGCGCTGTCGATCAATTCAACTTGTGTAGAAGCGCATTGCAATCTCGCCGCTACCCTGCTTGAGTCCGGTAAAAGTGTCGAGGCGGAAGCAAGTCTTAGGCGCGCGTTGCAACTCAGACCTGACGATGCAACGTTGCATAGCAATCTTATTTTTACGCTGGATTTGATGACAGGGGAAAGTACCGCTTCGCTGCAAAAGGAGCGCAGGCTATGGAATGACGTGCATGCGGCTCATTTGCCAAGCTACAAGTTGCATCGCAATCTACCAAGTCCTGAGCGAAGGTTACGCATCGGCTATGTCTCTGCTGATTTTAGAATGCATTCAGCCGCCTATGCGTTTACAGCGATGCTGCTTGATTTCGATCGCGAGCAGTTTGAGGTGATCGCTTATTCGAATTCAAAAATTGAAGACAAACTGACCGAAACGTTTAAGAAAAGTGTGACGTTATGGCGGGATATCGTCGGTTTGCCGGACGACGAGGTTGACGACTTGATCCGGCAAGAGGGTGTCGATATTCTGGTCGATCTCTCAGGACATACGGCTGGCAACCGGTTACTGGTGTTCGCCAGAAAACCAGCACCCATTCAGATCACGGCGTTCGGCTATGCTGCCGGCACGGGTATGGACGCGATGGATGTGCTCTTCGCTGACGAGATATTCGTTCCCCGGGATGAAGTGCCGGTGTATGCGGAACGCGTGAGGTACTTGCCTTGTGCGGTCAGTATGTTTATATCTGCCGATGTGCCGGATCCGTGTGCTCTGCCTGCACTGTCGGGCGGCGGGATTACATTTGGTTCATTTAACCGCTTGGTGAAAATATCGGAGCAAACGTATCTTGCATGGGCAAAGATATTGCGGGCGCTGCCGGACAGCAGGCTGATTCTTAAAACACATGCGCTGGATGATGCCGGGACGAGGGAGCGTGTAAGCGAGCATTTTATTCGCGCAGGCATCGATCCCGCGCGGATTATCTTGCTTGGAAAAACGTCGCGCGAAGCCCAACTTGCGGCTTTTAATCGTGTTGATATCGCTCTCGATACGTTCCCTCATGGCGGTGGTATGACCACGCTGGAAGGTCTGGTGATGGGGGTGCCGGTTGTAACGTTGCGCTGGCCGACATTGACGGGGCGTGTGTCGGCATCGATTCTGACGACACTGGGAATGCCGGACTGGATTGCAGAGTCACAGGACGAATATGTAAAACTTGCGATTCAAAAAGCAGCGGATCTTCAGTCGTTGTCCGTATTACGCGGGCAATTGCGCGGGCGCTTTATGTCTTCTGTGATCGGCAATCAGGCGGCCTATGTGCGTTGTGTAGAACGTGAATACCGCCTGTTATGGCGGGAGTGGTGTGCAAGGCGGCCAAACGCGCGGATAGTACAGGACCTATCCTAGTCGTTTAGTTGGCAACGACGACGCGGTTTTTTCCGGTCTGTTTTGCCTGATACATCGCTTTATCTGCGCGTCCAATCAGTTCTTCCTGCGATTCATTCGGAGCCAGTTGTGCGACCCCTGCACTGAAGGTGACGAGGATACGGTCGTTTTCATGCATGAAGAACTGTTTGGTGAGTTCCCTTTGTAGGCGTTCCACTGTTAACGCCGCTTCTGCCAGAGTGACATCGGGGAGTATCAGAACGAATTCCTCGCCGCCGTAACGGGCGACCGAGTCAGAGGGGCGCAGTGCTTCCTTGATGACGTGGCACAGATGAATCAGTGCTTTGTCACCTACTTGATGACCCATGGTGTCGTTCAGTCGTTTGAAGTTGTCGATGTCCAGCAGCGCAATGCACAGCGATTCGTGGCTGCGGTCCACGCGGCGGCTTTCGCGATCAAAGGCCGCATCTAAGCCGCGCCGGTTCAATGCGCCGGTCAGCTGATCCTGATGAACCAGTTCGCTCACTTCGGAGAGTTCCTTTTCCAGTTTAGAAATTTTTTCTTCCGCACTTTCGACCTGTTTGCGTGAATCGAGCAATTCCTCATGCGATTTAAGCGCGCTAGCTTGTATTACCCGGGTATCTTGCATGATGTCGTCGAGCAAGTGACCAAGATCATTCAGGTTGCTCGATTGAGCGATCTTTTCACTGTAACCTGATATTTTCTGGTGATAGTCGCCCGTGCTGACCGTGATGATGCCCAGTCGGTCAATGAAGGTGGTCATTAAACTCTTGAGCGTTGATTTTGCGTCAACCAGACTCTTTTTGAGTAATCCTTGTTTAATGATGGCTTCACGCAGGCTGCGCTCGGCATCTGCGATCACGTATTTATCGATCGGATTTTCAATAATGGTGTGCAGCGTGTTCACCTGACCGTGCAGCCATTCTTCATCCTCGATCATTTCGCCGACGTTTTCAACTAAAAGACGCAGCAGACGCACCAGGCCATCTTGAATTCTGGATTTGTCACTGCTGCGTAACTCAACCTTCAGCCAGAAATTGTGTAATTGTTTGGCAAGCTCTGTAACCTCATCGCAGGTTTTGATCTGGCGAACTTGTGCGGTGAGCTGGCCGATTTCCTCTGCGAGTTCCGGTTGTGCGCTGAGCGTACCCTCCAGCGCGTGTGCGAGCAGCTCTTTGAGTTTTTCAAGCATTTCTGCTGCTTGACTTTTGATAGTCGAGGCGTCTGAGGCAGCGGATTTCGGTTCTGTCGCTGGGGTAGTTGCCGGTGGCAATGCGGGATGTGCCACGTTTAATTCTGGATGCTCAATTAGACTGTCGGTGGTCGCAGATTCTGACCATGAGCGGATCAGTTTGCCTAGCTTTTCAAACAGGATGTCAGGATCGGATGCAAAGCGTGCTAATACGGTTTCTAGACTTTCCTTTTTGCGTGAAACGGTCAGGCCTTTGTGCGGCAGGTCAATTTGTCGCAATAAATCCCGGATTAAAACCGGCCAAGTCTGCTCGGGCGCATCGCTCTTATGGGTTTTGGGGAGTACCTTTTCAATTTCTTTAAAGCATTTGTCCCAGTTTTCCTCGCCCAACATTTTTTTTAAGGCGAGTCCGGTACCGGCGGCTTTGTCGGTTTGCAGTAGATGTTCGACCACATTGCGCAAAACTTTTGCGGCACCATTCGTCTCGATGGCAGGCCCGCCGCTGATCTCAGTAAAAATTTTTGCATAATTGTCAGGGGTCGGTATGAGCCTGCGTTGAGCCAGCATTTTTAGGGTTTCGCGGGCAACTTCTGACGGGTTTGGCTTATTCATGGATCAATCTTAGATAAGTAGATTAGGCGTTTGTGATTGTCTGATATATTTGCGATAAAAGACAAGGTAAATTAATCGCCCCTTGCTAATCTTGAAGCTCGACTAAGCGATGCGTAATCGCATAGTGGATCGCTTCGGCATTGTTGGTGAACGTCATTTTTGCCAGCATCCTACTGCGATACACGCTGACCGTTTTGGGGCTGAGCGCCATAATCTGTGAGATTTCACTCAATGTTTTACCCGAAGCCATCAGGCACAGCGTTTGGTATTCGCGGTTTGACAAGTTTTGGTGCATCAGTTCTTGTGATTCGCCAATCAAATTGTTCAGCAGTTGTTCGGCCAGTATTTCGCTGATATATTTTTTCCCGCTCAGTACATGGCGAATCGCTTTGATCAGTACATCCGATGCACTTTGCTTGTTGATGTAACCCATCGCGCCCGCCTTGAGTGCGCGCACACCATACTGGTCCTCGGGATACATGCTTAAAATGATAATTTTGAGCTGAGGTTGTTCAGACTTAAACTGTTTGAGCACTTCGATGCCGTGCTTGTCAGGCAGATTGATGTCCAGCAACATTAAATCAAAAGGTGCTGCACGCAGCATGCTGATGGCTTCTGTTCCGCTGGAGGCCTCTCCCGTTATTTTCAGGTCCGGCGTATCCTCCAACAGTTGCTTGAGCCCCTTGCGGATCAAGGCGTGATCATCTACGACAAGAATCTGGATCATAGGGCTATCGAGCAAAGTAGCATTTGCTGTAGTTTTGAGTGTGGCGGACAGACTTTCAATCTTGATTTTCCTTAAGCCGGATGGTTTGTGGAATGGGATGTACACCGCTTGAGAGCCGATATGTTAAACACGTTTGCTGTATTTTGAGGATTCTACTGCAAAACAATTTATAATTTCGCGTTTTAGGTTATTTGTGCAGTTTTATGCCGGTGAATTGCGGATTATTCGTATGCTGGCTACATTGCACATTGTTTACGTAAGGCCGTATCGGTTAAGCTTGTGTTATGAATAATCTAGAAATGTTGGGTAAATATCGCATCGTCGGGGAGCTCGGTAGGGGGGCGATGGGTATTGTCTATGAGGCCTTTGATACGCTGATTGAGCGTACGGTCGCCATCAAAACGATACTGAAATCCGGCATACAGGCTGACGAGGCGGAGGATGTCTTTAACCGTTTTCGCAGCGAAGCGAGGGCTGCGGGCCGTCTGGCTCATCCAAAAATCATCTCCATTTATGAGTATGGCGAAAATGAGGAAATGGCGTATATCGTCATGGAACTGGTTCGCGGCCGGGAATTAAGCGATTACTTCGATCATGGCAGGCGGATGTCGCTAGGTGCCGGACTGCGCATTGTGGTGCAATTACTCGATGCGCTTGAATATTTGCATGCCCACGGTATTGTGCATCGTGATATCAAACCTGCGAATATCATGATAACGGCGGAGGGAGATGTCAAGATTGCGGATTTTGGTATCGCCAAAATTGATGCATCTGGACATACTCAGGTGGGTGTCGTGCTGGGAACGCCCACTTATATGGCTCCCGAGCAATTTATGGGGTATGACGTCGATCATCGCGCCGATCTGTATGCGGCGGGAGTCATTCTGTATCTGATGCTCACAGGTGAACGTCCCTTTGTGGGGAGTGTCATTGCCATCATGCATCAGGCGGTGCATCGCGATGCGACGCCGCCCTCCCAGCTCAATCCGCTGGTGACAAAACAGCTCGATGGGGTGGTGAGTCGAGCGATGGCGAAGCGCGCGGAAGATCGCTATCAGAGCGCGAACCAGTTTGTGAAAGCCCTCAAGGTGGCGGCCTTGAGCCTGTCTGAGATTGAACAGGAGCCGGATAGTTCAGCAGTAGACTCATCTGAGGTCTTTTCGCCCGATGAGACGCTTGAACTACCCGGGGGGGGGCACTCCACAGGCACCTGGCGAGAAGCCGATATTGCCGCTTGGCAGAGTATTTCGCATAGTAAAAATCCTGATGACTTCAGGGATTACTTAAAGGAGTTTGCTGATGGTGGCTTCGTTGCTCTTGCGATGTCGCGCATTGCGGTGTTGGAGAAGGCAGCGCTACGTGCCAGACAGGAGGCGCAGGCCGCAGAGTTAAAAGCGCGCGCCGAGGCACAGGCCGAACTTGAAGCCCGTCAAAAACAGGATGCGGAGACCAAGGCGCTGTTGGCGCTAAAAATTGCTCAGATTAAAAACGAAGCGGAAGCGTCGCGTGCGGAAGACGCGATTAGACGCGAAAAAGCAGCTGCAGAGCAGGCCGAGCGGGCACGTACACTGTCCGCTACGCTATCCTTGCATGCAGAAAAACGTGCCGGAGTCGTGTTAAGTCGGGAGGCTAGCGGTGATGCTGAACGCCAAATGAAAAATGAGGAAAAACGGCGCTTAGAAGAAGAGGTGCGGCGCAGACGTCAGGCGCGTCAGCAGATGCTGTCTGCACGCGAGTCGGCTGAAAATAAAGCCGAGGTGGATGCGGCTGTTCAGCGTGAGCGTACTGCGGCAGAGTTGATGGCGCGTAACCGCGAGGTGGAAGAGGCAAGGGCGCTAGCGGAAACGGCTAATCGACTTAGGCAGGAAGTGGAGGAGAAGGCTGCTTTGGAGCAGAAGAGAACAGGGATCAAAATGCTGATTATCGGTATTTTTTTGGTGTTGATGCTGATTGGAATTATCTTCGGCATGTTGCCTTCATCAAAGTGAGGCGTGCTCTACAGGTCGTTTCTAATCGAAAAGGCGATAAATTCGCTGGGATTTTTTTTGTAGGGATGACCCAGGCTGATGGTGCCTGACTCGCGCAGCACCATTTCTTCACGACGCAATTGAATTTCACTTTCACCCTTGATGGTTACATAGGTTCCGTTTGAGCTTAGATCGACCAGAATAAATTTGTCGCGCCGCCGTTCAATCTTCGCATGCATACGAGATGCGCTGCGATTTTTCGTGGCGATATTGGCGGTCTCATCGCGTCCGATGGTGATGGAGGGATGGGTGGCGTCGACGATAAATTCTTCGCCCAGATGGGTCAGTTGTAAAAGGGGTTCGCTGTTCTGACTAGTATAGGTATTGCCGACCATCATGGTCAGATCTTCACTCTCGTGCCAGATAACTTCGCGTACTTCGATCTCATCGGCCTTGCCCTTGATTGATAAGCTGTTAAGTGTGCGGGTGCCGGTGCGCATGATAGGCGGAAACAGCGCAACGGTAGCACCGGTTGTGATGATTTGCTGTGCCTGAGCAATTTCTGCCATGCGAGCGGCGATGTTGACTGTGTCACCGAAGATATCCCCGTCGTTCTCCAGCACAGGACCGTAGTGAAAGCCGATGCGAATGAAAACGTGAATTCCGTCGATAGGCGGCTTTGCGCTCACTACCATCTGCATTTCGCAGGCGGCCTGTGCTGCCGAAACCGGATCGGGGAAGACCACCATGACTTCGTCGCCTATCGTTTTGACGACACGGCCGGCATGCGCCAGCGTGAGGCTGCGCAACACGCTCAGACAGCGGTCTATGGCTGCGAATGCGCGTGCATCCCCGAGAACTTCGTACAAGCGCGTACTGCCGCTCACGTCGGCAAACAGTACGGCATTCTCCTGTTGGGTTGTATTCACTATTGCAATTCCGATTGAATCAAGCTTCGCATTATAAAGGTTGTTGATGAAAATGAATGGTGTGAATTTAAGCAAATCGCATACCCAGATGATAGAACTTCCGTCATAATTCTCGGGCCCGGCAGGCGGGTTTTTCTGTAAATTAAAATGATGACATTCACCGCGCTTCCCCAGCATATTTATATTTTTGCCGCCATACTTGGTGTGCTGCTGATTTCATTCGTGTTTTTTTCCATGCTTCCCGCTTTTATCGTTTCGCGACGCTTGTCCGGAGTCATTAAAAAGCTGCGCGAGTTAGATGGCAAACCTGATGGTAGCCTGGAGAAAATATTTCAAAAAACGGGGGTGCTTGAGCATTTGTGGCACGAGTATTCAGATTCATTGCATCAGCAGCTCGATGAAAAACAGCCGCAGGCGATACGTTTTCGTTCCACGTTGCCCGCAAGCGTTGTGTTCAGACCGGATATTGTTGTGGATATACCGTTGCGTTCGGATTTTTTCAAGCATTTGCCGGGGTTGTTCACCGGGGTCGGAATCATCGGGACTTTTTACGGTCTGTTGATCGGCATGCAGTCCTTCGTGGTTTCCGAAAATCCGGTTGTGGTGCGCGCTAGTTTGACGCGCCTGTTGCATGGCGTCTCCGAAGCATTTTTGGTTTCCGCATCGGCCATTACGCTGGCCATGATGGTCACCTTTGTTGAAAAATTAGTGGTGTCGAGCCTGAATGCGAAAGTCGAAAAACTGATCCAGTTGCTCGATGGATTATTCGAAGGGGGGGCTGGCGAAGAATATCTTGCGCGCCTTGTGCGCGCCTCTGAAGCTTCCGCTGCGCAATCGGCAGGATTGCTCAAGGGCGATCTCAAAGAGATGCTCACTGAACTCAGTGAAAAGCAAATCGCGGCAAACAACGCAGGTGTTGCGGCATTGGGCGAGCGGATTTCTCATAGCATTGAGGTGGGTTTGAAGGGCCCCTTGTCTGAAATTGCCCTTGCGCTAAAAGCGACGCGCGAGGATGAGGGCCCCTCGCTGCAGACGATGCTCAGTGGCATGTTTGATAATTTTAACCTGCAAATGAAGACGTTATTCAGCGCTCAGGCCAATGATATGAACAGCTTGCAAAAGCAGACGCTAGAAGCACTGGGCGCAACGGTTGCAAGACTGGAGGTGATGGCGGCGGAAACGGGGGCTGCAGGTCAACGCAGCATGGAGGCGATTGCCGAGCAACTTGGACGATCGAACGCCGCCGCTGAATCACGTCAGGCTTTGATGAATGAAAAGTTGGCTGAGTTTATCGGACAAATGCGCGAGGCTACCAGCCAGACGCAGTCAGAATCTCAGGGGCAATTGCAGCAGTCATTGAACGAGCTGTCAGTGCGTATGGGTGCGTTGATAGACGGGTTGGGTACGCAGGTGCGCTCAGCAACCGATGTCAGTCGTCAGAACCAGCTTGAGATGGAGCAGCAGGGCAAGCAGATGGTCAGTCAGTTCGGCGGGCAAATCGAAGCGGTGGTTGAGGGTGTTGCCGAGGCCGTTGCCGAAATGAAGTCGGCCGTGACGGCGATGCAGGCGACGACGAAAGATGCCATGACGGCGCTGGGTAGCAGCGCGGATACCCTTTATTTGGCGAGTCAGGATTTTGCCCGTGCGGGTCAGTTGGTGAACGCAACGATGGAAAAATCAGCCTCTGTGGCGAATCAGCTGCTTCAGGCCGCAGGCACGGTGTCGGGCGCCGCCAGCGGCTTGGGGGATTTATTTACCGATTACAAGACGTCGCGCGACGCGATGATTGCGCAGATGAACGCCTTGCAATTGCTGGCAGAGCAGGTGCGACGCGATGCTGCTATGTCAGGCGAGGTGTTTGAGAAGATTGAGCTGGCCACAGGTAAACTGGTGGCGGCGCAAATGGATGCGGACCAATACCTGTCGAGGATATCGGACGTGATCGGCGTCGCTCATCAGTCATTCAGCGATGGGATGACCCGTGCGGTCGGTGAGGCGAACCGTGAGTTTCATCAGGCTTTGTCAGACTCAGTCAAGTTGTTGCGTGAGGGGATTCATGAGTTGGAGAGTACGCTCGATGCGGCCACCAATGTTTAATACGGCGATGTCATGATCAATAAATACCTGCTTTTGGGGCGACGCAACAAGGAAGAGGGCGAAAAACCGTTCTGGATTTCATTCGCTGATCTGATGACGGCGCTGATGGTGATGTTTTTGCTGGTCATGAGCGTCGCGCTGTTGGCTGTCACCGATCAGGTTTCCTCGGCTGATCGCAATAAAATTCAGCGTGAGCAGGAAATTGATCAGCTGCTGGGGAAAATTGCCAAAGCGGCTGAAAAATATCCTGGAATTTTTGTCGATAAAAATCGCGCGGTGATCGATTTTGGCGACCGCGCCCGCTTTGATACCGGTAGTTCAACCTTGTCGGCTGAACAGGCGCAGTATCTGAGTCTTTTTGTATCCGAGATGCTGGTCGTGGCCAAGGATGAGCTAGGCCGCAAATGGCTCAAGCGCATTATTGCCGAGGGCTATGCCGATCAGCGGGGCGATTATCTATTGAACCTGAATTTAAGTTTGCAGCGCAGCCAGCGCGTGCTGTGCGCACTGCTGTCACCACCCGTTAATCAGACATTCATACTGACCGCTGAGGAAAAAGAGCGTGTGCGCGATTATTTTCTGGTGGGTGGCTATTCATTCAATTCGGCCAAAAAATCCTTGGAGGAGAGTCGTCGTATTGAATTACGTCTGGAGTTCTTCGGTCAGGATGAGGAACATCCCGCTATGAACGATATTACCCGCGGGAATTTCGGTAGTTGCAGAATCTAAAATGGATGCGCTTGAGAAATTGCAGGGCAAGCTGCTGGCGATAAATACCACTTCGCTGTCACGGCTGCGTCCAGGCGATTCGTTGCAAATGCAGCATGAATTGTCGATGATGAAAGACTGGGTTAAAGGCGCGTCGCGGCGTGAGGAGGTGCCTCTGGCGACGATAGAGGCGGCTTTGCTTTTCTATCAAAAGAACAGTTATTTAAAGGGGTTGCGTCAGGCCAGATTGATTTGTTACGGCTGTACCCAGCGGCTCAATTCATATTGTCTGATTGAAGAGCGCGATGCGTTCAATAAATTGCTCACTTATGTCGACGGTTACAAGTCGCGCCGGCGCACCTTTCGCAAGCTGTATCGCGGTCTGCTGAGCAGTTATTTTTCCTACGATCCCGATTCGGCTGATATGCGAGGTGGCGTCAGCCGGGACGCGTTGAGCCTCTTTTTAAGCGATCATCTGGCAACGTTTGTGATTGGGGATTTTACGCCGGACTGGCTTGCCGCGCTGGCCAAGTATCCTGATTTGCTCGGGGAAAATCCGGGTCAGGCGGTTGAGTCGTCCTTGCTGCAAGGCGATTACTCAATGCTCGAAGAAATTCGCGAGCGGCTAGGTGTGGATGGGGGTTCATGGCTGGTGCGGCGACTGGTGATGTCGCCGTTTGTTGCCATTGGACGTATGCCGGATGCTGAGTTTAAGGATCATCTGGCGAGCCTGTTGCTGTTGCTGAATGATTATCCGTTGTATGCCAGTGCCGCACTTCCGCTGTTGCTCGAGCGTTATGTGCAGTGCAAGGACAGGCCGATGCATGCACAGATGAGAGATTATGCCGTCGGACTTTGGGGTAATCCGTGGCGGGCGCAGCAGCAGTGGTTATGCAGCGACAAGGCCCGCGTGATGCTCGCGCACTGGCTTAAGCGGCAGTTGCTCAGTGAATTTTTCAGTTTGCTGTCGAACGATGATAAAGCGTTGTCGCGACGTTTTAATTTTTGGGATCTGTATAGCGAAGATTTGACGGGCATGTATTTCGCGCTGGGCAAAGATGCTTATGTGCAGGGGAATATGCGACTTTATAAATTCAGGCATCTGGCAAAAGGGCTGATCGCTAAGCTCACTGAAGAGAAGCACGGTGTGCATACTTGCATCATGCAGTTCTCACATCATCACGTGGTTGAATTCAATCGCGAAAAAAATATCGCGTATTTTTATGATGTTCGTCAGGGTACGCCTTCGTTCTACTTTGCTAAGGGATGGGTCGATATCGGTGCAATCAGCGTCACGGCTATCGAAAAAGGGGCGGATATTGCCCGGACATCCAAACCGTTGCGGCATGAAGATACTAAACTTTCGACTTGGGAGGCGTGTTTCGCCGCGGAGTTGGGAGAGACCGAGAATGCACTGCGGGCGTTCTGTATCAAGTATCAGTGTGAGTATGAGGACAGGCGCGGCACTGAGGGCAGTCAGTGTATCCGTCCCGCGGATTGTGAGCGGTATGGTATTGAGGTGTGGTCAGTGTTGAAGGGGTGGGGGTATGACTTCTCGGCAGAACAAAAGATGTGGTATCGACTGACCTATCCTAAGCTCGGTTGAGGTGGCGAACTATCGCTGTCCGTTTTTCGGCAGGCGTACGGCAATTTTTGTTCCTTTGCCGGGGCGGCTGGTAATTGATAGCGTCCCGTCGAGTTGTCTGATGCGTTCCTGAATGCCGCGTAAACCAAACGAGCGCGGTTTGTTGCGCGCTGCCTCATCAAATCCACAGCCATCGTCTGAGACGATCAGCTCAACGTATTTGTCGATTTGATCTGTCGCGGATTGGCTTATTTTTACTTGCACGCGTCTGGCTTGTGCGTGTTTCATGATGTTGTTCAACGTTTCCTGAAATACCCGGAACAGCGTAATAGATTGCTCGTCTGATACATCGAGATTGTCGCTTGATTTAATTATTTTGCAGGGGGTGGCGGTGCGTTTGGTAAATTCGGTAGCTTCGATTTCGATTGCCGCGACGATGCCAAAGCAATCCAGAGATCCTGGGCGTAAACTGTGTACCAGATTGTTGGCCGCGATTCCTGCTGTGTCGAGCAGGTTGGCCATGACCTGTGATTTTTCCTGCAGCGCACCGTCATCGGACGGAAAACGTTGTCGCATCCACGCTAGATCCATTTTTAATGCGGTCAGTAGCACGCCTATTTCATCGTGAATTTCCCGGGCAATGCGTGTGCGTTCTTCTTCCTTAATGTTTTCAATATGGGACGATAATTCGCGCAGTTGCTGTCTTGAATGTACGAGCTCAATCTCCGCCTGTTTGTTTTGCGTGATATTGACGACCAAACCTTTCCAGTGTGTACCGAGTAGATCTGTTTTTCGGTATTTAGCACGCAGGTTAACCCACTTGATTTCGCCATCGGGCGGGAGGAGGGTGCGGCCCTCCCAATTCCATGGTGTGGCGTGTCGGGCTGAGTGTTGCATGCTCTGGTGAAACGAGGCCGCATCGTCGGCATGCAGGTACTTAATCAGCCGTTCGGGGTGTTGTTTTAGCTCGGTGGCGCTGAGTCCTAACAGGTCTAAGCACCCTTCGCTGACGTAGGGGAGGTGCAGCGCACCCTGTGTGTCTAGTCGTATCTGACAAGCCATGCCGGGCAAACTGTCCAGAAAAGAATAGGGCGTGTGATCCGGTGTCTCTTCAATCGTTTTGAGCGGGTCTTGTTTGTGTCGTGCAACTGTCACCGCTGCTTCGTGGTGAGCAGATGGGGCGCGGGATGTATTACGTTTTCTCGCTTGTTTAATATGTAAGCTGTTTGCCGGCATGGGTAGGGGGGGCGAATGAGGAGCGTACGAGCTTACTATAGGGCGTGTAGCGCTGCAAACAAATTGCGCTATCTTGCCCGGGAGGGCGTGACTGTGGGACAATTCACAGTTGCCCGAATCGGGTCAGGTTGTCATTTACGTTTATTTGAAAGAAGTTCAATGCCTATTATTACTTTGCCGGATGGTTCACAGCGCAGTTTTGATCAGTCGGTGACCGTTGCTGATGTGGCAGCGAGCATCGGAGCGGGGTTGGCGCGCGCGACCTTGGCCGGACGCGTGGACGGCAGCGTGGTTGATAGCAGCTTCCTGATCGAGACGGATGCGCAGCTTGCGATCATTACCGATAAGGATGAGGCCGGCCTTGAAGTGATCCGCCACTCCATGGCGCATTTGATGGCGCATGCGGTCAAGGAGCTGTTTTCCGATGTGCAGGTGACTATCGGCCCTGTAATCGAAAATGGTTTCTTTTACGATTTTTCGTATCAGCGCCCGTTTACCCCTGAAGATTTGCTGGCGATCGAAAAACGCATGGCCGAGATCGTCAAACGCGACTTGAAGGTTGTACGCAGCGTCGTACCGCGCGATGAGGCCGTCGCCTACTTTAAAGGGATCGGTGAAAACTACAAGGCCGAAATCATCGAATCGATTCCTGCCGATCAGGATGTGTCGCTCTACACGCAGGGCGAATTTACCGATCTGTGCCGCGGGCCTCACGTGCCATCGACCGGAAAACTCAAGGTATTTAAGCTGATGAAGCTCGCCGGTGCTTACTGGCGCGGCGACTCGAAGAACGAGATGCTGCAGCGCATTTACGGTACGGCCTGGGCTAAGAAGGAGGAGCTGGAGTCTTACCTGCATCGTCTGGAAGAGGCTGAGAAGCGCGATCACCGCAAGCTGGGGCGTCAGTTGGATCTGTTTCATATGCAAGAGACGATGCCCGGGATGGTGTTCTGGCATCCTAAAGGCTGGACGCTGTGGCAGGAAATCGAGCAATACATGCGGGCTAAGTTTCGCGAACACGACTACCAGGAAGTGCGCACGCCGGCGATCATGGACAAGACGCTTTGGGAGAAGTCTGGCCACTGGGAGAACTACCGCGACAATATGTTCACCACGGCCTCTGAGAATCGGGATTACGCGGTGAAACCGATGAACTGCCCGGGGCACGTGCAGATTTATAATCACGGCTTGCACAGCTACCGCGATTTGCCGCTGCGTCTGGCCGAGTTTGGTTCCTGTCACCGCAATGAATCCTCTGGTTCCTTGCACGGCCTGATGCGCGTACGTGGCTTTACTCAGGACGATGCGCATATCTTCTGTACCGAGGCGCAGGTCGAATCTGAAGTGTCCAATTTCATTGTCATGCTTAACGAGGTGTATCGCGATTTCGGTTTTGACAACGTGATTGTCAAGCTATCAACCCGGCCTGAAAAGCGCGTGGGTTCCGATGAAACCTGGGATAAGGCGGAAGCGGGCCTGGCCGCTGCCCTGAAACAAAATAGGCTGGACTATGAGGTGCAGCCCGGAGAGGGTGCGTTCTACGGCCCTAAGGTCGAATTCACTTTGAAGGATAGTTTGGATCGCATGTGGCAGTGCGGCACGATACAGCTGGACTTCAATCTGCCTGTGCGCCTGAGTGCCGAATTTGTTGACGAGGACAATACGCGCAAACCTCCTGTTATGCTGCATCGCGCGATCTTAGGTTCGATGGAGCGTTTTATCGGGATTTTGATCGAACATCACGCAGGCGCCTTTCCGATGTGGCTCTCGCCCGTGCAGACCGTGCTGATGAATATTTCGCAGGCGCAGGAGGAATATGCGAAGGAAATCGGCCAAATATTGGCGCGTGCCGGCATCAGAGTGCAATTGGATTTGCGCAATGAGAAGATTACCTATAAAATCCGCGAACATAGCTTGCAGAAATTACCTTATCAGCTGATTGTGGGCGATAAGGAGGTGTCTGGAAGGCTGATTGCCGTGCGTACCCGTAGTGGTGAAGATCTCGGACAGATGACGATCGATGCGTTAATCGAACGTTTCAAGGCTGAAATCAAATCGGGCAGCACGGTTTAATTTTTCATACGGAGACATTCCAATAGCACAGAATAAATTACAGCGCCTCAATGAAATGATTACTGCACCACAGGTGCGGCTCATTGGAGCAGATAAAGAACCCCTGGGGATCGTGTCCAGCGCAGAAGCCTTGCGTCTGGCAGGTGAAGCCGAGTTGGATCTGGTGGAAATCTCACCGATGGCCGATCCGCCTGTTTGCCGCATCATGGACTTCGGTAAATTTAAATACGCCGAGAGCAAGAAGCAGCATGAAGCCAAGCTCAAACAAAAGCAGGTTCAGGTCAAGGAAATCAAGTTTCGTCCGGGTACCGATGATGGCGATTACAACATTAAGTTGCGTAATCTGACCAAATTTCTGTTGGATGGCGATAAGACCAAGATTACCTTGCGTTTCCGCGGTCGTGAAATGGCCCATCAGGAAATTGGTATGCGCTTAATTGAGCGCGTCAGGAACGATCTGGAAGAATATGCAGTCGTCGAACAGTTTCCCAAGATGGAAGGCCGTCAGATGGTGATGGTACTGTCGCCTAAAGCGGCGCTGAAAAAATAAGCAGTATGTAGGTAGTGGTAGTTTTTCTGACAGCAGGGGCCGGTCAGAATGAAGCGGTGCAAAGATCCCCGAACAATAAGTGGTGTATGGGTAATCAAGCTTTTCCACAGTGGAAAACACCTCCCACCATAAATCAAGGAGTAGTTATGCCTAAGATGAAAACCAAAAGCGGAGCAAAAAAACGCTTCGTCGTGCGTGCGGGCGGCAGTATCAAGCGCGCATGTGCGTTCAAGCGTCACATTCTGACCTCGAAGACGACCAAGACTAAGCGTCAACTGCGTGGTACTGCGGAAGTTCACTCAACCAATACAGCAGCGGTTCGTCGCATGCTGCCATACGCGTAAGGAGTAGAGCATGCCAAGAGTAAAACGTGGAGTCGTAG
This sequence comes from Gallionella capsiferriformans ES-2, assembly GCF_000145255.1. Classification (NCBI taxonomy): domain Bacteria; kingdom Pseudomonadati; phylum Pseudomonadota; class Betaproteobacteria; order Nitrosomonadales; family Gallionellaceae; genus Gallionella; species Gallionella capsiferriformans. The sequence continues at coordinate 1,182,866 of NC_014394.1, forward strand.
CCCGTGCAACGCACAAGAAACTGTTAGCTAAGGCTAAGGGTTACCGTGGTCGCCGCAAGAATGTATACCGTGTAGCCAAACAAGCTGTGATGAAAGCCGGGCAATATGCCTACCGCGATCGTCGTCAGAAAAAGCGCCAGTTCCGCACTCTGTGGATTGCGCGTATCAATGCAGCAGCGCGTGAATTCGGAATGCCGTACAGCGTATTCATGAACGGCCTGAAAAAAGCGGATATCCAGATCGATCGTAAAGTTCTGTCTGATATCGCAATTTTCGACAAGGCTGCTTTTGAACAATTCGTTGTTCAGGCTAAAGCGAGCCTCGCAGTATAAGTATTGCCTCGCAGTCGAATTCTGACTGCGTCATTAAAAGGGGGGCGATGAGCCCCCTTTTTTTGTTGTGTAATGGTGCATTTATGGAACAACTCCAACAAATTCAGGAACAGGCTTTAAATCAGTTCGGGCTTATCAGCGATGAGGCTGAATTGGAGCAGGTTAAAGCAAAATATCTGGGCCGTGACGGGGCGTTGACCGCCTTGCTCAAAGGGCTGGGAAAGCTCTCGAACGAGGAGCGTCCCGCAGCCGGTGCGCGCATCAATCAGGTCAAACAGGTGATTGAAGCCGCGCTGCAACAGCGTCGCGATACCTTGGCGCAGGCGAAGCTCGACGCAAAGCTGGCCGCCGAATCGCTGGACGTGACGCTGCCCGGACGCGGCATCGGTTGCGGTGGTTTGCATCCGGTCACGCGCACCTTGGCGCGCATCGAACAGCTGTTTCACAGCTTAGGGTTTGCCGTATCTTCCGGCCCCGAGATCGAACACGATTTTTACAATTTCACCGCGTTGAATATTCCTGAGAATCATCCGGCGCGCGCGATGCACGACACGTTTTACATCGATTCTGAGCATGTGCTCAGAACGCATACCTCGCCTGTGCAGGTGCGCTATATGGAAAACAATCAGCCGCCTTTAAAAATCATCTCGCCGGGGCGCGTGTATCGCGTTGATTCCGATGCCACGCACTCGCCGATGTTTCATCAGGTCGAAGGCTTGTGGGTCGATGAACATGTGAGTTTTGCCAATCTTAAAGGCGTGGTGCAGGACTTTTTGCAACGCTTCTTCGAACAGGACGACTTGCAGGTGCGTTTTCGTCCCTCCTTCTTCCCGTTTACCGAACCCTCTGCTGAGATGGATATGAGCTGGCGCGGTGGCTGGTTGGAAATCGGCGGCTGCGGCATGGTGCATCCTAATGTGTTGAAGCACGTGAATATCGACAGCGAGAAATATCTGGGATTTGCCTTCGGTCTGGGCGTGGAACGCTTGGCGATGTTGCGCTATGGCGTCAACGATCTGCGCCAGTTCTACGAGAGCGACCTGCGCTTTTTGAAGCAATTTAACTAAAGAATACCGCGATGAAATTTTCAGAAAACTGGTTAAGAAGCTGGGTCAACCCGAAACTTACAAGCGAGGAATTGGGCCATCTGCTGACGATGGCGGGTCTCGAAGTTGAGGAGAGGGCGGCTGTTGCGCCGGCATTCAATAACGTGGTTGTCGCCCAGGTGTTGTCGGTTGAGAAACACCCCGATGCGGATCGTCTGAATGTGTGTCAGGTGAATGTCGGTGAAGAGGCGCCGTTGACGATCGTGTGCGGTGCGGCCAATGTGGCCGTCGGTTTAAAAGTCCCTTGTGCGCGCATCGGCGCGGTATTGCCGGGTGACTTCAAGATCAAACAGGCGAAGGTGCGCGGCATTCCCTCATTCGGTATGCTGTGTTCTGCCGTCGAGTTGGGGCTGGCGACCGAAAGCGATGGTCTTTGGGTTTTGCCGTCTGATGCACACGTCGGGCAATTGATGCGCGAGTATCTGGATCTGGACGATCAGTTGTTTACCCTCAAACTCACGCCTAATCGTAGCGACTGTTCCGGTATGAAGGGGATTGCGCGCGAGGTTGCGGCATTAACCGGTAGTGAACTTTCGCCCGTTGCGATCGTGGCTCAGTCTGTTGCGCTGAGCGATCAGCTTGTGGTGACGGTTGAAGACAAAACGTCGTGTCCGTTATATTGCGGTCGTCTTGTTAAAGGCGTGAATGCAGCAGCAGTTACGCCAGTATGGATGCAGCGACGGCTTGAGCGCAGTGGCCTGCGCTGTATCAACGCGGTTGTTGATATCACCAATTATGTGATGATGGAATTAGGCCAGCCCATGCACGCCTTCGATGCCGCGACTTTGTCCGGTGGCATTACCGTGCGCCGTGCTGGCAAAGATGAAGCGCTGACGCTGCTGAACGATCAGGCTGTGGTGCTGGATGAAAACGTGCTGGTGATCGCCGATGATGCGCGCGTGCTGGCTTTGGCGGGCATCATGGGTGGAGCGGGGAGCGGCGTCGAGACATCGACGCAGGATGTATTTCTGGAAGCCGCCTTTTTCCATCCTGATGCGATTGCGGGGCGTGCGCGCCGCTTTGGCCTGGCCACTGATTCATCCTTCCGCTTCGAGCGGGGCATCGATTTTTCGGCAACCCGCGAGGCGCTGGAGCGTGCGACCCAATTGCAGCTTGAAATTTGCGGCGGTAGCATTGCTGAAATCACCGAAGTTCGCGGTGAGTTGCCAGCTCGTGCCGCCATCGTATTGCGCACGTCCCGCGTGGCGCGTGTGCTGGGGATTTCGTTCGAATGCAGCCAGATCGCTCAATTGCTGACGCGTTTGCAATTTGAATTTGTCATGTCTGGCGACAGTTTTAGTGTGACGCCGCCGAGTTTTCGTTTCGATCTGTCGATCGAATCGGATCTGATCGAAGAGGTTGCCCGTCTGTATGGTTACGATGCCATTCCGGCGCTGGCGCCTCATGCTGCGCTGACCATGCTGCCCGATAGCGAATTGCAGCGCCCGCTCAGTCGCATTCAGCAAGTACTGGTCGCACGCGACTATCAGGAAATCGTCAGTTACGCTTTTGTCGACGCGCAGACTGAGAGCGAGTTGTGCGGTAACGACCATCCTGTTGCCCTGAAAAATCCGATTGCCAGCAATATGTCGGTGATGCGCAGCAGTCTGATAGGCGGCTTAGTGGGCGTATTGCGCTTCAATCTCAATCGTCGTCAGTCGCGCGTGCGTCTGTTCGAAGTCGGCGCGTGCTTTGCCAAATCAGATGGGCAGTATGTGCAGACCCAGAGACTGTCGGGTATCGCCTACGGCGCATGCCTGCCGGAGCAGTGGGGTTCTGCCACCAAAGCGGTTGATTTTTACGATGTGAAGGCGGATATCGAGGCGTTGTTTGCGCCGTTGACGCTGCGTTTTGCGGCGGCGATGCATCCGGCCTTGCATCCGGGGCGTTCCGCGCAGATTTTTGCCGGTGAAAACCTCGTCGGTTGGCTAGGCGAGTTGCATCCGAAGTGGCAGCGCGACATGACGCAGGCGGCGGTCTGGTTCGAGGTCGAGTTGCAAGCGTTGATGCAGAGCCGTGTTCCGCGCATGAGTGAGATTTCGAAGTTTTTGCCGGTGCGCCGCGATCTGGCCGTGCTGGTGGATGAGTCGGTCAGCGCGCAAACGCTGACCGATGCGATGCTCGCTGCAAAGGCGGATTATGTGCAGGAAGTTGTTTTATTTGATGTATATCGCGGGCCCGGTGTCGAAACCGGCAAAAAAAGTCTTGCATTCCGCGTGTCGTTACAAGATACTCAAAAGACACTCACGGATGCAGAAATCGAACCCGGCATGGGATTGCTGGTGGAAGCGTTGAACAAGCTAGGTGCGCAATTGCGTATGTAAGGGAAAAATATGATAACAACACTAACAAAAGCTGAACTGGCGGACTTATTGTTTGCTAAAGTTGGCCTGAATAAACGCGAGGCCAAGGATATGGTCGAAACCTTTTTCGAGGAAATTCGCGTGCAGCTGGAGCAAGGTGAGAGCGTAAAACTCTCCGGTTTCGGCAACTTTCAATTGCGTGACAAGCCGCAACGTCCCGGGCGTAATCCCAAGACAGGCAAAGAAATCCCCATTTCTGCACGCCGGGTGGTGACATTTCATCCGAGTCAGAAGTTAAAGACGCTGGTAGAAAAATCGTATCATGGAACTCCACACCTCTAATTCAGTGCTGCCTCCCATTCCCGCCAAGCGCTACTTCACGATCGGTGAAGTAAGCGAATTGTGCGGCGTGAAGGCGCACGTTTTACGTTACTGGGAGCAGGAGTTTACTCAGCTCAATCCGGTGAAGCGCAGCGGAAATCGCCGCTATTATCAGCATCATGAAGTGGTGTTGATCCGCCGTATTCGCGAGTTGCTCTACGAGCAGGGATTTACCATCAGCGGTGCGCGTAACAAGCTCGATGGCGTGCGCGGCGCAGCGAGTACGCCTGAGTCTGTTCAAGTGCCGGCAGCCGATCTTTCGGTGGCGCAGGTTGTTGATGTGGTCGCATTAAAACGTGAAATCCACGAAATCATTGCGCTGCTGAGTGCTTAAGAAGATTTATTTTGTGCGTAGCTCTGTTATAATGCCGAGCTTCAGCGTGTAGCGCAGCCTGGTAGCGCACTACCTTGGGGTGGTAGGGGTCGGAAGTTCGAATCTTCTCACGCTGACCAAAAAAATCAAGGAGTTAGGTTTATAGCCTGACTCCTTTTTAATTTTTAAATTTTGTGTTCATGTGTTTCTGGCAAGATGTCGCCTGTTCACTTTATTTATCAGGCGGGCAGTTTAGAATATTCAGTGCCAATTTGTTATCATGCACGGGTTCAATCTGAATCACTCAAAATATGCCGCCCTACCTTAAAACACTGAGTTCCCGATGCGTATTCTGATCAGCAATGACGATGGTTATTTTGCACCGGGACTGGCGTGTCTGGCGCAGCATCTGGCTAAAATCGCCGAAGTGGTCGTGGTGGCGCCCGAGCGGGATCGCAGCGGTGCGAGCAATTCGCTGACACTGGACCGTCCGTTGAAGTTGCGCAAAGCGGCCAGTGGTTATTATTACGTTAACGGTACGCCCACTGATTGCGTGCATCTGGCCGTGACCGGCATGCTCGATTATCAGCCGGATATGGTGGTGTCCGGGATTAACGCCGGTGCGAACATGGGTGACGATACGATTTATTCGGGCACCGTGGCGGCCGCGACCGAAGGCTATTTGCTGGGTATCCCCTCTATTGCCATTTCATTAGTGGGAAGCAATCTGGTGCATTTCGAGACGGCGGCCAGAGTCGCCTCTGATCTTGTGCTGCGCTTTGGCGCTCAGACCCATCATGCGCCTTGGCTGCTCAATGTCAATGTGCCCGATGTGCCCTATGATCAGTTGCAGGGGATCGAAGTCACGAGGCTGGGTAAACGTCACAAGGCGGAACCCGTCATCAAAGCACTGAGCCCGTCAGGGGAGACCGTGTACTGGGTCGGTGCCGCAGGACGCGCGCAGGATGCGGGCGAGGGGACGGATTTCAATGCCCTGAATTTACAGCGTGCATCGCTCACGCCGCTACAGATCGATCTTACTCAATACAGCCAGATAGATGCCGTGCGCAACTGGCTGGGACAGGACTTGGCATGACTATGCGGCATAGCGGTATCGGGATGACCTCTGCACGAACACGGCAGCGCATGATAGACCGTCTGCGGGATCAGGGGATCGTCGATGAGGCCGTGCTGGCGGCGATGTATGAAGTGCCGCGACACCTGTTTGTCGATGAGGCGCTGGCAAGCCGTGCCTATGACGATGTGTCTTTGCCGATCAACTATGAACAAACGATTTCACAGCCTTATATCGTCGCGCGCATGATAGAAGTGCTGCGCGCCTCAACGACGCGTCCGATTAAAAAAGTGCTGGAAATCGGCACCGGTTGCGGGTATCAGGCGGCTGTACTGGCGCATGTGTTTCCCGAGGTGTACAGCATGGAGCGCATCGAGCCTTTGTATCAGCGCGCTAAAAGTAAATTGCACGATCTTGCGATCAACAATGTGAAGTTGAGCTATGCGGACGGCTCGGCGGGTCTGCCTGATGCGGCGCTTTTCGATGGCATCATCATGGCCGCAGCCGCGCCCGTGATGCTGGCGGCCTTGCGCGAGCAGCTGGCAGTGGGCGGGCGTATGGTGCTGCCGGTCGGCCGGCAGGAGCAGTGGTTGTATCTGGTCGAGCGCGAGGCGCAGGGATTCCGCGAATCTCGTCTCGAGCCGGTAAAATTTGTACCTCTTTTGATGGGAAAAGCATGAGCCGTATCGTCGTCGGGTTGTTCGTCTTGAGTGTATTGGCAGGGTGCGCCTCCAGCGGGCCGCGCGCACCGGTGGTTAAGCGCGGAGTTGCGCCTAAAGCTGCGCCGGTCACCGTTAAATCGACTGAAAAGGACTGGCGTCCGCGTGTGCATGTTGTGCAAAAAGGCGATACGCTGTACGCCATCGCGTTCAATTACGGACTGGACCCGCGCGAACTGGCAGAGCAGAACGGCATTCAGGATGCCAACTTGATTAAAGTGGGGCAGCAGATCAATTTGTTTGCAGGTGCAGGTGCAGGTGCAGGTGCAGGTGCAGGTGCAGGTGCAGGTGCAGTCGCGCCGCGTGCAGTGGTTGAGTCCAAAATATCGCTGGTCAAAGATCAACCCAAAGCCGTGAAATATGCCTACAGCGAGAGCGCGGTGAGTCAGGCCGAAGGCGGCGCGGCCAAGGCTGAAGCCAAGCCGAAAGCGGATACTAAAGCGGAGTCAAAATCTGAAGTAAAGCCGGATAACAAGGCTGAAGCGGTGGCGGAGACTGATGACGCGCTCGAATGGAGTATGCCGGCGCAGGGCAAAATCATCGCAGGCTTTTCCGAAGCGGATAACCGCAAGGGCGTCGATTTTTCCGGTAAGCTGGGTCAGTCAGTTTTTGCCAGTGCGCCGGGCAAAGTCGTGTACAGCGGAAGCGGCTTGCGCGGGTATGGTAAGCTTTTGATTATAAAACATAATAAGACCTATCTTAGCGCCTATGCGCACAACGATCAGTTGCTGGTCAAGGAAGGCGAAACGGTGACACGTGGTCAGAAAATCGCCGAGATGGGCAATTCCGACAGCGATCAGGTCAAATTGCACTTCGAAGTGCGCCGTCTGGGAAAGCCTGTCGATCCGGCAGGTTATCTGGCACTCAACAAACCTTGACTAATTCTTCGGCAAAGTCGGGTGGTGTGCTGAATGTCGTCAATCACGATAGAAACAGCGCAGCGCTGCATTATGTCTATCCCGTGATCTCGCGCCGTGCAGGTGGTGTGTCAGTCGGGATCAATCTCAACCCGAATAACGCCTGCAACTGGCGCTGTGTTTACTGTCAGGTGCCTGAATTGACACGCGGGACAGCGCCGCCGGTCGATTTGCAATTGCTCGACACAGAACTGCGCAGTTTTTTAACCGAACTGCTGCACGGCGACTTTATGCAAAAACGTGTGCCTGTCGAGGCGCGGCGTATCAATGACATTGCGCTATCCGGCAATGGTGAACCGACCAGTGCGATTGCGTTTGCGGAGGTCATCTCATTGATCAGTCGAGTGCGCAGGGAGTTGGCGGTGCCGGATGAGGTCAAGACGGTGCTGATCACCAACGGTAGCTTGCTGCATCGGGTCGATGTTCAGGCGGGTTTGCGCGAGATGGCTCAAATTCACGGTGAGGTCTGGTTCAAACTCGATCGCGCGAGTGTGGCGGCAAGATTGCAGGTGAACGATACGCACCTGCGGCAGGATCAGGTTCGCATGAATTTGATTGCCGCGATGTCGTGTTGCCCGACCTGGCTGCAAACCTGCTGGTTCGCAATGGACGGCGCGCCGCCTTCCCTGCAGGACGAAGAGGATTATCTGGCATTCGTCGGTGAACTTGTGCGGGCGGGGTATCCGCTGCAGGGCGTGTTGCTCTACGGTTTGGCCCGGCCTTCGATGCAGGCTGAATCTGAGCGTTTATCGGCCTTGCCGACAGAATTGATGCAGGCCTTCGCTGATCGCATCACGCAGCTGGGTTTGCCTGTCAAAATCAGTGTCTGAGGATGCTGGCATGAATCACCTTCCAAGATGGGATGCGCTGCTGCAATCGAAGCTGTTCGCGCCGCTGCATCCGGTGATCGGCACTATAGAGCAGGACGGTTTTCCATTGCTAGCGGATTTAAACCGCATGCTGGCCGTGCATCAACCGTCGGTCGCGTCCGGCCGCAAACTCAGCTTTGTTGCGCAAGGCGCGGGCCGGCTGGCATTTGAGTCGCAATACGAACCCCGTTGCTATCTGACAGGCGAGGTGCAGACCCGGCAGGAAAACTGGCACGATTTGCTCAACGCGCTGGTATGGCTGACCTATCCCAATGCGAAAGCCGCGATCAATGCGCGCCACTTTCAGGCGCTGACTGGCTTAACTGACGAGTCAACCAGTCAGCGCGGCGCTGTGCGCGATGCCAGTACCCTGTTCGATGAATCCGGCGTCATCGTGGCCTGTGCCGACGAGGAACTGGCCGGTTTGCTGCAAAATTTTCGCTGGCATGAATTGTTCTGGCAGCGTCGTCAGGCGGTGCGCGAGCGGATGGGGTTTTATATTTTTGGTCATGGACTGTACGAAAAGGCCCTGCAACCTTATATCGGCATGACCGGTCAGGGGTTGCTGCTGCCGGTTACTCAGGAATTTTTCAGCTGGACAGCAGAGCAGCAGCGGGCGCATTTAGATTGCAGGCTGGCAGATTTTTTGGCAGGTAGCTGCCGCACGACGCGCGAACTCTCGCCGGTGCCGCTGCTGGGCATACCGGGCTGGTCGGCGGATAACGAGTCCGAGTCGTATTACGACAATACCGCGTATTTTCGGCCTGGCAGGCAGCGATGAAACCCGAATCCTTGCAACTTCTGGTCACCCGGGTCATGCCCTATGGAAAATACAAAGGGCGTATCATTGCCGATCTGCCGGGGCATTACCTCAACTGGTTTGCGCGCGAGGGCTTTCCATCCGGTGAGCTGGGGAGCTTGCTCGCACTGATGCAGGAATTGGATCACAACGGCTTGTCCTCCTTGCTCGATCCGCTGCGAAAACGCTGATCGCCGCCCGGGTGGTTGCTGGCAGGTTATCATCCACGAATGGCTATAATGCCTGTGAGGAGTAAACGATGCATCACGGAATTTTTCGAAATGTTCGGGCTTATCTGGTGGCGGCAGCCCTACTCGGCGCAGCACTGGCGCTGGTGTCAGCCATTTTTTTTACACTGGACAATTTGCCCTGGACCGCCTTTTTGACCGGCATACTGGTGGCGTCCGTGCTGGCTGAAGCGGCGCGCGCATCGCGCTCTGAATGGGTTTTGATGCGGCGTACTGCGCAGTTGTCGTCATTCAAAGAAAAACTGGAGCAGGAATCGGCGCTTCGTCGCAGCCTGGAGGAGAAATACGCTGCGTCACTACTGCGTTTACGCCTGATGGACGAAAAAATTTCTACTATGATCGTGCTCATCGATACCGAAGGGCGTTGCGGTTATCACAACAGGGCTTTTCGCGAGTGGCTGCATTTGAAGGCAGAATCGATCGAAGGCCGGCCTATCCGCGAGTTGTTCGGGTCGCACGCATATGCCGGTATCGCGACGGCGGTGCGGCAATCTCTGGACGGACAGTCGCTGCATTATGAGTTTTTTCAAGAAATGCCGGGCGGCGCCTTATACCGGTTGCTGGTGGACCATATTCCCCTGTTTGAAGCGGATGGAAAAATTGCCGGATTTTATTTTCTGGCTGAAGACATTACGCAGCGCGGTGACGTGTCGGGTGTAACCGGTGCTAAGAAGTCATCAGTTGCAGAGCGGGATGTCGACCAGCAAATGTACTTGGACGTTTTTTCCGAGCAGGTCAGCGGCAGGCCGGACGCGGGTAAGCAGTTTATCGCGGCCATACAGGGGGGCGAGTTTCGCCTGTACTGTCAGTTGATCGCGCCGCTCCCCGTTGATTCGGGCAGGAGCGCGCATTATGAAATACTGATACGCCTGCTCGAAGAGGAAGGCGGCATGATTCCTCCGGGGGCATTTTTCCCGCTGGCTGAAAAAAATGGATTGATGCCCTATCTGGATCGCTGGGTGGTAGAACATGTGTTGAGTTGGATTTCGCACCAGCAAAATGTAGATAAGGAAGCCATCTTTTTTATCAATGTGGGCGCTGCGACCATAGGCGATCCGGATTTCTCTGACTTTTTGCAAGGTGCGCTTAGCGAGACGGGAATGCCGGGCAGCGTGCTGTGTTTTGAGGTGGCTCAGACTGATCTTGCGATACGCAACGAGAGTGTGGCCGAATTCGCCCGCCAGGTTAAGCTGTGCGGTTGCCGGGTTGCGTTAAGCGGCTTTGGTCGCGACTCGGTATCGTTCGATCAGATCCGCGGATTTCAGGTGGATTTTATTAAAATTGACGGCAGCCTGATTTTCAATCTGCTCAGCAATCCGGTTGACCTGGCTAAAGTGGTATCGATCGATCGGGTTGCCAAAAAAATCGGTGTCAGAACGGTCGCAGAACTGGTTGAAAATGACGATCTCATCGAAAAACTCGGTGAGATCGGTATCGACTTTGCGCAGGGCTTCGGTGTTTCGCGCCCGCGCATTCTGGGCGAGTGACGGTTGTAAGTTAAGGCTGGAGGGATGATGGAAAATTTTAATTACTGGTTTTTGCTGGCGTTAGTCTTGCTGGGGCTGGAAATGGCAACGGGGACTTTTTATATGCTGGTGTTGTCGGTCGCGATGGCGGTGGCAGGGTTCGCTACCATGCTATCCGTCGGTTTGGCCTGGCAGTTCGCGCTCTGTGCGCTGGCGGTAATGTTGGGGCTGGGGATATTGCGCATTTTGAAAATGCCTTTTAGGCCCGATCAATCGAGTCTGGATGTCGGGCAGCCGGTTGAGGTTTTAATCTGGCACGACAACGGGTCGGCGCGGGTTGTCTATCGGGGGGCTGAATGGGATGCCGAGTTGGAATCGGCTGATCTGCCGCATCAGGGTACTTTTTATATCAGCGCGGTGCACGGCGCCACACTGATTTTGACGCATCAAAAACCGTAACGGAGGAAATATGGAAATCTCATTGTTAGTACTGGTCGCAGCCGTTATTTTTTTAGTCAAAGCGCTCAAAGTCGTGCCGCAGCAAAACTCCTGGGTCGTCGAGCGGCTGGGACGTTTTCATGCGGCGTTGCTGCCGGGGCTGAATATTGTGATTCCGTTTGTCGATCGCGTGGCTTACAAGCATATGCTCAAGGAAGTGCCGCTTGATGTGCCAAGTCAAGTTTGCATTACCCGCGACAATACCCAGCTGACCGTGGATGGTATTTTGTATTTTCAGGTGACCGATCCTAAGCTTGCCTCCTACGGCACCAGCAATTACATCATGGCGATCACGCAGTTAGCTCAGACGACCTTGCGTTCGGTGATCGGTAAGATGGAGCTCGACAAAACCTTCGAGGAGCGCGATGACATCAATCGCGCGGTGGTGGCGGCGCTCGACGAGGCCGCGACCAGCTGGGGTGTCAAAGTGCTGCGCTACGAGATCAAGGATTTAACACCCCCTAAGGAAATCCTCCACGCCATGCAGGCGCAGATCACCGCCGAACGTGAAAAGCGCGCGCTGATCGCCGCCTCCGAAGGCCGCAAGCAGGAGCAGATCAATATCGCCACAGGGGAGCGCGAAGCCTTTATTCAGCGCTCGGAAGGCGAGAAGCAGGCCGCCATCAATACCGCACAAGGGCAGGCTGAAGCGATCAAGACGGTGGCGTCAGCGACCGCGCAGGCGATCGAGCAGGTAGCGTTAGCGATACAGTCGCCAGGGGGCATGGATGCAGTCAATCTGAAGGTGGCCGAGCAATATGTGGCGGCGTTTGGTAATGTGGCAAAAGCGGGTAACACACTGATTCTGCCGGGGAATTTGGCTGATATGGGTTCCATGGTGGCCGCTGCGATGAACATCGTCAAGTCGCGCTGATTTGGGGGCCACTATTCATGACTAAACCTGATCACGCCCGACTCGACCGCGTCGTCGCGGAGGCGCGTAAACAAAGCGAACTGCGCGAGGCGGGGTATCGCGAGCGCGCACTCAAACTCTATCCCTGGATCTGCGGGCGGTGTGCACGCGAATTCTCCGGGGTGCGCCTGCGCGAGTTGACGGTGCACCACAAGGATCACAATCACGACAACAACCCGGCCGATGGCAGTAACTGGGAGTTGCTCTGTCTGTATTGCCACGATAACGAACATTCGCGCGTGCTGGAGGAGGCAGGGCGACACCGTTCCGCCGACCAGCAAAAGCTGGCGACGCACAATCCTTTCTCAGCCTTGCAGGGCCTGCTGAAAAAATGACGGTATCCGGAAGGTCAGCCCCCGCATCATGTTAAGCAAACTCAATACCGAGCAGCGCGAAGCGGCCATGTACCTCGACGGCCCGCTGCTGGTGCTGGCGGGGGCGGGCAGCGGCAAGACGCGTGTCATCACCCATAAGATCGCCTATCTGGTGGAGGAATGCGGCTATGCGGCGCGCAATATTGCGGCGATCACTTTTACCAACAAAGCGGCCAATGAAATGCGGGAGCGCGTATCGCTGCTGCTGCCGGGGAAAAGCGCCAAAGGGCTGGTGGTCAGCACCTTTCACTCGCTAGGGATGACGATACTGCGCGCCGAGGCGAAACTGCTGGGATACAAGCCGCAGTTCTCGATTTTCGATTCGAGCGATACCTTCAAAATCATCAGCGAACTGACCAATTCGGGCGACAAGCAGGAAATACGCGATATACAGACACAGATTTCGAACTGGAAATCGGCCTTTGTCGCGCCGGAGCAGGCCGTGGTGGTAGCAGACAGCGCAGACGCGGAAGCCTACGCGCGGATTTATATGCGCTATCAGGAAACACTGCGCGCCTATCAGGCGGTGGATTTTGACGACCTGATCCATCTGCCTGTGCTGTTGTTCAAAGATCATCCCGAGGCTTTGCTGCGCTGGCAGCATAAGTTGCGCTATTTATTGATCGACGAATATCAGGACACCAACGATTGCCAGTATCAGTTGACCCGCTTGCTTGCGGGCACGCGTGCGGCCTTTACCGCCGTGGGCGATGATGATCAGGCGATCTATGCGTGGCGCGGGGCGAGCATCGAGAATCTGCACAATTTGCGCACCGATTACAGCCAGTTGCGCGTGATCAAGTTAGAGCAGAATTACCGCTCCTCGCAGCGCATTTTGAAAGTGGCCAACGCGCTGATCAACCACAACACCAAGGTGTTCGAGAAAAAGCTGTGGAGCGATCACGGCATCGGCGATCCGATCCGCGTTTATGCCGCGCGTGACGACGAGCATGAAGCCGAGAGCGTGGTGATGAAGCTGGTCACGCACAAGTTTGAGAATCAGGCCAAGTTTTCCGATTATGCGATTTTGTATCGCAGCAACTATCTGTCGCGGGCGTTCGAGGAGCAGTTGCGCGCGCAGCGCGTGCCCTATACCGTCAGCGGCGGTACCTCGTTTTTCGACAAGCCCGAGATCAAGGACATTACCGCTTATCTTCGTTTGATCGCCAACCCGGACGACGATCCGGCTTTCATCCGCGCCATCACCACCCCTAAACGCGGCATCGGCAATGCCACGCTGGAGAAGCTGGGCAGCCATGCGGGCCTGCGTCACATCAGCCTTTTCGAGGCGGCGTTCGACGTGCAGATCGAGCAGTTGCTGCCCCCTCGTCAGTATGAAGATTTGATGGTTTTTTGCAGGTTTATCAACCGGCTGGAGGATAGGGCCGAATCCGACCCTTGTGGCGAACTGCTCGATGAACTCTTGCGCGCGATCAACTACGAAACCTGGCTGTACGACTCGTCCGATGCGCGTCAAGCCGAGAGTAAGTGGAAGAACGTCGAGGATTTTATCGGCTGGCTCAAGCGTAAATCCGAAGCGGATGAAAAATCCCTGATTGCCATGGTGCAGACGATCGCGCTGATCAATATGCTGGAGGGCAAGGATAAGGAGCAGGAGGCGGTCTCGCTCTCGACCTTGCATGCGGCCAAGGGGCTGGAGTTTCCCCATGTGTTCATCATCGGTGCCGAGGAGGATATCCTGCCGTTCCGCGACAGCGATGCAAAAGGCATTGAGGAGGAGCGCCGCCTGATGTATGTCGGCGTGACCCGTGCCGAGCGCACGTTGCAGATCAGTTACTGCAAGCGCCGCCGGCGCGGCAAGGACTGGGCGCTGTGTGAGCCGAGCCGGTTTTTAGAGGAAATGCCCCAGAGCGAACTGGTTTTTGCGGGCGGTCATGCGGAGGCGGTTCAGGTGGTGACGAAGGATGAAGGCATGGATAAACTCGCCAGATTAAAAGCGATGCTGGCGAAACCGGTAGCCGAATCATGAACACGCCGACTGAATTGCGGCAGGCAGCGCTTTTCTGGCTGTCAGAGCCGGATGCACAGCGCAAGGCGGCGGGTGTGCGGGCGCTGGCGGTTAATTGGGCGTCGGGCGCGCTACAACTCAATCGCGAGGCGGCATTGACTGCGACTTTGCCTGTGCCGGGGATGCCGGTGAAACCTGAACTGGTGGCACCCAGGCTGGTTAAACACCGCTCGATGACGACGCTGGAGGGGCGCGCGATTTTAATTCATGCACTGGTGCATATCGAATTTACCGCGATCAATCTTGCGCTCGACGCGATCTGGCGCTTCGCTGGCATGCCGCCTGATTACTATACCGACTGGTTGCAGGTCGCCGATGAGGAGGCGCTGCATTTTTCGCTGTTGTCCGGCCATTTGAAGACGCAAGGGCATGTCTACGGCGATTTTCCCGGTCACGGCAGCTTGTGGGAAATGGCCGATAAAACGAGGTTCGATGTGCTGGCCCGTATGGCGCTGGTGCCGCGCACCATGGAGGCGCGCGGGTTGGATGTGGTGCCCTCGTTGCGCGACAAACTGGCGCAGGCAGGCGATGCTGCCGCTGCCGCGATTATGGATATTATTTTGCGGGACGAAATAGGCCATGTCGCGATAGGCAACCGCTGGTACGCCTACCTTTGCTCGGCGCGCGGTCTTGATCCTCTGGCGGCTTACAAGGCGCTGGCGATAGAGCACGCCGCCCCCGTGCTGCGCGGCCCGTTTAATTTGCCGGCCCGGCGTGCAGCGGGCTTTAGTGAAGCGGAGTTAGCCGCGTTCTGACGGTGATTTTCAGGAGGGGTATTCAAAAACAAGTGCAACATTATTCAGAGAAAAATGTTGCATGGGAAATTGATAGTATCCCTGTGAAGTCTGCATTGCCGAGGTATTCTCATGTCATGGGTTTAACCCGCGAAATAGTCAACTGTACAGGTCGTGCTTCATAGAGCGCTTATGTTTTTCGATATCATTATCAAGGGAGCGTCTTGCGCGTTATTTAGTGTTGATCTGACATTAAAATGCAACCTGTCTGACATATTGTATTGATGATTCACATGTGGGGATTCATTGAGGTTCGAGTGTCATCGTGCATCAGGTGAGTTCGTCCGGCTGCCGGTGTTGTTTTTATCTGAAAGTTAATTATATGCATTTTGAAAAACCAAGCCGGTTTGTATTGGTCTGTGCATTATTACACCTCTGTGATTTGACGATGGTGGCTCATGCTGAGACGACCGGTGAGGAACAGGCTTCGGCGCATGTGCAGTTTACCTATAACTGGCAGTATCATCCGGCCTATCGTGCTACGTACTCCGGTCCGAACAGCATTATGGCGGCATCAGAAAAAATGTACACGCTTTCCATGACCGGTTTTTTCGGATTTCGTCCCTGGCAAGGCGGCGAGCTGTACTTTAATCCGGAAGTCGCGCAGGGCGTGCCGTTTTCGACCAATCTGGTGGGGTTGGGCGGATTTACCAACGGTGAAATTACCCGTGCCGGTGGCACGAATCCCGTTCCGTACCGGCAGAGATTTTTTTTGCGCCAGACCTGGAATCAGGGTGGTGAGTCTGAGCGTGTCGAATCCGGTTTGAATAATCAGATGGCAGGTTGGGTTGATAACAATCGTTTTGTTTTGACGCTGGGCAATTTCTCGACACTGGACGTATTTGACCCGAATAGTTATGCCAAGGATGCGCGTACCCAGTTTATGAACTGGGGTAACTGGACCTATGCGGCTTATGACTATGCGGCCGATGCGCGCGGCTTCGGCTGGGGCTTTGCGGGGGAATGGTATCAGGATGAATGGGTGGTGCGATTTGGCCGCATGACAGGCCCGCGCCGTCCCAATGAATTACCCGTCGACTGGGCCATCGGCAAACACTATGGCGATCAGATCGAAATCGAACATGAACACAGCTTGGGCGGTCATCCCGGTAAGGTGAGGGTGCTGGGCTGGCGTAATCGTGCGGTCACGGCCTCCTTTGCCGATGCGCTCGCGTGGCTGAATGCACATCCTGGGGCTTATGCAGGTCCGGATGCGCTGTTTGCCGTGCGCAATTCGGAAAAAATAAAATACGGTCTGGGTGTGAATGTGGAGCAGGAAATTAACCAAAACACGGGTTTTTTCCTGCGCGCCATGCAGGCTGACGGACGCACGGAAACTTATGCGTTTACCGAAGTCGACGGCTCGCTGTCAACCGGTATGCTCGTTAAGGGGAATGCATGGGGGAAGCCCGATGACTGCATCGGTGTGTCACTGTTGCAAAACACCTTGTCTGCCGATAGGCGCAATTTTCTGGCTGCAGGCGGCACGTCGTATTTTCTTGGTGATGGCAAGCTGAGTTATCGTCCAGAGAAAATTTTTGAAGGTTATTACAGCTTTGGACTCACCAAAACTACCTGGTTGACCGCCGATTATCAGCAGATACAGAATCCCGCCTACAACGCCGATCGCGGGCCGATGCAGGTCTATGCGCTGCGCCTGCACGCAGAACTTTAAACGATTTTTTCTGGTTGTGACCTGTGCTGCGGATACTCGGCGCGGGGTTTTAGAAGTCCTGCAGATTATCAATAATTACAGTAGAATCGGCAGGGTCATTTTGACCGCTTACAACTTGTTTGAGATTTTTAAGGCATGAACCCGATGATGGAATTGACGCTGGCTGACATCATGAACCGGCAGGTGCGCCATGTGTTGCCTGATTGCACGATAGGCGATGCGGCAAAACAGATGAATGATGCGCGCATGTCTTCATTGCTGGTTATGTCAGATAATACGCCGCTTGGGATTATTACCGAGCGTGATTTATTGCGCCACTTGAGTGCACATACCAGTCGTCAAACTCCGGTCTCAGAGATCATGAGTCATCCTGTGCTGACAGCTGCGCCGGATACCGGTTTTACCGCGGCCTATTCTCAGGTTCTCAACCACCATGTTCGCCATCTGGTTGTGGTGGATGGCAAGGGGGGCGTCATCGGTCTTGCCAGCGAAACTGATTTTAGAAATCATCTGGGCGCAGATTTACTGCGTAAACTCGACGATTTGCAGGCCGTCATGGATCACAAACTTCCCCAGTTGCGCCCTGAAGATAAACTCAGTGATGCGGTCGCCATGATGTTGCAGGACCGTACTTCTTATGCGCTGGTGGTCGAAAATGGCCTGCCGCTGGGAATTTTGACCGAGCGGGATATGGCCGGCTTGTTTGTCAATGGCGCCCCTGTTGAGGGAGTGAGCTTGCGCGAGGTGATGCATTCGCCTGTGCTCACCGTGTCGCATCAAACCCCTGTGTTTGAAATGGCAGGACTGATGCAGGCGAGTCGCTATCGCCACCTCGTCGTCGTCGATGATGCCGGACTCGTGCTGGGAATGGTAACGCTGCACAAGCTGATGGCGCGTATCGCGGCGACTGTGATGAATGAGGAGACTTTGCGTCGTCAAGAGTCGCTTGAGCACTCTATGCATCATGCCGAATCGCAATTGAGATTGATCGTTAAGACTATTCCCGATCTGATCTGGCTCAAGGATGTAGAGGGCGTTTACTTAAGTTGCAACCCGATG
Source organism: Gallionella capsiferriformans ES-2 (assembly GCF_000145255.1). NCBI lineage: Bacteria > Pseudomonadati > Pseudomonadota > Betaproteobacteria > Nitrosomonadales > Gallionellaceae > Gallionella > Gallionella capsiferriformans. The sequence goes on from NC_014394.1 coordinate 1,200,736, forward strand.
TTTGAGCGTTTTTTCGGTGCGATTGAGGCGGATATCGTCGGCAAAACAGATTACGATTTTGTCAGCCGTGAGCAGGCTGATTTTTTCAGGGCGCATGACCGAGCGGCGATGCTGGCCGATAAACCCAGCATCAACGAAGAGTGGGTGACCTTCGCCGATGACGGGCACCGTGCGTGCTTAGAGACAACCAAATCACCGATGTTTAATGCGGTGGGTCAACTGATCGGCGTGCTGGGTATTGCGCATGACATTACCGAACGTTTGGCAGCGGCTAAAAAAATTGAACGGCTGACCCAGCTTTATAATGCCCTCAGTCAGTGCAATCAGGCGATCGTACATTCCAGTTCAGAGGCGGAACTGTTTGCGCAGATATGTCAAGATGCCGTGCGGTTCGGTGGTTTAAAAATGGCCTGGGTGGGTGTTGTGGATCATGATACGGGGTGGATACGTCCTGTCGCGAGTTATGGCGATGGTATGGATTATCTGCAGGGCGCACAGATGTCGGTTGATGAGGCGAGTCCCTTGGGGCGCGGACCGACGGGTACGGCGATACGTGAAAATCGTCCTGTATGGTGTCAGGACTATCAGCATGATACGGCCACGCGGCCCTGGCATCAGATTGGTGCGTCCTACGGATGGGGCGCTTCGGCAGCCTTGCCTTTACGTCGCAACGGGGTGGCGATAGGTGCTTTTACACTGTATAACTCGGACATCAACGGTTTTGACGATGAGTCGCGCACCTTGCTCACCGAGATGGCAACGGACATCAGTTTTGCGCTGGATAATTTTGAGCGTGAGACTTTGCGCAAGCGCCTCGAATTGCAAATCGAGAGCGAGCGTTCCGTGCTCGAATCTCTGGCTCGCGGTGAGTCCTTGCCTGCAGTGCTCAAACAACTGGTTTTGAGCTTTGAGGCGATCTATCCGGGTATGTATTGTTCGGTGCTGTTGTTAAGTGCTGACGGGAAACGCCTGCTACATGGTGCTGCAGCCAGTTTGCCTGATGCATATTGTGAGGCGATTAACGGTGCGCTTATCGGTGAAAAGGTAGGCTCGTGCGGTACGGCCGCTTTTACCTGCAAAACGACAGTGGTGTCTGACATCGCAACCGATCCGCTCTGGCAGGACTACAAGGCACTGGCGCTCGCTCACAATCTTGCCGCCTGCTGGTCGGTGCCGATACTCTCAACCAAGGGGCAGGTGCTGGGGACTTTTGCGCTTTATTATTCGAAGTCGCGCAGTCCGATGGCTGACGAACTGGCGGCGTTGGAGCGCGGAGCACATCTGGCGAGTCTTGCGATCGAACGTGCGCAAACCGGTGCCTGGTTGAACAAACTCTCGCAGGCGGTAGAGCAAAGCCCGAATAGTATTGTGATCACCGACTTGAATGCCAACATCGAATATGCCAATGATGCGTTTGTTAAAACGACGGGTTACACCCTGCCCGAGGTGATGGGCAAGAATCCACGCATCCTGCATTCTGGAAAAACCACGGTTGAGACTTACGCTGCGATGTGGACCCAGTTAAATTCTGGTCAGATGTGGCGGGGAGAACTGATTAACCGTCGCAAGGACGGTACTGAATACGTTGAGCTGGCGCGAATTTCACCGTTGCGTCACACTGACGGGCGCGTGACGAATTACCTGTCCATCAAGGAAGATATCACCGAGCAAAAGCAGGTCGAGGCGCGCATCAGGCAACTCGCGCATTTTGACTTGCTGACCGGTTTGCCTAATCAGACGCTGTTAAAGGACAGGGCAGGATTTGCGATGCAAATGGCACAGCGCAGCGCTCATCATCTGGCTGTCTTGTTTTTGGATATTGATCATTTCAAAAATATCAACGATACGCTGGGGCACCGTATTGGCGATGAGTTGCTGGTTCATCTGGCAAAACGGATGAAACTGCTGTTGCGGGATGAGGATACGTTGTCCCGTTTTGGCGGCGATGAATTTATTCTGGTGTTGCCGGATACGGATGCGGATGGTGCGGCGCATGTGGCCGAAAAAATACTCGAGACCGTTGCGAAGACCTGTTACATCGAGCAGCACGAGCTGGTTGTAACCCCCTCAATCGGTATTGCCATGTACCCTAGTGATGGCATGGATTTCGATAAACTGTACCAAAGCGCCGATGTGGCCATGTATCGCGCCAAGCAGGACGGGCGCAACAATTTCAGATTCTTTACCTCTGAGATGCAGGCGCGTTCGGCCAGAAGATTGCTGCTGGAAAATGCCTTGCGACAAGCTTTATCGCGTAATCAGTTTGAATTGCACTATCAGCCGCAGATTTCCATGCAGGACGGAAAAATTGTCGGTGCTGAAGCCTTGTTGCGCTGGTATCACCCGGAGCTGGGGAGCATTTCTCCGGCCGAATTTATTCCTGTCGCTGAGGAAAGCGGTTTAATTCTGAGCATAGGAGAGTGGGTATTGCGCACCGCGGTGCAGCAGGTTAAGCGCTGGCAGGATGCGGGGCATCCACCGGTTACGGTTGCCATCAATTTGTCTGCGGTGCAGTTTCGTCAGGCACGCTTGTCTGAACTTGTCATGCAGATACTCCATGAGGCTAATTTGGCGCCGCATTGGATTGAGCTGGAACTGACCGAGAGTGTTGCGATGGACAACCCGTTGGTCGCCATCGGGGTGATGAATGATTTGCACGGGTGCGGTATTCGCATGTCGATTGATGATTTTGGTACCGGCTATTCCAGCTTGAGTTACCTTAGAAAATTCAAGGTCAACAAGCTCAAGATTGACCAGTCCTTTGTGCGCGATTTGGCTGACGATATCGAAAGCCGGGCCATTGTGACCGCCATTATTACACTGGCCAGCAGTATGGGATTTCAGACCATCGCCGAAGGGGTGGAGACGGCCGGGCAGTTGGCATTTTTGCGTTTGCAAGGCTGTAATGAGGTTCAGGGGTATTATTTCAGTCGGCCGCTTACAGTTGCTTTGTTCGAGGCGTTTGTGCTCGGACACGCTGAAATTCCCTGAATTTTCGCAATACCGGCAGCTTTGACTTGTCAGTAGTGCCTCAATCTTGCTATTGTCGCGGGTATTCTAGGATAGCGCCTGCGCGTATTAATCCGCTTCATAAGGTACTGCATGTCATCCACTTTTAAATTTCGTTTGGTCGACAACGACAGCGAAGAATATCTCGCTCAGTCTCAGGCGATACAGGAAGCCCGCGCGCATCAGGAAGCCGAGATGCAGGCGGGTTTTACGGCCCAAGCGCGAGCACGCGCCGAAGCACATGGACGCGCCATCGCTCAGGCGCGCGTTCGTATGGAAATGGAGTTGATTGCTCAGCTCGAAGCGAAGTGCCAGGATGAGACCCGTTTGTCGGAAGTCGCGCAGGAACGGCTCGAAGTTGAAAAGCAGTTATCCCATGAATTGCGCGAAAAACTGCTCGCTGAAATGCGTTTGCAGGAAGAAAATCAGGCCAGATTGCGCGCTGAAATTCAGGCGCAGGAAGCGTTGTCGCAACGCGTCGAATCCGAACAAATCGCCCGTGCGGCCGCAGAAAATAAAATTCGCGCCGAAAAGGAGTTGCAGGCTTTAATTTCCAGGCAATATCAGGCGGAACAGAATTCCTTGCAGCGTGCCGAGGCGGAAATTCGCGCGCTTCGGGTGGAGACCGAAAAGCTTGAGGCTCAAGTTGAGCAAGAAGTCGGTGAACGCATGCGCGCTGAGCAGTTGCAACATGCGCAGGCGGCTGAAAAGCTGGAAATTGAAACGCGCTTGAATGAGGCTGCTCGCTTACGCGTTGAAAACGAAGCAGAGGAGCTGCGACTGGCACGGGTACGCGCCGATATCGATCAGCATGAAATGGCGCTGATTGCCAAGCGTCTCGACGCCGAGCGGGGTGCGGCAAAAGCGGCAGAAAACCGCAGCAGACTGGAGCAGCAGGCCGCAACGCTTGCACAGGAAAAAATCACCACCGACCACACGATTGCACGCGTGCTGCAGGAGAAAGTCAGTCAGGAGCAGAAGGTTGTCACGCTGCTTGCCGCCAAGCTCGATACCGAACAGATTGCCAAGGAAGCTTTGCAGGCCAGAGTCAGTGCCGAGTCGCTGGCGCTGGCGGAGGTCGAAGCTAAGCTCAAAGCCGAACGCGATGCAGAACAGGCGGCGCTGCTGCGCGCCAGTACTGAACAATTAGCGATTGTCGCGGCGAATCAGCGCAAACAGGCTGAAGAGCAAATGCGTCTGGAAGCGGAAGCCCGCGTACAAACCGAGCGTCAGGCGTATAAGGCCGCTCGCCAGCATACACAGGCGGAACTCGATGCTCGCAGCGAAGCGGAACGCAAACTGCGGGCTGAGGAAGAGGTAGCCCGTTTGCTGCAGGAACAAGCAGACGTCGATAAAAAGCTGGCCGACCAGCAGGAGCAAACGCAGGCAAGTCTGTTGCAGGCGGTGCGCGATGCGAATGAAAGGCTCAATAGTGAAAGTTTAGCCTCACAGGCTGCGGCACAAAAGCTCGCCACGGGCCGTGATCAGCTGGTATTTGCCCAGCAACGCGCCGAAACCGAAATCGAGGCGGCTCAGGCGCTTGAATTGCAGTTGCAAACCGAAGCGGCTGCCATTGCGATTGCCAGCGAACGGCTGCTCGCCGCAGAAAAGGCGCAACAGGCCGCAGAAGAAAAAGCACGCATTGAGAGCGAGTTGCTGGAAACAGCACGGCAGTGTGAGCAGGCTGAACGCTTGGCTGAACAGCAGTTGCGCGAAAAATATCAGTTACAGAATGCGGCATTGCAGGCGGCTCAATTGCGCGCAGAAGCGCTGGCGCGCGAAAAATTGCTGGTCGAGCAAAACTTACAGGCCGAGCATAAGCTGATTGAAACTGCGGCGGAAAAAGCGCAGGCCGCGGAACTTGCGAATGAAGCGGCCGTGCGGCGCGCACAAATTGAACTCGAAGCGCTGCATACGGCGAAGATTCAGTTGGAAACAGAAACGCGAGCGATTGCTCAAATCGAAGCGACGATGGCCGCGCAGTTGCAGGCAACTGAAGCGGACAATCTGCGCATCGAAATGGAGGCGCGTGCACAATCGGCCGCCCTGACGACGCTGGAATTGAACGAACAGGCGAATCGCGATGCCGGGGCGCAGGAACTGGCTGCGGTGCGCGCCCTGAATATTGCCCGGTTGCGCGCTGAAACGGAAGCGCGGGCGTTGAAGCTCAAAGAAGATCTGATTCGCGCGGAGGCAATGGCGACGGCGGCGTTGAAGAAGCAGATGGATGATGCACAGTTGCTGCATGAGGAAACTGTGCAGCGCGCCGAGCATATGGTGGCGCGTCGTATTCAGGAAGAGCAGCGTGCCACAGCGCTTGAAGAAGAGCGTATTCGCAGCGAAGCTCGTGCGTCTGTCGCCGCAGCGCAACATGCCCGCGCCGAGCGTGCGGCTGTTGAGGCGGCCATCGAGCGCGAGCAGATCGCGCTGCAACTGGTCGGGCAGGAACAGTTGCGCGAGGCCGAAGAGCGTCAGTTGCAGTCACAGATGGTGTTACGTGCGACCTTAGAGGCTGAAGCGGTTGCCGCCTTGCAGGCAAGGCTCGCCGCCGAGCAACAGGCGTGCGAGGCTGAGCAGGAAAAAATAGCGGCAGCGCAACAGGCGACGTCAATTGCTTTAGCGCATGAAGCGGCACAGCGTCAGTTGGCGTTGGCTCAGCAGGAAAAAAACAGCAGTGAAGCGGCCGCCGTTGCGGCTATGAATCATCTGGAGGCGTTGGCGGCTACGGCAAGGCAGGTGGCCCAAGAGCGCGAGCAGATGGCGCAGCGTTTGGCCGAGCGCGAACAGCAGCGACTGGCCGAAGAGCGCGAATTAAGTGTGCAACTGGAAAAACGGGTTGACCTTGAAATGGAGGCCGCCGAGTCTGTCAAGGTGCGCCTTGCCACTGAGCAGTTGGCCTGCGAGGTACAGCAGGAAAAAATTAAGGCGGAGCAGCAGGCGCGCGAGTTAGCGGCTGCGCGTGAGGCTTCTGAGCGTGAACTGCTGGCGGTTGAGCAGGCGTTACTGCGCAGCGAAGAATCGGCTGTGCAGATCATGCAGGAGCGCACCCGCGTGGCAGAAGAAGCCCGGGTTGCGGCACAGCAACGTGAGCTGGCTGCGCAGCTTCTGGTTGAGCAGGAACAACAGCGGCTGGCTGACGAGCTTAGATTGCAGGCTGAAGTCGAACGGCGTGCAGCACTGGAAGCGGAAGTGGCTGTTGCAGTGGCGGCGCGACTGGCAGCTGAAGAGCAGGCAACCGATGCCGAACAGCTCAAAATTCTTGCCGAGCATCAGGTACGCGCATTGGCATTGGAGCATGAAGCGGCACAGGGGCTGCTGATTGAGGCCGCGCAGGAAAAGATGCGTCTGGAAGAGCAAGTCGTTGCGGCTATCAATGGGCAGGTGTCCCAAGCTCAGCAGTTGAATGAGCAGGAGGCCGCACGACTGGCAGGTGAACTTCAATTGCAGGAACAAGGTGAGCTGCGTGTTGCGCTGGAGGCCGCTGCCGCTTCTGCCGTATTGGCACGCTTGGCTGCCGAAGAAAAGGCCTGTGAGCTCGAACGGGAGAAAATTTCGATAGCCCAGCTGGCGCGCAATCGTGCACTGGAAGCTGAAGCGGCGCATGCGCGGGCAATCGATGCTGAACAGGAACAGATGCGCTGCGAGGATTTGGCGCTTGCCGCAGCTAAGTTACATGTTCAGACAGCAGAAGAGGCCGCGCTGAGCGCTCGTGCGCGCGAGCAGCTAGCGTTGCAGATGCAGGAGCAGGAGCTGCTGCATCTGCAGGCTGAGCAACAACTGCAGACGGAAGTCGCGCAGTGTCTTGCGTTGGAGGTGGAAGCGGTTGCGGCCTTGCAAGCGCGCCTTGCATCCGAGCAGCGTGCGGGTGAGCTGGAGCAGGAAAAAATTAATGCACAGCAGCAGGCGCACCAACTGGCTGTGGCGCGTGAAGCGGCAGAGCGTCAGGCTATTGCCGTTGAGCAGGATGCAATCCGTATTGAAGCATCTGCGATCGTCGCAGCCCAGCAGCAGCGTGAACTGGCCGAGCAGGCCAGACAAGTCGCGTATGAACGCGAACAATTGGCATTGCAATTGCGCGAGCAGGAACAGCAGCGCTTATCCCATGAGCAGCAGTTGCAGGCGCAACTGGAGCAGCATGCGGCGCTTGAAGTTGTAGCTTTTGAAGCGCTGCAGGCGCGACTGGCGGCGCAAACCCTGGCCTGTGAAGCTGAACAGCTCAAGGTCGTGTTAGAGCAACAGGCGCAGCAATTGGCACGCGATAATGAAGCGGCATTGCGCCATGCGGCGGATTTGGAACAGGAGAAAATCAATCGTGAAGCAGCGGCTTTAGCCGCCACGCAGCAACATATTCAGATATCGGAACAGGCCAGGCTTGCGGCGATCGATCGCGAACAGCTGGAGCATCAGCTGGCCGAGCAAGCCGCACGCCAGTTAGAGCTCGAACGCATTTTGCAGGAGCGGGCTGCATTGCAGGCGTCTTTGGCTGATGCTGCCGAGCGTGAGACGCAGGTCCGGATTGACGCGGAGCAGCGTGCATGCGAGGCGCAACAGCTCCAAATTGCGGTCCAGCAGCAGGCGCAACAGATGGCGCTCGAACATGATGCAGTCATGCGTCATGCGGCGGATTCCGAACAGCAAAAAATCGCCAGTCTGGCGCTCGCTTTGACAGCTGAGCAGCAGCGCATTGAGATTGCAGAGCAGGCACGTTTGGCTAGTCTTGCGCGTGCGGAGTTGGAAAATAAGCTTGCCGGGCAGGCAGCGCAACAACTCGAACTAGAGCGTAATCTGCAGGCTCAACAGGAACTCAGTTTGTCACTGGCTGAGGCCGCAGCGCGCGAGACTGAGAGCAGGATCGATGCAGAACAGAGAGCAGCTGATGCAGAACGGCACAAAATCGCCGCTGAGCAGCAGGCACAGCAAGTTGCCTGCGAACAGGAAGCCGCATTGCAGCAGGCATTGGCTGCGGAGCAGCAGAAAATGGTTGCTGACGCACTCGCTTTGACCGCAACACAGCAGCGCATTGAAATGACAGAGCAGGCTAGACTTGCGGGCGTTGAACGCGAAGCGCTGGAACAACAGCTGGCAGCGGATGTCGCACGTCAGCTGGCGCTCGAACAGGATTTGCAAGCGGGTATCGCGCAGCAGCGAGCACTGGCACTCGCACTTGAGTGCGAATCAGCGGCCAGAATTGAGGCGCTGCAGCGGGCGAACGAGATTGAGCAGAGCAAAATTGCAGCCGAGCAGGAGGCGCTGCGCTTGGCCCATGCGCATGAGCAGGTCAGGCGTCGCTTGGTCGCGGCTGAGCAGGAAAAAAATCGCCGTGAGGAATTGGCCATACGGGCGGTCGGTGAACATGAGCAGTTGATCCAGACGATTACGCAGGCGGCCATCGAGCGTGAGCAACAGGCGCAGCAGTTGCAGGAGAAAGAGTCGCTGCGACTGGCTCATGAGCGTGAGTTGCAGGTATTGCTCGCTGAGCATATTGAGAAGGAAGCCGCCGCTGCAGAGGCCGTACGTGCTGAACAATTGGCGCTGCAATTGGCTTGTGCTGCCGAGCAGGAGAAAATTGAAACGCTCAATCAGGCTGTACAGTTGGCGCAGACGCGTGTTGCACATGAGCGTGAGGCGCTTCTCGTTGAACAGGAGCAGGTTCGTTGCGAGTCTGCTTTGATGGCTGCTGTTGAAGAGAGAGCGAAGATTGCAGAGGCTGCCATTGAATCGGTGAAGGCGCGCGAGCAGATAGAGAACCAGCTCGCGCGTGAAGCTCAGTTGCAAATCGAGCGTGACCGGATGCTGGAGGAGCGTTTGGCCTATAAACAAACCATGGCGGAAAATGTTGCTAAGTCACGGCAGGATCGCATTGACGCCGAGCAGCGTTTGATCGCGGGCGAGCAGCACAAAGCAGAGGTTGAGCGGCAGGCAATGATGGATGCGGAGGAGCGTCTGAACTTATTGCGCATGCAGGCGGAGGAAGCGGCCGAGATCGCTGCGCAAATCAGCGCACAGCGTGAGGCGCTGCAGCAGCGGGCAGTGGAGGCGGAGCGGGCTAAAGCTCAGGCTGAACAGCAGGCGCTGCAAGAGGATGCTGAGCGACTGGCGTTAATTGAGCAGGCAGCGCAAATTGCTCAGCAACGGCAACAGGAGCAGCAGCAGTTGCGGCTAGAGCAGCAGTCGCGCCTTGAGGCTGAAGCGCTGCTCTTGTCGGAGACAGCGCAGCGAGTGGCGGCGGAACGCGAGGCGTTTGAGGCGGTGGCAGTGCACATGACGGCTGAGCAGCGTGCAACGGTTGAAGCGCAGGAAAAGATCGCGCTTGAAAAACAGGCAGCCGTCCATGCGCAGCAGTTAGCCGAATATGATGAACAAAAAAATATGGCCTTGCGCAGCTATGTCGAGCAAACTCGCATCGAGTTGGAGCCATACTACTCAAAGGCTCAGTTACAAAAAAGAAGGCTGTTTGTTAAGGTGGGTGTGTTGGCCGGAGGGGGCTTGCTTGCAGCACTGCTGGGCTGGCAGTTATTGAATACTCGCAATGCGACGCCAGCCAGGCTTGTCAAAGCTGTGCCACCCAAAGCGTTTGAGGCTGATGAAGCATCGCTTCAATTAGGCTCACTTAAACTCTCCAAACAATTACAGCAGAAATAACGGCGACCACAGGCCGCGTTATATTTTTTCCAGGAGTTCGTTAAGAAAAGCGCTGCTGATGACAGGATCATCCAGCATTTGACCGCTGATCCAGAACACGTCTTCTGCCCGGCTGCCTAGTGTGTTGATCTTGGCACGGTGCAGTCGCAGGTCGTGCCGGTCCAAAATTTGGGCGATGCGCGCAAGCAACCCCGGCCTGTCTCCTGCGATCAGGGACAGGATATGCATGCCACGTTTGTCCTGCTCAAGATTTACTTTCGTATGGATGGGGAAGTGTTTAAGCTGACGACTCATTCGTCCGCTTGCAATAGTCTCAACCGGTTTTCCCTGTACGATTTTTTCAGTCAGTTCGAATTCGATGTAGTGCATCAGGTCGCGGTAGTTCAGGTCGCTGCGACAGACTTCCATAATCTGAAAGCTATTGAGCGCGTAGCCATGCTGAGTGGTGTGTATTTTTGCTTCTACGATGGTGTAATTCAGTCGTGAGAAAAACGCGCAAATGCGCGCGAACAGCCAGCGTTGATCGGGACAGTACACCATAACCTGCAAGCCTGTTCCTGCGCGGCTCAGCCGGGTTTTAACGATCGGGGTGGTGGTGTTGGCCCGAAAGGCCAGCAAGCGGCTGTGCCAGGCGATTTCCTGTGCTTCGTGATCGAGAAAATAGCTGTCGTCCAGTTGCGCCCAAAGCAGTTGGTAGGAAGCGGGGGTGAGCGCGTATAAATTCAGCGTTGCGGCCGCCTGTTCGCGTATTGCATCTAAGTGATTGGTCGCAGCCCCTTCTTTCATGTAGCGCCGTGTCAGCTGGAACAGGTCTTCCATCAGCTTTGCTTTCCATGCGTTCCAGACCTTGGGGCTGGTCCCTTTTACGTCGGCAACCGTCAGCAGATACAGCGCGACCAGATAGCGGTCATTTTTGATCTGTTCGGCAAAAGCTGCGATGACTTCGGGGTCAGCTAAATCCTGTTTTTGCGCGACAGCGGATAAGGTGAGATGTTGAGCCACCAGCCAGACGATCAAATCGCTATCATCGCGGCTGAGCTGATGATGGCTGCAAAACAGCCGTGCATCCTTTTTCCCCAGTTGGGCATGATCGCCCCCGCGTCCCTTGGCAATGTCGTGGAACAGGCCTGCGATATACAGCACTTCAGGACGGGCAAATTCCCCCATCAGCTTATTGCACAGCGGCAACTCCTGCTGGTGCTTGGGCAGCGCGAAGCGGCGCAGGTTGCGCACCACCATCAGGATGTGCTCATCGACGGTGTAGACGTGAAACAAGTCATGTTGCATCTGGCCGATGATGCGACCGAAAGCGGGAAGGTAGCGCCCCAGTATGCCGTATTGTCGCATGCGGCGCAGTGCGTGGTTAACGCCTTCGGGTTGGCGTAAGATTTCCATGAAACGTGCGCGGTTCAGCGGATCGCGGCGAAATTTTGCATCGATATGAAATTGCGCACGCCACAAAGCGCGCAGCGTTGTTGCCGTAATGTCAGTTAGTTCAGGATTTTTTTGCAGGATTAAAAATAGCTCGAAAATGGCCTCGGGCGTATGTTCAAACAGCTGCTCGTCCCGTATTTCCAGCAGATCGCCGATGATGCGAAACCGCTCGTTGAGTGCGTGACGCGGGGGGGTTACACGGAACAGGTGATCGTGCAGATTTTGCAGCACGATGGTATTGAATTGGCGCACCGCCAGTTTGGTGCGATAGTAGCGCTGCATCAGGTGTTCGCTGGCGCGTCGGTTCAGCGACGTTTCAATGCCCATCTGACTTGCCAGTGATGTTTGAAAGTCGAACAACAGCCGATCTTCTCGGCGGCGGGCGAGATAGTGCAGTCGGGTGCGTAGGGTTTGCAGCAGTGCATCATGGCGTGCAATCTGGCGTGCTTCGGACTTGCTGATCAGTCCGGCTTCGGCCAGTTCAGGCCAGTGCGTGCCAAGTCCGGCAGCGCGGCTGATCCATGTCACCGTTTGCAAATCTCGCAAGCCGCCCGGACTCTCCTTGAGATTGGGTTCCAGATTGAAGTCGGTATCGTCAAAGCGTACGTGACGCAGCTTTTGTTCATGTAACTTGGCGGTAAAAAACGCCAGCGGGTCGAGATGCTGTTGTACCTTGTTGCACAGACTGTCGAACAGCAGTGCATTGCCGCATAAAAGGCGTGCTTCGAGCAAATTCGTTTGTACCGTAATGTCGCCTGATTCGACGAGGCATTGTGCGATAGTGCGTATGCTGTGACCGACCTCGAGTCCAATATCCCACAGCAGTGCGATCAGTTCGTGCAGTTGCTGTTGCAGTGCGTCATCAGGCTCTTGATCGAGCAGTATCAGCAGATCAATATCGGATTTCGGGTACAGCTCGCCTCTGCCGTAGCCGCCGACGGCAATCAGTGTATGCGTGGGCGGCATGGCTAATTGTTGCCAGATCATGCGCAAGTAATGATCAATGAGTTTGCTGTGTGCGCTGAGCAGACGTGCGGCTTTGCCCTGCGCTAAAAAATCCTGCTCAAGCAGGCCGCGGTCACGGCGCAGGGATTCGCGCAGTGCACTGATGTCGGGTTGGGGTGCTGCAACTTTCATTTACAGCGGCGTCGGGGCCGGGCAACCATCAGATACGGTGAGTACTTCGAACCCTGTTTCAGTGACCAGTATGGTGTGTTCAAACTGGGCTGAGAGGCTGTGATCGCGGGTAACGACGGTCCAGCCGTCTCCCAGTTGTTTGATGTCCTTTTTGCCCGCATTGATCATCGGTTCGATGGTGAATACCATGCCCGCTTCCAGCTTCAGTCCGCTTTTTGGGCGGCCGTAATGCAATACTTGCGGGTCTTCATGAAATTTGGCACCGATGCCGTGGCCGCAGAATTCACGTACCACGCTGTAGCCCAGCGGTTCCACATAGCTCTGGATGGCGTGTCCGATATCGCCCAGATAGGCGCCTGCTTTGACGACACGGATGCCGCGCCACATCGAGGCATAGGTGGTCTCGCACAGGCGACGCGCCTGAATAGAGGGTTCGCCGATATAAAACATGCGGCTGCTGTCGCCGTGGTAGCCGTCTTTGATGACCGTGATGTCGAGGTTGACGATGTCGCCGTTTTTCAGCACCTTGTCGCTCGGTACGCCGTGGCAGATCTGGTGATTGATGGAGGTACAGATAGATTTAGGGTAAGGGCTGTGGCCGCCGGGTGCATAGTTGAGCGGGGCGGGTATGGCCTGCTGCACATTGACGATCAGGTCGTGGCACAACTTGTCCAGCTCGTTTGTTGTGACGCCAGCCTTGACGAAGGGGGCGATGTAATCGAGCACTTCGCTGGTCAGGCGACCGGCGATGCGCATTTTTTCGATTTCCTGTGGCGTTTTAATGGAAACTGACATGTTGATTTAGGATTTTAAAGGTGCATGAGGATAGCATGAGAAAAAGATTCCCGACAAATGCCATTAGGATTTAAACTTGCGCCTGTTTCGAAAAGCGCTGTTTGTCGAGTTCGACGGGCAGCGCGTTAATTTGGATAGTTCTCAATATTTAGAGGCAATATGAAAAAATCATTAGCAGTTCTTTTGTTGCTTGCTGTCAGCGGCACTGCCATGGCGGTTGATGCGGGGGCGGTTTTGGGTGGTGCACTGGGTGGCGCAGCGGGCGCGGCAGTCGGTCAAAATATTGGCGGCAAGAACGGCGCTATTCTGGGCGCTGCCATTGGCGGTGGTACGGGGGCTGCTGTGGGTAGTAGCAATTCGAATGCCGTGCAGCATCAGGCTCCGCCGCGTCGCGGTGAGTCGGAGTATAAGCGTGAGCGTCATGAACATCACGAGCATCATGGTGATCGGGGCGACAGGGGCGACAGGGGCGATCGGGGTGACAGAGGTCGCGGTCGTGATGACTAAGCTGGTTCGTCAAAAATGATGAGATTGAACGTCGTTGTTTTGTTGCTGTCGTTGACCGCCTGTGCGAATAATCCGCAAGGTGGCGCTGTTGTGGGCGGTGCGATCGGTGGCGCTGCGGGCGCGACGGTTGGATATGATCTGGGTGGTCGTGCGGGTTCAGTTATTGGTGGTGCGCTAGGATCTGCTGCGGGGGTTATTCTCGGTAGCGATGCCAGTCGCGCTGATCGACCGGCTGAGCGTGAGCGGAATTCAGGCAGTGATGACTATCGGTCGGATCGAGGTGATCGAGGTGATCGAGGTGATCGAGGTGATCGAGGTGATCGGCGCGACTGATTCGTCAGGCAGCAACATAATAAAAAAGGCACGGAAACGTGCCTTTTTTACGTGCGTAAGATAGGGATGTATCGGGTAAGTTGGCAATGGAAAGCTGGATAGTGACGCGCCTGCTGTGGTAAACTTGCGAGCTGTTTTTTAGCATTCATAATCACACAAATACACATGGAACAATTCGCTAAAGAAACCCTGCCGGTCAGTCTCGAAGAAGAAATGCGCAAGTCCTATCTGGACTATGCGATGAGCGTCATTGTCGGACGCGCGCTGCCTGATGTGCGCGATGGCTTGAAGCCTGTGCATCGCCGCGTGCTGTTTGCGATGCACGAGTTGTCGAACGACTGGAATCGTGCCTACAAGAAGTCGGCGCGTATCGTCGGTGACGTGATCGGTAAGTATCATCCACACGGCGACACCGCCGTATATGACACCATCGTTCGTATGGCTCAGCCGTTCTCCTTGCGCTATATGCTGGTGGACGGTCAGGGTAACTTCGGGTCTGTGGACGGTGATAACGCGGCGGCGATGCGTTACACCGAAATTCGTATGGCCAAGATCGCGCATGAGCTGCTCGCTGATCTGGATAAAGAGACCGTCGATTTCGGGCCTAACTATGATGGTTCTGAACATGAGCCGCTGGTGTTCCCCGCGCGTTTTCCGAATCTGCTGGTCAATGGTTCTTCCGGTATTGCGGTGGGCATGGCGACCAATATTCCGCCGCACAACATGACCGAAGTGATCGATGCGTGTCTTGCATTGCTCAAAAATCCTGAAATGGATATCGAGGAACTGATCGAATATGTTCCGGCGCCGGATTTTCCGACGGCGGGTTTTATCTACGGTTTGGCAGGCGTTAAAGAAGGTTATCGCACCGGCCGCGGTCGCGTGATTATGCGTGCGCGCTGTCACTTTGAGGATATCGGCAAAGGTGAGCGTCAGGCGATTATTATCGATGAGCTGCCGTATCAGGTGAACAAGGCCAATCTGCTGATGAAAATCGGTGAGATGGTGCGCGAGAAGCGTCTGGAAGGAATCTCCGAAATTCGCGACGAGTCCGATAAGTCTGGTATGCGTGCGGTGATTGAACTCAAACGCGGCGAGAATGCCGATGTGCTGCTCAATAAGCTGTACAAAGACACGCAGATGCAGGACAGCTTCGGCATCAATATGGTAGCGATTGTCGATGGGCAGCCAAGGCTGCTGAATCTGAAACAGGTGATGGACGCCTTTTTGCGCCATCGCCGTGAAGTGGTCACGCGCCGCACGATTTTTGAATTGCGCAAGGCGCGCGAGCGTGGTCATGTGCTCGAAGGACTTGCTGTCGCGCTCTCTAATGTCGATGAGATTATCGCGCTGATCAAGGCGGCTCCCGCACCCAGTGACGCCAAGCGTGAACTGATGGCGAAGAGCTGGCGCTCAGAACTGGTCGAAGATATGTTAAGTCGTGTGAGCGACGCATCTCGTCCTGACGGGCTGGCGCCCCAGTTCGGCTTGATTGTGGCGGACAATGCGCGTTTCTATCATTTGTCGGATGCGCAGGCTCAGGCGATTCTGGAATTGCGTTTGCAACGTCTGACCGGTATGGAACAGGACAAAATCATCGGCGAATATCGCGAGGTGATGGATAAGATTGCCGATCTGCTCGATATTCTGGCGAAACCAGAGCGCGTCACGGCCATCATCGGCGATGAGCTGGTGGCGGTGAAAACGCAGTTCGGCGACAAGCGCCGCAGTGAGATTGTCACGCACACCCATGACATGAGCATGGAAGATTTGATTCCGCCGGAGGACGTGGTGGTCACGCTGTCGCATGGTGGCTACATGAAGGCGCAGAAGATGGATGACTATCAGGCGCAGAAGCGCGGTGGTCGTGGTCGTCAGGCGACACGAAACAAGGATGATGACTTTATCGATAACCTGTTCGTTGCCAATACCCATAATTTCATTCTGTGCTTCTCCAACAAGGGGCGCGTCTATTGGATGAAAGTCTATGACGTGCCTCAGGGCAGTTCCGGTGCGCGCGGCAAGCCGATCGTGAACCTGCTGCCGCTGGAAGAGGGCGAAAAAATCAATGCGATCTTGCCGGTGACTGAGTTTGCCGAAGACAAGTATGTGTTCTTCGCAACGGCCAATGGCACGGTGAAGAAGACGACGCTGACGGATTTCTCGCGTCCGATGAAGCGCGGTATTATCGCGATCAATCTGGATGAAGACGATTACCTGATCGGTGTCGCGATTACGGATGGTCATCACGATGTGATGCTGTTCTCCAATAGTGGTAAGGCGGTGCGTTTCGACGAGGCTGATGTGCGTGAAACAGGTCGTGCTTCTCGCGGTGTTAGAGGAATGAAGCTGCATGAAAATCAACAGGTTATTTCTATGTTGGTGGCTGAGAATGAACAGCAGAGCGTATTGACTGCAACCGAGAACGGTTATGGTAAGCGCACACCGGTGGGTGAATACACCCGCCACGGACGCGGTACGCAAGGCATGATTGCGATTCAGACATCCGAACGGAATGGCAAAGTCGTTGCGGCAACTTTAGTGAATCCTGAAGACGAAATTATGATGATAGGCACAAATGGTGTGCTGATTCGTACCCGAGTTCGGGAGATTCGTGAAATGGGACGCACGACCCAGGGCGTGACGCTGATGAATCTGGAAAAAGGCGAACGACTGGCGGGTTTGAGCCGGATTGCAGAATCTGACGAAGAAGAACTGGAAGAGTTGGATTCAGGATCCGGGATTGAAGATTCTGGTAATGTGATTGACGGGCAGGAAGAACAGGAATCAGGAACTGAGGATTGAGGTATAACCGTTAGGATCAAGACCGCAAGGGTCTTCTCCGCATAACTAAGGGGCTATGCCCCAAGTTATTGCGCGAAAGATTGAGGTAAAAGCGGCGCACTGGTTTTTCTCGATCCTGACTTCTCGATCCTTTTGCTTTTTTACTAAATACTTTGGAGTGATCACAGCAATGACTATCTACAACTTTAGCGCAGGTCCCGCAGTATTGCCGAAAGAAGTGTTGCAACAGGCTCAGGCCGAAATGCTTGACTGGCATGGAAGCGGGATGTCGGTGATGGAAATGTCGCATCGCGGCAAAGAGTTTATGGGCATTGCGGCTGAAGCCGAAGCCGACTTGCGCGAGTTGATGGCGATTCCGGCTAACTACAAAGTGTTGTTTTTGCAAGGCGGTGCATCACAGCAGTTTGCGATGATTCCGATGAATCTGTTGCGCGGCAAGGCATCAGCGGATTATCTCAATACCGGCGAATGGTCTAAAAAGGCGATTTCCGAAGCCAAAAAATATGGCGCGGTGAATGTGGTTGCCACGAGCGCCGATAAAAATTTTTCCTACGTGCCTGATTTCTCGGCATGGCGCTGCGATGCGGATGCGGCTTACCTGCACTTCACCCCGAATGAAACGATCGGCGGCGTCGAATTCAACTGGCTGCCTGACGCGGGTTCCGTGCCGCTGGTCGCTGATATGTCATCCTGCATCCTGTCGCGTCCTATCGATGTGTCGAAATACGGCCTGATCTACGCCGGTGCGCAAAAGAATATCGGCCCTGCCGGTTTGACGATCGTCATCGTGCGGGAAGATTTGATCGGGGAAGTCGTGGCGGGTACGCCGACCATGCTCGATTACAAAACGCATGCGGACAATGACTCGATGTACAACACGCCGCCGACCTATGGCATTTACATCGCAGGACTGGTGTTCAAGATGCTCAAGCGTAACGGCGGGATTGCGGCGATGGAGCAGACCAATATTGCCAAGGCGAATCTCTTGTACGCAGCCATTGATGCCAGCAACGGTTTTTATAACTGTCCGGTCGCCATTGATAATCGTTCGCGTATGAATATTCCTTTCACGCTGAAAGATGCAGCGCTGGATGGCGCGTTTGTGAAACAGGCCGAAGCGCGCGGACTGCTGCAACTGAAGGGCCATCGCTCGGTAGGCGGGATGCGCGCCTCGATCTACAATGCGATGCCGCTGGCAGGGGTAGCTGCGCTGGTTGAGTTCATGAATGAGTTTGCCGCAAATAACGGTTAATTAAAATGGCTAATCCATACCGTATTCTGACCCTCAACAAGATATCGGCTCAAGGGCTTAAGCGTTTTCCTGCCGAGTCCTATCAAGTTGCGAGTGACGTGGATCTGCCCGATGCAATACTGGTGCGCTCGCAAGTCATGCACGACATGGAGATTCCTGCCAGTGTGAAGGCGATTGCACGAGCCGGTGCCGGTACCAACAATGTGCCGGTTGCAAAGATGAGCGCGCGCGGCATTCCGGTGTTTAATGCGGCCGGGGCTAACGCTAATGCGGTCAAGGAATTGGTGATCGCGGGTATGTTGTTGTCCGCCCGCAATATTGTGCCGGCATTGCAGTTTGTCGCAGGGTTGGCAGGTGACGATGCGACTGTTCACAAACTGGTCGAAGACGGCAAGAAGCATTTTGCCGGGATTGAATTGCGCGGTCGTACCCTCGGTGTTATAGGGTTGGGTGCGATTGGCCGGCAGGTGGCCGATACGGCACTGGCGCTGGGGATGCGGGTACAGGGTTACGATCCGGAGATCACCGTGGAAGGGGCATGGAGTCTGTCGTCACAAGTCAAAAAGGCGCAAAGCATAGAAGAGTTGCTGCGTCATAGCGATTTCGTCACGCTGCATGTGCCGCTGCTTGATGCAACAAGGGGTTTAATCGATGCATCGCGGGTCAAAGCGATGAAGTCGGGCAGCGTGCTGCTGAACTTTTCGCGCGATGCGATTGTGGATAGCGATGCTGTGCTGGCAGGGTTGCATGAGAAACACTTGCGCGGTTATGTCTGCGATTTTCCGTCGCAAACCTTGCAGGGACAGGCGGGGGTGGTAACACTGCCGCATCTTGGCGCCTCGACCGAAGAGGCGGAAGAGAACTGTGCCGTGATGGTGGTGGATCAGGTGCGCGACTATCTGGAGCACGGCAATATTGCCAATACGGTTAATTTTCCAACGCTGATTATGCCGCGTGAATCAGCACACCGACTGGCGGTTGCCAATGCCAATGTGCCGAATATGCTGGGGCAGATTTCTTCCGCGCTGGCGGGGGCGGGGATCAATATCCACACGATGATGAATAAATCGCGCGGTGAAATGGCGTACACGTTGGTCGATACCGACTCGCCGGTGCCGCCCCAGCTGATCGCACAAATTGAAGCTATTCAAGGGGTCTTGATGGTGCGTTGTTTGCCTTTGTCAGAATAAAAATATGAGTGATAAATTAAAACAATGTCGTGAGCAGATTGACGCGCTGGATGAAGCGTTGTTAAAGATTGTAAATCAGCGCGCAGCCTTAGCGCAGCAGATCGGGCATCTCAAAGAAGGCGGTGTGGTGTTGCGCCCCGAGCGCGAGGCACAGGTGCTGCGCCGGTTGCAGGATGCAAATCAGGGGCCGCTGAGCAACGTAGCGATTGCGGCCCTGTTTACCGAAGTGATGTCGCAATGCCGTGCGCTGGAAGCGCCGTTGTCTGTGGCGTATCTGGGGCCTGAGGGCACATTTACCGAGGCGGCGGCTTTGAAACGTTTTGGCAGCGCGGTGCAAGGTGTGTCGTGCGCCACAATTGATGACGTGTTTCGTGCGGTGGAGAGCGGTGAGGTTCAATACGGTGTCGTGCCGGTAGAAAATTCAACCGAAGGCGCTATCGGTCGCACGCTGGATTTGCTGCTGCAAAGTACCCTGCAAGTTTGCGGTGAAGTGATGTTGCCGATACATCAATGCTTGCTGGCACAGCAGTGTGACGTGAGCCAGATTCAAAGCGTGTATTCGCACCCGCAGTCTCTTGGTCAGTGTCAGGGGTGGCTGAATGTGAATCTTCCCGCTGCAGCGCGCATCCCGGTGTCCAGCAATGCCGAAGCGGCAAGACTGGCTGCGGGGCATGTCAATTGCGCGGCGATTGCCGGTGCTCAGGCCGCGGGCCATTTCGGTCTGAATGTCTGTGTGGAAAACATCGAGGACGATGCACGCAATACCACACGTTTTTTGGTGCTGGGAAAGCAGCAGGTAGCCGCATCGGGTGAGGATAAGACCTCGATGGTGCTGTCCGCTACCAACCGGCCTGGTGCGGTGCACGATCTGCTCGCCTCGCTTGCAAAATATGACGTCAGTATGACCAAATTCGAGTCGCGCCCGTCGCGTTCGGGTTTGTGGGAATATGTATTTTATGTGGATATTGAAGGGCATCAGACCGATGAAAAAGTCGTATTGGCATTGGCTGAACTCAAACAATCCGCCGCGTTTATGAAGATACTGGGCTCTTATCCGCTCGCTGTTTGAGTTTTCGCTGTTTTTAACAATATACTCAAGTTTAGACATTCAGCATCAGAACAGCGGGCATTAAAGCGGTAGCAAAACAGAGATTTTGGACGTAAAAATATTCATAAAATGAGCAAAGAACACTTGACAGAAAGAACGGTTCGCGCGGTCGCCGCCCTACACGCGAGGGTGTTTGTCGTGTGTAGGGCGGCGACCAATGAGGCGTTTTTTACTCCTCGTTTTGTTCCCCATGCCCTACGCTCAAACTGTTCGTCTTTGCCTGTCGAATTGGATTACTCATCTACTCACCGCCGTTCCATTGCGTTCACGCGCCACCTTCGTCGAACTGCTGTGCGGTTGCCTGATTTCCCCGGAAGGCTGGGTGACGCGCGCGATCAGCGCCATTACCCGTCGCAAACATTGGACGACGTATTACAAGCTGCTGGAGCGCGGCAGTCTGAGGACGCTGCGTTTGGCTCACGCGTTGTTCGAGGTGGTCGCGCAGGCGCTGCCGATGGAAATACTCAATCTAGTGATCGACGACACGCTGATTCTGCGCCAATCAGAAAACGCACCGGGCAGCACGATTCGGCACGATCACGCCAAGAAGGCCAATCAGACGCAATATGTACTGGCGCAATGTTGGGTGACTTTGGGTGTCAGTGTTTTGGGCAGTGCGGGACACAAATATGTGTTGCCCATCGTGTCACGTCTAGTGCCGGTCAGCGGGAACCGCAACAAGCTCACCATCGCGTTGTCCTTGGTGCGCGGACTGGCTCCGGTGATGAAGGGCAAGCCTGTGCGAATATTATTCGATGCCTGGTTCATGCGTGCGCGACTGGTATTGCCGCTGCTGGCCCGAAGGATGCGAGTCATCGGTCAGGCACGTCGCGACACAGCGCTATTCTTGCCGCCCGTCGTATTGGACAAGGCGGGACGTGGACGACCCAGAAAGTACGGGATAAAAATGACGCCCGATGCGATCCTGGCTTTGCCGGTAAGCGAAGTGAAACTGACGTTGTATGGCAAGGAGCAGTTGATTCGTCTGCGCTCCGTGGTCGCGCTGGCGCGCTTCCTCAAAGGCGCACCGGTGCGCGCCGTGTGGTGTTCGTTCTACGATACGGACAAACAGAGTTGGTCAAAAGCGCGTTTGCTGTTGGCAAGCGAAACCGAGTTAAGTGCCGAAGAAGTCTTGCGATTGTACGCACGGCGCTGGGGCATCGAACCGTTGTTTCACAACCTGAAACGCTGGTGGGGCGTGAACAATCTGTGGCAGCAAAAACGCACCGTATTGGAACTATGGATGCAGATTCGTTCGACGGCGTGGACGCTGGTTCAGTTATTGAGCTTGGTCGCGGAAGAGTCCTTCCCGATCAACGTTGTGGCACCGTGGCGCGACAAACAACCGCTAACGGGCGGCTTGGTGGCGCAGTGGCTACGGATGGAATTTACCGGACTTGCTTTCAGAGATGGATTCAACCGGAAGTCCGGGATATTCACCTTCCCGGAACAGCGCGGCGACCCAAGATTGCGGGTGTAGCACCGCTGTCAGCAGCAGACAGCAAGCGTCTTAACCAATTCAGCCTCAATTGTGCCACCGCTCCGGTGACGCAAGGATGAGGGCTGAGAGTCTAAAGTTGAGAACAATATAGAAGATGGTTGGTATGAACTATTCTGAACTGGCACCAAGTTATATACGCGCCATTGCGCCCTATCAGCCCGGCAAACCCATTTCCGAGCTGGAGCGCGAATTGGGCGTGACGGACATCGTTAAGCTGGCTTCCAACGAGAATCCGCTGGGCGCGAGTCCTAAAGCGGTGGCTGCAGCGCGTGCGGCGCTTGAGGAAATCAGTCTGTATCCCGATGGCAACGGTTATGCGGTCAAAGCCGCACTGGTTGCGCGCTACGGCGTGACGTTAGATCAGCTCGTGCTGGGTAACGGTTCCAATGACCTGCTGGAGTTGGCCGCGTGCGCATTTCTTGCCGTGGGTGATAAGGCTGTTTATTCGGATCACGCCTTTGCTGTTTATCCGCTGGCGACGCAGGCCGTGGGTGCGACCGGTATCAGCGTGGCGGCTAAAGCGTACGGGCATGATCTTGATGCCATGCGCAGGGCGGCGGTTGCGCAGGGCGCTAAGCTGATCTTTATCGCCAATCCGAATAATCCCACCGGCACGTTCCTCGCGGGCGACGAATTGCTGACGTTTATGCGTGCCTTGCCGGCAACTATTTTAGTGGTGCTCGATGAAGCTTATAACGAATATCTGCCTGAAAATTGCCGCTACGACAGTGTAAGCTGGCTGGCTGAATTCCCTAATCTTTTGATTTCAAGAACTTTTTCAAAGGCTTATGGGCTGGCAAGTTTGCGCGTCGGCTATGCGCTGGGCAATCCGCAAGTGATCGACATGCTCAATCGCGTGCGTCAGCCGTTCAATGTCAGCAGTATGGCGCAGGCTGCCGCTGTGGCGGCTTTAGAGGATGCCGAGTTTGTCAGGCGCACCTTTGATCTGAACCTGCGCGGCATGGCGCAGCTCTCAGAGGGGTTGAGCAAGCTGGGGCTGGACTATATTCCTTCCTTTGGCAATTTCATCAGTTTTCATATCGTCAATGCCGCATGGATTTACCGACGCTTACTGGAGTTGGGTGTCATTGTGCGCCCCATCGGTAATTACGGAATGAAGGACTATTTGCGTGTGAGCATCGGTCTTGAATCACAAAATTGTAAATTTTTATCTGCATTGAAGCAGATACTCGGAGAAACAGCATGATCATCGTAATGGGTAGGGATGTTACTGACGAACAAATCGGCACCGTTGTAAAACGGCTTGAAACAGCAGGGCTGAAGGCCAATATTTCGCGCGGTATTGAGCGCACTGTGATTGGTGCAATCGGTGACGAGCGCAAGCTCAATGAAGAAATGTTCACCCCGTTGCCGGGCGTTGAATCGGCGATGCACGTGACAAAGCAGTACAAAATCGTTTCCCGCGAGTCGCATCGCGAAAATACCATCGTCGATATCGGCGGCGTTCAATTGGGCGGCAACCAGATTCAGGTGATCGCAGGCCCGTGTTCGGTCGAAACGCAGGAGCAGATGGATTTGTCCGCCAAATATGTGGCCGAAGCTGGTTGCCGTCTGATGCGCGGCGGCGCGTTCAAGCCGCGTACCAGCCCTTATGCGTTTCAGGGGCATGGCGCGGAAGGTCTGGACATGTTCCGCAAAGCGGCAAGTCAGTATAAATTGCCTATCGTCACCGAATTGATGGATGCGCGTCAGCTCGATACCTTTATGGAATACGATGTGGACGTGATTCAGATTGGCACGCGCAATATGCAGAACTTTGATCTGCTCAAAGAAGTCGGTCGTATCAATAAGCCAGTTATTCTGAAGCGCGGCATGTCGGCGACCATTTCCGAATGGTTGATGGCGGCGGAATACATTGCGGCGGGCGGTAATCACAATATTATCTTCTGCGAACGCGGCATTCGTACCTTTGAAACCTACTACCGCAATGTGCTCGATGTGACAGCGATTCCTGTTTTGAAGAAGGAAACCCACTTGCCGGTCATCGTCGATCCTTCTCATGCAGGCGGTAAGGCATGGATGGTGGCGGCGTTGTCGCAAGCGGCGATTGCAGCCGGTGCCGATGGATTACTGGTAGAGATGCATCCGAGTCCATGCGATGCATGGTGCGATGCCGATCAGGCATTGACCCCGGATGAACTGAAGAAGCTGATGGGAACGCTGGGTGCGATTGCCGGTGCAATCGGACGCACACTTTAATCGTTCCCCCGCGCTGACAGCCTCATGTAAACGAGTGATGTTATCGTAGCTGGCTTGTACGTATGTCATCACGTTTAACAACAAAGAGGAATTATGCAACTGAGAAAATTGGGCTGTGCGTTATTAGTTATGCTGGCATCGACGTCAGCGTCAGCCCTGTCGCTGGGCGAAGGGCAGATTTTGAATCGCATCGGCGAACCGTTTTCTGCCCGTGTTGCGCTGATCGGCGAATATAGCCCCGACGTTAGTTTTTCACAGGTGAAGGGGACGGAATGCCGTGCCTCAATTATCGGCAGCAGTCCAAATGGCTGCGAGTCGTTATATGAAGCGAAGCTGAATTTTACAGTCAAGCGGCAGTCTGACGGGCAGTATTATCTGAAGGTCAGCGGGGGGCGTAGCGATGAGTTGTTTTATCATATTTTGATCAAGACGACATCGAATGCCGGCGGCGCTGTTTACAACAGCTTTGAATTTTTGCCTGAATTTGGTGTAAGTCCGGATGTGCCGCCTACTGCGGATGTCGATGCGGGGTTGTCGCGCGGTCAGTATGGCATTGTCGGCGGAAAAGTCATTGAGACGGGCATTCAAGCGGTTGAAGTGGTAAAACCCGTTAAGCTCGTTAAGGCTGAACCGCTCAAAGTCAAATCGCCAGCTAAACCGCTGTCTGATGTAGTCGTTAAGGCAATCCCTGCTTCACCCAAGCCGGTTGAGAATCGCCTGCAAATCAAAAAGCTGGGCGAATACGCGGACGATATTCATGCGCTGCAAAAGGAAAACGGTGAAATCGAGGCGCAAATTATTTTGCTTGAAAAGCATATCGGCTTGTTAAAAGAGGTCATCCGCTTGAAGAGTCAGGCGGGCGCAGCGCCGGTGAGTGCGGTTCCTGCCGTTGTGCAGGTTACAGCGCCGGTATCTGCCAATGTGCCCGGTATGCTCACCTGGATACTGCTGGCTGTGGTCGGTGTGCTTGCGGCCGCGATCGTCTGGATGTTCATGAAAATGAAACAGTTGAATCTCAGTCCGAGGGGAGCTCCTGACCGGCAAGAGGCGATTTCTCCTGCTACGCTCAGTGAAATAAAGTCGCTGGATTTAACGGGCGCATTTATTAAGCCTAAGTGGTGAACTGTCCGTGATGACGGTTGGCCCGCTCGGTTTCGGTAGAACAACGATGAAATACAACAAGGTGGTGATTTTTGGGGTTGGACTGATCGGCGGCTCGTTTGCGCTGGCGTTGCGGCGCGCAGGTGTCGTGGGCGAGGTGGTCGGTTTCGGGCGTAGTCAGGCAACTCTTGAGCAGGCTCGCCAGTTGGGTATTATCGACCGGATCGGGCAGGACGTTGCAGCTGACGTGTCTGATGCGGATTTGGTGCTGCTGGCAACGCCAGTCGGACAAATGGCGGCATTGATGGCGCAGATTGCGCCGCATCTGGGGGTTTATACGCGGGTCACCGATGGCGGCAGCACCAAAGGCGACGTGGTCGCGGCAGCTTATGCAAATATGGGTGATAGGGCCTCGCAGTTTGTTCCCGCGCATCCGATTGCGGGTGCTGAACAAAGCGGTGCTGCGGCGGCAAAGGCCGATTTATATATCGGAAAAAAAGTCGTTCTGACTCCGCTCCCTGAAAATTCTCCGGAAGCGATCGCCCGCGTGCGTCATGCATGGGAATTGTGCGGTGCCGTGGTGAGCAGTCTGACGGCGCAGCAACACGACGAGGTGTTCGCGGCGGTGAGTCATCTGCCGCATCTGCTGTCGTTTGCGCTGGTGCACGATCTGGCGCAACGCGACAACCGCGACCAGTTGTTATCTTTTGCGGCCAGCGGTTTTCGTGACTTTACCCGTATCGCGGCCAGTTCTCCTGAAATGTGGCGCGACATCTGCATTGCCAATCGAGATGCGCTGCTGGGTGAACTGGCTAGCTATATGCAGGAGTTGGATGTCATTCATCAGGCGCTGGCAGCAGGGGATGCGAATCAACTGCAGGAAATTTTTAGCCTCGCTCGCGAAGTGCGCGGTAACTGGACGCAGCAATAAATATCTGTCCTTGCTACTAGCGGCAAGGCTCCCATCTTGAAAGCGCAACATGAACCCTAGCGAATTTATTAATCTTCCTCCTTTGTTGTCAGCCCGTGGTAGCGTGCGCCTGCCGGGTTCAAAGAGTATTTCCAACCGTGTCTTGTTGCTCGCAGCGCTATCGGGTGGCACCACGATTGTGCGCGACTTGTTGCGTTCGGACGACACGGATCGGATGCTGGAAGGTTTGCAGACGCTGGGCGTAACGGTTGAATCGCTGGGCAATAACGCCTATAAAGTGACCGGTTGCGGGGGAGACTTTCCGGTTAAAAACGCTGAGTTGTTTCTGGGGAATGCCGGTACGGCGTTTCGTCCGCTGACCGCAGCACTTGCACTCTCGGGCGGCAGTTACACTTTGTCAGGGGTCGCGCGTATGCATGAACGCCCGATCGGTGATCTGGTGGATGCGCTGCGCGGCTTGGGTGCTGACATCGCCTATCTGGCTAATGACGGTTTTCCACCGTTGCAGATTAAACCCGCAACGCTTTCTGGTGCGGCAAGCGTATCAGTGCGCGGGGATGTGTCGAGTCAGTTTTTGACGGCGCTGCTGATGGCGCTGCCATTGTTAGGCCGAACGGTGACGGTTGAAGTGATCGGCGAATTGATCTCGAAACCCTACATTGAAATTACACTGGCGATGATGGCGCGCTTTGGCATTGTGGTGCTGCGCGACGGCTGGAAAAGTTTTACCGTTGCGGCCGGCAGTCGCTATGTCGCGCCCGGCGAGATCTATGTGGAAGGGGACGCCTCGAGTGCTTCCTATTTTCTGGCTGCCGGTGCGATCGGCGGCGGGCCGGTACGCGTGGAAGGCGTTGGTCGCGGCAGTATTCAGGGCGATGTGCGTTTTGCCGGTGAATTGGCGAAGATGGGCGCGCAAATTGAAATGGGGGATAACTGGATCGAGGCGCGTGCACCGGTTAACGGCAAGTTGCAGGCGATTGATCTTGACTGCAATCATATTCCCGATGCGGCGATGACGCTGGCGGTGGCCGCCTTGTTTGCCAACGGCACGACGACGTTGCGCAATATCGCCAGCTGGCGTGTGAAAGAAACGGACCGCATTCATGCGATGGCAACCGAGCTGCGCAAAGTGGGCGCGCTGGTCGAAGAGGGCGCGGACTACATCAGAATTACAGGATTGAGCAGCGAGGAGCTAGGAGTGAGTGAAAACCGCAGTGCTGCTTCAATCCTCAATCCTCAATCCTCGATTCTCAATCCTGCCGCAGGCATAGATACTTATGACGATCACCGCATGGCGATGTGTTTTTCGCTGGCGGCATTTGGTAATGCGATACGGATCAACGATCCTCGCTGTGTCGCCAAGACCTTTCCGGATTATTTCACGGAGTTTGCTAAGGTTACGCAGAGCGTCCCTGTGATTGCCATCGACGGACCTTCCGCCTCAGGCAAGGGGACGGTCGCGCAGCGTGTTGCAAACGAACTCGGCTTTCATTATCTCGATAGTGGTGCGCTGTACCGTTTGCTTGCAACCGCGGCCATGCGTGACGGCGTGGCGCTCGACGATGAAGTCGCGCTGGCCGGGTTGGCATCCCGCATGGACATTGTTTTTAAGGGTGAGCAAATCTGGCTCGACGGCGCGCCGGTAGGTGATGAGTTGCGTGGCGAAGCCTGTGCGGCGGGTGCGTCTAAAGTGGCCGCATTGCATCAGGTTCGCGCTGCACTACTTGCCAAGCAGCGTGATTTCAGGAAAGCGCCGGGGCTGGTGACCGATGGTCGCGACATGGGCTCGGTGGTGTTTCCGGATGCGACACTCAAAATATTTTTGACGGCTTCCGCCCAGATTCGTGCCGAAAGACGTTATAAGCAGTTGAAAGAGAAAGGGATGGATGCTAAAATCGCGGATCTCTTGCAGGATATAAGGGCGCGCGACGAACGCGATACGCAGCGTAGTGCGGCTCCCCTGCAACAGTACCCGGACGCCAGTCTGCTCGATACCACGACGCTTGATGTTGATCAGGCGGTTAAGTTTGTGCTGAATGGTTACCAATGCAAGGCCCCTTAGGACTCTCCGTTCTTAGGGTTTTTAACTAACCTCTGTGCAAACAGAAAAATCTTTAGGTGTATTCGATGAACGCAACCGCAGACGCAGCAATGAACCCCGATAGTTTCGCCGCAATGTTTGAAGAAAGTTTGACGCGCAAAGAAATGCGCGCAGGCGAACTGATTACCGCACAAGTTGTGCGTATTGACCACAACGTTGTGGTTGTAAACGCAGGCCTTAAGTCCGAGAGCTGGATTCCTGTTGAGGAATTCCTGAACGACAAGGGCGAAATGGAAGTGGCTGCCGGTGACTTCGTTACCGTTGCAATCGAATCACTGGAAAACGGCTACGGCGAAACAAAGCTGTCACGCGAAAAAGCGAAGCGTCTGGCTGCATGGCACGATCTTGAGATCGCCATGGAAGAAGGCAAGATCGTTGAAGGCTTCGTCAGCGGTAAGGTTAAGGGCGGTCTCACCGCTATGGTTAACGGCATCCGCGCGTTCCTGCCGGGCTCGCTGGTTGACATCCGTCCGGTCAAGGATACGACACCGTACGAAAACAAGACCATGGAATTCAAGGTTATCAAGCTGGATCGTCGCCGCAACAACGTGGTGGTTTCCCGCCGCGCTGTGCTGGAAGCAACGATGGGCGCTGACCGTGAATCCGTGATGGAAAATCTGAAAGAAGGCGCAATCGTTAAGGGCGTGGTTAAGAATATCACGGACTACGGCGCATTCGTTGATCTGGGTGGTATCGATGGTCTGTTGCATATCACCGATCTGGCATGGCGTCGTGTTAAGCATCCTTCAGAAGTCTTGACGGTTGGCGATGAAATCGAAGCGAAGATCCTGAAATTCGATCAAGAAAAGAATCGCGTTTCATTGGGTATCAAGCAAATGGGCGACGATCCATGGAATGGTCTGGCACGTCGCTACCCTCAAGGTACGCGTCTGTTCGGTAAGGTGACTAACCTGACCGACTACGGTTCATTCGTTGAAATCGAACAAGGTATCGAAGGTCTGGTACACGTTTCCGAAATGGATTGGACGAACAAGAACGTTCATCCTTCTAAGGTCGTTCAAGTTGGCGACGAAGTTGAAGTGATGATCCTGGAAATCGACGAACAGCGTCGTCGTATCTCTTTAGGCATGAAGCAATGTCATTCAAATCCTTGGGATGATTTCGCGATCAACCACAAGAAGGGTGACAAAGTTCGCGGCCAGATCAAGTCGATCACTGACTTCGGCGTGTTTATCGGTCTGGATGGCGACATCGACGGTCTGGTACATCTGTCTGATTTGTCATGGTCTCAGCCTGGCGAAGAAATGGTACGCAACTTCAAGAAGGGTGATGAAGTTGAAGCCGTTGTTCTGGCGATCGATGTTGAGCGTGAGCGCATTTCCTTGGGCATCAAGCAAATGGAAGGTGATCCATTCGGCGGTTTCGCAGCGACCAATGAAAAGGGTGCTATCGTTAACGGCGTGGTTAAATCCGTTGATGCTAAGGGTGCTGTTGTGACATTGCCTGGCGATGTTGAAGCTTACCTGAAGGCCTCTGAAGTTTCAGTTGACCGTGTTGAAGACATCCGCACACATCTGAAAGAAGGCGATACCGTTAAGGCGATGATCATCAGCGTTGACCGCAAGAATCGTGGAATCAGTTTGTCGGTTAAGGCGTTGAGCAAGGCAGAAGATTCAGCTGCAATGCAAAAACTGTCAGCTGACAGCAGCGCTAATGCCGGTACAACCAATCTCGGCGCGTTGCTCAAAGCCAAGATGAGTGGCAAGACTGAAGCCTAAGTTCGGGAGAATTGCATGACTCGTTCTGATTTGATCGCAAGGCTTGCCGAACTGCATCCGCAGCTGTTAGCCAAGGATGCCGAGATGGCCGTTAAAGTGATACTCGATGCACTGTCCTCTACGCTGTCGCGTGGCGGGCGTGTTGAGATTCGCGGCTTCGGCAGCTTCGGTCTGAACTACCGGCCGCCGCGTCAGGGGAGAAATCCCAAGACAGGCGATAAGGTAGGGGTGCCGGCTAAGTATGTGCCGCACTTTAAGGCAGGTAAGGATCTTAGAGAGCGTGTAGGCAAAGCCTGATCATAAAGGTGGATTTTAAAGAGGCGGTGATGAGATATCACCGCCTTTTTTATGCTATCTTTAGCCAGATTCTTCGAGGTCAACCAAATGCGTTATATAAGCTGGCTTTTTCAGATTTTTTTATTCATGGTTCTGCTGGGATTTGCGCTTAAGAACAGTCAGCCGGTGACCCTGCATTATTTTTTTGGCTATCTGTGGCAGTCAACGCTGGTCATCGTATTGTTGTTGTTTTTTGCGGTAGGCGCGGCGTTGGGCATACTCGCGACGCTGGGTATCTGGTTTCGTCAGCGGCGAGAACTTTTACGGCTGAAGCGCGAGATCAGCGATTTGAAAAAATTGAATAGTAGTTCGTTGTAAACAGATATTTTTCTTTGCTGTATTTAATCGAATTTTTGTGAGTGTTTAATGGAATTTGAACCGTGGATGCTGCTCATTTTCCCGCTGTTTTTTGGCATGGGATGGTGGGCGGCGCGTCTGGATATTAAGGACCTGCTCTCCGAGTCAACGGCGCTGCCGGAATCGTATTTTCAGGGCTTGAATTTTCTGCTCAACGAGCAGCAGGATAAGGCCATTGAGTCCTTTATCGAAGTGGTCAAAATCGATCCGCACACGGTTGAATTGCACTTCGCGCTAGGTAGTCTGTTCCGCCGTCGCGGTGAAGTCGATCGCGCCTTGCGGATGCATCACAATCTGGTTGACCGCGCCGATCTGGATGACGACAAGCGCCAGCAGGCTGTGTTTGAACTCGCGCAGGATTATCTTAAGGCCGGAATACTGGACCGCGCTGAACGTCTGTTCGGCGAACTGAAAAAGACTTCCTATGCAAAACCTGCGCTGGAATTTTTGCTTGAGCTTTTTCAGAAGGAGCACGACTGGCTCAAAGCGATTACGGCAGCTCAACAATTGTCCGTCGTGTCCGGTACTTCCTACAGCAAACTATCGGCTTTCTTTTATTGCGAGCTGGCAAACGATGAAATTACAGCCGGCAATCTGACCGCTGCGCGCGACCATTTGCGGCTGGCCCTTGAGGTGTGTCCTGTCAGCGTGCGGGCAACGATCATGCTGGGCGATATGGTCAGTGCAGAGGGGCATGTGGAACAGGCCATTGCGATCTGGCAGGGAATCGAGTCGCAGGACGCGCAGTATCTGCAACTGGTCGCCGAACGGCTGCTAAACGCCTACGCCACGATTGATCGCGAAGCCGAGGGCATACGTGTCTTGCGCGAGTATCTGACTAAATACCATTCTATCGATATGCTGAATGTGGTCTTCGATGGCATGCTCAAGTATGAAACGGCAGCGTCGGCTTATCAATTAGTGCGCGATGAGCTGGAGCGTAACCCGACCCTGTTGGGGCTCGATAAACTGCTGGAGGCGCGCTTGCTGGAAGTGCCGCTGGATCGACGTGCTGACGTCGAGATGATCAAGGATCTGGTGCATAAACGCACCCGAAATCTGGCGATGTACCATTGCGGTCATTGCGGTTTTAAAGCCAGAAAATTTTATTGGCATTGCCCGGCCTGTCAGGCTTGGGATAGTTATGCGCCTAGGCGCGATGAGGAAAGTGGTAAACCGTTATGAGCGATCCAAAAATTATTGTAGCCCTGGATTATCCGGGCGCGGCACCGGCCCTGGCACTGGCGCACCGTTTGTCCCCTGAATTATGCCGGCTTAAGGTCGGTAAAGAGCTATTTACCGCAACAGGCCCCGCGCTGCTTGAGAAATTGATGAAAAGCGGGTTCGAGATATTTCTCGATCTGAAATTTCACGATATTCCGAACACGACGGCGCAGGCGTGTAAGGCGGCGGCCTCTCTGGGTGTCTGGATGATCAATGTGCATGCGTTAGGAGGGCGAAAAATGCTGGAGGCGGCGCAGCTTGCCGTATCGACCTGTGCTCAGCCGCCAAAACTGATTGCCGTCACGCTGTTGACCAGCATGAATCAGCAGGATATCAGCGATCTTGGCATCAATGCGACACCGGGCGAAATGGTGTTGAGACTGGCCAAGCTGGCTCAGGATTCGGGCTTGGACGGGGTGGTGTGTTCCGCCATGGAAACGGCGCTGCTGCGGCGTCACTGCGGCAGTAAATTTTCGCTGGTGACCCCGGGCATACGTCCGCTGGAGGCGAGTTTGGACGATCAGTCGCGTGTGATGACGCCGGAAGAGGCGTTGATGGCGGGATCCAGCTATCTGGTCATCGGGCGTCCTATTACGCGTGCGGTTGATCCATTGCAGGCACTGCTCGATATTAACAGTCAGATCAGAGGGCTGTGATGAGCGCGCTGCCCGTATTTGCAGGTTGTCGCATTCTGGTGGTAGGCGATGTGATGCTCGATCGCTACTGGTTCGGGGATGTGCATCGCATCTCGCCCGAGGCGCCGGTGCCGGTGCTGAAAGTCAATCGTGTCGATGAACGTCCTGGTGGTGCGGCCAACGTCGCCCGTAATATTGCAGCCTTGGGGGCCGAGGCGACGCTGTTATCTGTGGTTGGGAACGATGAAGCCGGTTTATGTCTTGAAAAGCTGCTAGGTCAGCATGGCAATTTGACCGCGCTGTTGCATCGTGATCCCAGCGTTTCGACCATCATCAAACTGCGTGCCATTGCTCAGCAGCAGCAGTTGCTGCGCATCGATTTTGAAACGCCGCCCAGCCATGAAGTGTTGAATGCCGCGCTGGAGGATTATCGCGTCCAGTTGCCGCTGGCGGATGTCGTGATTTTGTCCGATTACGGCAAAGGCGGGCTGGCGCATATCGCACAAATGATCCAAATGGCGCGGGATGCAGGCAAACCCGTGCTGGTCGATCCTAAGGGCGAGGATTATGCGCGTTATCAGGGCGCTACCTTGCTCACGCCCAATCGCAGCGAATTTCGTCAGGTGGCGGGCGGCTGGCGCGATGAGGCTGAGTTAAATGTGAAAGCTCAGTCGTTACGCGCTAATTTGCAGCTCGATGCCCTGCTGGTCACGCGCAGTGAAGACGGTATGAGCTTGTACCGGGCGGATGATGTCCAGCATGAACCGACACACACGCGGGAAGTCTTCGATGTGAGCGGCGCAGGAGACACGGTGATCGCGACACTGGCGGTGATGCTGGCGGCCGGTGCGGATCTCCCCGATGCGATGCGCATCGCTAACCGTGCCGCGGGTATTGTCGTCGGCAAGCTGGGTACGGCGGTGGTGAGCCGTGAAGAAATTGTTAAAGACATGGAAGGCTAGGATTGGGGATGAAGGATGCAGGATTGAGTAAAACCGCACGGCCCTGTTCCTCACTCAATCCTCAATCCTAATTCCTCGATCCTAAATAAGGAGAAGCTATGTATTACATCGTCACAGGCGCCGCCGGTTTTATCGGTTCGAATCTCGTCAAAGCGCTGAATGAACGTGGTGAGCGCAACATCATCGCGGTGGATAATCTGGCGAAAGCGGATAAATTCAGAAATCTGGTCGATTGCGAGATCGCCGACTTTATGGATAAGGAAACCTTCCGGAAAAAAATTCAGGAAGGCTTTTTTGACGGGCTGGTAAAAGCCGTTCTTCATCAAGGGGCGTGTTCCGATACCATGGAATCCGACGGCCGCTACATGATGGACAATAATTACCAGTACACGCTGGAGTTGTTGAATTACTGCCAGGCGGAGGAAATTCCCTTCCTGTATGCATCATCCGCTTCGGTTTACGGGGGCGGGAGCGTGTTTCGCGAAAGTCGGGAATTTGAATCGCCGTTAAACGTCTACGCGTATTCAAAATTTTTGTTCGATCAGATTCTACGTCGCCGCTTGGCTAAGAGCACGGCGCAAGTGGTCGGTCTGCGCTATTTCAACGTCTATGGTGCACGTGAACAGCATAAGGGGCGGATGGCGTCGGTTGCGTTTCACTTCGTTAATCAATATCGCGCAGAAGGACGGGTGAAACTGTTTGAGGGCTGTGACGGCTATGGGAATGGCGGGCAGTTGCGCGATTTTGTCTCAATCGAAGACGTGGTCAAGGTGAATATGTATTTCCTCGACCATCCGGAAAAATCCGGTATTTATAATCTGGGAACCGGACAGGCGCAGAGCTTCAATGATGTGGCAGTCGCCACTATTAACACCTTGCGTGCAGCTACAGGTGCGCCCGTGCTGAGCCTTGAAGCGCTGCATGAGCAAGGCTTGATCAGCTACATTCCGTTTCCGGATGCGCTGCGCGGTAAGTATCAGAGTTTTACGCAAGCCGATATTACAGCACTGCGCGGCACAGGCTATACGGAGCCGTTTTTGTCTGTGGAAGAGGGCGTGGGGCGTTATGTCGGTCAGATGTTGAGCGCTACACAAGGTTGATTCAGGTAGATGAATTAGAAATGGCTGGCAAGGGCTTATCTGATGTGAGCCTTTGCCGATATAGCTATCCGCAGATTTTCAATAATATCCCAACCCTAAAATAGTCTGGCCAATGCGGTTTTGGCACTGCGAATTTATTTTTAGCACATTGGTTGTTAATGATTTTTAAGTATTCAAGGCATCTGCTCCCGGCAGATATTCAATCGAAGAGCATAACGCATGCATGTCAAGTACGATACATCGATCCTAAAGTCAGAACAAACCCGGAATCTGTTTGCAACGCATATTCCTTCACTGACGGCAAGTATGCTGCTGGCTATCATTCTTGTTTATATACAATGGGATGTTGTCTCTCATGATGTTCTGGTCGGATGGCTGATCCTACTCGAAGCAGTACAGCTGGCCAGAATGGCTTTGGTGGTTCGCTACCAGCGTAATGCGACAGTTGCCGAAGAAGTGATCAGTGCCCGGCTGATGAGATTCCGCTTCGGCGTTCTGGTATCCGGGGTGATTTGGGGGGGCGCGTCATTTCTTTTATTCCCGCAGGAAAATTTGCCGCATCAGATGTTCCTGATTTTTATGCTGGCTGGATTAACGACGGCCAGCGTTGTGTCTTATTCGGCGGATTTGGTGAGTGCGGTTATTTTCGCCCTGTCGATCGTAACACCGCTTATTGCCCGTTTGTTGATCGTTTCCGATGAGTTAGCGATGGCGATGGCGATTGCCGTTCTGCTCTACCTCGGTTTCTTGATGGTCAGCTTGCGCTTGATCAATCGTAATTTGATTGAAAATATCCGCATGCGTCACGAGGGGGAGCTGCGCGAGGCTGCAATGAACGTCAGCAAAGAGCGCTATCGTTTATTGCTGGCTCATTCACCCGTCGGTATTTTTCACTACGATTTAAACTTCGTGATTACCTATTGTAATGCGCGTTTTGCAGAACTTATCGGTTGCCCTGTTGCGCAGGTAAACGGTTTGGATTTATACAACCTATCCGATAATGCAGTGCTTCCAGCGTTGACGGCGGCACTGGCAGGTGACAGAGGCTATTTTGAAGGCCAATACCAGGCTGTTTTTAACGATGGCTGGATTGCGATGACGTGCGCTGCTTCTTGTGATGCGAGGGGCAATGTCATCGGAGGTATTGCGATTGTAGAGAGTATTCATGAGCGAAAAATGGCAGAAATGGCACTCGCGTTATCCAATCAAAAACACGATGAAGAGCGGAAATTATTTCAAACCATTTTGGATAATTTACCTTTGGGAATGTGGATGCTGGGCGTGGACGGAAAAATAAAATTCGTCAATGAGACTTTTTGCAATGCTTTGGGGATTGCGGCACACGATTTTTTTGATGCCGGCCATTATTCTGATTTGCTGCCCTTGTCCATCGCAGACAAATGCAAGGAATCTGATCGGGCGTGTTTTATGCAGGGTGAACCTCACTATTCGACGGAATGGCTACCCTTCACCGATGGACGTGCGCATTTGCTCGAAATGACCCGGGTAAGACTACATGACTCGGCAAATAACGTTACCGGTTTGATCGGACTCGCAGCGGATATTACCGAGCGACAAAAAGTTGAATCCGAATTGCGCATCGCGGCAGCGGCGTTTGAAGCTCAGGAGGGTATGCTGATTACGGACCGTCATAATGTGATCATGCGTGTGAATCAGGCCTTTACCAGTATTACAGGTTATCTGGCAGAGGAAGTGCTGGGGAAAAATCCCTGTTTTCTTGCTTCAGGCCGTCATGATGCCGGCTTTTATCAGTCGATGTGGGAGGGGCTGAATGAGAAAGGCAAGTGGGAGGGCGAGGTATGGAACCGGCGCAAAGACGGTGAAATATATCCTGAATATTTGCTGATATCCGCAGTGAAGGATATCAAGAACGAGGTCGCAAATTATGTGGCTACCTTTAGAGATATTACGGCTAACAAAGCGGCTGAAAGTGAGATTAAAAAACTGGCGTTCTATGACCCGCTCACCCTGTTGCCCAATCGCAGGTTGTTAACCGACAGATTAAATCATGCCCTGGCATCGAGTGCGCGCAACCGAAATATCGGCGCTTTGCTCTTTATCGACTTGGACAATTTTAAAACCTTGAACGATACCCTGGGCCACGATATGGGGGATGCGCTGCTAAAACAGGTCGCGCTCCGATTAAAATCCTGCATACGGGAAGACGATACGCTAGCGCGTTTGGGGGGGGACGAGTTTGTTGTGATACTCGAAAATTTGAGCGAACTTGCAATGGATGCCGCCACTAAAGCCGAACTCATTGGCGAAAAAATTTTAGCTGCGCTGAATCAGGTATATCCGCTGGCCTCGCAGGAATACCATGGGGCTGCAAGCATCGGGGTGACTTTGTTTGCCGGACACGCATTATCCATTGATGAACTGATGAAACAGGCCGATATTGCGATGTATCAGTCTAAGAAATCGGGTCGGAATACCTTGAGGTTCTTCGATCTGGATACGCAAAAAATAATCAATGAGCGCGCCGAACTTGAAATTGAATTGCGTAAAGCGGTTGATAAAAAACAGCTGCATTTGCATTATCAGATTCAATTGAACAGTGTGGGTACGCCCTTAAGTGCAGAAGCATTGATTCGCTGGGTGCATCCGGTGCGTGGATTGATCTCTCCCGCGCATTTTATTCCGCTGGCAGAAGACACCGGGCTGATATTGCCCATAGGTCAGTGGGTTCTGGATACGGCCTGCGCGCAACTTCACTCATGGCAGGATGAGCGTTTTACGCAAGACCTGACGCTGGCGGTCAATGTCAGCGCTAAACAGTTCCATCAAAAAAATTTCGTGGCCCTCGTCAAAGAGACGGTACAGCGTCATGCAATTAACCCGAAATTACTCAAGCTCGAGCTCACTGAGAGCATGCTGGTCGAAAATATTGAAGACATCATTGTTACCATGAATGCGTTGAGGGAAATGGGTATCCAGTTTTCTTTGGATGATTTCGGTACGGGTTATTCATCCTTGCAGTACCTCAAGAGGCTGCCGCTCAATCAGCTTAAAATCGATCAGTCCTTTGTGCGGGAATTGTCCTCGAGTAGTAGCGACAGGGCGATCGTACGTACGATTGTTGCGATGGCGGAAAGCCTGAACCTGAACGTTATTGCTGAAGGGGTTGAGACCGAGGAGCAGCACACGCTTTTGCAGGATATCGGTTGCAATTATTATCAGGGTTATTTATTTGGTAAGCCGATGCCGATCGAACAGCTCGATGCCATACTTGCACGCTAATATTTTAATCGCCAGAGTTAGTTTTCAAGTGGCGTGTTGCGTGTTTCAGGCAGGAAAAAATATCCGATCACAAACGCCATGCCGAGCAAGACGGCCGGATAACCGACACCGGCCAGCGTATCGCCGGCTTTTACGCTGACGAGCGTGACCATAAACGGCGATAAACCGCCTATCCAACCGGCACTCAGGTTGTGCGGCAGGGCAACCGCGGTATAGCGCGTTCTAGCCGGAAAGAGTTCTGCCAGTGTCACGGTTTGCGGACCGGTGATCAGTCCGACTGCCGTCACCGGAATCAACAACAGCAAAAAGATCATCCAGCGGTTGATTTGCGTATTGTCGGCTTTTTCTGGCCATCCCGCTTCGATCAGGGCGTGTTTGAGCTGCTCGGGGGAAAAGCCCGCGATGTCTGTCTGCGCAATCTGGACGCGGCTTTGCATCGCGCTGTATAGCGTATAGGACACGCCCAGTTTGGAGAGCAATTCCTGATTGCGTTCGCAATCGTTGCGTACGTCGGTAAAAGGGCCGTATGCGCACGCTGTACCATAGAGCGTAACAGGCACATTGCGGTTAAAGCGCTCCAGTGCCGGATTACCATAGTGAAGCAGTCCCGTGAATACGGGGTAGAGCGTAAGCGCCCCGAGCAGCAGTCCGGCTAATAACACCGGCCTGCGCCCCACTTTGTCTGAGAGCCAGCCGGAAAATACCGTAAGCGGAAATAATACCAGCGTGCTGAGCATCACCAGCATGCCGGCGAGCTGGGGCTCTAATTTGACGACGTTTTTAAGGAATACGCTGGTGTACACCTGAGAGGAAAAGAACAGCAGGGAGCCACCGGCGGAAATGCAGAAAAATAACAATGCCATGCGTCCCAGCGTATGTCTGTCCGATAAACATTCGCGCAACGGCGCTTTCGATAAGGTGCCGTTCGATTGCATTTCCAGAAATACCGGCGATTCAATCATATTCATGCGGCTTTTAAGCGAAATTGCCAGTAGTACAATTGACAGCAAAAAAGGGACGCGCCAGCCCCAGTTGTTAAAATCCGCTTCGCTTAGTGCTGATTGCAGCACGACAACTTGCAGTGTCGAGGCGAGTATGCCCAGCGGGCCCATCAATTGCAGTACGCTGGTATAAAATCCGCGCCGGTTGACGGGGGAATGTTCGGTAAGATAGACCGCCGCACCGCCGATTTCACCGCCGACGGCAAACCCTTGCAGCAGGCGCAATAGCAGCAGTAAGACGGGCGCCAGCATGCCGGCCTGCGCGTAAGTCGGCAGCAGTCCTACGGCAAAGGTCGTGGTGCCCATCAGCATGATGGTTGCGATGAAGATCGGGCGCCGTCCGTGCTTGTCAGCCAAAGATCCGAATAGAGCGGCACCCAACGGACGCACCAGCATGCCAACGCCGAAAGTGGCAAGGCTCGCGAGCAGGGCAGCGACAGGATTGTCCGGCGGGAAAAACAGTAAGCTGAAATAGGTCGCCAGGGACGCGAAGGTCAGAAAGTCATACCACTCAAGGAAGGTTCCGAAGCAGGCTGAAATGACCACTTTACGCTGGGTCGGGGTGAGCGGTGGGGAGGTAGTCATGGCTTAATTCTATCAGGTGTTGCGTAATTTATCTCCGCAGGAGATGCAGCCGGGTGCCGTTGCTATTGCAGGTCGGTTAGGTCAGCGGGGACGCTGAACCTTGAACCAGGTCGCATATAGCGCTGGCAGATAAAATAGTGTTAGCAGTGTCGCAACCAGCAGTCCGCCCATGATAACAATTGCCATGGGTCCCCAGAATACGCTGCGAGTGAGCGGAATCATCGCCAGTATCGCCGCGGCGGCCGTGAGCATAATCGGGCGGAAGCGGCGCACGGTGGATTCGACGATCGCATCCCAGTGCTCCATACCTTCATCCAGATCCTGAGTGATTTGATTGAGCAGGATGACTGAGTTGCGCATGATCATGCCTGAGAGTGAAATCATGCCCAGCATGGCAACGAAGCCAAACGGTACATTAAAGGCCAGCAGCGAGGCCGTCACACCGATAATCCCGAGCGGCGCGGTCAGCAGGGCCAGCGTGACCTGTTTGTATTGCTTGAGTTGAAGCATCAGCAGTGTGATGATCAAAAATCCCATCAGTGGCAAAATTTCGATGATCGAATCCTGTGCCTTGCTGCTGTCCTCCATCGCGCCGCCAGCCTCAATCCGATAGCCCGCCGGCAGGGTGGCGCGGATGCCGGCAAGCTGGCTGTCGATGGCGGCGCTCACATCCGGTGCGCGCACGTCATCGGGAACATCGGCGCGCACGGTGACCACGGGACGCCGGTTCATGCGCCAGATGATGCCGTCCTCTTCCTTTTCGCTGATTTTGGCGATCTGGTTGAGGGGCACGGATTTGCCGTGTTCGCTGTAGAGGTTGAGCTGGCTTAGCGATGCCGGATCGCCACGCTCGGCAGATTCGGCGCGCGCAATAATTTCAATGCGTTTTTCGGCTTCGCGCAGGCTGGTGACCGATAATCCGGAAAGAAAAGCCTGCAGATTTCTGGAGATTTCCTGAGAAGACAAACCGTGGGAACGTCCTTTTTCCTGATCTACCTCGACGTTGAGAATGTGGATCTTTTCGTTTGAATCGAGTATTACGTTTTTGGTATCGGGATTTTTTTTCACGACGCCTGCGACTTGTTGCGCGATTTCGCGCAATTTTTCAGGATCGGTCCCGACCACTCTGAATTGCACGGGATAGCCGACAGGAGGTCCATTTTCGAGACGTGAGATGCGTAATCCTGAATCGGGATAGTCGGTATCGATCATTTTTCGCAGGCGTTTGAGTACGATCTCGCGAGCGGAGCTATCTTTGCTGGTAATCACAATCTGCGCGTAATTGACGCTGGGCAGTGGTAAATCCAGCGGCAGATAAAATCTGGGGGTGCTGCCGCCCAGATAGCTCGTGTAGTTAATGATGTTGACGTCATTCTGCAGTTCTTTTTCAACGGCAAGCGCAATGCGTTCGGTGGTGGAAAAAGGGGTTCCTTCCGGTAGCCAGATATCCATCAGCAGCTCAGGCCTTTCTGACGGCGGGAAAAACTCTTGTTCTACTTTTGAAAATCCCGCTACAGCCATCACGAACAGCAGTGTCGTCAATGCAAGCACGCTTTTTCTGTGATCCAGACACCCTTCAACCAGCACGCGAAAACGGGCGTAAAAGCCTTCGCGGTAATGGTCTGCCGTTGGTGCGTCGGCCGCTTTCAGCAGCCGGTAACCGATAAACGGGGTGAAAACCACTGCGACCAGCCACGAGACGAGCAGGGCGATGGTGACGACGGCGCAAATGGAAAAGGTGTATTCGCCGGCGGACGACTTGGCAAGGCCGACCGGTAAAAAGGCCGCAGCGGTAATCAGCGTGCCGGTGAGCATCGGAAAGGCGGTACTGGTGTAGGCAAAACTGGCCGCATGCAGTTTGCTGTAACCTTGTTCGAGTTTGACCTTCATCATTTCAACGGCGATCATGGCGTCGTCAACCAAGAGGCCCAGCGCGATGATCAGCGCGCCTAATGACACGCGCTGCAAGTCGATGCCGAATAATTCCATTAACAGGAAAGTGCCGGCTAACACCAGCGGAATCGAGAGCCCCACCACCAGTCCTGCCCGCAGCCCCAGACTCAGAAAACTCACCGCCAGTACGATCGCGAGCGCCTCCAGCAGTGCGCTCATGAATTCGCTGATGGATTTTTTGACGACGGCGGGTTGATTGGAGATCTGATGTACCGTCACGTCGGCCGGCAGCAGTTTTTTGATGCGGATAAATTCGCTGTCCAGTGCCAATCCAAGCGAGGTTACGTTGCCCTCAGGTGCCATTGAAATGGCAAGGCTGATGGCGTCCCGCCCCTGTGTACGCATCTTGAACTCAGCGGGGTCGGCGTACGAACGATAGACGTGGCATACATCGCCCAGCCGGTGTATTTTGCCGCCGGCCTTAATGCCGATGTCCTGTATGCTTTTGACCGAGCTGAAGTCGCCGCTCACGCGCAGGCGAGTGATGTTGTCGTGAGCGAGCAGCTCGCCTGCCGGCTCCATCGCATTTTGCGCTGTGAGTGCCGTGGCGATCAGCAGAGGATCGATGCCAAGTGCAGCCATTTTTTTGCTGGAAAATTCGATGTAAATCTTCTCCTGCTGGACGCCCAGCAGTTTGATCTTGCTGACGTTTTTGATTCTGAGCAGCTCCTCGCGCACTTTACCGGCTTCGGCGGCTAACTGGGCATTACTCAGCGAATTCGAGGTGAACGCATAGATCGAGGCGTAAGTTTCGCCGAAATTGTCATTGATAACGGGATCGCCTACACCATCGGGTAGATCGCGGCGCAGGTCGGAGAGCGCTTTTCTGACCTGATTCCATGAGTGTTCCAGCTCGGCAGGAGGCATCGAATCGCGCAGTGTGACGAAGATGACCGCTTCACCCGCTTTGGAATAGCTGCTGACATTGTCCAGCCAGTGCGTTTCCTGCAGCTTACGCTCCACGCGGTCGGTGACTTGCTGTTCTATTTCGCGTGCGCTGGCGCCGGGCCATGCCAGCGTGACGGTCATGACCTTGAACGTGAAGTCAGGATCTTCTTTTTTGGCCAGTTGTGTGTAGGAAAATAGGCCTGCCAGCAAGAGTGCCGAGAGCGCATACATGAGCAGCGCCTGATGTTTTAGAGCCCAGGCCGAAAGATTGAAATCTTTCATCGGTGTGGGGGCGTCAGGTGAAGATTAAGCCACAAAACGCTGCGCAATCAGCACGGCATTGGTGCCGCCGAACGCGAATGAATTGGACATCACCGCATTGAGCGGTACATTAGTACGGCCTTGATTCGCTACATAGTCGAGGTCACACTCAGGGTCGGGTTGTTGCAGATTGATGGTTGGGGGGACTGCCTGATGTTGCAGTGCTAAGACGGCCGCCATAAATTCTACCGCACCTGTTGCGCCCATCAGGTGGCCGTGCATGGATTTGGTGGAGCTCACCGGAATTTTGTAGGCCTCAGCCCCAAAAGCCAGTTTTAAGGCCTTGGTTTCCTCGATGTCGCCCGCTAGTGTGGCGGTGCCGTGTGCGTTGATGTAACCGATGTCGGACGGCTGTAACTTTGCATCGCGCAGCGCGCTCAATATTGTGCGTGTCTGGCCCGCTGAGTCAGGCTTGGTAATGTGGCTCGAATCGGACGAGCAATCGTAGCCTGCCAGTTCGCCGTAAATTTTAGCGCCGCGTTGGATCGCACGTTCCGCGTCTTCGAGCACCAGCACCGCAGCGCCTTCGCCTAAAACCAGTCCGTTGCGATTTTTCGAGAAG
Organism: Gallionella capsiferriformans ES-2; assembly: GCF_000145255.1. Lineage (NCBI taxonomy): Bacteria > Pseudomonadati > Pseudomonadota > Betaproteobacteria > Nitrosomonadales > Gallionellaceae > Gallionella > Gallionella capsiferriformans. The sequence continues at coordinate 1,243,726 of NC_014394.1, forward strand.
GGTTTGCAGGATGCGCCGGGATCTTCCGGATCTTCATGCGCCAGCGTGCGCAGGGCTTCCCATGCTTTCATAGCGCCCAGCGTCAGCATGGCTTCAGCACCGCCGGCTAACATGACATCCGCGTAACCGTGCTTGATCTGCCGGTAAGCTTCGCCCACGGCAATCGCAGATGATGAGCATGCGGTCGAGTAGGTGATGTTCGGGCCTTGCAGATGGTATTTGATCGACAGGTGTGAGGCGGCTGCATTGTTCATGCTAAGCAGTACGCTCAGCGGTTTGATGCGCGGGTTGTTGCGTTTGAAAACTTCGACATAACCGTCTTCGAGTGTACCGGCACCGCCCAGACACGAACCCATATAGACGCCTGCGCGAGAGTATTCTGTCTCGTCAAGCACGAGTTGTGCATCCTGCACGGCTTGTTCAGCCGCGACCAGCGCCATCTGGCTGAATCGTTCGATGCCGGTGAGCTGGATTTTTGAAAAATGTGCGGCAGGATTGAAGTCATCGACGGAGGCTGCGATCTTGATGGAGAGCTGATCAACAAAGCTGCAGGTGAGTGGCTTGATGCCGGATCGCCCTGCCATCAGATTGTTGAAAAACTCCTCAGGTGATGAGCCCGCAGGGGATACGATCCCTAATCCTGTGATGACAACGCGTCTGCTCATGCCGTGTGATTAAGCCGCTTGTTCGGCGACAATTCTGTCGACCAGATCGGTCACGTCCTGCAGTGTTTTGATTTCGACCCGTTCATCGGGTAATTTGATTTTTAGCTCATCTTCAAGATTGAACATGAATTCGATGACGGAGAGGGAATCGAGTCCCAGACTCTCCAGCGTTGCATCGGGTGTCAGGCTTTCAATTTTCAGGTCGAATTGTTCGACCATCATGCGCTGTATGGTTGGTAGTGAACTCATAGCTTAGTGTCTTGTTAAATTATTTGCGGCGAATTATAACTGAAACAGTCCTAAAATTGAGACGTTTTTGCAAGGATTAGCTAGCAGCATGAGCTGGTGCTTGCTGATTTCAGGGCAGGGAGCTGACTTTTTCAGCTTGTGTCGAGTTAAAAAATCGTATGGTTTCGCTGGCAACCTGTTCTCTGTCGTTATCCACGGTGATCATGTGATAGCTATTGCCCAACATGACGCACTCCCGTTGTTTTGATCCGATATGCTGCATCACATATTCCGCGCTGCGCGGCGAACAGACATCGTCTTCTGTCGCGTGGATGACCAACGTCGGGGTTTCGATTGCAGGCAGGCGTGCTTTGACGGCTTTAATCAGCAATTCGGCCTCGTGTATGGCGGGCAGGCATAGATTCGAGACGGCGGCAATTGAGGATTCTTTGTGATTCATTTCGCGAATCACCCATTTGCGCAATTGTTCGTTTTTGATGCCAAAAGGCGGGCGGCCGGAATAGCTGTAAAAATAGCGAAACGGCGTGTAGTAGCCGATCGGCAGCACGAAGCGGTACCAGGGGATGCTCCAGCCGTCGTAATACAGGGTCGTGCTCAGTAAAGACAAGGCCGCGACGTCGCTGCCCGAGTCTGCCGCAACGCTCAGCGCTAAGACCGCACCGATACATAGACCGCCGAGTGATACGGTGGTGTGCGTTTGCTTCAGGATCGCCACTTCATCTAAGACCAGTTTGTGCCAGTCCTGCCAGGGTGTGACGGAATGCGTGGTATCGCCATCGTGGTAACCGTAGCCGGCAAAGTGCGGTACGTACACCGAGTAGCCTGCCTGATTTAAGCGCTTTGCCAGCGGGAGCATTTCTGTCGGGCCGCCTTGCAGTCCATGCACCAGCAACACCGCGTGTTCGCCGCCAACTAATTTAACTGTATCCATTCATTTGGCCTGTATTTACGTCGCGTCTGATGACTAGGCCCCTGTGACAGGTGGCAGGTCAGTTTTCAGCAAGGGTTCACACTTGCTCAGAAGGGGCCGGATTATAGGGTATTCGTGCGTGGTGTCGTCAGAAAAGTCTGTTCAATTTAGTAAATAAAACGGTCGCGCAGTGCTTCCAGATTCAATTCCTCAAGAATGCTCGATAGGCGTTGTTGCGCATCTTTGCGCGGTTGACCCTGATGTTTCGCAATGATGAGCTCATTTTTCATTGAGTGTTCCCAGCCCACCAGTTCAGTGACGGTCACCTGATAACCGCGGGATTCGAGCAGCAGGCAGCGCAGCACGTTAGTCAGGTGGCTGCCGAATTCGCGACTATGGATAGGGTGGCGCCAGATTTCGGAGAGCGGGGTTTTTGCAAAGGATTGATTTTTATGTTTATTTAGCACGCTTGAGACTTCAGCCTGGCAGCAGGGGACCAGTACGATATATTTTGCGCGCTTGTGCAGGGCGAATTTGATGGCGTCATCGGTGGCGGTGTTGCAGGCGTGCAGTGCGGTGACGATGTCGATCTGCTCTGGCAGTTCGGTCGAATGGATGGATTCTTCCACGGATAAATTCAGGAAAGTCATGCGCGAAAACTGTAGTTTGTCGGCTAATTCCTGAGATTTGGCGACCAGCGCTTCGCGGGTTTCGATGCCGTAAACGTGGCCGGATTCGAGCGATTTTAGGAATAAATCGTAGAGGATGAAACCCAGATAGGACTTGCCCGCGCCGTGATCGGCCAGCGTGAGCCCGGGTTTAACGGCGAGCAGTTCCTTGAGTAGCGGTTCGATAAAGTGGTAGAGATGGTAGACCTGCTTGAGTTTTCGGCGGCTATCCTGATTGAGCTTGCCGTCGCGCGTCAGGATGTGCAGTTCTTTGAGCAGTTCGATCGATTGTTCGGCTTTAATTTCAGGTATGTGTGACATCAGTTATCCAAATTTAAGTTTCATCAGCAGGACAATTCCTGCCAGCAGCAGTGTGATGAAATTGGCGATGATGATAGGCCAAGCGTTCAACAGCATGCCATATCCCAGCCAAAGTGCAACACCTGTGGTGAACAGTGCGTACATGCCGAGCGATATGTCGGCCGTATGGCGCGTGCGCCACACCTGCCAGGCTTGCGGGATAAAGGCCGTGGTGGTCAGCGTGGCGGCGAGGCTGCCGATGATCTCTGCGCTGATCATGGCAGGTGCGCTTCCTCTTGCGCCCACAACAGGTGCGCATCGAGCAGCAGACGGTAATGCGCCTCGTTGGCATCCAGTTGCGCGAGATTTTCGGCCATGGAGGATTCCAGCGCAACGCGGCGGGCGTTCAGACTGTCGGACAGGGACGCCTCACCTAAGGTGTAGGCGCGCGCAACCAGTTCGGCGTTGCTGCGGATGAATTGTGCGGCATCACGCGCCTGCTGCCAGCTAGCAAAACTCTGTACCGCCTGCAAATGGGCGGCAAAAATATCGCCTTCCAGGCGTCGTTTGACGTAGGTTTCCTGATCGATAGCAATGGCTGCTTGTTGCGCAACCCCTTCAGCGGTCGCGCTGCGATGTCCGAAGGAGATCGGTACGGTGAGATATACGCCGGCCACTTTTTCATTGCCACCCATCTCATTTGAATAGCGCAGACCGACCGTCGGATCGGGAATCCGGTCGGCGCGGCTGCGATCGGCGAGCAGCTGCTGGACGTGCGTGTGCGCCTGCACCATGGCGAGTTCGTGATTGTCATCTAAGATGCGTGATTTCCAGAATGCGAAATCATGCTCGATCGCCACCGGCGTTACGGTGTTTGGCTTTTCCGGTAATTGAACGGCCGGGAAGGGGCGCGCCAGATCGTTGCCGGCAAGTTGCGCGCGCAATTGCGCCTGATGCCAGGCAACGCCGGCCTGTGCCGCGGCAGCTTGGGCCAGATTGAGCTCAAGTTTGGGTGCGTCCCCCGCTTTTACGCGCTTTTCGGTCATCTGAGACTGCTGATTGAGGATATCCCGTTGCTTTTGCCAAAGTAGCGCACTCGCCTGTTCGCGTTGCCAGTTAAACCAAAGTTTTAACAGCAGTCGTCCGGCTTCATGGTGTGCGTCGCCTAAGGCATATTCGGCACGTGACACGCCGGCGGCACCAATATCTTCATCTATACCGACCTTGTTGATCAGACGCAACGGGCGCTCTAAAGCGACATCCCATTCCTTGAGCTTTTGCCCGGTATTGACGATATTGCGCTGCGAGGAGCCAGCGCGCAGGTTGAATTCATAGCTGCCGCTGTTCCATTTGCGCTGATTGGCCTGCTCCATCTTGAGTCCGCTGGCCGCATTGAGCACCAGCAGGTGTTCGTTCAGCGCGCGCTCAACTTGCGCCGGCGGCGGCAGATCAGGCCGGTTAATCTCTGCCGCATTGGTGAATCCCGTGAGTAATGACGCGCTAACGAAATAACTTACGACTAACGCCTGAGCGTAGCGGTCGCAGCTTGAGCTGCGGGAACCGCACGGCCTACCCCTTGCGGGTGTACGACTTACGACTGTTTTTATCATGCCAGCCTCCCGAATTCGATCACCGGGGTCATCCAGTAGGCTATTTCCGGATTGGCTTCGTGGCGTTTGAGGTGTGCGATCAGTTCGTGCGCATCATCGCAGTTCATGACGGAGACGATTTGCACGCGTTGCGAGCGGCCGCGTACCTGTTCGAGCATGCTGGGCAGCTTTTCCTTCTGGCTGCCGCCTTCGATGCGGGTCAGCGAAAAGCCGCGTACCCAGTCCGGGTGTTCGAGCAGATGGTCGACCAGACGCTCTTCCTGCGATTTGTGACACACCAGCGTCAGACAGCAATTCATTTCTTTCATTTGGATTTCCTGGCAGAGTCAAGACCGAAGCGGCGATATAGGATAGGCAGCATGATCAGCGTCAACAGCGTTGAACTAATGAGTCCTCCTGTGACCACGATGGCGAGCGGTTTCTGGATTTCAGATCCGGGGCCGGTCGCAAACAGCACCGGCAGCAGACCAAAGGCGGTAATGCTGGCGGTCATCAATACCGGGCGCAGGCGGCGTTTGGCGCCTTCGAAGACCACCTGCGTGATGTCCATGCCTTGGGCTACCAACTGATTGAAGTACGAGACCATCACCACGCCGTTGAGCACGGCAATCCCCAGCAGCGCGATAAAACCGACGGAGGCGGGCACTGACATGTATTCTCCGCTAATCCATAACGCAAAGATGCCGCCTATCAGTGCAAAGGGAATGTTGGTCAGCACCAGGACGGCTTGTTTCACCGAGCCGAAGGTGGCGAATAGCAGCATAAAGATCATGCCAAGCGCGACGGGTACGACCACGGCCAGACGCGCTGCTGCACGCTGCTGGTTTTCAAATTGTCCGCCCCAGGTCAGGCGATACCCTTGCGGCAGTTTGATCTGGTCCGCTACAGCCGATTTGGCCTCTTCAACAAACCCCACCAAATCGCGGTCGCGTACATTGCTTTGCACGACCACCATGCGCATGCCGTTTTCGCGATCGACTTTCACGGGGCCGTCGACGCGTTCGAGTTTAGCGACGACCGAGAGCGGCACGCTGTGTCCGTTGGGCAGTGGCAGGGTCAGCGCTGCAAAGAGTGCCGGGGATTGTTGTATGTCGATTTCCCCCCGCATGATAAGCGGGGTGCGGCGGCCATTCTCGATGACTGTGCCCAGATTTTGTCCTTCAATCTGGCTGCGCAGGGCATTGCCGATGTCGTCTACGCTGAGGCCCAGACGGCCGGCCGCTAAGCGGTCGATGACAACGCGGAAATACTGCACGCCGCTGTTTTTAACGGTGAAGACATCTTCGCTGCCGCGTATGCCCTGCAATACCTTGACCATGTGTTCGGCAGCCTCATTGAGTTTGTTGAGATCGGTACCGAAAATTTTGATTGCGATGTCGCCGCGCGCACCGGTGAGCATTTCAGATACGCGCATGGCAATCGGTTGCGTAAAACTGTATTCGACGCCGGGAAAATCGCTCATTACACTACGCACGTGATCGACGATGGCGTTTTTGTCCGGATTGCGCCACTCGGCTTGCGGTTTCAATACCAGAAAGTTATCCGTTTCATTGAGTCCCATCGGATCCAGCCCCAGTTCATCGGCGCCGGCGCGCGAGACGATGCCTTTGACTTCAGGTACCGCGTCCAGTATCGCTCTTTGGATGCGCTCATCCATAGCTGCTGTTTGTGCGATGTTGATGGAGGGCAGTTTTGAAACCTGCATGATCAGGTCGCCTTCGTCCATTTCCGGCATGAAGGCTTTGCCGATCAGGGTATAGACGCCACCGCTGATTGCGAGCACGAGTAGCGCCGACGCAATCACGACACGCTCTTTTTTTAGCGCCTTCTCCAGCAGGGGGGTGTAGATTGCCATCGCTTTGCGTACCAGCCAGGGTTCGTCGTGACTGGCGGTCTTGATCAGCAGCGAGGACAGCATAGGCACAACGGTGAGCGACAGAATCAAAGAGCCTGCCAGCGCAAACACGATGGTGAGGGCGACAGGGATGAACAGCTTGCCTTCGAGTCCTTGCAGCGTCATCAGGGGCAGGAACACGATGATGATGATGGCCACCCCTGCGGCGACCGGCGTGATGACCTCTTTAACCGCGCGGTAGATCACGTGCAGATGCGGGATATGTGCGCGACGGCCTGCCAGATGATTGATGATGTTTTCCATCACGACAACGGAGCCGTCGACCAGCATACCGATAGCGATGGCCAGTCCCCCCAGACTCATCAGGTTGGCAGACATGCCGAACTGCTGCATCAGAATGAAGGTGATCAATACGGCCAGCGGCAGCGTGATCGCGACCACGACAGCGGCGCGCAGGTTGCCCAGAAACAGCACCAGCAGGATCACCACCAGCACGATGGCTTCGGTGAGCGCCTTTGAAACGGTGCCGATGGCGCGATTCACCAAGCTGCCGCGATCATAAAATACTTTAGTCGTGACGCCTTTGGGTAACGTTGGCGCGAGTTCCAGTAATTTGGCCTGCACACCCGCAACGACTTTTTGTGCATTCGCACCGCGCAGCCCTAAGACTAAGCCTTCAACCGCTTCGCCGCGACCGTCTTTGGTCACCACGCCGTAGCGCGTCATGCTGCCGATGCGCACTTGAGCCACATCTCCGACACGGATCGGATTGCCGGCAGGGCTGGCGATCACAATGTTGCGGACGTCTTGAAGGTTCTTAACACTGCCTTCGGCGCGCACCAGCAAGGCTTCATCTCCGTCATTGATGCGGCCTGCACCGTCGTTGCGGTTATTGGCTTGTATAGCCTGTTGCAGCATGGCAAACGAGATGCCGTGAGAGGCTAAGGCGTTGTGATCGGGGACCACTTCGAAGCTGCGTGCCAGGCCGCCTAACGAATTGACGTCGGCAACGCCAGGCAGGGTGCGCAGCGCCGGGCGGATAATCCAGTCGAGTATCGTGCGTCGGTCTTCAAGAGACACGCCATCGCCTTCCACGGTGAACATGAACATTTCGCCCAGCGGCGTTGTAATCGGGGCCAGTCCTCCCGATGCGGAGGCCGGTAAGTCGCGTTGCGCATTGTTGAGGCGCTCGGCAACCTGTTGTCTGGCCCAATAGATATCGGTGCCCTCATTAAAATCGATCGTGATGTCGGCGATCGCATATTTAGAAATCGAGCGCATGATGCGCTGATTGGGAATGCCCAGCATTTCAAGCTCGATCGGCGTAACGATGCGCGCTTCAACTTCCTCGGGCGTCATGCCGGGCGCCTTCATGATCAGTTTGACCTGTGTGGATGAGACGTCCGGGAAGGCATCAATCGGCAGGTCGCGGAACGAGGCGATGCCCGCGCCGATCAGCAGCAGCGTCATTGCCGCAACTAGGAGACGCTGGGTGAGCGCGAATTCAACGAGTTTAGATAGCATTATTTATCCCCGATGCCCATCATGCTGGATTTGAGCGCCGAGACGCCGTGCGTTGCAATTTGCTCGACCCCTTTGAGCGTGCCGCTGATGACGCTGTTTTGCGCGCCTTCGTTAAGGATTTTGACTGTTACGGCATGAAATCCCTGCGGTGTTCTGACAAAGACCACGGCGCGACCATCTAGACGGGCAATCGCACCGTTGGATACTTCCCATTGAGCGCCGCTGCCATTCGATGTGCCGACGGATGTTTCGACGAACTGCCCGGGACGCAAATTTTTCATGCCTTGCAGTATGACGCCGCGCAGCAATACTGTTTGATTGGTGCCGGTCAGGCTGTGGCCGATTGCCGTGAGTTTGCCGCTGGCGTTATAGGCAGGGATGGTAATGGGCGCGCCCACCTTAAGATCACGCACCATCGCGAGCGGGGCCTGAATTTCCAGTGAGAGCGAGTCGACGCGGGCGATCTTGAAAATAGGCACGGCCGCATCGAGACGCTGACCTGCGCCGGCCGTCTTTTCAAGTACGACACCATCGATAGGCGAGGAGACGGTAAGTTGGCTGCTTAAATTGCTGCTCGATTGCAGTTGGGTGATGGCGCTATCAGACATGCCTGAGATGCGCAGCATCTGACGACGCTCGGAAAATGCGGCCTGAGCTTCGAGGGCTAAGGCCTGTGAATTGCGTAGCCGGCTCTCGGAAATTATTCCATCCTTATATAAGGACTGATCGCGGGCTAAATTGTCACGGCTGAGCTGCTTTTGCGCGGCAGACTGCAGCAATCCGCGCTGCACTTCAGCGAGCGCCGGACTTTGCAGCAGGGCGATGGCCTGACCCCTTTTGACGCTATCGCCGACACCGACCAGAATCTGCTCGATCAGTGCGGGGAGCGGGGTGCTCACAACATACAGTTGATTGCCCGGAACGATGACTTGTCCGGGGAGCCCTGAAACTTCGCCGGATTGCTTAGCGGGTAAGGGGCTAATCGCAATACCTAACGAGGCAATTTGCTTGGCATTGATTGCAATGTCATCAATTGCTGCACTGGCGGTTTGGATGGTCGACAGGAATACGATTCCAAGCAATAACGATGACTTATACATATATAACTCCGTTGCGCGCGATAGCGTACGCATATATTACTGGTTGCAAGATGAAATGATAGTAGATTAGCGCGTACGATGCCGCAAACCTTAATGTATTACGCTGCAGTAGTCCTATCGCGGGTGTGAATAGTTCACTCAATTGCGATATTTGATAAATAAAGTAAATATTGTTTGACGTGATGGGTAGGCTTTGCTATAGTTCGTTTTCTGACGCGGGGTGGAGCAGCTCGGTAGCTCGTCGGGCTCATAACCCGAAGGTCATAGGTTCAAATCCTGTCCCCGCAACCAGTTTTAAGAGTCGTAGAATAAACGCTGCGATTAGAAATAAAAGATTTCAAAATGTAGTTGACAATAAGTTTTAAGTCTCTATAATGCTGACCTCTTCGCTGCAAAGCGAACGCTCTTTAAAAACATAAATTAAACAATCGACGAGTGTAGGTGCTTGATTTTTGGTAGTTATCGGCTTCTTATGGAGCTTAAAAAGATAACGACTTTAAAATATAGTAGTGCTTACGCAAAGTCGAAAAAAATCATGTTATGTGATTTTCTTTGAGTAAGATCGGTTCAGCAGTGAACCAAAACAGGTATTGAACTTAAGAGTTTGATCCTGGCTCAGATTGAACGCTGGCGGTATGCTTTACACATGCAAGTCGAACGGATTAAAGAGCTTGCTCTTTAGTTAGTGGCGAACGGGTGAGTAATATATCGGAACATATCCGGAAGTGGGGGATAACGTAGCGAAAGTTACGCTAATACCGCATATGCCCTGAGGGGGAAAGGGGGGGATCGCAAGACCTCTCGCTTTCGGAGTGGCCGATATCGGATTAGCTAGTAGGTGAGGTAAAGGCTCACCTAGGCGACGATCCGTAGCTGGTCTGAGAGGACGACCAGCCACACTGGAACTGAGACACGGTCCAGACTCCTACGGGAGGCAGCAGTGGGGAATTTTGGACAATGGGCGAAAGCCTGATCCAGCCATACCGCGTGAGTGAAGAAGGCCTTCGGGTTGTAAAGCTCTTTCAGCCGGAAAGAAATTGCTTCTATTAATACTAGGAGTAGATGACGGTACCGGAAGAAGAAGCACCGGCTAACTACGTGCCAGCAGCCGCGGTAATACGTAGGGTGCGAGCGTTAATCGGAATTACTGGGCGTAAAGCGTGCGCAGGCGGTTTTTTAAGTCAGATGTGAAATCCCCGGGCTCAACCTGGGAACTGCATTTGAAACTGGAAGACTAGAGTATAGCAGAGGGGGGTAGAATTCCACGTGTAGCAGTGAAATGCGTAGATATGTGGAGGAATACCAATGGCGAAGGCAGCCCCCTGGGTTAATACTGACGCTCATGCACGAAAGCGTGGGGAGCAAACAGGATTAGATACCCTGGTAGTCCACGCCCTAAACGATGTCAACTAGGTGTTGGGGGAGGAGACTTCCTTAGTACCGTAGCTAACGCGTGAAGTTGACCGCCTGGGGAGTACGGTCGCAAGATTAAAACTCAAAGGAATTGACGGGGACCCGCACAAGCGGTGGATTATGTGGATTAATTCGATGCAACGCGAAAAACCTTACCTACCCTTGACATGTCAGAAAGATCGCAGAGATGTGATTGTGCTCGAAAGAGAATCTGAACACAGGTGCTGCATGGCTGTCGTCAGCTCGTGTCGTGAGATGTTGGGTTAAGTCCCGCAACGAGCGCAACCCTTGTCATTAATTGCCATCATTTAGTTGGGCACTTTAATGAGACTGCCGGTGATAAACCGGAGGAAGGTGGGGATGACGTCAAGTCCTCATGGCCCTTATGGGTAGGGCTTCACACGTAATACAATGGCGCGTACAGAGGGTTGCCAACCCGCGAGGGGGAGCTAATCTCAGAAAGCGCGTCGTAGTCCGGATTGGAGTCTGCAACTCGACTCCATGAAGTCGGAATCGCTAGTAATCGCGGATCAGCATGTCGCGGTGAATACGTTCCCGGGTCTTGTACACACCGCCCGTCACACCATGGGAGTGGAATCTGCCAGAAGTAGGTAGCCTAACCGTAAGGAGGGCGCTTACCACGGTGGGTTTCATGACTGGGGTGAAGTCGTAACAAGGTAGCCGTATCGGAAGGTGCGGCTGGATCACCTCCTTTCTAGAGAATCCGGAAATTGAGTGCCTACACTCATCGATTGTTTAATTTAAGAGTATTACCTGGGTCTGTAGCTCAGCTGGTTAGAGCACTGTGTTGATAACGCAGGGGTCGTTGGTTCGAGTCCAACTAGACCCACCAGTTAGAAATAGTTTTGCCGGGGGTTTAGCTCAGCTGGGAGAGCACCTGCTTTGCAAGCAGGGGGTCAACGGTTCGATCCCGTTAACCTCCACCATTAACTGAGAAGTAGTGGTGGTAGTAAGAAGTTGCAAGAACCCATATTTAAACCTTTAGGGTTTCGATATTGGCTTTTGCCGATAAGATGTTCTTTAAAAATTTGGAAGAAGTAAAGAAGTGATTCATGTATGAGTCAGGTTGGTTAACTCCATTCTTATGATTACATGTTTAACTTAAATGGGTTTTTGATTGTATCAAGACATTCCGTGATTAGTCATCATGGTTTGTACACAAACCTTTGCGAAATCAGATCCTTAAATCAATCTGATGTAACGAAGATTTAAATTGCGAAACATATATAACGCCTTAGTGGCAACACTGAGGACTTAACGTTATAGGGTCAAGCGAATAAGTGCATGTGGTGGATGCCTTGGCGATTACAGGCGATGAAAGACGTGATAGCCTGCGAAAAGCTACGGGGAGCTGGCAATAAGCTTTGATCCGTAGATATCTGAATGGGGAGACCCGGCCCTTCGGGGTCATCCGAAGCTGAATACATAGGCTTCGTGAAGCGAACTCAGGGAACTGAAACATCTAAGTACCTGAAGGAAAAGAAATCAACCGAGATTCCGTAAGTAGTGGCGAGCGAACACGGAGCAGCCTGTAACTTTTAGCATCATTGTTAACCAAACAGTCTGGAAAGTCTGACCATAGTGGGTGATAGTCCCGTAGGTAAAAACAGTGGTGTGGAACTAGGGTTACGACAAGTAGGGCGGGGCACGAGAAACCTTGTCTGAATATGGGGGGACCATCCTCCAAGGCTAAATACTCGTAATCGACCGATAGTGAACCAGTACCGTGAGGGAAAGGCGAAAAGAACCCCGGAAGGGGAGTGAAATAGATCCTGAAACCGCATGCATACAAACAGTGGGAGCGGACTTGTTCCGTGACTGCGTACCTTTTGTATAATGGGTCAGCGACTTACGTTCAGTAGCGAGCTTAACCGAATAGGGGAGGCGTAGGGAAACCGAGTCTGATAAGGGCGATAGTTGCTGGGCGTAGACCCGAAACCAAGTGATCTATCCATGGCCAGGATGAAGGTTGGGTAAAACCAACTGGAGGTCCGAACCCACTAATGTTGAAAAATTAGGGGATGAGCTGTGGATAGGGGTGAAAGGCTAAACAAACTTGGAAATAGCTGGTTCTCTCCGAAAACTATTTAGGTAGTGCCTCACGTATCACTCTCGGGGGTAGAGCACTGTCATGGCTAGGGGTCTATTGCTGATTACCAAACCATTGCAAACTCCGAATACCGAGAAGTGCGAGCGTGGGAGACAGACATCGGGTGCTAACGTCCGGTGTCAAGAGGGAAACAACCCAGACCGCCGATTAAGGTCCCCAAGACATAGTTAAGTGGAAAACGAAGTGGGAAGGCTAAAACAGTCAGGATGTTGGCTTAGAAGCAGCCATCATTTAAAGAAAGCGTAATAGCTCACTGATCGAGTCGTCCTGCGCGGAAGATGTAACGGGGCTCAAACTATGCACCGAAATCGCGGATATTGAACACTCTATATGGGTGTTGATATGGTAGGAGAGCGTTCTGTAGGCCTGCGAAGGTGTCCTGTGAGGGATGCTGGAGGTATCAGAAGTGCGAATGCTGACATGAGTAGCGATAAAGGGAGTGAAAGGCTCCCTCACCGAAAGCCCAAGGTTTCCTGCGCAACGTTCATCGGCGCAGGGTGAGTCGGCCCCTAAGGCGAGGCAGAAATGCGTAGTCGATGGGAAACAGGTTAATATTCCTGTACCTCAATATAATGCGATGTGGGGACGGAGAAGGTTAGGCAAGCAGTCTGTTGGAATAGGCTGTTCAAGCGTGTAGGGAGATCTCTTAGGCAAATCCGGGAGGTCAATTCTGAGGCGTGATAACGATTGCTCTTTGAGCGAGAAGTTGCTGATACCAAGCTTCCAAGAAAAGCCACTAAGCTTCAGTTATATTGGGACCGTACCGCAAACCGACACAGGTGGGCAGGATGAGAATTCTAAGGTGCTTGAGAGAACTCGGGTGAAGGAACTCGGCAAATTTGCACCGTAACTTCGGGAGAAGGTGCGCCCCGGTAGAGTGTAGGACTTCGCGTCCGAAGCTCGATGGGGTTGCAGTGAAATGGTGGCTGCGACTGTTTATTAAAAACACAGCACTCTGCAAACACGAAAGTGGACGTATAGAGTGTGACGCCTGCCCGGTGCTGGAAGATTAAATGATGGGGTGCAAGCTCTTGATTGAAGTCCCAGTAAACGGCGGCCGTAACTATAACGGTCCTAAGGTAGCGAAATTCCTTGTCGGGTAAGTTCCGACCTGCACGAATGGCGTAACGATGGCCACACTGTCTCCACCCGAGACTCAGCGAAGTTGAAATGTTTGTGAAGATGCAATCTACCCGAGGCTAGACGGAAAGACCCCATGAACCTTTACTGTAGCTTTGCATTGGATTTTGAATAGACCTGTGTAGGATAGCTGGGAGGCTGTGAAGTAGGGACGCCAGTTCTTATGGAGCCAACCTTGAAATACCAGCCTGGTGTGTTTGAGATTCTAACCTAGACCCCTTATCGGGGTTGGGGACCGTGCATGGTAGGCAGTTTGACTGGGGCGGTCTCCTCCCAAATTGTAACGGAGGAGTACGAAGGTATCCTAGGTACGGTCGGACATCGTACTGATAGTGCAATGGCAAAAGGATGCTTAACTGCGAGACTGACAAGTCGAGCAGATACGAAAGTAGGTCATAGTGATCCGGTGGTTCTGTATGGAAGGGCCATCGCTCAACGGATAAAAGGTACTCTGGGGATAACAGGCTGATTCCTCCCAAGAGTTCATATCGACGGGGGAGTTTGGCACCTCGATGTCGGCTCATCACATCCTGGGGCTGTAGCCGGTCCCAAGGGTATGGCTGTTCGCCATTTAAAGTGGTACGTGAGCTGGGTTTAAAACGTCGTGAGACAGTTTGGTCCCTATCTGCCTTGGGCGTTGGAAATTTGAAGGGACCTGCTCCTAGTACGAGAGGACCGGAGTGGACAGATCTCTGGTGTACCGGTTATCACGCCAGTGGTATTGCCGGGTAGCTAAATCTGGAAGAGATAACCGCTGAAAGCATCTAAGCGGGAAACTCGCCTTGAGATAAGATTTCCCTAGGCTTTAAGCCTTCTAAAGAGTCGTTCGAGACCAGGACGTTGATAGGTTGGGTGTGGAAGCGCAGTAATGCGTTAAGCTAACCAATACTAATTGCTCGTGAGGCTTGATCCTATAACATTAAGTAGGGCTGATAAAACGGTCTTATATATGTAACGCAAGTACAATCAAAGACTTACTTTACTTCTTCCAGATAATATTTCTTGAAACCATGTATAATGGCGGCAAGAAACAACAAACATAGTGGTTTGCAGAACATCGCAAACGACTTACCAGTTTGTCTGACGACCATAGCGAGTTGGTCCCACTCCTTCCCATCCCGAACAGGACAGTGAAACGACTCCGCGCCAATGATAGTGTGGATTACCCATGTGAAAGTAGGTCATCGTCAGACTCCTTATAAACACTAAGCCCTCGAAAGAGGGCTTTTGTGTAAAGCAGCACTAAGTACTAACCATTTTGATGATTTATTAAGTCAAAACGGGTCGTTAGCTCAGCTGGTAGAGCAGCGGACTCTTAATCCGTTTGTCGCAGGTTCGATCCCCGCACGACCCACCAAATAAACTAAGCCTTGCATCGATGCAAGGCTTTTTTATTGTCTGTGATGCCACATCATAATACCAAATCACACCCTCTATGCATTTGTCTGATCGCCTGTTGCAAGCCTGAGCCCTTTCAATCAGATGCCTTGCGGCCTGTTCACGCAATTATCTAGCTACTTTGCGCTATAGATATGCGTCTTGAGAAATGTATAATCGGCGCCACTCTCATCACCGTGTTGTTTTATGAAAATTAAAGGCATGATCCTTGCAGCGGGCAAGGGCACCCGTGTTCGACCGTTAACTCAGGATCTGCCCAAGCCGATGATTCCAATTCTCGGCAAGCCGGTGATGGAATATCTGATCGAACATCTGGCGAAGTATAACGTCGATGAAATTATGGTCAATGTGGCCCACAAGCACTGGAAAATCGAAAATTATTTCGACAATGGCAGTCGCTGGGGGGTGCAGATCGGCTATTCATACGAAGGGGTATACGATCACGGCGAGATTACCCCGCAACCGTTAGGCTCTGCCGGCGGTATGCGCAAGATTCAGGATTTTGGCGGATTTTTCGATACCACAACTATCGTGATTTGCGGCGATGCGCTGATTGATCTGGATATCGGTGCGGCAGTTTTCGAACACAAGGCCAAAAAGGCCATGGTCAGCGTAGTGACCCTCGAAGTGCCGAACAGCGAGGTCGGCAACTACGGTGTGGTTGAAACAGATGAGGATGGTCGCATCATCTCCTTTCAGGAAAAGCCTGCACCCGAGCAAGCCCGTTCAAATTTTGCCAGTACCGGGATCTATATTTTCGAGCCCGAGGCGATCAATCTGATTCCGCAGGGCGAGGTCTTCGATATCGGCAGTCAGCTGTTCCCGATGCTGGTCGAAAAGGGCATGCCGTTTTATGCGCAAAAGCGCTTCTTTAACTGGATCGATATCGGTCAGGTGTCGGATTACTGGACGGTGCTGCAGCGCGTGCTCCGGGGAGAATTGCCGCACATGCAAATGCCGGGTACCCAGGTCAAGCCGGGGGTCTGGGTGGGTATCAACACCCGTATCGACTGGGATAACGTGGAAATTTCCGGCCCTGTGTATATCGATTCGGGTGTCTGCATCGAGGCGGGTGCAAAAATCGCCGGCCCGGCGTGGATTTCGCATGGTTCCCATATTTGCCGGGATGCGCAGGTGATACGTAGTATTCTGCTCAATTACACCCGCATCAGCGCCGGCATGATTTTTGATCAGACCATCGTGTCGCCAACATACTATTTCGACCATTGCAGCGGCGAGACTTACTATCTGGGCGATGAAGGCACGGATTTGCGCTGGGGCGATGCGCGGGGACGGCGTTGTACCTGAGGGTTGGTGCCGGACGGTGAGGGCACTGAGTGGTGCGCTCATTTGGGTTAATTCATTGACTAAAATGTCGCTTCGAATCAGAATCCGGCCTTGAGTGGATGTTTATCTTGCACCGGCAGGCAGCAATAGGTGGCTTTGTTCAGGTGCAGGAAATGGATCTCCGCGGTCTCTGGCAAGCCTCTCGCAGGCTTAAACTTTGAAATTATATCTATGAAAATTGCTATCGCCGGTACAGGTTACGTTGGACTTTCCAACGCGATTTTGCTTTCCCAACACAATGAAGTGGTGGCCATCGACATCATCCCCGAAAAGGTTGCGATGCTCAACCGCAAGCAGTCGCCTATCGAAGATGTCGAAATCGAGGATTACTTGCAGCACAGGACACTCAACTTCAGGGCGACGCTCGACAAAGTGGACGCCTATACTGGTGCCGATTATGTGATCATCGCGACGCCCACAGATTACGATCCGGAAACTAACTATTTCAATACAAAATCGATCGAGTCGGTCATCAAAGACGTGACCGCGATCAATCCGCAGGCCGTGATGATCATCAAGTCCACGGTACCGGTGGGGTACACCGCCAAGCTAAAACAAACGACCGGTTGCGAAAACCTGATCTTTTCGCCCGAGTTCTTGCGTGAAGGCCGTGCGCTTCACGACAACCTGTATCCGTCGCGCATCGTCATCGGCGAGCGTTCGAAGCGCGCCGAAATTTTCGCCGGTTTGCTCAAGCAGGGCGCCGTCAAACAGAATATCGACACGCTGTTCACCGACTCTACTGAAGCAGAAGCCATCAAGCTGTTTGCTAATACCTTTCTTGCGATGCGCGTAGCCTATTTCAATGAACTCGATACCTATGCGGCCACACACGGATTGGATAGCAAACAAGTCATTGATGGCGTCTGTCTTGACCCGCGCATAGGTGACCATTACAACAATCCATCATTTGGTTACGGTGGCTACTGCCTGCCTAAAGACACCAAGCAACTGCTGGCTAACTACAACGACGTGCCACAAAACATCATGCAAGCCATTGTGGATAGCAACACCACCCGCAAAGACTTCATTGCCTTCGATATCATCAAACGCAAGCCGAATATCGTCGGCATCCACCGCCTGATCATGAAAGCCGGCTCAGATAACTTCAGGGCATCGAGCATACAAGGCATCATGAAGCGCATCAAGGCTAAGGGAATTGAAGTCATCGTCTATGAGCCCGCGTTGCACGAATCACAGTTTTTCCATTCGCGTGTCGTGAATGATCTGGCGCAATTTAAAAAAGAAGCCGATGTGATCGTCGCTAACCGTATGAGCACCGATTTGTCGGATGTGGAGGCTAAGGTTTATACCCGCGACTTGTTCGGCAGCGATTGATTTTCGCGCGGCGCTACGCTGTCCGGCGGCGTAGCAGGTACCTAGTCCATGAGGTGCTTCGCATTTGAACTTATTCAATCGGTAACGTAACGATGTTTGAGAAATTGCTTCCCCAGGTTGTCGCTATTGCTGTCAAAGCCGGGCAGGCCATCATGGAAATTTACGCCGATCCTGCAAATGTCGTGATGACTAAGGCGGATGATTCGCCGTTGACGCAGGCCGATTTGGCCGCAGATAAGGTCATTAAAGCGGGGCTGGAGAATTTGCAGTTGGGCTGGCCTGTCTTGTCTGAAGAGTCTGCCGAAATACCTTATGAAACGCGTAAAAACTGGCCGTGCTTCTGGCTGGTTGATCCGCTGGATGGCACTAAAGAATTTATCAAGCGTAACGGTGAGTTTACCGTCAATATTGCGCTGATTGAAAACGGCGAACCGGTGCTGGGCGTGGTGTATGCACCCGTGTTGGATGTCTGCTATTTCGCGGCTCGCGGCGTGGGGGCGTTCATTAAACGCGGTGCGCAGGCCTCGCAGCCGGTCGGCGCTAAAGCCGCATTGCCGGGCGAGGTGCTTAAGATCGTCGCCAGCCGCTCGCATGCCGACGAGCGCACTGCCGCACTACTTGTGAAGTTGGGGGAGTACGAGTGCATCAGCATGGGCAGTTCGCTGAAACTGTGTCTGGTCGCCGAAGGTGCCGCGCATCTGTATCCGCGCCTCGGGCCTACCATGGAGTGGGACACAGCCGCGGCTCATGCGGTGGTTGCCTGTGCGGGCGGCCGAGTGTGTGATTGGACGGGAGCAGAATTGAGCTATAACAAGCCAGATTTACATAACCCGGAATTTCTGGTCATCGCCGAACAAGATACCAAATTACTCGCCAAACTTATTGCGTAGAAAAATTATGACGACTACTCCTGTTTCATCCAACGTGGTTTGGCATCAGGCTACCGTGACGCGTCAGCGTCGTGAGCTGCAAAACGCGCATCGCGGCGCGATCATCTGGTTCACCGGTCTGTCCGGCTCGGGTAAATCCACCCTGGCGCATGCCGTTGAAGAGGCGCTGCACCAAAAGGGCTGCCGAACCTTCGTGCTGGATGGGGATAATGTGCGTCACGGTTTGTGTGGCGATTTGGGATTTTCAGATGCAGGGCGGGTGGAAAATATCCGTCGTGTAGGTGAGGTTGCCAAGCTGTTTATGGAAGCTGGCATTATCGTTCTGACGGCTTTCATTTCACCTTACCGGGCGGATCGTGAACGCGTGCGCAGCATGGTTAAGGAAGGCGATTTCATCGAGATTTATTGTGATACCCCGATAGAGGTGTGCGAATCGCGCGATGTGAAGGGGCTGTACAAAAAGGCGCGTGCGGGTCAAATAAAGGAATTCACTGGTATCTCTTCGCCGTACGAAGCGCCGGAAATGCCTGAATTGGCTTTGAATACAGGTACCACTGACCTTCAAGTATGTGTGAATCAGGTGATCGATGATTTGATGAGGGTTGGAATAACTGGTTGATTAATATATATTTTTAATTATATCTTTCGGTTAAAAGTATTTTATTTCACGGGTGGCTTCATCAGATTGAATCTGAGCTGCATATAAGTACGCAAACTTGAATGGAGTTACTGTACAAAAAAATTATGTATAGCAATTCAATTTGTTCAGGCAATGAGCCTTGAAATTAATTTTTTATCCACCTTGCCCGGCGCATTTTATACTCGGGTTATAAAAAATGCAGAGTATGTCTACTTCGGTTGCTGGGATGTCAATGTGAGGCGGGAAGCAATCCAGCACTTTATTGTGCGCCGCACTGCGGCGTGGCCTTACAGTTGAAAAGTGTCCGGTTATATTTCTGGATCGCAACTGCCTTTCGGCAACGCGATAACTAGGGGGCATTGCGAGCCGGACTGTGGCCCGGCAATTCATCATTATGTCTAGTCACAATTCCTTGATATTCTCGGTTCTACAGAATCGTCAGATATATAGGCATTTTGGCATATATGAATCAATTTCCTTTGTCTGTAAACTGTTCCGTTGTTAGAAATATGTGCGCTAAAATCCCGCTAAATTAAATGGATTTAGGCTTATGTTGGCACATCGCAATCACTAGCTTCATTTATCGAAGCGATTTTTTGTATTCCACAGGGGTACAGCAACTTTAAAATAACGCCGCAAGGCCTAAAGTATAAACAACCATGAGCGAATTTCTGTTTACTTCCGAATCTGTATCCGAAGGCCATCCTGACAAAGTGTCAGATCAGATCTCCGATGCCATTCTGGATGCGATTCTAGCGCAAGACCCCTATGCGCGGGTAGCCGCTGAAACGCTGACCAACACCGGCCTCGTGGTTCTGGCAGGCGAAATCACCACCACCGCCAATGTCGATTACATTCAAGTTGCGCGCAACACCATCAAGCGCATCGGCTACGACAACACCGAATACGGCATTGACTACAAGGGTTGTGCGGTACTGGTCGCTTATGACAAGCAAAGCCCGGACATCGCGCAAGGCGTGGATCGTGCGTCCGACGACTTCTTGAATCAAGGCGCGGGCGATCAAGGCCTGATGTTCGGTTACGCTTGCGATGAAACACCGACTTTAATGCCGCTGGCGATTTATCTGGCGCATCAGGTTGTGCAACGTCAGGCGCAATTGCGCCACGACGGTCGTCTGCCGTGGTTGCGTCCGGATGCAAAATCTCAAGTGACCATCCGCTACGTGGACGGCAAACCGCATTCCATCGACACCGTGGTGCTCTCGACTCAGCACGCACCGGATATGACGCTGGAAGCGATCCGCGAAGCGGCCATTGAAGACATCATCATGCCGATGCTGCCGAAAGAATTTATCAAGGGCAACATCAACTTCCTGGTGAATCCGACCGGGCGTTTCGTGGTCGGCGGCCCGCAAGGCGATTGCGGCCTGACCGGCCGCAAGATCATCGTGGATACCTACGGTGGCGCAGCGCCTCACGGTGGCGGTGCATTCTCCGGCAAAGACCCTTCTAAGGTCGATCGCTCGGCCGCCTATGCCGGTCGTTACGTTGCGAAGAATATCGTTGCGGCAGGATTGGCCAGCAAATGTCTGGTGCAAGTCTCCTACGCGATTGGTGTGGCAAAACCGACCAGCGTGATGGTGGACACCTACGGTACCGGAAAAATCGCCGATGACAAATTGACCGAACTGGTGTTGCGTCATTTCGACCTGCGCCCAAAAGGCATCGTGCAGATGCTGGATCTGCTGCGTCCAATCTACGAGAAGACCGCCGCTTACGGTCACTTCGGCCGTGAGGAGCCTGAGTTTACTTGGGAAAACACAGATAAGGCGGCTGCACTCCGTGCAGATGCCGGTCTATAAGTTTTCTCGCGTAGCGACAGATATGTGTTTCGAGTAGGTTTGCCGACTCAACCAGAGCTGTTGCTTTGCGCGCAGGGCTGTAAACCCACCCCGAAATTTTTTTGCAGCGCTATCGCCCCCGGGCGATAGCTCGGGTGTTTTGATGTTGTTTCGCTATCAACAGGTGCATCTGCACCTTCCGCAATATTCTCCTCCTGTCCCCGGTCCGTAGCCTTTGTCTGCTCTATTTTAGCCGGCGGGAGCTGCGCGCAGCTGTTTTTCC